>NZ_CP068230.1:3017500-3641666 GCF_009183365.2 Shewanella algae
GCCAGGGTAGCGGCTTTTTGCTTTTCAACCAGCGCGGCCTTGGCCAGATCTTCCCTGTCTTTGGTCAGTGCCAGTTCGGCCTTTTCCTGCCAATCCTGCACCTGAGCCTGCACTTTGCCAATACGGCGGAGCAACTCTTTCTTCTCTGCCAATACTTTAGCCGAAGTAGAACGCACTTCAACCAGGGTATCTTCCATTTCCTGAATGATCAGGCGCACCATTTTTTCCGGATCTTCCGCCTTGTCCAGCAAGGCACTAATGTTGGCATTAATGATGTCGGCAAAACGTGTGAAAATTCCCATAATCCTGTCCTCTACATTTATTGTGGGTCTCGGTTCTTGTAATACAGATCCCGTGCCAACTTTTAAACACCATTTAAAATCAATAGTTTAATATAAATTTTAACTTTCTCTTTATTTATTTAACCTACCCGCATATTATGATTTTCACCAATTATTAGCGTTAAAGACTAACTGTTATCGTGGCCAATCCCTATCAGCAAGACAATCTTATCGGTCAATCCAATGCCCTGTTGGAGGTGTTGGAGCACGTTTCCCAAATCGCACCACTGTCCAAACCTGTGCTTATCATAGGTGAGCGGGGGACGGGTAAAGAGCTGATCGCCGAACGTCTGCACTATCTTTCCCAACGCTGGGATCAGAGTTTTATCAAGCTCAATTGTTCCTCTCTGAGTGAAAATCTACTGGAAAGTGAACTGTTTGGCCATGAGTCCGGCGCATTTACCGGCGCCAAGGGGCGTCATGAAGGCCGCTTCGAGCGCGCCGACGGCGGCACCCTGTTTCTCGATGAGCTGGCCAATACGTCCGGCCTCATTCAGGAGAAGCTGCTGCGGGTCATAGAATATGGTGAATATGAAAGGGTGGGCGGCAGCAAGACCCTCAATGCCGATGTACGCCTAATCTGCGCCGCCAATGAAGATTTACCCAGTCTGGCAGAAGCCGGCGAGTTTCGAGCCGATCTGCTCGACCGTTTGGCGTTCGATGTGATCACCCTGCCGCCGCTGCGCTGCCGCCGGGAAGATATTTTGCCATTGGCAGAATACTTTGCCGTGGGGATGGCGCGTCAGCTCAAACTGGAGCTGTTTACCGGTTTTGCCGCCGAAGCCGTGGCGACCATGATGGATCACAGCTGGCCGGGTAATATTCGGGAGCTGAAAAACGCCATAGAGCGCAGCGTCTATCGCCATGGTCATAACCCCGAACCGATTGAGAATATAGTGCTCGACCCTTTTGCCTCGCCCTACCGCCCCACCAAGCGGGTCAAGACTCATAGTCACCAGCTGGCGACCGCTGAAGTTGGCAATGAAGTCATTGCCGGCAGTGCCGCCGCACCGACAAACGATAGCCCGGAACCTTCGGCAAACCAGATACAGTTCCCGGTGGACTTCAAACAGTGCTGTGAAGACTTCGAGACTGACCTTATTCAACGTGCGCTCAGTGCCAGCCAGTTCAATCAAAAGAAAACCGCTGAGCTACTGGGACTTAGCTACCATCAGCTCAGAGGCATACTGAAAAAATACAATTTGCTCGATAAGGCATAAGCCGATTGCCCAGGTAACGGCTGCACTGCTAAAATGTTCGGTCAACATCTGAATAACTAACGATTTTGCAATGAATCTGCTGACGTTACGCCCCGGGCGAGACTCTGATGCAATGGCGCGAGTCTCCAGGAGCAAGCTCTACGGAGATCTTGTGGCAGGGCGTTTATTCCGCTCATGCCGGCGCCTGAAGCTGACCGGGAGCATACTGACCGGCCTGGCTCTGACAATGCTGCTTGGCGGCTGTGGTCAACAGAAAGTGCCCTCCGGCCTGGTATACTGCTCCGAGGGCAATCCCGAGTCGTTCAACCCGCAGCTGGTGACCTCGGGAACCACAATCGATGCCACCTCGCACCAAATTTATAGCCGCCTGGTGGATTATGATCCCGAGAGCGGTGATATCATTCCGGCACTGGCAACCGAGTGGCAGATAAGCGAAGACGGCCTCAGTTATGAGTTTGAGCTGCGCCAGGGTACCCAGTTTCACGATCTGCCCTACTTTCACCCCAGTCGGCATTTCAATGCAGATGATGTGCTGTTCAGTTTCAATCGCATCATAGACAAGCAGCACCCTTTCCATGAGGTAGCTCAGGGCGGTTACCCCTTCTTCCAAAGCATAGGTTTTGCCGGGCTGATAAAATCCATCAGCAAACAGGGCGAATATAGAGTCAGATTTGAACTCACCCAGCCCGATGCCTCATTCCTTTCCAACCTGGCCACCGACTTTGCGGTGATCCTCTCCAAAGAGTATGCCGATCAGCTTCTTGCCCAAGGCAGCCCGCAGCAGTTGGATAACCAGCCGATAGGAACAGGCCCCTTTATGCTGGTGCAATACGTTAAGAATGAATATATCCGCTACCGGCGCCACCCGGGTTACTGGGGCAATATGCCGCAGTCTGAAATGCTGGTGTTCGATATCACGCCACGAAGCACTACCCGCCTGGCCAAGCTGATCACCGGCGATTGCAGCGTCTCGGCCTTGCCCAAGGCCGGTGAGTTGCCGGTTATTGAGCAGCACGACAACCTGGTTTTGGAAAGCCGCCCCGGGATGAATGTGGCCTATTGGGCCTTCAATACCCAAAAGCCGCCGTTCAATGATGTCAGGGTCAGACGGGCGCTGGCCTACGCCATCGACAAGCAAAACCTGCTAAGGGCCGTTTATCAGGACACAGCCGTCGAGGCAACCGGTATTCTGCCGCCCTCCTCCTGGGCCTATTCCGATTCGGCCAAGAGTTATGAATATGCCCCTGACAAAGCCAGAGCTCTGCTGGATGAAGCCGGCATAGATAAACTGGAGCTGGATATCTGGGCTATGCCTGTGGCACGAATATACAACCCCAATGCGCTGAAGACCGCCGAGCTGATCCAGGCCGATTTGGCGACCATAGGTGTCAAGGTCAATATCGTCAACTACGATTGGAGTGTCTTCACCCAAAAACTGGCACGCAGTGATTATGACTCGGTACTCATCGGCTGGAACGCCGACAACAGCGATCCGGATAACTTCTTTACCCCCTTACTCAGTTGTGGCTCTATCGCCTCCAACAACAATCGTTCTCGCTGGTGTAACCCCAGGTTTGACGCCCTGCTCAACCAGGCCAGAAGCGTGACCGACAGAGAAAGCCGAAGTTTGCTGTACCACCAGGCCGAGGCGATTCTGGCACAGGATATGCCGTTGGTGAGCCTGGCTCATGCCAAACGTATGGCACTGAAGAATGCCAGCGTGACCGAAACCAGCCTCACGCCTTTTGGCGGCATCGCCTTTGCCAACATAGGCCACGGCAACAAACCGGCTGTTGAGAAAAAAACATCGCCCGCCAAGGAGCAAAACTGATGGCTGCTTATCTGCTGCGCAGGCTTAATCTCTTTGTCGCCACCTCACTCATCCTTATCTGTGTACTCTTCTACGCCACCAGTTTGTTTCCGGTGGACCGCATCTATGCCCTGACCGGGATCCAAGCCCCGAGTGATGCCCAGGAGGCACAAATCATCGCCGACTATCATCTCGATGGCGGCTCCTTTTCTCAGTTTATTGGCTACCTGGGGCAGAGGCTCAGTGGCGATCTCGGCATTTCTGTGACCTCTCAAAGACCGGTGGCAGAAGAGCTGTTGGCGGTACTGCCGGCGTCTTTCGAACTGGCGACTGTATCCGGTTTGTTTGCCATCATCTTCGGGGTGCCGCTGGGGGTGTTGGCCTCGCTGAGTAAACAGAAACTGACCCAAAACGCCATCATGGCGGTGACACTGACAGGTTACTCGATTCCGGTATTCTGGCTCGGGCTGTCCCTGTCACTCTGGTTCGGGGTCAGACTGGGTTGGCTGCCAATTTCCGGGCAGATAAACCTGCTCTATGAGATCAAGCCTGTGACCGGTTTTATGCTGATAGATACCCTGCTGTCCGACTCGCAATACCGCTTATCCGCCTTTAAGGATGCCGCCTTGCACATTATCCTGCCGGCGCTGACCTTGTCTGTGTTGCCCTTTACCGTGGTGGTGCGTATTACCCGCTCGGCGATGATGAATGTGATGAACCAGACCTATATCCGTGCCGCCGAGGCCAGAGGCCTGCCCACGGGTAAAATCGTGTTGCGCCACGCCCTGCCCAATGCCTTAATCCCCCTGCTCAAGCACCTGGGACTTATGCTGGGGCCATTTGCCAGCTATGCCATAGTGGTGGAAGTGATCTTCAGCTGGCCCGGGGTCGGCTCCTGGCTGGTATCAGGTATCTACCAACGGGATTACACTGTGATCCAGGGCGGTACACTGGCGGTAGCGCTGCTGATTATCTTTCTGAGTATTCTGATTGAAGTGCTGCATACGGCCACCAATCCGCTCAGCAGGAAGGAACTCTATGCCTCAAATTAAGATTTATCAGGAAGACGATATTCCATCCCCCAGCCTCAAGCTCTGGCGTACCTTTGCCGCCAATCCTTTTGCGCTTGCCGGGCTTTGGGGCGTGCTCTGCCTGCTGATCCTGACAATGTTCGGGCCCATGATTGCCCCCTACCCGGCCGATTTTCAAGATCCCAACGCCCTGTTACTGCCACCATCCTGGGACGATCTCGGCACGGTTGAGCACTTTCTCGGTACAGACGATCTCGGCCGGGATATCTTTTCCCGCCTGCTGCATGGCACCAGTTACACCTTCGGCATGGCGCTGGCGATTGTCGCCACCGCACTCCTGGTCGGATTTATCATAGGTTCATTCTCGGGGATGATGCGCGGCCTCAAGTCCAGTATCCTAGGGCACCTGCTCGATGCCTTGCTGTCGATTCCATCACTCTTGATGGCTATTCTGGTGGTGGCGGTAATGGGCCCCGGGCTGATGAACGTATTCTGGGCCGTGGGTATCGCGCTCACGCCTCAGTTTGTTCGCGCCATACATCAAGCCGTGCATGAAGAGTTGCAAAAAGAATATGTCACCGCCGCCAAGTTGGATGGCGCCAATGGTCTGCAGATATTCTGGTTTGTGATTATGCCCAATGTCTGGGAGACTGTGATTATTCAAACAACGCTGGCAATATCGGCGGCCATTTTGGATATCGCCGCGCTGGGTTTCCTCAATCTCGGTGCCCAGGCGCCCAAATCCGAATGGGGTGCCATGGTATTCCAGGGCCTGGATAACCTGCTGACCGCTCCCTGGACAGTGACCATTCCGGGAGCCGCTATCCTGCTGAGTGTGTTGGCCGTCAACCTGGTCGGCGATGGACTGAGATCGGCGCTTGCGCCCATCAGAAACTGATTATGCCGTTACTCGATATTCGTAATCTCACCATAGAACTGGACACGCCCCATGGGCGGGTCAAGGCGCTGGAAAAAGTCAGCCTGACAGTCAATGCCGGTGAAATCCATGGTCTGGTCGGTGAATCCGGCTCGGGCCGCTCTCTCATGGCGCGGGCCATTCTCGGGATCCCCGGCCCCAACTGGACTGTCACCGCCGATCGCATGATGTGGGATGGCCGCAACCTGATGGAAATGAATCAGGCGGAGCGGCGCAGCCTTATGGGCTCTGATATGTCGATGATATTTCAGGATCCCTCCGGCAGCTTTGACCCGGCGCTCACTGTGGGCAGCCAATTGATTGAAGCCATGCCGCTGAATAAGCAAACACCTTTCTGGCGCCGCGGTAAAGAGCGGCGTCTTACAGCACAAAAATGGTTGCACAAGGTGGGGGTCAAAGAGCCGCGGCGGGTGCTGGCCAGCTACGCCTGGGAACTCTCCGAAGGTGAATGCCAGAAAGTGATGATTGCCATGGCGCTCGCCAATCGTCCCAAGTTACTGATCGCCGATGAACCCACGGCTTCGATGGAACCCAGTACCCAGGCGCAGATATTTCGTCTGTTGACTCAGCTCAATCAGTTGCAGAACGTCGCCATCTTGCTGATCAGCCACGAGTTGGACACACTGTCGAACTGGTGTAACCGTCTGACTGTGCTCTACAGCGGCCAGGTGATGGAATCCGGCCCTACCGCAGAGCTACTTGAGCAGCCTTATCATCCCTATACCAAGGCGATGCTGGATAATATGCCGGACTACTCAGGCCCTGCAGCCCACAAGACACTGATGCCGACCCTGCCAGGCTCAGTGCCGGCGCTGCAACATCTGCCGATAGGCTGCCGCCTGGGGCCTCGCTGCCCGGAAGCCCGCAAACAATGCGTGGTGCAACCGCAACTGAGCCATCATAAAGACAGATATTACGCCTGCCATTTCCCTTATCAGAGTGAGCCTATTGATGACGACTCCCTTGCTTAAAGTCACGGACCTGAGCAAACGCTACTTCAGCGGCTACAAGGGCTTTCGCCGCCAATATACTGAGGCTTTGGCGCCCATTTCGTTTGAACTCAACAGTGGCGAAACCCTGGCCATTGCCGGTGAAGCCGGCTCCGGCAAGAGTACTCTGGCCCGTATTTTGGTCGGTGCCGAGTATCGCAGCGGCGGGCAAATTCTGTTCAATGGCGAGCCGCTCGACAGCCATGATCTGAAACAGCGCTGCAGACTTATCCGGATGATATTCCAGGATCCCAATACCTCACTCAACCCCAGGCTGACCATAGGGGAACTGCTCAATGAGCCGCTGAGGTTCAATACCCGGCTCTCGGCCCATGCCCGCAGTGAGCAAGTGGTTGAGACTTTGCGCAAAGTCGGCTTGCTGCCGGAACACGTGGAGTTTTATCCCCACATGATTTCCGAAGGTCAGAAACAGCGGGTGGCGGTGGCCCGGGCCTTGATGCTCAACCCGAGGATCATTATCGCCGATGAAGCTCTGACGGCGCTGGATCTCTCGGTGCGGGCCCAGATCCTCAACCTGCTGCTCAAGCTGCAAAAAGAGATGGGGCTTTCCTATATTTTTGTGTCCCACAACCTCAATGTTATCCGCCATGTAAGCGACAAGATCATGGTGTTGCACAAGGGGGTGATGGTGGAAAAAGCCGCCACCGAGACCCTGTTCAATGATCCGCAACACGAATACACCCAAAGATTATTGCAGGAGCAGGCACAACTGGCCCGCAAGCGTTGATAAGGGTTCAAACTGCTCCAACCACTGCCCCGTCGGCAGGCTTTTTGAAAAAATCAGTACCAATTAGAGTTGAAATACTTATCCTAATGACAGTTTTCGGAAGAAGAAGCTAAGACATGATTATTAAACCTAAAATTCGTGGTTTCATTTGTACCACTACTCATCCTCTGGGCTGTGAAGCCAACGTGCTGGAGCAGATAAACACCACCAAGGCCAAAGGCAAGATAGCCAATGGCCCCAAGAAAGTGCTGGTGGTAGGTTCTTCCAGTGGTTATGGTCTCTCCTCCCGTATTGCCGCCGCCTTTGGTTCCGATGCTGCCACTATCGGGGTCTTTTTTGAAAAGCCCGGCACTGAGACCAAACCCGGCACAGCCGGTTGGTACAACTCGGCGGCGTTTGACAAGTTTGCCAAGGCTGAAGGCCTGTATTCCAAGAGCATCAACTGTGATGCCTTCAGCCATGAAGCCAAAGCCAAGGTGATTGAGCTGATCAAGGCCGATCTGGGCCAGATAGACATGGTGGTTTATTCACTGGCCTCGCCTGTACGCAAACTGCCAGACAGCGGCGAAGTGATCCGCTCGGCCCTCAAGCCTATCGGCGAGTCATATCGCTCTACCGCGGTGGACACCAACAAAGACACCATCATTGAAGCCTCGGTTGAGCCGGCGACAGAGCAGGAAATCAAAGATACTGTTACTGTGATGGGTGGTCAGGATTGGGAACTGTGGCTAGATGCCCTCGACAAGGCCGGCGTGCTGGCCGATGGTTGCAAGACAGTAGCTTACAGCTATATAGGTACAGAGCTGACCTGGCCTATCTACTGGCATGGCGCTCTGGGTAAAGCCAAGATGGATCTCGACCGCGCCGCCGGCGAACTGAACCAAAGACTGGCCGCCAAGGGTGGCAGTGCCAATGTCGCCGTGCTCAAGAGTGTGATCACTCAGGCCAGTTCGGCTATTCCGGTAATGCCACTGTATATCGCCATGGTCTTCAAGAAGATGCGCGAAGAAGGCCTGCATGAAGGCTGCATGGAACAGATTTACCGTATGTTCAGCGAGCGCCTATACAAGGCCGATGGCAGCAAGCCAGAAGTAGACGATGCCAACCGCCTGCGCCTGGATGATTGGGAACTGAGAGAAGATATCCAGCAGCATTGCCGCGATCTCTGGCCACAAATCACCACAGAAAACCTCAGTGAGCTGACCGACTACCGTGAGTACAAGGCCGAATTCCTCAAGCTGTTTGGCTTTGGTATCGAAGGCATAGACTATGATGCCGACGTTAATCCGGCCGTTGAGTTTGATGTTATAGAGCTCTAAACAAGGTGCAGGCAAGTATCAAGTCGCTGTTAAACGCTGCTCTTGATTAAATGCACAAAAGAAACGCCCCCAATTGCCTTAGCTATTGGGGGCGTTTTACCTTTTCGGGTATTTTTGATTAGAAGCTCAGGCTGGTGCTGGCCTTTTGCTTATCATTGTCGGTCACTGTCAGTGTCACTTCATTGGCACGACCGCCAATACGCATGGCAACCGGGCCGTTGAATCTACGCCCATCGTTGAAGCGCCACTGCTGCTTTTTGATATAACCGTCAGGATCATAGCTCTCGGAGATAAACACCTGCAGCAGCCAAAGATCCAGATGACGGATAACCGCCACAGGCTCGGTCGGCTCAGGGGCTATCTCAACGGTTACCTCACGGCTGACACTGTGCTGGGCACCTTTGTCATCGGTCACGGTCAGAGTGATGAGGTAGACACCGCTTTGTTGGTATTCATGGCTCACCTGCTCGCCAAAGGCTTGAGTACCATCACCCAGATCCCACTCCAGGCTCACCAACTCACCGTCGCTATCACTCGAAGTGCTAGCAAGCGCCACTGCGGCACCATTTTGCTGCACTGAGAACTCGGCAACCGGTGTCTGATTGGCCGCGGCAAAGTCCAGGGCGATGATCACAGGGTCGTGATCCGATGAGCGGAAGGCATCGTTGCTGTAGAAACTTTGCAGTTGCTCCGGCGTCTTGAACTCAGTGTTGTAGTCCAGCACCCTGGGTTCATCAGTATTGATATGCCAATCGGTCACATCACGAACATTGGCCAGCATGGCTTCATTGGCCAATGCATGATCTAGCTGTCCCGACTCACCGGAGAACACATAGGAGTATGCTGAAGGCTTACCAAGCTCGCCAAACAGCTCGGCGTAACCGGCATTGGCCAGGGTCGTCAGTGGATCTTCCTTGGCGTAGGCATTGAGATCCCCTATCACCAGCACCTTGTCATCCTGATATTCTGCCTGCAGGAACTGGCCTATCGCCATGGCTGCGCGGGTTCGGGTCAGATTACAGTTACCCTGGCCGTCGTTCATGTCGGGATCGCCCAGCGCATTACAATCACTGCCCTTGGACTTGAGGTGGTTGACCGCCACCACAAAGCTATCCTCACTGTCGTTCACGCTAAACTTCTGGGTCAGCATGGGACGGTTCTTGCCATCGTTGAACAGCACCTGACCATTGTCATCCAGCGCCGAATTGCTGCTGTCCAGAATCGCCGCTACCCCTTCCGGGGTGACTCTGTCCTGACGATACAAAATACCGACGCTGATCTCATCGTTGCCAATACGATTAACCTGTGGCGCCAGATAGCGATAGCTGTCAGTGCCAATGGCGTCGTTGAGACCGCGGGCCAGATCGGCAATTGCCGAGTTACTGCCGAAACCATCGTTCTCGATTTCCATCAAACCGAAGACATCGGCGTTAATAGTTTTCATCGCCGCGATTATCTTGGCTCGTTGGCGCTCAAACTCCTCTTGAGTATCGGCGCCACGGGACGTGGGGAAACCACCGCCCTGGCCATCGCCGTTGAAATAGTTGAGCACGTTGAAACTGGCAACTGTCAAGGCATCGAGACGATTCAACTCAGGCTCGGACGCTCTGGGATTGGCGGCAACAAAGTTGACGGTATCGACCGGCATCAAACGGTAAATGCCAAAGCCGTAATGCATCACCGCGGTGAGGTTTGTGACAGTATCACCGACTCTGAGCGGGTTAGCGGCGCTCAGACCCGGGGCCGGATAGATAACAGGATCCGGGTTTTGTGCTGTCAGGCCATCGTCAAGCACTATGGAATCCAGGGCATTGGCTGCCGTAACCGCCAAGGCATCGGCGCCGGGATTGGCCACCTGAGTACCGATAAAGTGACGGCTTGAACCCAACAACACCTCACCATAACGGCCAAGGTTGTAGACTTCGTTTACCGTAAGATGTTGCTCAAAGCTAACCAACATGCCTTCGAAGGCTTCAAGTGCACTGCTGTCATTGACCGGCAGGCTCACTCTGGCTGCACTCGGCAGAGGCTGTGATGTGGCACACAAGGCCTTGGCACTGACATTGGTCAGTTCGGTCAGGCCTTGATATTCAGTGACCTGAGCCCGCACTCGAATTCGGTCGCCGGCCTGATAGCCACTGGCGCTATTGCCTGTGTACAGGAACACCCCTTCCGAGGTCAAAGGATCGGCATCCGCCTCGGCATCGGCCATCTGCAGGAACAATCCCTTGAGACCCGCTTCCTGGTTGCTGGTGACTATAGCTTCCACTTCCAGGGTTTCACCAGCCAATGGACTGGCCTCACCGCTACCCTGCAATGCATGAATGGGTGTAGCCGCATCGCCGCAAACCAAGGCGCCATTACCGGGATCTGTCGGTTCACCCGGCTCGCCGGCATTACCGCCAAAGGCCCCCAGGTCGTCGATATTATCGATGGCGAAACCATCCCAACCGCTGAGGTCAACCGCATCGAAGGGGTCGAGATCCGCACTCAAGTTGTCCAGCTTACGCCTTATAGTATTGTTTTGAGTGGAAACATCACCACTGCCCCACTCGGAGCCGGGATCCACCCCAACCTGGCCCAGGCTGTCGACCACCTCACCATTACGGCTCAGCACCAGGGCATCATCACCGTTGAAGAAACTGGCGCTGCTGGTTTGCTGCGCCAATGTCAGGATTGCAGCATCGGCATCATTGTCGGCCAATACATGAGTGCCACCGGCGGCCAGCATGCCGCTCAGGGCAATGCTGCTGCCTGCGCTGCTACTGCCATTGAAGAAGATATCCAGCTGATACTGGCTGAGATCGACAGCTTGGCTGCCGGCGTTAAAGAGTTCGATGGCCTTGTTATTGCCTGAGCCTTCAACATATTCGGAAATGATCACTTGCTCGCTCGCCTGAGCCTGGGCAGCAATACTGCCCACGGCCAGGGCAAGCAGACTTGCCTTGGTTAACATATTGACCCCTGAAATATATCCTGATTATAGTGATTTTCTTATTTATCAATAAGTAATGTTATTTCCACATCCCCGCATCCGGAGATGCAGCCACTATAAAGGCCACAGGTTACAATCAAGTTGCAATATGTAAAATATTTATCAAACTTTAGTGTTAGTTAATTAGTCCTATCAAGGGGTTAGCTTGGAGAAAAAATTGAAAGCGCCTGAGTAACTCTAGTGCTCTAAGAATATGGCCTTACCACTCTTAGGTTCAAAGCGGCTTAAGTTGGCTGTCACGCAAGCCCACTAACATCAGCTCCCCGTCAGCGCCCAATCTCAGCTCGCCATAACGCCCCTGGCTGAAATGCTCGGCCTGGCCCTCTTCAAAGAAAAAAGCCTGACTCGCCAATTGCACTTCTCCCTGACGGACTTTAAACGGCAAGCGTCTTTGCCGCTGCAACAAAGGAGCCTCCGGGTCACTCTCCAACGCCACAAAAGCGGCGCGCTGCTGCTCGTCGAGACTCACTCTGAGCCAGCCCTGCATATTGTCCTGAAACTGCCCTTTTGCACGCAGCTCATTGGCCAGTTTCCGGGCCAATTTATAGTCGAGTTGCATATAATCCCCCTGCATCAGCGAGCGGGGATCCACCGGGGCCAGCTCAAGCAAAATGGGCTCACCGTGCTGCCAGAGCTGCTCTTTCTGCCACACGGAAATGTTGATGGCCAGCAAACAAAGCAGCCCCCATATGAGGCACAACCCCATGATTTTTGGCGTCAATTTCGGTTTCATGACTGCTCTCCTCCATTCTGCGCCGCCAGCCACTCAGGCCTGTCGCTCAAAGGCTTGAGCGCAAACCAGAGCAGTAGCAGACTCACGCCAAGCAACATCAGCAGCAAGGATTTTTCCAACAAGGTTTGCTGTAACGAGTAATAGTAATAACCGCAGTAGACCGGCATAGCCAGGACCCCGAGCCAGAGCAGCAAGCGCTCGGCCAGCACAAAGCCGAAAACCGCGACCAACGCGCCGGCGATAAGCCCGGGGATCCACCAAAACCAAACCAAGGCCGACAGCAGTCCCAGTAACAACAGCACCTGCGAACGCCCATCCAATTGATGCCGGATTGCGTTCATTCGACTGCCGAAAAGACACCAAAGTTGCCACAGCAGCAAAGCTTCAAGTAACCATTGCGCGCCCTGCAACATAGCAAGGCTCACACCGGTATCCTTTAACTCCCAGACACCTTCCAGCCAAACCAATTGCGGCGTCTGACAAAAGAGCAGCGCCAAGGTCATGGCCATGGCAAGGGAGCGCCAGCGAAGCGGCGTCTTGCCCCAGTCGGCCTCATGGCGCCAAAGCAGCACAAAGCCCAGTAGCAGTGCCGGCGTCACCAAGGGTAATAATGAAAGAGTCTGCAGCAGCGCAATCAAGGCCAATAATGCCAGCAGCGCGCAACTGGACCGGGTCAAATAAGGTGGCAGCAGATACCAGTGAAGCGAGGCCACCAGGGCCAGCATCAACCACCAGCGCCAGGAAGCCACTTCAAACAGCAGCTCGTCAAAGGTTATGCCATAGAGCACCAAGGCGGCCACGGCAAAGCTCAAGGCAAACTGAGAGATAAACAGTCCACTTTGACCTCGGCTCAAACCAAAGGCCACTGCAGATGCCGCCAGCGCCAGGCTCAGCAACAACCCAGGCTGAATATCGTCCAACAATAACGCCAGGCTGGTGCCGATGAAACCCAGCAAACAGATCCCGGCTAACCAGCCAAACAGGATAAGCATCGCCTTGAGATACCAGGGACTTTGCAACTCTGGTGTCTCTTGTGCCACATCCCCCGAGACAATGCCTGCCTGCTGCAGCCGTTGCCAGAAAAGGCTGTCCGCATTAAGGACGATTTGCTCATCCTCCCTGGGCTCTGTGTCGGCTGTCGCATCCTTGTATTTTTGGGTCTGTTGCTCTGGTGCAGCGGCCAGATAGTCAGCCTGCAAGCGCTTTAGCAGCAAGGCGACGACTGAGGCACTGAGCAGCACGCAAAGCGTCATCAGGGCAAACAACAGTACCACGGCATCACCGTCAAGCACTTCAGACAGCAAGCGCAGCAACCAGAGATCAAACAGCGCTGCCGTGCCGAAAAGCCCGAGCGCCATGCCGTAGAGTTTACGCCTTGTGTGATAGCCTCGTATCAGCGCTGCGGCAACAACCCCGTAGAGAACGACAGCAATAAACTGCTGTGCGCTCAAGGAGTCGAACAGTGTCCAACAACTCGCCAACAACAAAAAGCCCCAACTCAGCAGCCCGCTTGTTACCTCGCTGAGGGGGATGCCGTGCTTGTCTGTCAGCGCAAAACGAAGCAGGCATTGATGCAGCAGCCAATTAAGCGCAAACAGTGACCAAGGGATAGCGAGCCTGTCATCCCCCAGCAAGCTAAACAGGTCTGCAAACGGCAATGAGGTTATCTGCAGCAACAAGCACAGGGCCAGGTTCAACAGCAAGATAAGCAGCAGATAACCGGCTTCCAGTTTCAAAAACACCACCCAGGGCAGAATAAGCAGTGCCCACACGGCAAACAACTGCCAGTTGTCAGCCCCTTGCTGATAGCTCTGGCCGATAAAGGCCAGCAAGACGCCGATAAACACACAGGCCACAAACAGGAGCCAGGGCAAAGCGCCTTGTGCCTTGTCGGCAAGGGGTGGCTTTAACCATCGGCTCAACGCAAAGGCCAGCAACAAACAGCCCAGCAAGCCGGTTTCCAATAACGCCAACTTGCCCATGCGCGGTAAAGCGGCCCAGTTGTAGGCAAAAAAGCAGATAAGCGCCGAAGCAAAACAGAGTGCAGCACTCCCCAGCAGCAGAGGGTTGAAAAAGCTCAGGCTCTGCTTGGCCCCAGGTGATGGCAGTAATCCCAAGGCTTTGCGCCACGCAGCCCCCGAGACAAGATGCTGCGAATGCCATAGATAAAGTTGCTGCTTGGCCTGGGCTCTGTGTTGTTGCAAAGCATCCATGAAATGACCTGCCCGCTTTCCTTGAATGAATTAAGTTCCTATATTTAATCACAAGATCAAACAGATCAAACAGATCAGCAGAGTTGGAGGTAGGGTTTGTGTGTCAGACGTTTCCATACCGGGAAGATATCAAGAAGAGCCCCTGTTTGGCAGTGGCTGTTGGCTTGCCTATTTCAGGCTTGTCTGTTGCTGCCCACGCAAGTGCAGGCCGCCACTGAGACGCCCGAGTCTCGCGACTCAAGGCCCCTTATCCTGGTGGGCGGTTATGATTTTCCGCCCTATATCCGGCTGCACAATCAGCATCCACCCTCGGGCTTGAGTATCATGCTGCTCGATGCGATTGCCGCCAGACACCCCGAATATCGATTTCTGTTTGTTCCCACCAGCATACACAACAGATACGCCGCCTTCAGTCGTGGCCGTTTCCAGATGATGTTGTTTGAAAACCCACAGTGGGGCTGGAGCAAACTCAACCCACAGCCACACTTCATCCCACTGCCATTTGAAGACAGTGAGATCTATATCGCCAAGGCAGAGAAAAATCGCGACGAGCAGTTTTTTAACCAATTGAACAACAAACAGATGTTACTGGTGGAAGGTTATCATTACCCCGGACTCTGGCAGGAGCTCGGAGGCCCACCTAAAAGAGTGCGTTATGTCAGCAGTAATCATGAGGTATTGCAGGGGATCCTCAAAGGGCGGGCAGATATCGCCCCCCTGACCCGTTCCATGCTGGAGCGCTACCTGGCCAAGTATCCCAATAAACGCCGGCAATTGATGATATCCGACCTCAGGGTGCAGCATTATGACCACCATATTCTGCTCGCGGACGATGCCGCCATCAAAGAGACCAAACTGATAGCCACTCTGGAAGCGTTACGAGCCGAAGGCGTGCTGCAAAAGTTGTCACGTCAGTTCAGCCTGCCCTTGCGAGCGCCGTCCATGGCGCCAAAGCCGCTGACAGAGGCGAAAGAACCCTCTGTCAGTCCCGTTGCAAGGCAATAATGGGATCCAGTTTGGCCGCCTTCTGCGCCGGATAGAGGCCAAAGCCGACCCCAATACTCATACAAACCCCGAGCGCCAGCAGTATCGCAAAGGGAGACCAAGCCACAGGCCAACCGGCCGCAGTTGATATAAGCAGCGCCAGTCCCAGCCCTACGACTATGCCAAACAGACCGCCGGTAGCCGAAATGGCGATACTTTCAATCAAAAACTGCCGGGCGATATCCTTGCGCCTGGCTCCCAGCGCCCGCAGCAAACCTATCTCGGCGGTGCGCTCCAAAATGGTGGCCAGCATAATGTTCATAATGCCAATTCCGCCCACCAGAAGCGAGATCCCGGCGACACAGGCCATGACGATATTGAAGATCTGTTGGGTCTTCTGATGTTGGGCCAGAAGGTCGGCCGGCACCACTATGTCATAGTCCTTCTCACCGCCATGACGGCGCTGCAACAGATGATTCAGGCTCTTGGCCGCCAGCGAAGGCTCAACCTCTTCCCTGAGCGACAGCTTGATCATGTCCAGCTCATCTTCAAGCGCCTTGAACTGCATCTTTTTCAGGGCGCTCGACAGTGGAATAAACACCTGATTGCGCTCGCCCCCAAGCTTGACGCCCTGGATTTTGGACTTACCGCGATTGGCATCGGCCAAGATACCCACCACGGTAAACCATTGATGGTTAATCTTGATGTTCTTGCCAAGGGCATCGCCCTTGGGAAACAGGCTGCGGGCCGCCTCTGGCCCCAACACGGCGACCTGGCGAAAGTAAACTTGATCCTGCTCGGTAAAAATCTGCCCTTCACTGAGCTTGAGCGATGTCAGCCCAAAATAGCTGGGAGTCACTCCCATCACACTGGCATCGCTGCGCCCTTCGGCGGAAAACAGGCTGAAGGCCTTTACTTCCTTGGCGGCGCCCCAATCCTGGATAAAAGGCAAGGTGTCTCTGGCACTGTCGATATCACGCAGGCTCAGGCCGACACTGTGTTCACGAATCGATTTCAGCGCCTCGCCGTCATTGCTGCGGCTGTTGACCACCAGATTGCGAACCCCCATGGATTCAATCATCTTCAAAGCTTCACGCTCGGCACCCTCACCGACGCTGAGCATGGCTATAACGGCGCCGACACCGAATATCATCCCCAGCAACGTCAAGGCGGTACGCAGCTTATGGTGGCGCATCTCATCGAACGCCTGGGCAAATCCTTGCCATAGCCCTATCACCGGACTCATAGCTGACTCCTCTTGGGTGGGGTTGTCAGGGCTATTACATCACCGGGATTTAGCCCGGCGGTAATTTCGGTGCGGTTAAGGGACCTGTGCCCCGGAGTCACATCCCGGCGCACAAACCCGCCGCCCTGCTTAAGAAACACCCAGTAGCGCCCATCTTTTTGAAACAGGGCTTGATTGGGTACAGTCAATACATCATTGAGATCCAGCACCTGTACCTTGGCGTTCACTTGTCTTCCCGGCTGCATAATGGCCGGCAAAGTTTGATCCAGGCTGATGGTGAACTGGAAATAGTTTACCGGGCTATCTCTGTCTTTGGGCTTGGCCAGCGCATCGACCTGGGTCACTGTGCCGCTAAAAGGCCTCTCAGGATAGGCATCCAGAGTCACGGTGGCCTGCTTGCCGATGGCGAGCCCCACAGCTTCCGATTCAAGCACATAGACCCTTGCCTGCATCACGGAAGTATCCGGCAATATACCTATGGGGAATCCGGACCAGATCATGTCACCCACCACAGGAAAGGCGCCATCCCAGCCAGCCTGATAGACAAACAGCCCATCGTGCGGCGCGATGATCTCCATCTGTGATAGATTGCCCTGATACCTGTCCATCTTGGCCTGATGGCCTTTCTGTTTCAGCTTGATAAGCGCCTGCTCGGCATCGGCCTGCGCCTGGTGCTGAGTGCCGCCCCACTGAAAATAATCCAGCTTGGCATCCAGATATTCCTTGTTGCGCATCTGATCTATGATGTCGATTTTGGTGTAGACCCGCTCATCTTCACTGAAAAAGCGCTCGGCCAACTCCCGCTCATTACCTGTAACCTTGCTTCCCAGAGTCAAACTCTGGCTCAAGGTGAGATCTTTCTCTGTCTGGATCTGTGCATCCTGAGCCAGGCGCTCAAAGTCGAAGGCTTCCATCTGCAAGCGAAACGACTCACGGGTATCATCGAGCCTGGCCACCACATCCCCGGCCTTAACCTGGGTAAAGTTGTTCTGGATCCAGGCCAGGGACTGAGGCCCACGTAACCCCGTGGGCACCACAACGGGAGTGGACTGCGCCGCTTCCAGCTCACCGCTGGCGGGGATATTGACCTGAAACTCGCCGCGGCTGACTGTCATGGTGAGCACGCCATCGTTGCCGCTTGGTTGGCAGCCACTCAAGGCCAAAGCTATTAAGGCCTGCGTTATCAAGGCACAAGCGATTAGCGAATGATTCTTCATGGCAGCAATACCTCATCGCCCACCTGCAAACCGGAGAGTATTTCAACCTGATCGCCACCCATGGCACCAACCCGCACCGACTGTTTGCGAGCCCCCAAGAGCCCGTCCAGCAGCACATAAGGATGACCGGCCTCGTAATGCACCGCATCCTGAGCCACCAGAGTACGCTGGCTGTCATCGGCAATTTCTATGCTGATCTTGGCGGTCATTCCCGGACGCATCAGCTCGGTATCCGGCTCGTCTATGCTGGCAACCGCATCGAACACCACCAGAGGAACCTCCTGGCTTTTGTTACGAAAAACCGCGCCCAACTCTTTGATTTTTCCTGTAAATACTTTATCAGGATTGGCATCCAGACGGATCTTGAGTTGCTGGCCCAGTTTAACTCTGCGGGCTTCTACTTCAGGGATCGCCATATTGACCTGCATGCTGTCGAGATCCGGGATAGACAACACCACATCACCGGCAAACACAGATTGGCCCTCCTTGAGCTTGTTGCCCTGAGGATCGTTGCCATAAACCACCATACCGGCACGGGGCGCCACCAATGTCATCGAGGCGATCCCCTTTTTCAGCGCCGCCACTTCGGCAGCGAACTTCTGCCTGTCTCCGTCGAGCATGGCTTCCCGTTGCCGGGCGCTCTCGGCCTCAAGTACCAGTTGCTGCTGCACCAGAGCCACCTTGTCACGGGCAATCACCGCGTCACGTTGGTACTTTTCTTTATCCAGCGCCGCAACTGTGTCATCAGAGAGTGCAAACTTACGCTCGGCCTTGTCCAACTCCATTTTGGCCTCCGCCAGTTGCAACTTGAGCTCTTCCATCTTCTTGGCATTACGCAGCTTGGAGGTCTGCAAGTCCTGCACCGTTGCCTCAAGCTCGGCCGATTTGACCGACAACCTTTGGGTCAGTTCCGAGGTATCCAACTGAGCCACCATCTCGCCGCTTTCCACCTCGCTGCCTTCGGGCGCCAGTTGCTTGACCTGGTATTGCCAGATGCGCCGCATCACAGGCGGCATTAAAGACACGGTATCGGCCGCCACCAGCTCGCCGGTGACTTCTATTTTTTGACTCAAGGGCCCCTGCACCACCTGAGTGCTCACCCCATCACTGCAGGCGCTCAGCGCAAGCAGTGCCAACCAGGCCAAACTAAAACGCTTCATGTTTGCCTCCGGTTTCCACCAGCACACTCATGCCGGGGATCATGGCGATATCCTCAGGCGCCTTGAAACGGATCCCGACTTCGAACCAGTTACTGCGGCCCCAGGCAGGTAAATTGATGGCCTGGCGACCGATACTGGCTATTTGTCCGGGAAAGGCGCGCTCAATTTCCGCATCCAAACTCATGGTGACGGCTTGCCCGGGTTTCAGGCGATCCACGTCCACCTCATTGACCCAGGCGATCACCTCCAGATCTTCCATGGCTGGCACAGTGGCAATTTGTCGCCCCACTTGCACCGTATCCCCCACCTCGAATTTTTTGTTGCTCCAAGGGTCCCGTCCAAGCAGCAAGGGGCCGGCGATTTCGGCTTTCAGCTCCAGGCTGTCCAAGTCCTTGAAGGCCTGGGCCAGCTCGAGCGCCGCCTTTTCCTTGTCAATCTTCAGCTGTGCCAGAGTCGCCTTCTCGGTATCCAGAGCTTCGGCCAGTGCTTGCTTGGCCTTGGTCACCTCGGCGTTTATCTGCAACAGCTTGAACTGATTGTCGGCGTACTCCTTGGCAGCAATAAAATCCGCCGGCACGGCCGCTACCAGTTGCGCCTTTTCCTGCTCCAGTAACTGCTTTTTCAGCTCAAATCTGGCTTGCAATACCTTGGACTTGAGCTCTATGGACTGGCTCTGCTCCTGCGCCGATACCCTGAGCATGCTGGCTTCCAACTGTTCTATCTGATTGGCTACCTGACTCTTGTCAAACACCACCACCACTTGCCCGGGGGACACCAAAGAGCCCTCGGGTAACATCCACTGAATTTGATAGCGCCAGGCATCTCCGGCCTTGGGGACGCTGAAAGTCTGCGACTTGGCGGAACTGACTTTACCTGTCAGTAGCAGCTGCGCTGCGGGCTGCGACTTGGCGTCCGTCACCTTGCCCCCTGGCGCCCCGAATGAAGAAGAGGGCGAGCTGGCAGCAGCCGTTGCCGGTATAGCAATTTCTGAAACAGCCAAGCTTGAAAAAGTCAGGCCCGAGACCGCCAGGCTCAAAAGTAAAAGAGAATCAGGCCGCATCTGCCCTCCTGTCACTCTGCAGGCAACCATCACGCATGCGGATAACCCGCTGGGCGTAAGCGGCCACTTCCTCTTCGTGGGTCACCAGAATAATGGTTTGCCCTGCGGCATGCAGCTCGGTAAACAGCGCCATGATCTCAAGTGAAGTCTTGCTGTCCAGCGCCCCTGTGGGCTCATCGGCCAGCAAAATGGCCGGGCGATTGACCAGGGAGCGGGCTATCGCCACCCGCTGACGCTGACCGCCCGAGAGTTGGTTGGGCCTGTGATCCAGTCGCTCTCCCAGCCCGACACGCCTCAGTAACTCTATAGCGTGGGTTTCATCGCCCTGCCCTTCTGGACTGTATCTCAACGGCAGCATTACATTTTGCAGCGCCGTGAGTCTCGGCAAGAGGTGAAAACTCTGGAACACGAAACCTATCTGGCGGTTACGCACCGCAGACAAGGCATCATCATCCAGTTGTCCCACCTCTTCGCCATTGAGCAGGTAACTGCCGCTGCTGGGTTTATCCAGGCAGCCTATGATATTCATCAGCGTCGACTTGCCTGAACCCGATGGCCCCATGATGGCCACAAATTCATTGGCTTGAATGTCGAAACTGACTTCATCAAGCGCACGCACACAAGCGTCGCCCATCTGATAGGTTTTGCAAAGTTGTTGAAGCTTTATCATTGCTCTTGGTGGGTATTGCGACCGGCGCTCAACCACTCCTTGTTATTGTCTGCAGCTTTGAACCTTGGATAAAGGCGCAAGTTCCCTATTTAATGCCAAATTCCAACGCCGGGCCGCAAGCTAATTGTAAGCTGACATTTCAGCGCCCGAGAACCAATGCTGTGATGCCTCAAACAGCTTGAGGCCGATGCAACGCCTCTTGGTGTAATTCGGGCCGGGCTCATGAATTCTTGCCTTGGAATCGGGCTTAGGGCCTGACTTATGGGCTGACTTATGGCATAGCCCCTATCCAGGCAAACAGGGCCGCGAGGCCGTAAAGCAGCGGCGGCAACAGGCTCTGGCCACTTTTTTGCCCGCCAAGCAGTCTGGCATAGAGATGCCAGACCATCAAGAGAAGTAGGTTGAGAACAATAAAGAGTATTAAACCAAACACATAAGTTGCCGGCATCAGCTCAAACGCGCAGGCTATCAAGGCCAGAGCAGCAGTAAGCAAGAAGGGCGCAAAACTGAGATCCGCAAAGCAGTCTTGCTGTTCACGCCCGCTGACACGGCCATGGTTTTCCTGCGTCCAAGCTGCCCCTTGCCGGCGTTCGCGGGCTTTGGAACGGATCCTGGGCCAGAACTCAATCACCAGCGCGAACAAGATGATACAAGCAGCCAATAACAGACTCAAAAGCATAGTGCCTCCCTCCCATGGACAAAGAGACAGGCTGCGGCTGCATTTTATTGCATCACATGTTGGCCATTATCCAGTAGTCAAGGCGCTTTTGCGGCTCGGCCAAGATGGTTTTGCAGCTGTCTTTGTATTGGCTCATCAAACCACCCAAACTCTTGCTGTTACCCATGGTTTCCAGCATTTCGGCACGGGCCGCAGCCACGCCCTTCTCGGCATCCTGTGCCGAACTGTACTGGGCGGCCAAAGCCTCGGCATCCTTGGCAGATTGTTTCAGTCTATCTCCAACGGCGGCCATCTGCGGTGCATTCATTGCTGCTATGGCTTCAGAACTTATCTGATAATAGGCGGCGCATTGCTGCAACTCGGCGCTAAAGGCCTCCTCGGCAGAACCGGCGAGTGCTGTGGCACTGGAAAACAAGCCGATGGCGGCAAAGACAGACAAAGCAGTTTTATGGGGCATCTTGGTGATCCTCTTGATATCAATGAAGGCAAGCTACTTTAGTGCCTGATGAATTTCAAGGTTTTAGGGTCAGACTGTAGTGGAAAAATTCATTGTCCCGGACAAAACCAATGGACTCATAGAGCGCTTGAGCCCTGACATTATTACGCTGGGTTTCGAGGATCAATTCATCAATGCCCTGTGCTTTGGCGTAACTCAGCGTGGCATCGAGCAGCGCACGACCTATGCCGACACACCTGGCATGCTGAGTGACATAAATATCATTGAGGATAAGCAGCGGCGCCGCCTGCAGCGAAGAAAAGCCGGGATAGAGCTGCACAAACCCCAAGGCTTGGTTTTGCTCATCCGGCAGATAAAAAATCACGGATTCATCCCGCTTAAGCCTTTGGCTGATAAAGCTTAACGCCAGTTCGGGCTCGCTGGGATATCCATAAAACCGGCGATACTCATCAAACAGCGGTGAGATAATCTCGGCATCCTGTGACTGTGCCCGAATAACTTGCTTTAGCATGAATGATTTCCCTTCAATTCTATTGTCCTAAGTGGCGCTCACTCACTGTGCGAGTTCGGCATTGTACTGATCACTGTAAAATGCCAGCCTGTCCTTGAGGCCTTGTTTCACCTCGGGCCATTCGCTGTCAATGATGGAGTAAACCACTGTATCCCTGACACTGCCGTCCTTGAGCAGTCTGTGATTGCGTAAGATGCCATCTTGCTTGGCTCCCAGACGGGTGATGGCTTCCCGCGAAGCCTGGTTGTGAAAATGGGTTCTGAACTCCACCGCCATCACATCCAGGGTCTCGAAGGCGTACTCCAGCAACAACAGCTTGGTTTCGGTATTGATGGCGCTGCGCTGCACGCTCTTGGCATACCAGGTATACCCTATCTCCAGCCGGCGGTTGGCCTGATCCCAGTTGCAAATGCGGGTACAACCGACAATTGCACCGCTGCTTCGGCTACGTACCGCAAAGGCCAAGGCTTCACCGCGCTGCTCACTATCCAAAGCCTGCTGGATATACTCCTTCATCTCATCCGGATGCGGCACGCTGGTGTACCACAAGCGCCACAACTCACCATCGGCGACCGCCAGCGACAACGCCGGCAGATGATCCTGACTCAAAGGTTCGAGGATCACATGTTCTCCGGTCAAGCATGCTTCCAGTCCCATGATTTGCCTCCCTAATAATGCAAGATGATGATTTAACACTTGTTTGATTACCAGACTAACATGAATAAATCATTAAACCAGAGAAAATGTTAACAAACGGTTTCTGCAGCAAGCCAGCTGAACTCTGTCAATCTGACGGGAAAACCCGGCCTTTTGGCCCGCTGAATATCAGCCAGGGCTGCAGTCAATAAGTGCAACGCGCATGGTTGAACGGACTGAGGCATCAACCGTTGAGCAGCACGCATCTGCTACCTATATAGATTGAATTGAGGCAACCTGAGGTGGTGCTCCTGAAGAACCTTCTGATCACATAGACGGAGTCGCACTTCCAAGTTGAATTCGTGCTTCCCTTGAATCACTATAGAGAGACGGTAATAGAGTCATGACAGTTGAATAATTGCAGTCGAAGGCAGAATGATGAGTAAGAAATGTTTTAATTTAGGGACCCTATCCGAGGACTTCGACGAGTCTGATTGTATGTTTAAAGAGGTTGATGAGAGAAGTTACTTTTATGCCACCAATGAATATATACCTTGCTCTTCTATTTCACCCATAACTTGGGAGGATCTAGAGATATCAGATAGTACTGAGATTCCTGATATCGTTGAAAAAGGTGATAAGCTCGTATCCAAAGAAGTTGCTAAACTAATAATGTCATTTGACCCTTATGGTGTGGAGATATATCCAGCAAGTTTGCTCATTGAAAATGAACTTCTTACAGAAAGGTACATAGTATCAATAAAGAATGTCATTGACGTTATAGATACTGAGCGTAGTAGAATTATTCAAAATCCAAAGCCCCACCGACCACCTATTGTTTCTCGTCTAGCTATATGCCCGGAAAAACTCGAGCTTATTCCATTACATAAACGTTTGGTTTTTAGGGTGAAAGAGTCAAATACGGTATTTTTTGATGTTAGTATTGTGGAAAAGTTTATCGCTGGCCTTATGAACGGCCATCATAATTTATGTCAAGCAATTCCGTTTGATACATCAGAATTAACCCCAACAATATAAGCGCTCAGAATAGTAAAACGTTGGCCGGGTTAACCCCGGCCAAATATCGTGCCAGTTACAACAATTCATAACTACCGGCAACCCGGAACCAACCGGCTATGCTGGCACGATCTTTATGGGTTGGCAGTACTTCATGGGGGAAACGCTCGCTCAGGAAGATCACCAGAGTGCCCATTCTCGGCGGGATCTGCTCAAGCAGAGCGTCGTCCTCTTCATAGAGCATCAGCTCGCCACCATCACCCTGTTGCCAGTCGGGGTTAAGGAAAAATACCGTGGTCAAGATCCGGTTGCGACTGCCCCGCAGCGCATCCAGGTGTTTACGGTAAAAAGTACCAGGGCGATAAAAGGCGTAATGGCTTTCATAATCGAATAGCCCCATAAACAGGCGCCGGTTAAGCCCATGACGCAAGCACGCCATGTATTCCAAATAGTCGGCATCCGGTTGTTGTGCTTCATTCAACCAGCGGATCCTGTCTGAACGTATCTCCTGCTCGCGAACACGCTCATTGCCACGGCCGATTTCAGCCCAGCGAAAACTCTCTACCGGCGAGTGGTTAACCTTATCCAGCAATGCGCTACTCAACGTCTCCGGCAGCACATCCTCAAGCACTATGTATCCCTTGTCCGTAAGTGCATCGGCAATCCTGTCCAATAGTTCATCGTTTAACAGCGAAACCAAATGGGTATCCTCTCTGAAATGCTGCGGCTGTTATTGCCTGCTTATTGACAAAGCCACAACCTAAAAAGCCCCCACTTGAATAAAGCGGGGGCCGATTCTGATAGCAGCGGATACTAGAGCATTCGATTTGGGCTGACAATCAAAATAAAACTTTCAATTCATATAGTTACAACACTAACCATCTATTCTCAAAGAGGCTCTTCAAGCTAAACAGGGTGCAAATTCAAGCGCTTGAGTTGTAGCTTGAATCCATTGATGGGAAAAATCGGCTCGCGCCTGTGGGGAAGTTAATTATCTTCTATACTCTCAAACAGGATTATGACTGTAAAACAGTGAATTATGGGATCAGAACGTCAACCAACGCGTCAGTTCTATGTTCGTGCCGCCATCATAGCCGCCGAACTGGAAAAGACTCAGGGCCATTGCAAAGAGATTAATATCATCGCCAGCAATGCCCAGGCGGCATCGATTCGTGCCGGCAGCATGGCGCTGGGCTTTAAGGCGCTGACCCACTCCATCGACGAACTGGCGCATTTCACCACCCACTCAGCCGCAAGAATCAATCATCTGGCACAGACCATCAGCCGCCTAACCAGCGAGCAGACCCGAGTCCGCAAGGCGATGCTGCAATTTGCCCGCGCCAGGGAGAAAGCCCGTAAAGCCCGTTATGGCGACAGCATCATGCCGGCGCTGGAGAAGAACAGCCAACACTTTACGGCCCTTGAGCAGCAGTGCAAACGCCTGAGCCTGGATATTGAATTGCAACTGGAAGAGCTCTGCCAGCAGCTGAAAACCGCTAAAGTGCTGGCCTCGCTGTGCCGCATCGAAGCCTGCCGGATAAAGCCCGCCGACCAGGCCACTTTCAACCATGTTGCCAACCGGGTCGATGCTGCTGCCGGGGCGATCCGCACTCAGGTAGATAAGGCGATTCAATTACTTGAACAATAAGGGAGTACAGGGATGAAGAGCCAACTCTTGTTGGAAACCCATAGCCACAAATGGATCTATTTTGGCCGGGATCCGGACAAACCCGACGGCATCATAGACACCAATCAATATATGTTGGTCACTGCCGAGCAGGCTCTGCTGATGGACCCAGGTGGCATAGAGCTATTTGCCCCCATGCTGGCCAATGTGGTTTGCCACATTCCCATAGAGCAGCTCACCCATCTATTCGCATCCCATCAGGATCCCGATATCATCTCCTCCCTGGGGCTGTGGGATCAGACTCTGGAGCGGGCCCAGCTGCACGCGCCCTGGATTTGGGAAGGTTTCATCCGCCATTTCGGGATGGAGCATATCCAATACCAGGCCATTAAAGATCAAGGCGGCAAGCTGACGCTCGATGGCGTAGAGGTGCAGTTTATCCCGGCCCATTATCTGCACGCTTCCGGCAATTTTCATGTCTACGACCCTGTCGGCAAAGTGCTAATGTCGGGCGATATAGGTGCGGCACTGGAAGACACGGATGCCGGGCTATTTGTCGATGACTTTGGCCGTCACACCGAGAAGATGCGCTTTTTCCATCAAAGATGGATGCCCTCCAACCGCGCCAAGCAGGACTGGATAGCCAGAGTGAGAGAGCTGGAGCTGGACTATTTATGTCCGCAGCACGGGCGGATATTCAGGGGCGAGCAGATACCTGAGTTTCTCGACTGGTTCGAGCGCCTGGAAGTGGGGGTTGCGGTAGGCAACTGAGTAAAATAGCTTGATGCCATGAGCTTAGCCCATGGCAAGTTTTCCGCCATTGAGTGTTCGGCAGCTATCAGAGATAGCGGGCAAAGGCGCTGCCCTCTTTGGTGGCTTTGAGCGGCGCTTCAACCACAGGAGTGCCCAGATAGAGAAAGCCCACTATCTGATCGCTGCCATCGAGCCCCAACGCCGTATTGACCGTAGAGTCAAAGGCAAAGGTACCAGTGCGCCATATTCCGCCCAGCCCCTGGGCAAATGCGGCCTGCTGCATCGCCATCACGGCGCAGCCGGCTGCCAATTGCTGCTCCAACTCAGGGACCTTGGGATGATCTTTGGTCTTGGCAACCACAGTGATCACCATAGGCGCCCTGAGCGGCATACCGGCAGCCTTGTTGATAAAGCCCTCGTCGGCACCATCTGCTGTTGCGGCCGCCACAAAAATATCCGCCAGGCGATTGAGCCCTTCGCCGGTAGCAATAATAAACTCCCAGGGCGCCAGGCCACCGTGATCCGGTACTCTGGCCGCAGCATCCAGGATAATTTTCAGTTGCGCCTCATTCGGCGCCGGAGCCTGCAGTCGTGGACATGATTGACGGGTAAGAAGAAGAGTAAGTGCGTCCAATGCGCGATCCTCAGCTGAGATATCAATGACTTCACAGGATACCAAATCCGCCCCGGATCGCCAGAGGCAAAAAAGCCGGACGACTTGTTTTAAGCAACAATCAGCCGAGGTTAGCGGTTTTGGGCAGCCATTTACGGCCAATAAAATAGTCCACACTGGTGTAACGGCCGCCGCCCATAAACAGCAATACCAACAGCATAATGAAATAGGTGGCCGCAAACTCAATGCCGTTGTTGAGGATCACCAGGTTACCCGAACTGGTAAGCCAGTCGTAATTGCCGTGCTCCTGCAGTATCCCCTTGGCCCGCTCAAGCTTCTCCACCGAAGCCATCACCCTGTCGTTTGCGAGCCAGGATGAGGGGTCGGCAATCGCCAGCCAGCCGTTGGACCAGTGCACACTGAAGGCCGCCACCAACATGGTAATACTCATGGGGATAGCTACCAGCCGAGTGGCCAACCCGAGCAGAAGCAACAAGCCACCAAAAAATTCGGTCCCGGCCGCCAGCGCCACCATCACTTCAGGCATGGGCAAGCCCAGCCCCCAGTCCGGATTACCGAACCAGGCCGCTGTGTCGCTGAAGTGGCTGAGTTTATTGTAACCGGCCTGCACCAGCACCGGCGCCAGATAGAGCCGCAATGCCAAAGGTGCCAGGGCATCGAAGTGGCGCAGTGATTTCAAAAATGCCGCATAGGTTTGAATGATGGCTTGCATGAAAACCTCCTTATTCGGGGAGTATTCCTGTCATGCTGCAGTTGACCCGGCAATAAGCGATTTTATTTCAGTCTTTAGTTTAGAAAGGTGCGAACAAGCCCCATGTCTGCTCTGCGTCCACTTAAGGGCCTGGATGCAAGACGTGGTTCGCGGGCAAATGGTCCAATGCCCGTTCTACAGACCAAAGACCCGCTTTACGACCACATAAGCTCAGGGTTATGTCTGCCTCATAAGCTCAGGGCTGTGCCAACTCAAGGCTATGCCTGACTCAGCTCATCCAGATCGTCAATCAAGTTGCCCAGCTTACGCTTGAAGTGCTTTTGCTGGCGCGCACTCAGGCTCTGGTGCAGTTGCAACAACAGCATGCCGAAGTTTTCCGTGTTTTGCGCCAATTTCTGCTTGTGCACATCAGACTTGAGCTCATCGGGCGATGTCATCAGCAGCCGCAAGCGCTGCGCCAACAAGTCAGAATCACTGCGTTGCAGCAATGCTTGTTTGAACTGCCGGAGCCACTCGTGACGATACTCGAGCCACATATCCAGGGTCGCCAGTCGGCGGCTGTTGTGCTCATGGATCAGGGCCTTTTGCTGCTCACTCAAACGCCCCAGCCAATCGGCAAACAGCTCCTCCAGCCGTTCATCCGCATCTTTAATCAGTTGTTCCTGGTTCTTGTCCTTGTATTCATCCACCAGCTCCTGCTCATCGGCCTCCAGTTTGGCAATCACCTGCGCGACCTGCTTGTCACTCAAAGAAGCGATAAGGGGCAAAAGATCGTCAAACACCTGGGCAAACAGCCGAAACCAGTGATCTCTTGCCATATCCACATGATGGCGCCAACTCTGTGGCGTTAAAGTACCATCGGCAAGCTCGGTTTGCAGCGTTTTTAGCTGGGCACTGTATCTGGGTAACTCCTGGCTGCGATGCCAGACGAGAAAAGGGTCGAGAATGGCGTCAAACGCCTGCTCCTGTTGCCGGTCGAGAGTGACATAATCTTCCAGCTGCCACTCTATGGCCCAATCGAGGAAATAATAGCTGACCTTGGTGGAGCAGGCACTGAGCGCAATAAGCAGCGCCAGGGCAATAACAATGCGTTTCATCCATTAAATACTTTAAGTTGGCTAAGGCCAGGCGACAGCTTCTTCCCTGCCTGACTCATTGATGCTTTACAAGATGCCAGAAGTCATCAAACCAGTCGAGATAAGACTGCTGCTGATTGTCCCAGGCCATCTGCAAGGCCCAGCAGCAGGCAAACAGCCAGTAGACATCGACGGCGGCAGCCACGGCCAGGTGGGCATCGCCGGTTAAATGCGGATGCTGCTCAAGATAGTGATAGATGAGCCACTGCTGCCCCTCGGCGCTCAGCAGATGGGATGACAGCACCCCGGCCAACTCAAACAGCGGATGGGAAGCGCAGGCATATTCAAAATCGACGCACTTGAGTCCATCCTCGGCCAGCAGCAGATTATGAGGATTGAGATCCCTGTGACAATACTGAGGCCTCAGCAGACAGGCTTCCAGCCGAGCGTTGCACTGCTCGAATAACCCTTGGGCCGAGTGAAGTTGCATAAGCCGCTGTTGCCAGCTTGAAGGCTGCCCCCGGCTCAGTGCCATATCATCGAGCCGCTCCAGATAGATGCGCCACTGCTCGGCAACACTGATTTCGAGCTTGGGAGCCGGCAATGCTCTCAGCCCCAGCAGCAACTCCAGCAGTAAGGCCTGAGGGGATTTGCCTTGCTTGGCTCCCAATACAGCGCCTGAGCCCAATTCATGTTTAGGCTCATGTTTAGAATCATGTTTACGCTCAGGCAGGCTAGAGAGGCTCTTTGAGTTTGCATAGGCTTTCTGAGCCGCGCGTGCGATCTCGGTCGCGCCTTTGGATGCGAGTAACTGCTGCCAGTTGGCTTGCGGCGCTTGTTCGATAAAGCGGCTCAGATATAACCCCTTGTCAGCGCTGACCCAAATCAGCCCTGGTGCCAGGTTCGCCTTCTCGGCAACCCGCCAACATGCCAGTTCGTTGTTTCTGTCGCAGATACGGTCTGAGCCCGGGGAATTGACTCTCAGCACCAATGACTCGCTACCGGCCTGCAAGAACCAGTTTTGGTTGCTTAGCCCAAGGGTGAGCGGCTTGGCCCCCTCAAGCGGCCACAACTGTAGCCGCTTGAGGGCGGCGTTGAGCTCGCAGCTCAAACCTTCACCCAGACTGGTTTCAAGTGCTGTCAGCGGTTTGCCTTTCATGCCGCACCGCTTTCAAGCTGTGAGGAGTCGCGACCGCGGGACTCCTGGGCTCTGGCGCGCCAGATAAAGTATCCGGCTACCGCCATCCCCACGTAGAGCACAAACAAGAGTGAGGTCAACATCAAGCCCTTGCTTAAATAGAGATAGATGGACACCAGATCAATAACCACCCAATAGAGCCAGTTTTCCAGCACCTTGCGCGCCACCAGAAAAGTCGTCATCACAGCAAAACAGCTGGTTGCTGCATCCAGGTAGGGAAAGGCTGCCTGAGTGAAAGTCGCCATCATATGACCGACAAACAGAGACACCAACCCAGTCAACAAAATCAGTACCAGGTGCCGCTGCCAGGGCCAGGAGGTCACGGCCACTCCTTGATGGTTTTCCCCACCCCGGCGCCAGAGCCAGTATCCGTACAGCGCCATCGCCATGTAATAGACGTTGAGCACTGACTCCATCAGCAGCGCGACTTTCCAGAACAGCACAGTGTAGATGGCGGTGCTGGCAAAGGCTGCCGCCCAACACCAGATATTGGCTTTCATGGCCAGCAGCAGATAGGCCAAGGCCAATACCACAGCTACCGCTTCCCAGGCGCCCATACCCTGGGCCTGAGAGCCGGCCTCGGCGAGCCAGTGCCAGAATTCACTCATGGGTTATTCCCTGTGGCCCAAGTTCAGCTCACCGCCGATAAATTTACAGACAAACACCGCCTTGCCAAATTTCTCGTGCGCTGCCTGCATCTCGGTGGCCAGCATGGCCATCACCTCGGCATAATCACCGCACACCTGAGTCGCCATGGCATTGGTGGTTCTCTCTATGTTGGCATAACTGTCCAGGCGCTTGATAAACCATTGAATAGGCTCCAGATACTCATCGTGGAGCGGATACATGCTGATTTCGGCAGTTAACTTCATTTTACATCTCCTGTAATGAACCGGGGCGCTGCAACACGCCCCGGCCGACAACGGCTTATGCCATCAGATAAATTTGACCTTGAAGGTCACACCAACCTGGCGTGGGTCTCCGTAGCGGATATATTGTTTCTCGGCCCAGTCCTGATCCGGCTCATTGCCGAAGTAGAAACCGCGCACGCCGTATTTTTCATCGAACAGGTTGCGGCCCCAGAGGTAAATCGACCACTTGTCGGCCTCATAGCCCAGCTTGGCGTTGACCACTTGATAGTCTTCAGATCGGGAGTCATTGCTGTCTGAGTAGTAGAACGCACTCTTGCCACTGCTGTTGAGGTTGGCAAACCAGCCCATGTCATTGCGCCAGGTCATGCCGAGACTATAGGTCCATCTCGGCGAGTGGGCCAGTTCCCGGCCGCTGAGATCCACAGGGTTGCCATATTTATCCTGATACAGGTAATCACCGTATTCTGTCTGCAGATATCCAAGGCTGGTGTAGAACTGCAGTGAATCTGTGGGATACCAGTTGGCTTCCAGCTCGGCGCCATAGTTATTGGAGCTGCCGGCGTTTTCGGTGAACAGAATAAAGCGCTGGGGATCGACAGGATCCTGCAGCGAGGCCGCTACCTGCTGATCTTCCCTGTCCATAAAGAACAGTGCCAGACGAGTATCCAACAAGCCATCGGCCCAGCTGGATTTCAGCCCCAGTTCATAGTTATAGAGGATTTCGGTATCGAACTCTTTCTTGTCGGCCAGCTCCTGGGGCAGCGTCATATTGAAACCACCGGCCTTGTAGCCCCTGGCTATCCGAACATAGGCTTCATGATGTTCAGCCAGTGCCTTGGACAGGGCGATATGGCCGCCCCACATGTTTTCCGATGGGCTAAAGGCATCACCATTGCTGTCGCTGTAGTCACTCTCACGTCGCTCGATACGAGCACCGATAGACAGGCTGTAGCCCGCCCCCAGATCTGAGTCCAACTGGGCAAACACTGCATAGTTACTGGCGCTGTAGCGGGAAGTCAGCACTTCATCCGGCCAGCTGTTGTATTCAGAGTAGAGATCATTGTCCTCATCGAGATCCATAAAATAGAACCCGGCCAGCCAGTCTGTGCTGCCGCCGAAAATCCGCCCGGCCTCGTTGGAGCTGAATCTGAACTCCTGTGACAGAGTGCGCCGCTCGCCGCGTTTATCCCAGGTGTAATCGTACTCACAGGGTGCGCCGCCGCACTCTTTCCCGGCCCAGTAATCCGGGTTGGCCCAGTCACCGTCGTAACCGTGGTGATGATCTGTTGCGGCAGAGCTTGACAGGGACACCAGCTCAAAAGCCTCAAAGCCGGTATAGCTCAGCTTGAGATTGGAGCCCGTGGTGCGCTGCTTGTCGACGCCCGGCGCATCGGTAATGGTATCGAAGCCGTTATTGTCCAGGGTCCAGGCATCATAACCATTGTCAAAATCGGCGTGCAGTAGAGTGAAGTCCGCCTGCAACTTGTCGGTGGCGTACCAGCGCAGCTTGATACGGCCGCTGAATTCATCACGCTCATTGGTATCGTCACGGCCCAGATACAGGTTGTCGCGATAACCGTTCTGCTTGTGTTGCTGCAGCGCCACACGATAGAGCAACTTGCCGGAATCTGTCACTGGGCCGGAGCTGAAGCCGCTGAAGGTTTGCAGATTATCATTACCGAGCGAGACTTCGGCGCCGTGCTCGAACACATCTGTAGGATCATTGCTCTTGAGATAGATAAGACCGGCCAGAGCATTGGCGCCATAGCGGGTGCCCTGGGGGCCGCGCAGCACTTCAAACTGCTGCAGGTCGTACAGGCTGGAAACGCTGCCCAGCCCGGAGAGATCGATATCGTCGATAATAAAGCCCACAGAGGAGTTGGGCGCTCCCTGGTATTGCTCCTGCTCACCTACACCGCGGATCTGGAAGTATCTTGGCCGGGAGCTGGCACCTGACCAGTTGAAATTGGCCACATTACCCAGCATGTCTTCGAAATGCTCGGCGCCTTGATCTTCAATGCGCTGCTCATCGATAACAGTCACGCTGGAAGGCATCTTCTCCAGCGTCAGGCCACGAAAGTCGCCGCTGACGACTATTACTTCCATGGCTTGCTGTTCATCTTGATTTTCAACGCCGGGATTATCGGCGGCATGAACGGGTGCCCACAGCAGCATCTGAATGGTACTGGCAAGCAGAGTAGGTACGGTAAACTTGGACATAGGACCTCAAATATTCACAGTTTGAGATCCGGCAATAAGAAAGCGAGTTGAAAGTGCACGAATTGTGGCCCATTCCTACGCCGGTACTAGCCGGATCAGGTTCTAAGGGTTCGTCATACGACATCTCAGTCAACCGCAATGCGGTAAACACCCCTTGGCGCGGGCCAGTATACACGAGTTACCAACAAAAGTGAGCCAGGTTGCCAAATTGTACCTGAGGGCATAAAAAAAAGGGTTCATCGCGGATCTCCGGGGAACGCCTCTCTGACTTTCAGAAAGAAGTATTCGGTATCCCGGTAGCCATAGCCCATTCGCTTCAGCAGTTTGATTTTGTTGTTCATCCCCTCTAGTCGGCAGGTGTGCAACGGATGAACCGCTGAAGCAACTATGCCATGAAGATAGTTTTTAAGACGCTGGCCAAATTGGAGTAGTGGCCTGATACCGCTCTCTCTGACTTGTTGCAACCAGAGGTTCCATTGAGCCGTGGCTTCGGCTTCATCTGTGCAGTACCACATCTCCTTGAGTTGCTCCCTGAGCAGGTAAACCGTCATTAAGCTTTTGTTCGACTCCAACAGCTCGTTGAGATACCCCGCCTGTTTGTCTGTCAAATTATCTCTGTTTTTGAGTAAGACCCAGCGCCCCCGTTTTACCCGTTTGCGGGCCGGTTTGTCATGCTTGAGTTGATTAGCCTGGTCAACCCTGACTCGGTCGATGACTTCACGGCCATACTTGGCAACAACATGAAACAAGTCGTAGACCACTTTGGCTTGGGGACAGTGCTTCTGTACCTCCAGGTCAAAGGCAGTATTCATATCCATAGCAACGGCTTCAATCTGTTGGCAGTACTGCCCCAACTTAACGAAAAACGGCCGGATAGCTTCTCTACTGCGGCCTTCACCTATCCAAAGGACTTGATGAGTATCCGCATCGGCCACCACGGTGGCGTAACGATGGCCTTTGAACAGGGCAAACTCGTCCATGACCAGGCGTTTGACACGACTCCAATCAGGCTCTGTGACCTCCCTTGCCAGCCGACGTTTGTCGATAGTCTTGATGGTATGCCAGTGCAGGCCAAGGAGTTGCGAGATATGTTTAATCGGCAAGAGCTTGAGTAGCGCCTCGACATGCTCAATGAGCAGTGTGGTCTGGCGAGCATAGGGCTTTAACCAGCTGATATGCTCCCGAACGATACCGCAATCAGGGCAAAGAATACGGCGGACGGGTAGCCGTAACTGAACCTGAAACGCCAGTATGGTTCGTTCCGATACGCTGCGAAGTGAAGCGTCGTGAACAGCCTTAGCTGGTTTGCCGCAAGCACAGTGGCCGTTATCAATCGGCTTTAGGTGGATGATGAGGGTTTGTTGATTTTGCTCGGTATGGACGGCTTCAAAGCCTTCCCAGAGCGCAATGGGGAAGGTAATATTCGACATTGAGAACGGTTGGGGTTGGTCATTGTTTTTGTTTGGCGACTAAACAATAACTCTCCAACCGTTTTCATTTCCAGTCCACGCTAATCTGCGATGAACCAAAAAAAAAGCCCACTCCAATACTCCCGAGTGTTGAGCATTCAACGGGAATAATGGCTCGGGCGGCAGTGGTGCCGAGGTTTCAACTTTTAGTTTGAAAAGGCCTCGCGCACATAGATCTCAAAACGGCTGGCGGTCGGATTCGGCGCCACGGCGCTCACCTGCAACTGCTGTTTACCATGCAGCTTGACCGACTTCCAGGACACACCTTCATCATCCAGGGTATAGCCGCTGGCATCATACCAGGTGAACTTGTACTGAATGCGCATATCGGTAGCGACCTTGCTGCTGATGGTGGCTGTGCCTCTGAGCAAGCCGCCCTCGCCTCTGGCCATAAGATCACCCACACTCACAGAGCGGGCAAAGCTGCTGTTGTCTGCGCGGCTTTCACCGGTCGAGCTGGCATACACCCCGGCCGTATGGTTGGCGCAGCCTGCCAGAGCCAGCACGGTTGCTGCTATTACCAAGACTTTTTTCATCTGCCAATCCCTTATTCTCAATCAATCAAAAAGTGCGCCCTGGCCGTTGCAATCAACTGTTTGCGGTTGGTTTGCCAGCAGTCGATATTGACATTGGCCACTCGCCGCCCCTGACGGGTTATTCGGCACTCGGCGAAGCTGTCCTTATGATAACCGGCGCGTAAGTAGTCGATGGAAAAATCAACCACCTTGGGCACCTTACTGGTTTGCATAAACACCATAAGCTGGATGATGGCCGACATCTCCATAAACCCGGCTATCACGCCACCGTGAATGGCCGGCAGTACCGGGTTACCTATGTTGTCATCTTTGGCCGGCAGACGAAACACCAGTTCATCGCCAAACCTGTCCACCTGCATGCCGATAAAGCGAGCATAGGGAACATGCTCAAGCAAGTGACTGAAATCATTGGTTTCTGTCACTTTAGCAACTATGCTTTTTACATCCATGGATGCCTTGGGATCTGTCATTTCGTCTCCTCACCCATCAGTGCCTTGCGGAAAGTATCCCCTATCATTTCAGGGCTTATCCGCATAAAGGAGCCAACCGCATGGGCGATGGGGTCGTCTATGCTGTCCTGATAGGCGATGGCCCGGGTGAACGCGACGCTGGATGACAACTTATAACACTCGGCAAAACCATACACCGGCTTGTGGGGCTCGGCAGGCTTCATATAGTCGACCCGCAGATCCAGAGTTGGCGAGATCTCCAGCGAACCATATTTGTCCTTGATGGCACAAACCACGGCGCAACCACTGGCAGTATCCATCAATGTGGTGATAACCCCACCATGAATAACCCCGGTTTCAGGGTAACCCACCAGCTCGGTGCTGTAAGGCAATTCTATCAGTACATGGTGTTCACTGGCCTCATGCACCTTGAGCCCGAGACGGCGGCACTGGGCCAACTGGTTGACGAAACGGGTAGCCAGAGTCGTCAGCGGGAAAAACTCCGGATTCACTTTCATGACGCTGAACTCACCATAGGCCCCAAGGCTTTACCGCCAAGCAGATGCATGTGGATATGGAACACTTCCTGGCCGCCATGTTCATTACAGTTAATGATTAAACGATAACCGTCCTCGGCGATCCCGGCCTCGGCGGCCAGCTTGGCAGCCACAGTCACCATACGGCCTATGGCCTGCTCATCCGAAGCCTTGGCGTCATTGACTGTGGGGATCAGATGATTGGGCACTATCAGTACATGGGTGGGCGCCTTGGGATTGATATCCCGAAAGGCGGTTACCAGTTCGTCCTGATACAGAATGTCCGTGGGAATTTCACGGCGGATAATTTTGCTGAATATGGTTTCTTCGGCCATTTTGCCACTCTCCGGTGTGTCGGTTCAGGCTCGGCCCAAGGGCCAAACCTCTGTGTTCTTGGCAGTATAATACCATTCGGCCCGGAGATGTAATTGGCCACGGCGATTTGAACCTCAAGCCATTTAAAACTCGGCAGCAATTGCCGCAGCCTGGCTTTTTTGGCAGCATTGTCGCCATGCTCAGCCGGATAGCACTCAATTTGGCTCCCGGCACTCGCCAACGATTCATACGGATATCAGATGATCAGTTATCAGATTTGCCCCATAGATCCCCACGCTCACCTGTTCGAGGTCAAAATCACCATTCAGGCACCGGCTCCGAAACAGGAACTTTGGTTGCCATCCTGGATCCCGGGCAGCTACATGGTTCGCGATTTTTGTCGCAATATCATAGATATTAAAGCCTTTGATGAGCTGGAGCGTCCGCTCAGCATTACTCAGCTTGACAAGCAGCGCTGGCTGATAGATTCCAATGCCGAATCGCTGCAACTGCGCTACTCGGTTTATGCCTGGGATATGTCGGTGCGCAGCGCCCACCTGGATCAGACCCACGGCTTTTTCAACGGCAGCAGCGTCTTTTTGGCGGTGGCCGGCAAAGAGCTTGAGCCGCTGGAGCTGGAAATTCTGCCTCCGGAGGAGGAGGCCAACTGGCAGCTGGCAACAACCCTGAGTCGAATCGAGGGTGAAGAGTGGCAGTTCGGCCGTTTCAGCGCCGCCAACTATGATGAGCTTATCGACCATCCGGTGGAGATGGGCACCTTTACCCACGGCAGCTTTGAGGCCTGTGGCGTGCGCCATGATGTGATACTGACCGGGCGTCACCGCTGCCACATGCCCAGACTGCTTGACGATCTCAAGGCTATTTGCGAGAGCCAGATCCGCCTCTTCGGTGAAGCGCCGTTTGAGCGCTATCTGTTTATGACCCAGGTATTGGGCAATGGCTTTGGAGGACTGGAACACAGAGCCTCCACCGCCCTGCACTGCTCCCGTAAGGATCTGCCGCTGAGTATGGAGATGCCGGTCAACAAGGATTACCGCACTTATCTGTCGCTCTGCAGTCACGAATACTTCCACAGCTGGAACGTCAAACGCATTAAGCCTGCCAGCTTTATTCCCTATGCGCTGGAGGCCGAGAGCTACACCCGTCAACTGTGGGCTTATGAAGGTATCACTTCCTACTATGATGACCTGATGACACTCAGAGCCAACAGGGTTTCCAATGAGCAATATCTGGAGATGCTATCCCAGACCATGACCCGGGTGTATCGCATGCCGGGCAGGCAGTTGCAGAGCCTGACAGATTCGAGCTTCAATGCCTGGACCAAGTTCTACAAACAGGATGAAAACGCCGCCAACGCCATCGTCAGCTATTACACCAAGGGAGCTTTGTTTGCCCTGTATCTGGACTTGACTCTGAGACTGGAAACCCAGGGAGAATACACACTGGATAACCTGATGCAGAAGCTGTGGCAGGCCTTTGGCAGTCAGGGTATAGGCACTGAAGATGACTCCCATCGCCGCCTCTACGAGGAGCTGCTTGGCCGGGATGCCAGCGCAGAATTTGCCTTTCTGGATAATACCCAAGAGTTGCCACTGGCGCCCCTGCTGGCGCAATTCGGAATCGAGATGCAACTTCGCAGTGCCCAAGGCGCTCAGGATCAGGGCGGCGGGGATGTTGAGGGGCAAAAAATCGGCTTCGGAGCCCGCTACAAGGCTGAAGTCCTGGGGTTAAGGATTGTGAGTGTGACCAATGGCAGCGCGGCTCACAGCGCCGGGCTCGCGGCTCAGGATCTGCTGATTGCCGCCAATGGTCTGCAGGTCGGCGCTCAATTTGAAAATGAACTGCAACAATATGAGCCCGGCGATAGTCTGGAGCTGCACTTCTTCCGCCGTGATGAACTGATGACAGGCCAACTGCCTATCAACCCGGCGGCAATAGATACTGTGTCACTCAAGCTCACCGATCCAGCCAAAGCCAAGGCCTGGCTGGGTTAACTACCTGAGCCTTGACTCTCGGCCACATCGGCCATCAAGTGACGCTGGGCCCAGGCCATCACCTGGGCTCGGTTGCTTAAATTCAGTTTGCGAAACACCCGATAGAGATGGGTCTTGACCGTACTTTCACTGACATAAAGGGAAGTGGCAATCTGTTGATTACTGAGCCCGGCCAGTAGCGCCTGCAGCACCTCCCGCTCCCTGAAAGTCAGTACATCGCCACTAAGCTCTCCCTTGGCCAGCCGAGATTGCAACTCAAAAGGAATGTCGCAGCCACCCTTCTGCACAATATCCAGGCCACGGCCCAACTGTGCCAAGGTCGCCTCGGGATAGAAAACCGCCTTGACCACAGACGGCAACAACAGGCATTCATACTCCACCCTTCTGGGATAATGCAGTAACACCACTTTGCAACCGCGATTCCTGGTGGCCTGTTTAAGAATCTTATAGCCCAAGGCCGGTTCCACAGTGGCCAAATCCAGCAACAACATGTCGACATCAGTTCCCAAGGCATCTGTGTGCCATCTATCGGGAGATAAGCAGGACAAGCGTACCAGAAACTCCTGCGGCCAACGGCTATCCATCAGCTCGGTCAACAGCGCGGATCTGGAAACCACCAGCCAGTGCATCACATTGAACATAGGCTGCCCTCAGCTAAAAAATAAAAAATTTACATTGCTGCAACATGAGTATCAAAGCAGACAACTGCTTGAAATGGAAGTACAGATTCCTTACCAAAAACTCAAAATGAATAAGAGTTAACTGAACAAGCGCCGCTACAGGCGTTAACATAAAGGGGTAAAACAGATCTGGGGGATCAAACATGGAAACAAATACTGCGGGCGAAGTGCGCCTGTCTCGCTATAAGGCATGGGATCTTCCCACTCGCCTTTTTCATTGGATAAACCTGCTTTTGGTGCTGCTGCTGGTGATCATCGGCGGGGTAATGATGTTCAAATCTGACTTCGGGATCAGTGGTCTCGACGCCAAAATCGGCCTGAAGACACTGCACGTATGGATAGGTTATGCCTTTGCCATCAACCTGGCATTCAGATTACTGTGGGGATTATTCGGCCCTATCAAGGCGCGTCTTGGTAAACTACTCCCCAAAAAAGGGGAATTGGCAGGCTATCGTGCAGCACTCAAGAAAGGCGAAAACCCACAATATCTCGGCCATAATCCGGCGGGCAAACTGGCGGTCATCGCCTTATTGGGTTTGCTGACGCTGATCATGGTGACAGGTTTGGTGCGAGCCGGTACTGACATCTTCTATCCACCGCTGGGCGGCATGGTTCAGGAATATATCGCCGCCGATGGTGTTGAGCCTGCCAGCCTCAAACCCTATGATGACACAGGCGTTAATCCAGACAAGGCTGCAGCGATTAAGGGCGCCAAGGGCTTGGCGGGGAAAGTACATGTCTACAGCGTATATCTGTTGCTTCTCTTGGTATTGCTGCACATAGCCGCGGTGATCCACGCCGAGCGTAAGCGTCAGCCCGGTATTATTTCTGCTATGTTTTCCGGCAATAAATATCTGCCAACAACGCCGGTGGATAAAGACTGATTGAGATATTGGCTCACCACACAGAGCCAGAGATAGGCACCAGCCAGAAACAATAACGCCGGCATCAAGCCGGCGTTGTCATTCGTGCGATATGCGCTTCTTACTTCAGTACGCTATCTGAAGTACGGCCATCATCGTGACAGCTATCGCAGGTAGGCTTTTGACCTACGTTCATGTCGTGGGGAGCATGGCAATCAGCACACATCAAGGCACCATCGTGTGGCTTGTGTACCGCATCCATTTCTGCCAGCGAACCGTGACAGCTCTGACACTGTTCAAATTCATAGGCGCCGTCAGCTGAAGGTGAACCATCGGCATGACAGCTTTCACAGCCACCCATATCCGCGTGGAAATCTGACAGCTTCTGATCTTCTGCAAAAGCAGATGGTGACATGGCCAGTGCGGCCAAACCGGCACCGAACAACACACTCAAGAGTTTCTTGCTCACAATAATATCCTCCGATGATGACAGTCGAGCAAAGGTTCTTATGTCAGGTATGACCTTTGTCTCACTATCAGTAAATAGCACGACTTGGATTAACTTAGCCAAGCTTTTGCCAATTGGCAAACTAATTCTGAGTCGCCGCCACTTTAACAACTTGCGCAAAAGCAAAATGTGCGCTGAATCATGTAACCATCGGTTAATTACGGAATTTTACATTTAATTTACACATAAGCATCTGTATCAATAAGCGTTTCAACAGCATAAAAAAAGGAGGCCAACCGGCCTCCTTAAGAGAAAGTACTGCTAAATTATCCGCGGTTTCTCAGCGCTTCGATACGCTTTTCAAGCGGTGGGTGACTCATAAAGAGTTCGGTCATTGAGCGCTTGCCATTGATACCGAAGGCCGACATATTGGCCGGCATGGCACCGGTTTCCGGCCCGGTGCGCAGACGTTCAAGCGCCGCAATCATCTTGTTCTTGCCGGCAAGGCGAGCGGCACCTTCGTCGGCGCGGAACTCACGGATGCGGGAGAAGTAAGCCACCACCATGGACGCCAGAATACCAAACAGCATATCCAGCACAAATACCACAGCCATATAAGCTATGGTGCCCAGGCCTTCACCCTCTTCATCGTTGCTGGCAACAAAGTTGTTGATGATACCGGCAACCACACGGGCAGCAAAGATAACAAAGGTGTTCACCACGCCCTGGATCAGGGTCAGAGTCACCATGTCACCGTTGGCCACATGGCTGACTTCGTGCGCCAGTACGGCTTCCACTTCATCGGCACTCATGCCGTAAAGCAGACCTGTACTCACAGCCACCAGAGAATTGTTTTTGCTTGGACCTGTAGCAAAGGCGTTCAGTTCAGGCGATTGGTAGATGGCCACTTCCGGCATCTTGATCCCGGCCTGCTGTGCCTGACGGGCTACGGTCTCGAGCAACCAACGCTCTGTGTTATCTCGGGGCTGAGTGATCACCTCACAACCCATAGTCTTCTTGGCCATCCACTTGGAAATCGCCAAGCTGATAAAGGCACCACCAAAACCGAAGATCGCCGCAAACACCAGCAAGCCACCCATGGTTTGAGTATTGACACCCAAAATAGACATGACGATCGATGCCACCAACAGGATGGCAAGGTTAGTCAAAATCAATAGAAATACACGCTTCATATCAGCTCCTGTAAGGTACCCTTGTACCGGAATTGCGTCATTGCAGACATAATATGTCCACTTGGCGGGAATTCAAGTGGGAAAAGGTAAATTATTGTTTAGCTTTCTCGCCCAAACGCCCCGGTTACGCAGAGGAAGCAGTCTAGGCAGGCTTGATTAAATCAAACTTAATCAATTGCCCGAGTGCGGCTTTTTAAAGCGACCAAAAACACCGGCGGCGATTGTTGAGTGTAAAGGCTTTTTGTTACCATCAAGCAACGCAAATCAATCTGAAGGACAGCGACGATTATGACGATAAATACCCTGCTGCTCAGCAGCTCCCGCGCTGGCGACACCCCTTACCTGGAACATGCCCTGCCCTATATTGAGCCTATGACAGAAAAGGCCCGCAAGTGGATATTTATCCCTTATGCCGGTGTCAGCATGAGCTATGACAACTATCTGGAAGCCGTGGTTAATGGCCTGGCACCATTGAGGTTGGATATCTCCTCTATCCATCAACATGGCGATCCCAAGCAGGCTATTCGCGATGCTGACGGCATTCTGGTTGGTGGTGGCAATACCTTCCACCTATTGCATGAGTTGTACCGCTACGATCTGCTGCATCTGATCAAAGAGGAAGTCGCCGCCGGCAAACCCTATATTGGCTGGAGTGCAGGTTCAAATATTGCCGGCCTCAGCATACGTACCACCAATGATATGCCTATTATAGAGCCGCCATCATTCAGCGCCCTTGGCCTGCTGCCACTGCAGATCAATCCGCATTACAGCAACTACAAGGCGCCGGGTCATAATGGTGAAACCCGGGCCCAGCGCTTGCTTGAGTTTACCTGTGTCGATCCCAAGACGCCGGTACTGGCCATCCAGGAAGGCAGCGCCCTGTTGCTGCAGGACAATAAACTGAGTCTTTTAGGAGATAAGGAAGCTTATCTGTTCAGCGGTGTAGAGCAGGAGATCCCCGTGCCTGTAGGCAGTGATCTTTCCAATCTATTGAGCTAAAAAACCTCGGCCCTACGTGGCCTTGCTTCTTTTTAACTCCAGGGCTCAACCGGGCACTTTGGCCAGCAAAGGGCTCAAATCCAGGTGCTGAGACATGGCCTCGGCACTGGGATGAGCCAGATGCGGCACCACTCCCAACAACGGCGCCTGCATCAAGTCTTTAAGGCTGGCCAGGTTTTCATCGAAGCGACTCATATCGGCTTCGGCGCGATTGGCCACCCAACCGGCGATTTCAAGCCCATCGGCGCGGATCACTTCCTGGGTCAACACGGCATGATTAAGGCAGCCAAGCTTCATTCCCACCACCAGAATCACGGGCAGAGCCAGTCCCTGCACCGCTTCCGATAAGAAACGCCCCTCCCCCAAAGGCAAACGCCAACCACCGGCCCCTTCTATCAGGCAGAAATCGGCCATGGCATATTGGGTAAAATCCAGCGCTGCCAGTACCGCCTCGGGGCTGATATCCAAGCCGAGATCGGCGGCAGCAACATGAGGGGCAATCGCCGGCTCAAAACTGAAAGGATTCACCTTGTCGTACTGCAGTTTCAGAGTGGATTCATCAATCAGGGCCAGGGCGTCCGGGTTTCTCAGCCCGTAAGGGGTGTTGTGGCAACCCGAGGCCAGGGGTTTTACCCCCAAGGTTTTCAAGCCATGCTCGACTCGTGCCTTATGCAGCAGCGCGGCCCCGACCTGAGTCTTGCCACTGTCGGTATCTGTACCTGTTACAAAAAAAATCATCGCTGAACTACCCCTACAGCCAAAACATCAATGGTTATTTTCGGGCCTGAACCATTACTATCCTGTATGTCAGCGGCATTCCCTTGTCCGTTCTAAGGACTTCGGCCTGCCCGTTAAGTGTATGCCAAAAACCCTTTCCCTTGAGCCCGGCACCTGAGTTTTTGTCGGCGCCGACTGAAGCGCCGACCCCCTTGATGGAGTAAAGCAATTCCCTGAGATTGGCAAAATGGCACTGAAAGGTGCGGCTTTGCGTGTGCAAGCTCTGCCAGGGATGCTGCGCCAGCGCTTGCTCTAACATATCCTCGGCTGCAAACGCCTTGACTCGCAGCCCCAGCGTCTGTAATTCGGGCAAACTGCCCCGGGCCACTATGGCAAGGCGCGCCAAGCCGCCCGGGCGCATGACCCGAAAAATCTCTGCCAAGGCGGCCGGAATATCGCCGCACCACTGCAGTGCCAGGTTGGAATAAACCGCATCAAAGCTGTTGTCGCCAAAGGGAAGCTGCTCGGCATTGCCACAAACAGCCTGATAATCGGGGAAGTTTCCCTTCAGCTGCTTGAGCATCCCGCTGGCGATATCCAGGGCAGTCACGCTTTGGGGCCAGAGCGTGGCAAAAGCCGTGCCCGGACCTGCACCTATATCCAGCAGTTTTCCTGAGTGTGGGCAATCGTCCCAGTCAAGCAAGGCTTCGGCCGTCAGACGCTGCACCCTATTGTGACGCTCATAAGCGGTTGCCGCCTTGGAAAAGCGCCCGGCAACATCCCCAAGCGGCACGGATTGCACCAGGCCTGAGTGACTGGCCAGAGGCTCATGACTCATGTTGCTCATGCCATCAGCTCCGCCAGTGCCGAGGCCAAGGCCAGTATATCCTGCTCCCTGTGCTCGGCGCTCAGGGTAATACGCAGTCTGGCACTGCCTTTTGGGACTGTGGGTGGCCGAATCGCCCCCACCAGGAAGCCGCGTTCCAAAAGCCTTGCCGCCAGCGCCATACATCTGTCACTCTCACCCACCAACAGAGGTTGAATTGGCGACTCAGATGGCATCAAGGAGATCCCCGCCTCTTGGCAGCTGCGGCGAAACAAAGCGATATTGGCGTTGAGGCGCTCGAGCAAGGGCTCTTGCTGGATCAGCTCCAGAGCCTTGAGCACGCCCATACAGCAGGCGGGTGACAGCGCGGTGGAATAGATGTATTCACGGGCATTGGCCACCAGATAGTCTATCAATTCCTGCGAGCCCACAATCGCCGCGCCCTGACCACCGAGCGCCTTGCCAAAGGTCACCAAACGGGCAAATACAGGCAGGGATGATGACTCAAATAGGCCAAAGCCGTGGGCATCATCGAGAATAAGCGGGCTGCCGTGCTCTTGGCACAAGTGGCTCAATTTACCGAGCGGCGCCCTGTCGCCATCCATGCTGAACACGGTTTCAGTGAGCACAGCGCTGCCGGGATGCCGGGCCAAAAGCGTTGTAGCAGCCGCCATATCGTTATGGGCAAAACGCCGTATTTTGGCCTTTGAGTCGCGCAGGCCATCTATCATGGAGGCGTGCACCAATTTATCGGCAATCACTGTATCTTCAGCGCTAAAAAGGGTTTTCATCAGCGCAGTGTTGGCGGCAAAACCACAGCTGAACAGTAACGCCGCTTCTGCGCCGAGTGCCCGGCACAGGCCTTGTTCCAGCTTGAGATGCGCCTCGCTGTAACCCGAAACCAGAGGTGAAGCGCCGCTGCCGCAGCCATAGATCTCTGCCCCCTTGGCAAGCGCAGAGATGACCTTGGGATGACGGGCCAGGCCCAGATAATCATTGGCGGCAAAATCCAGTAATGGTTTGCCACTATCTGTTGCATGGGCAACAGGATGCAATAGTCGCTCACGGCCAGGCGCTGCGGCGAAGCAGCGTCTTTGCCTGAGCAAGCCGCCGCGCGCAAGCTCTTCACGGCGGCGGGCCATTTTGTCCAGCAATGAGGTCAAGTTACAGGGCTCCGGCGTCGTAAAACTGTCCCTGAGCCTTGTTATTGATAGCCTCTGCCTTGGCCGCGGCGCGGGCTATTTCGGCGCCCTCTTCCTCGACCGTGGCGGCCTTACCCTGCTCCGGGGTCAATCCCAGACGGCGGAACAGGCTCATATCGTCATTTTCTTCCGGGTTGGCGGTGGTCAACAGCTTGCACCCATAAAAAATCGAGTTGGCCCCGGCAAAGAAACACATGGCCTGCAGCTCATCTGTCATATTTTCACGCCCGGCCGACAAGCGTACCCGCGACAAAGGCATCATGATTCTGGCCACGGCTATGGTGCGCACAAACTCCAGTGGATCCAGGTCGTCCAGGCTGTCCAGCGGCGTACCGGTCACCTTGACCAACATATTGATAGGCACAGAGTCGGGATGTTGTTCCAGATTGGCCAACTGCTGCAGCAACCCCGCCCTGTCGGTAGCCTGCTCGCCCATGCCGACAATCCCGCCGGAGCACACCTTCATGCCGGCGGCGCGCACATTGGCCAGAGTGTCCAACCGCTGCTGATAGGTGCGGGTGGTGATGATGTCACCATAGTATTCCGGCGAGGTATCCAGGTTATGGTTGTAGTAATCCAGCCCGGCTTCGGCCAGCTCGTTGGCCTGGTTTTCGCTGAGCATACCCAAGGTCATACAGGTTTCCATCCCCAGGGATTTAACCTCCTGCACCATCTGCTTGAGATAAGGCATATCGCGCTCATGCGGGTTACGCCAGGCGGCTCCCATGCAGAAACGGGTCGCACCGGCGGCCTTGGCACTTCTGGCCTCTGTCAGTACCTTTTCCATCTCCAGCAGACGCTCTTTTTCCAATCCTGTGTCGTAGCGCGCGCTCTGGGGGCAATATTTGCAGTCTTCCGGACAGGCACCCGTCTTGATTGACAACAGACGACTGACCTGAACTTCATTGGGATTGAAATGGGTTCTGTGCACGCTGTGGGCACGAAACAACAAATCATTCATCGGCAGGGCAAAGAGGGCTTCAACCTCTTCGCGGCGCCAGTCATGGCGCAGCTCTGTATTGGACATATTCTGTGTTACCTGAGTCTGATCTATTTGTTGCTGAAGCCGATTTTGTCGATTAATCCATCGGGATCCGGGTTCAGCTGGCTGCTTGAAGGCCTGAATTATTTTCGTTAGCATACCCGCGACGCCCTCACTGTCAACGCCAACCAGTTGCACAGGTTTACCTTTGGTTAATATATGAGCATAGATTATTGTTTTGACCGTCAGCATATCTGGCATCCCTACACTTCCATGAGCCACACCCTACCCGTTTATGGGGTTAAAGCCGCCGAGGGCGTACGCCTGACGCTGGAGGATGGTCGCGAGCTTATCGACGGCACCAGCTCTTGGTGGGCCTGCGTCCATGGTTACAGCCACCCGGCAATTCTCAGCGCCATGGAAGAGCAACTCAAACGCCTGAGCCATGTGATGTTCGGAGGGATCACCCATGAGAGTGCCATTGAGCTGTGTCGCCAGCTCATCACTATCACCCCGGAGCCACTGACCAAGGTGTTTCTGGCTGACTCAGGTTCCATTTCGGTGGAGGTGGCGCTGAAAATGGCGCTGCAGTACTGGCAAGGACAAAACAAGACTGAGAAAAACCGTATCATGACGGTCAAGCAGGGCTACCATGGCGACACGTTCGCCGCCATGAGCGTCTGCGACCCGGAGGGCGGCATGCACACCATGTTTGGTGACAATGTGGCCCGGCAACTGTTTGCCCCGGCGCCGAGCACACCCTTCGGTGAAGCCGCTAAAGCAGATGACATCGCCGGACTCGAGGCCATGCTGGCCGAGCACGGCAAGCAAACCGCCGCGCTAATCCTCGAGCCTATAATGCAAGGTGCCGGTGGCATGTGGTTTTACAGCGCCGACTATCTCAAGGCGGCAAGAGCCCTGTGCGACAAGTACGATGTGCTGCTGATCCTGGATGAAATCGCCACAGGTTTTGGCCGCACCGGTAAGCTGTTTGCCTGCGAACACGCAGACATAGCGCCGGACATCATGTGTGTCGGCAAGGCGCTCACCGGCGGCTATATCAGTCTGGCGGCGACGCTGTGCAGCGATAAAGTGGCGGCGGGCATAGACAGCTCCCCTGCCGGCGTATTTATGCATGGGCCGACCTTTATGGCCAATCCTCTGGCCTGTAGTGCCGCCCGCGCCAGCCTGGCACTGCTGGCAAGCGGTGAGTGGCAAGCTCAGGTCAAGGCCATTGAAACTCAGCTTAAACAGGAACTGGCACCGGCAGCGGTACTGCCGGGAGTCAAAGCGGTACGGATACTTGGCGCCGTTGGGGTACTGGAGATGCACAAACAGGTCAATACCGCGGCGCTGCAGGCCGAATTTGTTGCCCGCGGCGTGTGGATCCGTCCCTTTGGCAAACTCATCTATATCATGCCGCCCTATGGTATCAGCGCAGAAGAGCTGAGCTGCCTGAGCCAGGCCATGCTGGAAGTAGCAGCACTGACGAGCGAGCAAAATCAAGATGACAGCGCCTTCGTCAGTCACGGCTGAGCCCGCTACACCTCAACTCTACTCAGGACAGCAAAAAAAGCGGCTCAAATGAGCCGCTTTGTCTTGAGGTAAACCAAGCCTTGCAGGGAATGTTTACTCAATAGAACCCTTTTAGAACTTATGGTACTTATCGATACCAAAGGTTCTGCCGGTGTCATGGCAAGTCGCACAGGATTCGGCACTTGGCTGCTTGAACCACTCAACAGCCGGGATATCCACGCTGATATCACCGCCATTTTGGCTCATATGCGCCTTGGCCGAATCACTGGTGTGGCAGGCATAACAGTTTGCGGTGACCGGGCTGGTCATCTTGCTGCCGGGCTCCAGAATATACTGGTTGGGCACAGCGGCCAGCGACAGGCCATCCTGGTGACAGGCTACACAACTGCTGGCCGGTGCAATCGCTGCGGCGCCGTTGGCTTTTCCTGTCTGACTCCAGTTACCATCGGCATCCTGAGCCACTTCACCGACGGTAGCCCCCTTACCCCAGTGCCAGCTGTGGATCATGGGACCGAAGCCGGCACCATAATCGGCGCTGGTGCGGGCCATTCCGTTGCCGTGACAAGCGATACAACCCTTACCACCGTTATCGAACTCACCGTTCTTGTGGAAGGCAGTCACATCGTTATGGCAGGTGATACAGCTGCTGTCAGCCACCACCTGACGCCGATCAAAGCCGGAGATCTTGCTGCCATCGGCCGGACTGATCACATCTGAGTAAGCTGTGAAGGAGACCCCCATGGAGCCGTCATAACCATTGGCACGAATGCGATCACCTGTCTGACCACGTACCTTGCCATCATAGTACTGCCAACCTTCGCTGGAGAAAGTCACCCGCGCCGAGAACATATAACCGGCATTCTCATAACCTGCGGCTATGTTGGCCGCCGCATAACACACAGTGCGGGTACCATCGGCATTGTCCGTCTTGGTTTCTGAGTTACGGGCGCCCGGGCGGCCCACCAAGCCATGGTTGTCATAGGCATGCAAGTATGCGCCGGCATAGACTATCGGCTTGGCGCCAACATAACCTGCGGTGGCATAATCGGCATTATAGTTGTTGCCGATATTGACCAGATTGCCCTCTTTATCCTTGACACTGATGGTAGAACACCAACCACCGGCACCATCGGATTCAGGGGTAGAAAGCGCCACTGTGTAACCAAGGCGCAGCGCTTGCAACTTGGTGATCCCGGCTTTCTGTTCATGCAGTTCACGGAAGTCCAGACCATTTGAAGGCACTATGTCTCCGGCCGGTGTCCCTTCTTTACCATGACAATCGATACAACCAGGGCCGGTAAAGTTACTGTTGATGGGCGCATCAGTATGGCAACTGCTGCAGTTGAGCACGCTGAAGTCCTTGCTGAACTCCCTGTGATTGATGTGACCTATCTTGGATAAGGTATTGGTGGCATAGCCACCGATGGAGAATCCTTCATCATTGGTCGCTGCGCGACTGACTGAGCCGTGACAGACCAAGCAACCTGCCACAAAATCCACTTCACCGTCCATGCCTTCAGCCACGTAGCTGGCGTGACGACGAGGACTGAGTGAATAATCCACGTGACAGGCATAACAGGCTTCTGTTGTGGTACTGAATTGACCTTCCGGCTTATTGACGACCAACGCCTTTGAACGGGCAATGGCATCATTACCGCCGACACGCAGCCAAACAATGCCTTCAGTGGAGGCATTAACACCTGCCATTGGGGCTTCAAAAATATAATGACCATCATCTACTTGAGTCAGCGTTGCACCTTCTGTTGCCTGAGTTACTGCACCGCCGATATGAACATTGTCCTCAACCCCATTAATAGGATTTTCATCCCGATTGAGAATAAAACCTTTAGCAGTCAAAGCAGCCACTTTTGCCTGAACATCTGTCAGTTCATTAATTAAGTCGCCATTTTCATCTGTTACTTCAAATTCGTAGCTAACCTTACCCTCGCCCAATGTGTAATTAATCACTTTAACTTGGGTTTCGACCGATTGGGTCACTGGGGGATTCGTCCCCGGCTTCCCAGGTTCTCCGGGGGTTCCCGGTTCACCTGGCGCTCCATCACGGCCATCTTCACCATCACTGCAACCGGCCAACAGTATCGCCATCACCATCAGCGCAACTCTTTTCTTTTTAAGTATGGTCATCTTTCTCTCCTATTTGAGCAAAGGAATACCGCTTGCTCACTCTTTATTTTTAAGAGGAACAATCCGACTCCCGAAACTCAAACGAAAGTTATAATAATGATTAACGGGTCTATTCTGACCCGAGCAGATAATATGACTAAAAATAAAACAAAAGAGTGAGCAAAGACACAAGATGTGACTATGGAACATTTTAATACGATTGCAATTATTAAAATAAACTTAAAAATATTAATAGGTGAATTACTGGCTTTATTAAAGAAATATATCAACTCGGAATTTCTTTAATCATACTCATCTTATACCGATATATTGCAATTTATGAAATCAGATATTTTAATTTACTTGCAAAAGTTATTTTTAATTTCTTTGAAATTGACTGGCCATTCGTTGAATGGAGTTAAGACTTACGCCATGTTTGTTTCGCTTGGCACATTCACGCTGGTGAATTTTGCTGCGCACATCACCAATCTGTTGAATATGCACCCGGTAATTCAAGGCCTTTGCTGCCGCCTGATAGGCCGCGAACTCCCACAGTGCCATATTGGTATTGTCGCAGATAACCACAGGCATACCAGATGCCAACGCCTCGATGAAGCGGCTCAGATTGAGCTGATGAAATTCCGGCAAACGGGCAATGTCGAAGCAGTAGCGGTTATTTTGGTAAAAGAAACTGTCGGTTGAGCACAGGCCTCTCTCAGTGACATTCTGGGCAATCCTCGCTGGTAGTTCCTGGATAAACTGCCGAACCCAGTATGATTTACCGCTGCCCGGCAGGCCGCGCATGATGATCGCCAAGCGGCTGTTGCCATCAATAGCCCCGGGGTCAATAACCCCCTTGATCTCTTGGATATTACGCGCGCTTGAAATACCGACAGGCGGCTCAAGCAGGCTGGCACCTGTTTTGGGCTCAGGCATCAGTTCTGGCCGGTTTGATTGCAGATAGACTGACCGGCAAGGATCCGCTCCACCAGTGCCGGTACCATCTCACTGGCCTTGCCTTGCAGGTGAATTTGAAACTGGCTGTGTCTGTCTGCCGGCATCAGATTGACCTCGACGGTAAGCGCACCATGATGATTGGCGCTGTCGACAAAACCGGCAGCGGGATAGACAGTGCCTGAAGTGCCAATGGCAATAAAGAGATCGCAGTGATCCAAAGCATCGTGAATTCTATCCATTCCCAGGGGCATTTCACCGAACCAAACCACATGAGGCCGCAAACGCTGCGCCGGAATACAACAGGTGCAGGTATTCTCCGGCCCGAAGGGTTCGTGCAGGGTAAAGGTTTGCCGTGAGCGCGGACAACGCCCCTTGGAAAGTTCACCGTGCATATGCAGCAAGCGCCTGGAACCGGCTCTCTCGTGCAGATCGTCTATGTTTTGGGTGACAATAAGCAGTTCCCCCTCAAACTCCTGCTCAAGGCGAGAGAGCGCCGTATGGGCGGCGTTGGGTTCTATATTGCCCGCATGCAATTGCTGCCAACGGCCATTGTAGAAGCGCTCGACCAACTCAGGGTCACGCTCATAGCCTTCAGGAGTCGCCACATCTTCAATATGATGCTCTTCCCACAGGCCATCTTGATCCCTGAAGGTACGTAATCCGGACTCGGCAGAGATCCCGGCGCCGGTTAAAACCACGATTCGACGATGCATCTAGTGTCCTTTTTGTTTTTCTGTCATCCTGCCAACGATGACCAAACACTGCAATTATGCCTTGGTATAACCATACAAAAAGTATGTTTAAATTGCTTGTTTTTATTCAAATTTATGCCGATTATAGCCAAGTTACCCCACAGAAGTACCAAAAGCCGGATCAGAGGTTTAAGTTTTAGAACAGTACACATATAATGGGGTCTATTATCCACGGACGAACCTATGTGTAATACCAAGGGTTCTGCAATCAAGAGATTAGCCATGACAGATGGAAATCAAGCGCTGAAGAAAGCGGGTTTGAAAATCACCCTGCCACGAGTCAAAATCCTGGAGCTGATGCAAGAACCGGAGAACCAGCATATCAGTGCCGAAGATTTATATAAGAAATTGCTGGATATCGGCGAAGAGATAGGTCTGGCTACCGTTTATCGGGTACTGAACCAGTTTGATGATGCCGGCATAGTCAGCCGTCACCACTTCGAAAGCGGCAAAGCCGTGTTTGAACTCTCCACCCAACACCATCATGATCACCTGGTATGCCTGAGCTGTGGCAAAGTGATCGAGTTTTCCGATGATCTTATCGAGCGTCGTCAGCATGAAATCGCCATGCGTCACAATATCAAGCTCACCAATCACAGCCTCTACCTCTATGGCGTCTGCACCAACGACAAGTGCGATCACGGCCAAGAGTGATAATTAAAAAAACCAGCGCCAAGCGCTGGTTTTTTATTGCCGGTAACCTTGGAGTTACCAGTTTAAAGCCAGAGGCTCGCCCTTCTTCCTTGGGCAGGCATGGCTGAAAAGTGTTGGATCCGCATAGCAAAGAAAACGGTTATTGGCGAAAAGCCTGAACAACCAGTCCCCCTCTTCGGCAAACTGCGCCGGAGGGGTCAAATTCCCTACGAGCTTGGGCTCCAAACCGGCAAACTGCATCAGTTTGTCGGCGTCCTGTTCACTGATCAACTGTGGATCCGCCGGTAATTTACCGCTGCCGGCAGAAAAACCATTGTGGACAAAGTACTGCTTCATCTTTATCTCCATTCCCTGTCGTTGGTGCATTCTGAGTGACTTAGTTGTATATCACTCCCGTATCCGTTCAAGAGCCTTACCGGCTCCGGTGCTTAGCGGTGAAAATCACCTGAGCGCTCCGGTTGATAGATAATCTCTTCAATCCGCACTTTCACTGTGCCGCCACCCGGGCCCGGCCATTCAATTTCATCACCCTGGGCCAAGCCCAACAAGGCGCCGCCAACCGGAGCCAGAATTGAAATTTTACCGGCACTGCCATCGGCATCTTTTGGGTAAACCAGACGCAAGGTGAACTCTTCATTGGAGGAAGACATACGAAAACGAACTTCAGAGTTCATGGTCACCACATTGTCCGGCATCTCCTTGGATGGCCTGATTTCCGCACGCTCCAGCTCAGCCTCAAGCGCTTGATGGCCAGGAAAGGCATTGGCCGGCAATGAATCCAGTAAACGCTCCAGGCGCTCCAGATCCACTTCAGAAATTACGATATTAGGTTGTGTACTCACAGCAATCCTCTACTTTTCAGAAAAGCCGCCTGAGCGGCCCCACATCGGGTCATCCCTTCCCCCATTGAGGGTTGACACCAATACCCAATCGCTGAAAATCGCCTGACAGGCGTTTCAGACTCATTCAGCTTGAATCAACTATCTCGAGGTCTTTCGCCCCCGAATTGCACTTCAGCGCCGCATCGGGCGAACCAATACGGCGCTGAAGTCTGTGTTAACACTGCATCAAACCCTCTGGGTTTATCCGGATACCCGCGCCAGTGGCTGCTCTGGCGCAACCCATTACCCGGCTCCTGATAACAACAAACCCACAACCCAGAGAAAGATGATTGATAACAATTTGAATTTTTTAATTTTTTAGCGCATTAATGCACCAAGACTCCCCGAAGGGATAGCCTAGCCCCAATCTAACCTTTTCCCAATCAAATATCCAGCCGGGGGCATCTGAGCTTCATCACAGCAGCCAACAAAAAAGGCGCCTTGCGGCGCCTTTTGTGAGCTTAACGACTGTGCTTACCAGCCGGTCTTCTCACGCAGCGCGCTGCCGATTTCGGCCAGCGAGCGTACGGTAGTCACGCCCGCGGCTTCCAGGGCGGCGAACTTGTCAGCGGCTGTCCCCTTACCACCGGCAATGATGGCGCCGGCATGGCCCATACGCTTACCTGCTGGTGCAGTCACACCGGCAATGTAAGAGACCACAGGCTTGGTGACGTTGGCCTTGATGTAAGCCGCCGCTTCTTCTTCGGCGGTACCGCCGATTTCACCTATCATCACTATGGCCTCTGTCTGAGGATCGTTCTGGAACATTTCCAGTACGTCGATGAAGTTGGTACCAGGGATTGGGTCACCACCAATGCCGACACAGGTAGACTGGCCGAAACCTTCGTCAGTAGTCTGCTTAACGGCTTCGTAAGTCAGAGTGCCGCTGCGGGAAACAATACCCACTTTACCTGGCTTGTGGATGTGACCTGGCATGATGCCTATTTTACATTCGCCGGGGGTGATAACACCCGGGCAGTTAGGGCCAATCATGCGCACGCCGGTTTCTTCCAGCTTCACTTTTACCTGCAGCATATCCAGAGTCGGGATACCTTCGGTGATACATACGATCAGCTCGATACCGCCATCTATGGCTTCCAGGATAGCGTCTTTACAGAAAGGCGCAGGTACATAGATAACAGATGCAGTGGCGCCGGTAGCGGCAACAGCGTCTTTCACAGTGTTGAATACTGGCAAGCCCAAGTGAGTGGTACCGCCTTTACCTGGAGACACACCGCCGACCATCTGAGTACCATAGGCAATCGCCTGCTCAGAATGGAAAGTACCCTGACCGCCGGTAAAACCCTGGCAGATAACCTTGGTATCTTTGTTGATTAAAACAGACATTATTTGCCCTCCGCAGCTTTAACTACTTGCTGAGCAGCGTCGGTCAGACTTGTCGCAGCAATGATATCCAAACCTGATTCGGCCAGAACTTTAGAGCCCAGCTCGGCGTTGGTACCTTCCAGACGCACAACCACAGGCACTTTCACACCGACTTCTTTCACTGCACCGATAATACCTTCGGCGATCATGTCACAACGTACGATACCACCGAAGATGTTCACCAGAACGGCCTTCACATTGCTGTCAGACAGAATGATCTTGAAGGCTTCGGCAACACGTTCTTTGGTCGCGCCGCCACCTACGTCGAGGAAGTTGGCTGGCTTGCCACCGTGCAGGTTAACGATATCCATGGTACCCATGGCCAGACCGGCACCGTTGACCATGCAACCTACGTTACCGTCCAGAGCCACATAGTTCAGTTCGAACTTGGCGGCGTGGGCTTCACGTGGGTCATCCTGTGAAGGATCGTGCATGTCTTTGATCTTTGGCTGACGGAACAGAGCGTTACCATCTACGCCAATCTTGCCGTCCAGACAGTGCAGGTTGCCTTCGGTGGTGATCACCAGAGGGTTGATCTCCAGCAGGGCAAAGTCATGCTCCAGGAACATGGTCGCCAGACCCATAAAGATCTTGGTGAACTGCTTGATTTGAGTTGGGTTCAGACCCAGCTTGAAGCCAAGGTCACGCGCCTGGTAAGGCTGAGGACCTGTGATAGGGTCGATAATGGCTTTGTGGATCAGCTCAGGGGTCTCTTCGGCCACCTTTTCGATTTCCACACCACCTTCGGTAGAAGCCATAAACACGACGCGGCGAGTGCCACGGTCGACAACGGCACCCAGATAGAGTTCGTTGGCGATATCAGTGCAGCTTTCAACCAGGATCTTGGCAACCGGCTGACCTTTTTCATCAGTCTGATAAGTTACCAGATTCTTGCCCAGCCAATGTTCGGCAAAGGCTCTGATCTCTTCTTTGTCGCCAGTAACTTTAACGCCACCTGCCTTACCGCGGCCGCCAGCGTGCACCTGGCACTTGACTACCCACATGTTTCCGCCAATGCGACCGGCTGCTTCAACAGCTTCCTGAGCTGTGTCACAAGCATAGCCTTCTGACACTGGTAAACCATATTCGGCAAATAGGGCTTTTGCCTGATACTCATGCAAATTCATGATGATCTATCCGTATACTACGTTTTAAATCCAACCGGCCCCGAGGGGCCAGTCACGAGGTTATTGTCTGGCGGCGCTTACAAGTCCAGCAGCAGACGAGTTGGGTCTTCCAGCAGATCCTTAATGGTTACCAGGAAGCCAACTGACTCACGACCATCAATGATGCGATGGTCATATGAGAGAGCAAGGTACATCATGGGCAGGATTTCCACCTGACCATTGACTGCCATTGGGCGGTCCTTGATGGCATGCATGCCGAGGATTGCGCTCTGTGGCAGGTTAAGAATAGGCGTCGACATCAAGGAGCCAAACACTCCGCCGTTAGTCACAGTGAAGTTACCACCTGTCATATCTTCCACTGTCAGCTTGCCGTCACGGCCCTTGATAGCCAGTTCGCGAACCGCTTTTTCAATATCGGCCAGGCTCATGGTATCTGTGTCGCGCAGTACAGGCGTTACCAGGCCGCGAGGCGTGGAAACGGCGATACTGACATCGAAGTAGTTGTGGTACAGGATGTCGCTGCCATCGATAGAAGCGTTGACTTCTGGATAACGCTTCAGCGCTTCGGTTACCGCTTTCACATAGAAAGACATAAAACCAAGACGGATGCCGTGTTTCTTCTCAAAGACTTCCTGATACTTCTTACGGATGTCCATGATAGGCTTCATGTTGACCTCGTTGAAGGTGGTCAGCATGGCGGTGGAGTTCTTGGCTTCCAGCAGACGAGTGGCGATAGTCTTGCGAAGACGCGTCATAGGTACGCGCTTCTCGCTGCGATCGCCCGCCAGGGTCACAGGTGCTGTGGCAGCAGCTGCAGCTGGCTTGGCAGAGCCTGACTTAACGAAGGCTTCCACATCTTCTTTGGTGATACGGCCACCTACACCTGTGCCCTTGATTTTAGCGGCATCCAGGTTGTGTTCGGCTATCAGGCGACGTACTGATGGGCTCAGGGCATCGTTGCCTTCTGCCGCGGCTTCTTCAGCCTTTGGCGCAGCGGCTTCAGCCTGCTCTTTGCTCACTTCCTGGCCGGCAACCGCGCCGGCGACGAAGTTGGCGATAACCTGCTCTGCCAGGACGGTATCTCCTTCCTGGAACAGCAGTTCGCTGATCTGGCCATCTTCGGGTGCTACAACTTCCAACACCACTTTATCTGTTTCAATATCAACCAGGTTCTGATCACGGGAAACCGGCTCACCAGGCTTAACGTGCCAAGTGGCGATAGTCGCGTCGGCAACAGATTCGGGCAGTACAGGTACCTTGATTTCGATACTCATGGAAAGCTTTCCTTTTTGTATAAATTTCTATTACTTCAGTTTTAATGCGCTAGTGATCAGTGATTCCTGCTGATGCGTATGCAACTCAGGGTAGCCACAGGCCGGCGCTGCAGAGGCGTCACGGCCAGCGTAGCTGAGCTGGGCACCTTTGGGAATGGCTGCCCAGAAGTGATGCTGGCTGCAATACCAGGCACCTTGGTTCTGAGGCTCTTCCTGACACCAAACAAAGTCGGTCACATGCTGATAGTCTTTCAGTGCTGTTGCCATCTCTTCGTGTGGGAAGGGATACAACTGCTCGACCCGCACCAAAGCGACGTTATCGATATTCTCTTTGCGGCGACGTTCCAGCAGCTCGTAGTAAACCTTACCGCTACAGAACACCACGCGATCGACCTTGGCGGCATCCAATGTATCGATTTCACCGATAACGTTCTGGAATTGACCATTGGCCAGCTCATCCATGGAAGACACTGCCAGCGGATGACGCAGCAGCGACTTGGGAGACATTACCACCAGCGGACGACGCATTGGACGCACCACCTGACGACGCAGCATGTGGTAAACCTGAGCCGGAGTCGAAGGCACACACACCTGCATATTGTGGTTGGCACACAGCTGCAGGAAGCGCTCCAGACGAGCACTGGAGTGCTCCGGACCCTGACCTTCATAGCCGTGAGGCAGTAACATGGTCAAACCGCACAGACGGCCCCACTTCTGCTCACCGGATGACAGGAACTGGTCAATAACCACCTGGGCACAGTTGGCAAAGTCACCGAACTGGGCTTCCCAGATAGTCAGGCCGCCTGGCTCAGCAGTGGCATAACCGTACTCGAACGCCAGCACTGAGGCTTCAGACAACACAGAGTCAGTGATGTCGATAGGGCCCTGCTCTTCGGCCACATGGCGCAGCGGCAGGTAAGTAGTGGCATCGTTCTGGTTGTGCAGCACGGCGTGGCGATGGAAGAAGGTACCACGACCCGAGTCCTGACCCGTGATCCTGACTCTTTGCTTGTCTTCGAGGATGCTGGCATAGGCCAGAGTCTCGGCAAAGCCCCAGTCCATCAGCTTCTCGCCTTTGGCCATAGCGACGCGGTCGTTATATATCTTGGCCACGCGGGAGTGCAGCTTATGGCTCTCCGGCACATAACTTATCTTGTCGGCCAGATTCTGCAGACGTTCGCGGGTCATACCGGATTCAAAAGACTCATCCCACTCGCGGTTGAGATAAGGAGTCCAGTCCACAGTGTGCAGCGTCATTGGACGCCACTCTTTGACCACACAATCCCCTTGATCCAGCGCGTCACGATAGCTGTTGATCATGGCGGTGACATCGTCGGCCGCAATGCTGTTTTCGGCAATCAACTTGTCGGCGTAGATCTTACGTGGCGTTGGGTGCTTCTTGATCTTGGCGTACATCAGTGGCTGAGTCGCGCTTGGCTCATCGGCCTCGTTGTGACCATGGCGGCGGTAGCACACCAGGTCGATAACGACGTCACGCTTAAAGGTGTTGCGATAATCCACCGCCAGCTGAGATACGAAAGCCACAGCTTCTGGATCGTCAGAGTTGACGTGGAAAATCGGCGCCTGCACCATCTTGGCGATATCGGTACAGTATTCGGTTGAGCGCACATCCTGGTGGTTGGAGGTGGTAAAGCCCACCTGGTTGTTCACCACAATGCGGATAGAGCCGCCGACTTTAAAGCCACGGGTCTGAGACATATTGAATGTCTCCTGCACTATGCCCTGTCCGGCAATGGCCGAGTCACCATGGATGGTGATAGGCATGACCTGCAGGCCATCTTCGCTGCCGCGGCGATCCAGTCTGGCGCGTACCGAACCCATTACTACCGGGTTAACGATTTCCAGGTGTGAAGGGTTAAACGCCAAAGCCAGGTGGACATTGCCACCGGGCGTTTCAAAATCGGAAGAGAAGCCCTGATGGTACTTAACGTCCCCTGAACCCAGCGTCTCATGATGCTTGCCGGCAAACTCGTCAAAGAGTTCGGCAGGACGCTTGCCCAGAATGTTAACCAGAACGTTAAGACGGCCACGGTGAGCCATACCCACGACTATCTCTTTGGTACCCGCTTCACCGGCGCGATAGATAATTTCGCGCATCATAGGCACCAGCGAGTCGCCCCCTTCTAGGGAGAAGCGCTTGGCACCGGGGAATTTGGCACCCAAATATTTTTCCATGCCTTCGGCGGCATTCAATCCTTCAAGGATCCGGGTCTTGACGGCCTTATCATAGCTGCCCTTACCCAGTGAAGGTTCGAGACGTTGCTGGATCCAACGTTTCTCCTCGGTGTCGGTGATATGCATATATTCGGCGCCGATAGAGCCGCAGTAAGTCGCCTTGAGCGCCTTCACCAGCTCACCCAGTTTCAGGGTATCACCGCCATAAGCAAAAGAACCTGTGTTGAACTCCCGCTCCATATCCTCGCCGCTCAGGCCGTGGAAAGCCGGATCCAATTCAGCAACTGTGTCGCGCTTCCACAGCTCCAGTGGGTCCAGATTGGCATTCTGGTGGCCACGGAAACGGTAGGCGTTGATCAATTGCAGAACTTTTACCTGCTTGGCGTCCACATCAGGATCGGACACACGGCTGGTACCTTTGCTGCGGCCTTCCTGTGCAAGAGAACGAAAATAGTCACGGATCTTGGAGTGAGAAGCTTCGGGTACATCAGCAGAGGCACCGTTCACGGGAGGGAGTTGCTCAAACACCGCACGCCAGTCATCAGATACCGAGGTGGGGTCTTCTTGGTAGGCTTCATACATCTCTTCAACGTAGGTCGAGTTCGCCCCACTCAAGTGAGATGATTCGAGCCAGGCTTTCATGCTGCCTTGGTGCATTTCTTATCCTTTCAAACTTGATACACGTGCTTAGCCATATTTTCCCTGCCTTGGCAGGGTCTCAGCCGCCCCTGGGACATCCGGATGTTACGGCCTTTTGTAGTCCTTTACACACAAAAGAGCCACTTCCTGCCCAGAGAAAGTGACTCCCTACGAGCCTATGTAGTTATTGGATTAAGCTCGTCGTCTTGCATTTATACAGCCCGCTTCAGCAACATGGACTTGATGTGTCCGATGGCCTTGGTTGGGTTCAAGCCTTTCGGACAAACATCCACGCAGTTCATGATGCCGTGGCAACGGAAGACGCTGTATGCATCATCCAGCTCGCTCAGACGCTCCTCGGTCGCAGTATCACGGCTGTCTATCAGGAAGCGATAGGCATGCAGCAGACCACTGGGGCCAACAAATTTGTCCGGGTTCCACCAGAATGATGGGCAAGCCGTAGAACAACAGGCACACATGATACATTCATACAGGCCATCCAGGTGAGCACGCTCCTCCGGTGACTGCAGATGTTCACGGGCCGGCTTCTTCTCATCATTGATGAGGTACGGCTTGATCTTCTCGTATTGCTTGTAAAACTGACTCAGGTCAACCACCAGGTCACGCACCACAGGCATACCGGGCAGAGGACGGATTTCAATCTTCTTGCCTTTGAAGGTAGACACAGGCGTGATACAGGCCAGACCGTTTTTGCCATTCATGTTCATGCCGTCGGAGCCACAAACCCCTTCACGACAAGAGCGGCGGAAAGATAGGCTTGGGTCCTGCTCTTTAAGCTTGAGCAAGGCATCCAGCACCATCATATCTGAACCTTCAGCCACTTCCAGGCTGTAATCCTGCATGTAGGGCTTAGTATCTACATCAGGATTGTAGCGATAAACTGCAATATCCAATTTCATCTTCGCAACTCCTTAGTAGGTACGCTTCTTAGGCGGGAAGGCTTCACGTGTCTTGGGCGCCATGTTCACTTCACGGGTGGACATGGTTTCGTTGACAGGGTCAAACAGGCTGTGGCACAGCCAGTTGGCGTCATCACGCTCAGGGAAGTCTTCACGGCTGTGAGCACCACGGCTCTCGGTACGGAAGTTGGCTGCGTAAGCAGAAGCGATTGCTGTCGCCATCAGGTTATCCAGTTCCAGACACTCGATACGCTGAGTGTTGAACTCTTTGGAATTGTCAGACAGCTTGGCATTGGCCAGACGCTCACGAATTTTCTGCAATTCTTTCAGGCCTTCGGCCATGGCATCACCGCTACGGAACACCGAGAAGTTCAGCTGCATGCACATCTGCAGATCTTTACGGATAACCGCTGGATCTTCACCGTCTTTATTGCTTTCCCAACGATTCAGGCGCTCGAGAGACTTCTGTATGTCGGCTTCGGTCGCAGCCTTGGGATCTGCCGTTTCATCCAGCGCTTTACCCAGATGCTGACCGGCCGCACGACCGAACACCACCAAGTCGAGCAGTGAGTTACCACCCAGACGGTTGGCACCGTGAACCGATACGCAGGCGATTTCGCCCACGGCGAACAGGCCCGTGATATCTTCTTCAGTACCATCGGCGTTCTTATGGATCACCTGACCGGATACCTTGGTTGGCAGACCACCCATCATATAGTGACAGGTCGGGATAACCGGAATTGGGCCATCGGCGGGATCTATGTGAGCAAAGGTACGGGACAGTTCGCATACGCCAGGCAGACGCGCTTCCAGGGTTTCTTTGCCCAGATGGTCCAGTTTCAGCTTCAGGTGTGGGCCCATAGGACCTTCACAACCGCGGCCTTCACGAATTTCTGTCATCATGGAGCGGGCAACCACGTCGCGGGATGCCAGGTCTTTGGCGTTGGGCGCATAGCGCTCCATGAAGCGTTCGCCGTCCTTATTGAGCAGATAACCGCCCTCACCACGACAACCTTCAGTCACCAGAACACCTGCACCGGCAATCCCGGTTGGGTGGAACTGCCACATTTCCATGTCCTGCAGCTGAACCCCGGCACGGGCAGCCATACCAACGCCATCACCTGTGTTGATGTGAGCATTGGTGGTAGAGGCAAAGATACGACCGGCACCGCCGGTAGCCAATACAGTGGCCTTGGCTTTGAAGTAAACGATTTCACCGGTTTCAATTTCGATTGCAGTACAACCTACGATGGCACCGTCTTCGTTTTTAACCAGATCCAGGGCATACCACTCGGAAAATACCTGAGTCTTGTTCTTAACGTTCTGCTGGTACAAGCAGTGCAGCAGAGCGTGGCCGGTACGGTCAGCTGCAGCCGCGGTACGGGCCGCCTGCTCACCACCGAAATTCTTGGATTGACCGCCGAAAGGACGCTGATAAATAGTGCCGTTTTCAAAGCGTGAGAATGGTAGACCCATCTGCTCCAGCTCGATAACCGCTTCGGGGCCGGTCTGACACATGTACTCGATGGCATCCTGGTCGCCGATGAAGTCGGAACCTTTTACCGTGTCGTACATGTGGTGTTCCCAGTTGTCCTCGTGGGCATTACCCAGAGCAACAGTGATCCCGCCCTGAGCCGAAACCGTGTGAGAACGTGTAGGAAAAACCTTGGACAGGAGCGCACAGCTCTTGCCTTCTTGGGAAATCTGCAGTGCTGCGCGCATGCCGGCACCACCGGCACCAATCACGACAGCGTCAAACTCGCGTACTGGAATAGCCACTTAAACACCCCACACTATTACTATGCCTGACGCCAGATAAGCAAAGGCGGTCACGACAAAGACAAACTGTAAAACCCCACGCAGTGCTACGTTTTTGACGTAGTCTGTCAGTACCTGCCAGATACCGATCCAGGCGTGGATCAGCAGCGCAATCAGCGCCAACAGAGTAAAGACCTTCATCGGCAGTGAAGCAAACAGCCCATGCCAGACGTCGTAGGTGAGAGGTGAACTGCAAGCTGCGAATCCGACCAGGAATATAGTGTAAACGGCCAGAATAACGGCGCTTGCGCGTAATAGGATGAAGTCATGAACACCACTGCGTCCAAAACTCGCTGCATTGGTTACCATACCCAGATCCCCGCTAATACAGAAAACACTGCGGTCAGGACAAATACTGCCTTGGCCGATGCTTTACCCGAAGGTAACTCTTCCCAACGACCGGTATCCATTACCAGGTGACGCAAGCCGCCCAGCAAGTGGTAAGCCAGTGCGGTCAGAATGCCCCACAGGATAAACTTCACCACGAAGTTGTCTAACAGAGATTGTACGCCTTGGAAACTCTCGGCCGATGCCAGCGAGGCATTCAGCAACCACAGGAGTATACCAACAGCGAACAGCATGATGACACCGGAAACCCGGTGCAGAATGGACACAATTGCAGTCGCCGGGAAGCGAATGGTCTGCAGATCTAAATGGACAGGTCTTTGCTTTTTCACGTTCTGCTCACTCAGCTCCATTGAGCATTTTTTTTGTTATGTGAACCGATTTTGCTCTTACACAGTTCCGTGACTGAAGTCACAGAGAAGGGTTTCACAAAAGAAAGTTGAAACAAAAAGCTAACTTGTTGACAACACACAAAATTAGTTAATTAGTGATATGCTAACCAAGCCCGCCGTTTGCAGCTCTTGCGAGCCGGAGCAAGTATACTCGCCGTAAATGTCAAATACAAACATCACATTATCCAAATTTTGTTTTTTTGAGCTTTTTTCAGGATAAGTGCTGGTGTTATCAGGGAAATTGGTCTTACCTATACCATGGTCTAACGAATTTAAACGCTTATTTAAATTGAAATGTGATCTAGATTGGCTGTAAAGTAATGGCCGTTTGACATGCCGCACTCACATAAGAATGAAGTAAGGAGAACGGGGTATGGCTGATTTAAAAGCCAAATTGGAATTACCAGGGAACGACTCGATTGAACTGCCAGTGAAACAAGGAACTGCTGGTTTCGACGTAATCGACATCAGTAAACTCGGCAGTAAAGGCTACTTTACCTTTGATCCAGGATTTCTCGCGACGGCCTCCTGTGAATCTGCAATTACCTATATCGATGGCGCACAGGGCGTATTGTTGCACCGTGGCTATCCGATAGATCAACTGGCGACAGAATCCGACTATCTGGATCTCTGTTACCTGCTGTTGTACGGCGAGCTGCCAACCAAGGCAGAGTATGAGAAGTTTGCCTACACAGTTAAAACTCACACTATGGTGCATGAGCAGTTGGCCTTCTTCTTCAGAGGCTTCCGTCGTGACGCTCACCCAATGGCCATGCTTTGTGGCGTAACAGGCGCCCTGTCTTCTTTCTATCAGGACTCTCTGGATGTCAACGATGCCCGTCATCGTGAAATTGCAGCCTTCCGCCTGGTTTCCAAGATGCCGACCATTGCCGCCATGTGCTACAAGTACTCCATAGGTCAGCCGTTCGTGTACCCACGCAACGATCTGAGCTATGCCGGTAACTTCCTGTCGATGATGTTCGCGGTACCTTGTGAAGAGTACAAGGTGAACCCGATAGTTGAACGTGCCATGGATCGCATCTTTATCCTGCACGCCGACCATGAACAGAACGCTTCAACCTCTACCGTGCGTCTGGCGGGCTCTTCGGGTGCCAACCCATTTGCCTGTATCGCTGCCGGTATCGCTTCGCTGTGGGGACCTGCCCATGGTGGTGCCAACGAAGCTTGTCTGCGTATGCTGGAAGAAATCGGCACTGTGGATCGCATCCCTGAGTTTATCGAACGCGCCAAAGACAAGGATGATCCTTTCCGTCTGATGGGCTTCGGTCACAGGGTTTACAAGAACTTTGACCCACGCGCCAAAGTGATGCGTGAAACCTGTCACGAAGTGCTGGCTGAACTCAAGGTTAACGACCCTCTGCTGGATGTCGCCATGGAACTTGAGCGTATCGCACTGGAAGATGAGTACTTCATCTCCAAGAAGCTCTATCCAAACGTCGACTTCTACTCAGGTATCATCATGAAGGCGATTGGTATTCCAACCTCCATGTTTACCGTTATCTTTGCCCTGGCCCGCACCGTTGGCTGGATTGCTCACTGGAAAGAGATGCTGGATCAGCCTGGTCACAAGATCAGCCGTCCACGTCAGCTCTACACAGGTGCCACATCCCGCGACTTCGTGGAACTGGACAAACGCTGAGTCTGACAACGCTAAGTCTAACTCATTGAAAAAAGGCGCCTTGGGCGCCTTTTTTGTGTTCAAGCATGTCGCGTGATCAAGGGGAAACCAGCCAGGCTTCACTTTCGATAACCGGCTGCTAACTTTGTTCTGCAAATTGGCCCTCGCCTAACCCACTATCTCTTAAGCTCACTTGCTGTTGTCTCACCTCTCAAAAGCCGGTTCACCCGCTAAAGCCGCATCCAGTACAACTCTTAATGCCACTAACTCTTAATGTCACCAACCCTTAGTGCCCGCTTCATGTTACCAAGCCTCAATAGCGCCGCCTTTAGCGAATGAGTGATTCCCTCGCTTGCCGTGAACTGTATTACACCATCAGCTCAGCGCAGTGCGGTCACTTCCCTGGTCTCAGCTCAGCCGCTTGCGCAGACGCTATACTGAGCAGCATTGGTAAAAATCATCACAAAATAAACTTTTTTGCTACATCGGCATCAAACACCTCAATAAGGTAGACACTAAAATATTATTAACCTTTGTTTTAAAATGAAATTTAAAATTGGCATTGGTTTTGCTTTATCGCAACAAAGATCAAGATAAGGACTTTCACATGAAGCGTAACCTCACCTACACCCTGAGCACTGTTTTGCTGCTTGGGTCTCTGGCCAGCGGCTGCAGCGAACAGCAGCAGGAAGAAGAACAACAAGCCTTTGCCATTCCGGTCGAGACCAGCATAGTCACTCAAGGCCAGGTTTCCTCCTTCTACGCCACCACAGCCACACTGGAAGCGCCACAAGAAGCCCATGTGGTCAGCCGTATTGCCGGGCTGATAGAAGCTCTGCAAGTCGAGGAAGGTGACAGAGTCAACAAGGGACAGTTGTTGGCGGTGATAGACTCCCGTCGCCAACGTTATGAGCTGGATAAGGCCGAAGCCGAGGTGCAAATCATCGAGCAGGAGCTCAACCGGCTGAAGAAAATGAATAACCGAGAGTTTGTCAGTGCCGATGCCATGGCCAAACTGGAATTCAACCTGCAAGCCGCCAAGGCGCGTCGGGACTTGGCCAAACTGCAGGTGGAAGAAAGCCAAATCCGCTCTCCCATAGATGGCGTCGTCGCCAAACGTTTTGTCAAACAGGGCAATATGGCCAAGGAGTTTGAAGAGCTGTTCTACCTGGTCAATCAGGATGAGCTCTACGGCATAGTCAATCTGCCGGAGCAGCAACTGAGCAGTTTGCGCATAGGCCAGGAAGCCGAAGTCATCAGTTCCCGCCAGCAGCAAGTGGCGGCCAAGGTACTCAGAATAAGCCCTGTGGTGGAAGCTACCAGCGGTACTTTCAAGGTAACCCTTTCGATCCCCAATCAGGATGCCAGTCTCAAGGCCGGGATGTTTACCCGGGTCGAACTCAGATACGACACCCACGATAATGTGATAGTGGTGCCCTATAACGCCGTCATCAATCAAGATGATCGCAAGGCGCTCTATGTTATCAAAGAGGGCAAGGCGCAGCGCCGCGAGGTCAAACTGGGTTACCGCCAGGACGATAAAGTGGAAATCACCGAGGGCATAAGTCCTGGTGAACAGGTGGTGGTTCGCGGTCAACACAATCTCAAGGATCAATCATTGGTGGAAGTGATAGCTCCGCTGGATCTGGCCAAGGCCAACTAACTGTCACAAGGACCACCTCTTATGTCTATTATTACCACTTCGGTCAAGCGTCCGGTGACCGTCTGGATGTTTATGCTGGCCGTTATCCTGTTCGGCATGGTGGGTTTCTCCCGTCTGGCGGTAAAGCTGTTGCCTGACTTGAGCTACCCCACACTCACCATACGCACCCTATACGAGGGCGCGGCACCCGTGGAGGTGGAGCAGCTTATCTCCAAACCTATCGAGGAAGCGGTCGGTATTGTTAAAGGGCTGAGGCAGATAAGTTCGATTTCCCGCTCCGGTATGTCCGATGTGGTGCTCGAATTTGAATGGGGCACAGAGATGGATATGGCCAGTCTCGATGTGCGGGAAAAACTCGACACCATAGAGCTGCCGCTGGATGTGAAAAAGCCTTTGTTGCTGCGCTTTAATCCCAATCTCGATCCCATCATGCGCCTGGCACTGCCGGCCCCCAAGGCCACGGAAGCCGAGCTCAAGCGCCTGCGGACTTATGCCGAAGAGGAGCTTAAGCGGGATCTCGAGTCACTTTCCGGAGTCGCTGCCGTGCGCCTTTCCGGCGGGCTGGAGCAGGAAGTGCATATTCTGCTCAATCAAGAGAAACTGGCGCAGCTGGATCTCAGCAGTGAAGCTATTCGCAATCGCATCAGTGAAGAAAACGTCAACCTTTCTGCCGGTAAGGTGATCCAGGGCGACCGCGAATATCTGGTGCGCACCGTTAACCAGTTTCACTCCCTCGATGAGCTGGCCAATGTGATTGTCTACCAAGAGGGCAATACCCTGGTACGTCTTGGCGAAATAGCAGAGGTCACAGATGCCTTTAAAGAGCGCAGCGATATTACCCGCATCGGCGGCAAGGAGTCCATTGAGCTCGCCATCTATAAGGAGGGCGATGCCAATACGGTAGCCGTAGCCAATAAGCTTAAGAGCCAGTTGCAACAGATGCGCTCCGAGGCCAAAGACAGCGCCACGCCAGTGCCTGAGATAATTTACGATCAGTCGGAGTTTATCGAAAGCGCCGTCAGTGAAGTGACTTCATCAGCCCTTATCGGCAGTCTGTTGGCGATGCTGGTGATCTACCTGTTCCTTCGAGACATCATCCCTACCCTGATCATCTCCATCTCTATCCCCTTCTCTGTGATAGCCACCTTTAACATGATGTATTTTGCCGATATCAGTCTTAACATCATGTCGCTCGGTGGTATCGCGCTGGCGGTGGGGTTGTTGGTGGATAACGCCATCGTGGTGCTGGAAAACATCGACAGGTGCAAGGCCCAGGGGATGGATCGCCGTCAGGCCGCCATCACAGGAACCAAAGAGGTGGCCGGGGCGATTTTTGCCTCTACCCTGACCACGCTGGCGGTATTTGTGCCCTTGGTATTTGTCGACGGCATTGCCGGAGCCCTGTTTGCCGATCAGGCCCTGACCGTTACTTTCGCCCTGCTGGCCTCTTTGCTGGTTGCCCTCACCTCGATTCCTATGCTGGCTTCCCGCGAAGGCTTCACAATGTTGCCGGAACTGGTCAAGCGTGACAAACCGCAGCCTCCGGCGGGTAAGCTTGGCAAGCTCAAGCATTACAGCGCCACTGTGTTTACCTTCCCTTTCCTGTTGCTGCTCAGCTATCTGCCAAGATTGCTGCTGACGCTGGTGTTAATCGTCACCCGGCTGCTGGTGTGGCTGGTATCCCTGGTGATGAAGCCGCTGTCCAGACTGTTTAACCTTTGCTACGGCTGGCTGGCCGATGGCTATCGGCCGCTGCTGAACCTGGCGCTCAAGTTCCGTGGCATCACTCTGGCGCTGGCCATTGCGGTCACCGCCATCTCTGGCGTCTTGATGAGCCGCCTGGGAATGGAGCTGATCCCACCGATGAATCAAGGCGAATTCTATGTGGAAATCCTGCTGCCTCCCGGCAGTGAGGTGAGCCAAACCGATGCCGTATTGCAGCGTCTGGCGCTGGCCATCAAGGACAGAGAGGAAGTGAAACACGCATACAGCCAGGCCGGCAGCGGTGGTCTCATGACCTCGGATACCCGGCGTGGCGGCGAAAACTGGGGGCGTCTGCAGGTGGTGCTGGCCGATCACCGCGCGTTTGACCAAGTTGCCGCCAAACTGCGCAGCACTTTGCGCACTATTCCCGAGCTGGAAGCGCAGATCCAATATCCCGAGCTGTTCAGCTTCAAGACTCCGCTGGAGATAGAGTTGTCCGGCTATGAATTGGAACAGTTGAAAACCTCGGCCGCTTCACTGGTTAAGGCGCTGGAGGGCGATCCCCGCTTTGTCGATGTCAGCAGCAGCCTGCGTGACGGTCAGCCGGAGCTGAGTATCCGTTTTGATCACGCCAGAATGGCCGCCCTTGGCCTCGATGCACCAACCGTGGCCACCAGCATAGCTCAGCGGGTTGGCGGTACCGTAGCCAGCAAATACACTCTCAGGGAGCGCAAGATAGATATTCTAGTGCGCAGCGAGTTGGATGAACGCAATCAGATAAGCGATATCGATGCCATGCTGATCAACCCATCCAGCCCCCAGCCCATCCCCTTGAGCGCCGTGGCCGATGTCTCGTTGACTCTGGGACCTTCGGCAATCAATCGCATCAGCCAGCAGCGGGTAGCCATAGTGTCGGCCAATCTGGCCTATGGCGATCTCAATCAGGCAGTGGCCAGTGCCAAGCGCATTCTCAGCCAACTGACACTACCCGCCTCGGTGCAGAGCCGATTCGGCGGTCAGAATGAAGAGATGGAGCATTCGTTCCAATCGCTGAAGATAGCGCTGATCTTGGCGGTATTCCTGGTTTATCTGGTGATGGCCAGTCAGTTTGAGTCATTGCTGCACCCCTTGCTTATCCTGATGGCTGTACCCATGGCACTGAGCGGCAGTATCTACGGCCTGGCGATAACAGGCACCCAGTTGTCTGTCATCGTCTTTATCGGCCTTATCATGCTCGCCGGGATAGTGGTCAATAACGCCATAGTATTGGTAGACAGGATCAATCAGCTCAGGCAAAGCGGCAAACAACGTCTCGACGCCATCAAGCAAGCGGCAGCATCGCGTTTAAGACCCATACTGATGACCACACTGACCACCAATCTGGGGCTGCTGCCCATGGCCATAGGCTTGGGGGACGGCAGTGAAGTACGCGCCCCCATGGCGATCACTGTCATTTTCGGCCTCAGCCTGTCGACTCTGCTGACTCTGGTGGTTATTCCTGTGCTCTATGCCCTGTTCGACCGCAAACAGTACGCCGAGCCGGCCACCATGGGAGAAGGCGCATGAATCTGACCAAACTGGCACTCAAGCGCCCGGTGACCACCAGCATGTTCTTTGTGGCCATTCTGCTCTTTGGTCTGGCCGCCAGCCGCTTGCTGCCGCTGGAGATGTTCCCCGGAATAGAGATACCGCGGATCTTTATCCAGGTGCCTTACAAAGGCTCCTCTCCGGCGGAAGTGGAACGCGACATCACCAATGTCCTGGAAGAGTCACTCGCCACCATGGGTGGACTCGATGAGCTGCGCTCACGTTCCAGCCAGGATGGCAGCGAGATAGAAGTGAGAATGAAGTGGGGTGAAAACGTCGCCGCCCGCAGCCTGGAAGCGCGGGAAAAGGTGGATGCGGTGCGCCATCTGCTGCCAACCGATGTGGAGCGGGTGTTTATCATGCAGTTCTCCACTGCCGACATGCCTATGCTGAATATCAGGATATCCAGTGAGCGGGAACTCTCCGGCGCCTTCGATCTACTGGAAAAACAGCTCAAACGGCCACTGGAGCGGGTGGAAGGTGTCTCCAAGGTCACTCTCTATGGCGTGGAGCAAAAACAGATAGAGATACGTCTCGATGCCCAGCGCCTGGCCGCCAGTGGCATGAGTGTTCCCGCCATTCACAAACGTCTGGCGGCAGAAAACTTTGTGATAAGCGGCGGCAACCTGAGGGACAACGGCCGGGTCTATCAGGTGTCTCCCAAGGGCGAGTTCCGTAATCTCGAAGAGATCAAGGCGCTGGTATTGCTGCCGGGTTTGACCCTGGGCGATATCAGCGAAGTCAATTTCGCCCTGCCTGAAGCCACCGAGGGCCGCCATCTTGATAAGAAATATGCCGTCGGCCTGGATGTGTTCAAGGAATCCGGCGCCAATCTGGTGGAAGTTTCTGCCAGGGTGCTAAAGGTGATTGAGGCTGCCAGAGAGGATAAGCAATTTCAGGGGATCAAGCTGTTTATCATGGAAGATCAGGCCCATGGAGTGAAATCGTCACTCAAGGACTTATTAATGTCCGGCCTGCTGGGCGCCCTGCTCTCCTTTGCCGTGCTGTACCTGTTCCTGCGCAACCTGCGCATGACCCTGGTGGTGGTTTCCTCCGTGCCCATCTCCATCTGTATGACATTGGCCGGCATGTACTTTCTCGGCTACAGCCTCAATATCCTCTCTATGATGGGGCTGCTGCTGGCAATAGGTATGCTGATTGATAATGCCGTGGTGGTCACAGAGAGTGTGTTGCAGGAGCAGCAACATGGCGCTGCCGGTCACAATACAGATGACAGCCCCAACGACAATGGCGATCGGGCAATCCTCAACGGGGTCGACAAGGTGGCGCTGGCGGTGCTGGCCGGCACCCTGACCACGGCGATAGTGTTCCTGCCGAATATTTTCGGGGTCAAAGTGGAGCTGACCATCTTCCTCGAACATGTTGCCATCGCCATCTGTATTTCGCTGGCAGCCTCGCTGTTGGTGGCCAAGACACTGATCCCCTTGATGCTGTCAAAACTGCAACTCAGGTTTGAGCGGGTCGAGAAAGAGTCGCGGCTGCAGAAGTCTTACCACACCAGTCTCAACTGGATACTGCAGCACCCGAAAACCGCTACTTGCCTGGCACTGCTGATGTTACTGTCAACCGCCCTGCCGCTGTCGTTGGTGAAACAGGACAGTCAGGACAGCCAAAGCAAGGAGCGCTTCTACATCAACTACCAGTTGGAAGGACGTCATAGCCTGGCGGTCACCGAGGCCATGGTCAGCCAGATGGAGGACTACCTCTATGCCCATAAGGAAGAGTTCCACATAGATGCCGTCTACAGCTATTACTCTCCCGAGGATGCCTCTTCCACCATACTGCTGAAGCCGGATCTGGAAGAAGATGTCGCCGAGCTGAAAAAGCGGATCCGCGAAGGATTTCCCAAGTTCTCCATTGCCAAGCCTCAGTTTGGCTGGGGCAGCGATGAGTCCGGCGTCAGAGTCACACTGACCGGACGCTCCACCTCAGAGCTTATTCGCCTCAGTGAACAGGTGATCCCTTTGCTCTCCAACATAGAGGGCCTGCATGATGTGCGCTCTGAGCTCAACGGTGCCCAGCAGGAGGTGATAGTACAGATAGACAGAGAGCTGGCCGCCCGCCTGGGGCTGAGCATCAAGGATATTGCCGGCAGTATCTCCCTGGCACTGCGGGGCGCGGCACTGCGTTCATTTCGCCACGATCCCAGTGGTGAGCTCAGAATCGAACTGGCCTTTGAACGCGACTGGCGTCAGTCGCTGGAGCGGCTAAAACAATTGCCCATAGTGCGACAGGACAACAAGGTCTATTCGCTCGAGAGTCTGGCCAAGGTGGAAATTGTCCCCAGATTCGATGTCATTCGTCACTATGATCGCCAGACGGCACTATCCATAGGCGCTAACCTTGAAGATCTCAGTATGGAAGAGGCGCAGAAACAGATCATGGCGGCGCTCAAGCATGTCAACTTCCCCCATGGTTATGACTACTCACTCAGAGGCGGCTTTCAACGTCAGGACGAGGAAGAGTCAGTCATGCTGATCAACATGGTGTTGGCGATTGCCATGATCTATATAGTGATGGCGGCTTTGTTTGAGTCGCTGCTGCTGCCGAGCGCCATCATTACCAGCATACTCTTCTCCATCACAGGGGTATTCTGGGCCCTGTGGCTGAGCGGCACGCCTATGTCCGTGATGGCCATGATAGGCATACTGATCCTGATGGGGATAGTGGTCAACAACGGCATAGTGCTGGTGGATCAAATCAATCAGATGACGCCGCCACTGGAGCAGTTGTCCGAGGTCATAGCCTCTGTCTGTGTCACCCGCTTGCGGCCGGTATTGATGACGGTTGGGACCACAGTTCTGGGCCTGCTTCCTCTGGCGCTGGGAGACACTCAGATAGGCGGCGGTGGCCCGCCATACTCACCTATGGCGATTGCCATCATAGGCGGCTTGAGTTTCTCCACCCTGACCAGTCTCTATTTGGTGCCCCTGTGTTACCAGGCCTTCTTCCGCCTGCGTCATAATGCGGCCATCAGGCTCGGGCAATCGCTCAAACTCAGTCAGCGCCTGCTGCCCTGGACCTGAGCCCAAAACACCGCTGAACAGATAAAAAAGCTGCCATTGCAGCTTTTTTATTTCCCGGACATCAATAGCGAACTAGCTTTATCCCAGCACTCAACTATTTGGAGTTCCCATGCCATTTTTGCGTAAACGCTTTACATCACTCGTGCTGTTTACATTTGTCAGCTTGGCTGCCGCGGCGGAAAATAATTCCTATGCCGAGAATCCCTATGCCGAGGTCAAGATAACCACTCATGAACTGCTGTCAGGTCGCTATATGTTGACCGGCGCCGGCGGCAACATAGGTGTCAGCGCCGGGGAGGATGGACTGCTTATCATAGATGACCAGTTTGCGCCGCTGGCAGAGAAGATTTCTGCGGCATTACAGGGTCTCAAGCCGGGCCATCCGGCTTTTGTCATCAATACCCATTTTCACGGCGATCATACCGGGGGCAATCTGTACTTTGGCCAAAACGCCAACATTCTTGCCCACGAGAATGTGCTCAAGCGGTTGAGTGAGAAGGAACCCCAAAAGAAGGCGCTACCTGTTATCACCTATGACAAGGGACTGAAAATTCACTTCAACAACCAGGTGTTGGAACTTATTCATCTGGGCCCAGGGCATACGGATGGTGACACCCTGGTGCTGTGGCAGGATCGCAAACTGGTACATATGGGCGATCTCTTCTTTAAAGACAGATTTCCCTTTATCGATCTCGACCACGGCGGCTCAGTCATCGGCTACAGAGACAATGTCGCGGCCGTGCTTGAACTCATAGAACAGGATACCTTGGTTATTCCAGGTCATGGTGAACTGGCCAACAAGGCCGATCTCCTGAGGTTCAAACATATGCTGGATGACTGCATCAATTGGATGAAAGAGGGGAAGCAGCGCGGCATGACTCTCGAGCAGATGCAGGCCACAGAACTACCCCAAGCATGGCGGGAATGGGGCTGGCAGTTCATCCCAAAGGAGCGCTGGGTTAAAACCCTGTATCAGGGATTAACCGAGGAATAACGGCCCTCTCAGTTGTAGGCGTATATTGACTCGGCAAGGTTCAGGCAGGAATATTGCGAAAATGCCACAACACCCAATAGATGGGCTTGAGGTCACGGCCGCCTATATCGCGAAACGGCCTCAGCAACAGATAGAGCCACTGCCAACTGACCAGGAAACTTCTGGTCTCATGCCAGATAGCTTCACCACCGGCTTGGCGATAACTGGCTATCGCTTGGGCAATCGCTTCGTTGGCCGGCCCCATGTAGCGGTATAAGCTGTGAATGTACACCAGCAGATCCCTTATCTGCTGCATCAGCATGTCTTTACCCTTTTGATTGGCTTCAAAATCGATAAAGGTCACCTGTCCCTGTTGCCAACTGATATCCCTGAGTGCCGGACGGCCGTGGGCCAAGCCCATACTGTGCAAACCCGCCAGAGCAGCGGCGCTGTCATTGAGGATCTGCTGCATGCCTTGCTGATCCTCCGATTTGAGTGCCAACCAGTCTTTGACTGTCACACCAGCATCTTCCACGACAAAGTAGCCCTTATCGGACTGAACAATGCGCGGCACAGGAGCTGAGCGGCTGGCCAGATGTTCCAGAGTCTGTTTCTCTTTTTCCAGCGCCAGTTGAGGATTGGGTTTCAACACCCGCATGGCCCCCTGAAGAGTCTCTGCCTGTTTGAGCCAGTATTTTTTACCCTCATATTCAAACGAGCAAATACGCTCCCCGGGATGAGCTTCCAGCACCCGCAGAACATATTGATTGAATTTAGGTTGCTCCATGGACAGGACTCCCTTCCAAGAATTGGTGGTGGTTCACAGAAAATTCTTATTAGTATCTTAGGGAATGGCGATTAAAGCAAATTCACTTAGGCTAAAACCCTGCTATTTAACGCATTTTCAGAGACTAATACCACAGAGGCTTAATGATAAAAACAATTGATGAATGAAATTAACAATTTCCAAACACAACAACTAATACAAAAGAGGGAGACGATGCCAGGGAGGGAAGTAGAAATGTAGACCCCAATCCGCTGTTGCGGATTGGGGGGATCGGACAGGGGCTGTTATTGCTTTTCCTGCCAAGGCTCGGCCTTGTCAGCCAGCAGCACAGGGATCCCATCATTGATAGGATAAGCCAGCCTATCTGCCTTACAGATAAGTTGCTGTGCCTGCTTGTCATACTCCAGTCTGCCTTTACATATGGGGCAGGCTACGATTTCCAATAGTTTCTTATCAAACGCCATCAGACTGTCCTTTTTGGTTTGCCTTTTGTTTGCTTGCCATTGCCTCTCGCACCCGAGTCAGCAATTGGGCATCGAATTGGGGTGATAGCTTGGCATTGACGGCCAAATACCACCAGTGTTGTTTTGCAAATTCGCGACACTTGATCGCATCTTTTTCTGTCATCAGCAGCGGCAGTTCATCGCCAAGTGGCGCCAAGGCCTCCAGACTGTAGGCCTGATGATCGGCAAAGACCTCTTGAGCTTCGAGCTTGAACCCCATCTGAGAGAGAGTTTCAAAAAAACGTTCCGGATTACCGATACCAGCCATGGCTTTTACCGCCATAGGCGCTGTGGGGGCCTGAGTCTGGTTTTCCCCTGCGACACTCAGTACTGCACCGGGAATGAGCTGCATACCAAACTCTCTGACAGTATCGCTGGCTTCACCGTTGTGAATAACGAAATCGGCACTCTCCAAGCGCCATTCCCCCTCTCTCAAGGGACCTGCAGGCAATAACATGCCATTACCCAAGCGGCGGCTGGCATCGAGCACCACCACTTCAATATCCCGCGCCAGTCGATAATGCTGCAAACCATCATCGCTGATAATAATATCCACATCAGCGGACGCCAGCAGCAACTCGGCGGTGGCTATACGATCCACTCCCACAGCCATAGGCACTTGAGTGCGGGCCACTATCATCGCCGGCTCATCACCAAAATCCGTTGGATTGGCGCCTTGGGGCACCAGTCTCGGCTCGGTTTGACCACTGCCATAACCACGGCTTATTACCCCTGGGTGGTAACCATAGTGCCTGAGCAACTCAATCAGATAGATAACGGTAGGCGTCTTGCCACTGCCGCCGACGGTAATGTTGCCGACAATGATCACGGGTACGGGCAAAGCTTGCGAGGCCTTGAGCCCAAGTTTAAACCCCAGGCGTCTCAGGCCACTGAGCAAGGCAAACAACCAGGAAAGCGGCCAAAGCAACCACCTTCCCCAATGCTTCTGATACCAGATACGGTTAAGCAGAGCTTCCACTTAACCTCCGAATTGCATCTGGTACAACTTGGCGTACGTCCCATCCTTTTCCAGCAGGCTCTGATGCGTGCCGCGCTCGAGGATCTTGCCCTGATCGACCACCAAAATCTGATCGGCACTTTCAATGGTCGACAGTCTGTGGGCAATAACTATCGAGGTACGATTGCGGCGCAGGTTATCCAGCCCCTTTTGAATCGCCTTCTCTGATTCGGTATCCAGTGCCGAGGTCGCTTCATCGAGGATCAACACAGGGGCATCCCTGAGGATGGCTCTGGCAATGGCGATCCGCTGGCGTTGACCACCGGACAACATCACGCCGTTTTCACCTATCTCGGTATCCAGTCCTTGGGGCAAGGTTTCGATAAACTCCATCGCATAGGCCAATTTGGCGGCGTTTTCTATCTGTTCGCGGGTCGCCTCGCCTGGATAGGCATAGGCGATATTATTGGCTATGGTGTCGTTGAAAAGAGTGACCTGCTGCGACACCAACGCGACCTGGCTACGCAGACACTTGAGTGAATAGTCGTAAATACTGACATCATCCAGGGTAATCTCCCCCTGTTTCAGTCCAGCGTAAAAACGGGTCACCAGACTGGCGATGGTCGACTTACCCGAGCCTGAGCGACCCACCAGCGCCAGAGTCTGCCCCTGACGCACTTCAAAGTCGATATTCTCAAGCGCCAGACGCTCCTGCCCCGGATAACCAAAGCTGACGTTATCGAAACGCAGATTACCCTCAACCCGCTCTACTGTGTGAGTGCCGCTATCGGACTCCCCCGGAGTATCCAGCAACTCAAACACTGTGGTACAGGCAGCAATACCGCGTTGAAACTCGGCGTTAACCCGGGTGAGGTTCTTGATGGGCTGCAGCATGGCCAGCATGGCACCCAGGATAGTGGCAAAGGTACCCGCGGTCAGTTCATCCTTCAGGCTGTCAAAGCTCGCAGCATAGAGTACAAAGGCCAATGCAAAGGAACCTATGATCATAATAAGCGGTTGGCTGATGGCCTGGGCCGCTGCCAACTTCATGTTCTGATAGCGGTTTTGATCGTTGACCTTGGCAAAACGCTCGGCCTCAGTCTTCTGACCGCCGAAAGACAACACGTTCTTGTGGCCCTTGATCATCTGCTCAGTCACTGCAGTCACTGACCCCATGGCGCCCTGGATCTGCCGCGATACCTTACGGAAGCGGCGACTGACAACGGCAATCACCACCCCGATGAAAGGACCAATGATCAGAATGCAAAGCGACAGCTTCCAGGAGTAATAGAACATCAACCCCAGCATGCCGATGACAGTGACACTGTCTCTCACCAGAGTGATCAGCGCGCTGCCGGAGGCTCTGGCAATTTGCTCTGTGTCAAAGGTTACTTTGGAGATCAAGGAACCCGTGTTTTCCTTGTCCATATAGCTGACAGGCAGCGACAGTATGTGTTCAAACACCTGCTGACGCATATCCTGAATAAGCTTGGCACTGATATAAGAGATGCCATAGGTAGAGACAAAGTTGGCCAATCCCCTAAGACTAAACAGCCCCACTACCACGAAGGGGGCCATGGTCAATACATCCGAGCTGGCATTAAACCCTTTGGAGGTGCCCAGCTCCACGCTGGCAACGACCGAATTATTGGCAAACCCTTCATCAATAAAAGGTTTCACAAAAGCGATAAAAGTAGCGTCCACAACCCCATAGGTGATCAACGCCAGAATCGAGATGATAAATACCCCTTTGAGAGGCTTGAGGTAGGACAGCAAACGTCTGAAAACCGTCCAGACTTCACGTTGTTGAGATGTGCTCATCAGCGAAACTATATTTATGACAAAGTCGCCATTCTACTCTGGATTCCCTGCCATACCAAACCCAAACAAGCGGTTATACCAAAATGGCGCCAGATCCTCGCGGTAACTGTGCACTGTATAACCTTGGCTATCAAAGTGGATACTCACCTGCCCCAGCTCGCCGGAAATCAAGGCTTGGGCCCCAAAGGCGTGATATCTCAAACGTATCTCCTCTTTGGGAAACCCCCAACGATTGCCATATCCGGCAGCAAACAACACCCATTTCGGCGCCACAGCACCGATAAACTCAGGGTGAGATGAAGTGCGGCTGCCATGATGGGGCGCCAGTAAAACATCGCTCTCAAGTGACCCTTTTTTGTGCAATAAGGCAACCTCGGCGGCCAGCTCTATGTCCCCCGGTAACAGTACCCTATGATGTCCATCGAAGAGTTGCAGCACGCAGGAACCGTTGTTGCCTGGCTCTGGCTGCTCGGGGCCGAGAAAGTTCAGATCTATCCCTTGCCACTCGAACATCCCCGGACGGCAGCCCCTGTGCCAACGCTTTGGATGACTGCTCTTGAGCTCAGGGACATCGGTTATCAACCCTGCCTTGTCAAAGGCCTGCATCAGCACTTGGGTACCACCGGCGTGGTCATTATCGCCATGGCTGACAATAAGGAAATCGAGCTTGGTCACGCCTTTGGCGCCAAGGAAAGGCACTATCACCCGCTCTGCGTAACTGAAACGCTCGTCAAAAGCCGCACCTGTATCATAGAGCAATGCATTAGGCCCCTTTTGTACCACCACAGCCAGCCCCTGCCCCACATCCAACATATGCAGCTGCCAGCCCTTGGGTTTGAGCAGTCCAAGCCATAGCCCGAGCTGCAGTACAAAGGGTAATATCAGCAGCATGGCCACTCCCCGGCCCTTGGGCAGTAAACGCCAACAAAGCCATGCCGGGAATAGCAACAGCGCCGCGGCGCTGAGAGCCTGCGGCAACATGAGCCAGCCGCCGGGAAGCTGACTATTGAACTGCCATAATTTTTGCACCGGCCAGAGACTGAGAGACGCCAATTGCCAAGGCATGAGTGCCACTGCATCCATGCCGAGAGCGGAAAAAATCGACCACAGCAGCAGTGCCAGCAACGCCAGAGGGATCACCAGTAAACTGAACCAAGGCACCAGCAGCAAGTTGAGCCACAGGCTGTGAACTGTCACGGCGCCAAAGAGTACCGCCTGCAGTAACGACAGCCCCAGACAAAGGCGCCACTGTATCGCCCAAAATGCCAAGGCCCAGCGCTTGAGTTTGGCTGGCCAGTGGGTCAGCACTTGCTCCTGCTCCAGAGCGTTAGGATTATGAACTTGATGATTAAGGCTCAGCAAAATTAACGCCAGTGCCGAGAATGACAACCAAAAGCCGCCGCTGAGACTGGCCAAGGGGTCAATCAAGAGCACACAGGACAGCGCCCACAGCAGCCGATCCCAGGCCGAGGCATAGCGCATCATTAATGAAGAGAGCACCAGCAAAAACAGCATCAGCAAGGCTCTTTGGGTGGCAATGGCAAAGCCTGCCAGGTAGGCATAAAAGAGCGCCATCAGCAATGCAGCCAAAGATGCCAACACCAAATTGCGCCGCCCATAGGTGGGTGCCCAACGTTTGAGCACTCCAAAACTCAGCAGATAACACCAGAAGGCAACAACCGAAAGATGCAGACCGGAAATCGCCACCAGGTGGGCATTGCCGGATTGACGCAGCTCTTGCCAGCGCGCCTTGGAAAAGAGTGACCGCTCACCCAAGGTCAGCGCCAGCAGCAGATCGCCGCCGTCGATTTCGGCCAATACGGGAGTTAATTCCGTAACCAATCGGGCCCTGAGCCCAGTTGATGGCAACAGCCGCTCACCTGATATCACCTGGCCTCTGGCGGCTATCCGCTCGCCGAGCAGATAGCGCTGACGATTGAAGCCGCCCTGATTGAGCACGGCGGCGAAGGTTCTGGGTTTAACTTCAAACTGCCACACCTCACCCAATTGCGGTGACGGCAATGCATCCCCCTGCCAGCTCAAACGCCACATGGAGGCCAGGGGTGCCAACAGGGTTGAAGAATTATCATCAATTGGCCGAATATCCATACGGATCCAGTCGCCGTTTGCAGAAACTAGTGATATGATTTCGCCCCGCAGTGTCTGAGTAACAGACGTTTCAGAGCTGGATGATGAGTCAGTAAGGCTTTTAATATCAATAACTAACTGACAGTAAACACTGACCCACAGCACGCCGCCCAAAGCACCATAGAGCAAAGCACTTCCCTTGGGAACCCAGCTCCCGCTCAAGACTCTGAGGCACAAGACCAGCAGCACTGCAATAATTGGCAATGAGAATAAGGGCGGTATCCAAGGCCAAAGCATGGCCGAGAGTACAGCGATGCAAAAGCCCGATAAGCATTGATTCATCATTGAGTAATTTAAGACAGCAATCCAAGCCTATGCCAAAAAAGATCATTCAGAGATTCATGCCCGATCCGGAGAAACTGAGGAATCATAAACACCTCAAGATCTTCGGCAGCCTGCTGAACAAACCCAACCTCTGGGCACTGAATCGCCGCTCTGCCCCCGGCGCCTTCGCCATAGGCCTGTTTGTTGCCTGGATGCCGATGCCGTTCCAAATGGTGTTGGCCGCCGCGCTGGCAATCTACTTCCACGTCAATCTGCCGGTGTCGGTCGCCTTGGTTTGGATTACCAACCCTGTGACCATGCCGCCCATGTTTTATCTGGCCTATTTGATAGGCGCCAAGCTGCTCAATCACCCGCCGCAGCAGTTTACCTTCGAAGCCAGTTGGGCCTGGATAGAATCTTCCATCAGTACCATAGGCCCACCTTTCCTGCTCGGTTGTTTGGTATTGGGTGTGGTCAGTGCCCTGACGGGATATTTTGTGATCAAGAGTGCCTGGCAGTACTCCATCTATCTGCAGTGGCAAAAACGACGTAAGTAATTGCTGCTGGCAGTAACATCACTGGAGCGGCACAATTCAGGGATACCTAGTCTTAGCGCTGACCAAACTTGGCAACCCAAAGCATGTTCAGCCAACCAAAACCAGGAACCCGGCGATGGCCGGGTTCTTGCTATTTAGGATGTGCCTGTCGCTTATCAGCGCCCGGCCAGGGCGGTTGCCGGGGCGATTCGACTGGCCCTGAACGCCGGATACAAGGTAGCCAGCAGACTCATCAGCAGCGCCATAGCCACCACGACCAGTACGTCTGCCAACTCGAGCCTGGATGGCAAGAAATCGATAAAATAGATATCCCCCGAGAGCAACTTATGCCCGGTCAACTGCTCAATCCCCTTGGCGATGGACGAGAGATTCTTGGCCAGCAGTACCCCCAGTAGAGCTCCTATGGCGCAGCCGAGCACACCATTGAGCGCACCCTGGACAATAAATACCAGCATCACGGCGCCGCGCTTAAGTCCCATGGTCATCAAGATGGCGATTTCCGAAGCCTTGTCACGCACCGCCATTACCAGGGTGGAGACTATGTTGAAACAGGCCACACCTATTACCAATGCCAGCACCAGATACATGACGGTGCGCACCAGCTGAATGTCCTGGTAGAGGTGGCCCTGGGTGCGGGTCCAGTCGTTGAGATACAAAGTCTGGCTCTGGGCATAACCCAGCTCGCGAATCAGCCGCGGCGCTTCAAATACCCGCTCAACCTTGATTCTCACCCCGGTCACCTCGTCTCCAAGCCCAAGCAGGCGCTGGGCATAGGCCATGGGCACATAAGCCGTGGTGTATTCAAGCTCGCCGCCGAGACGAAAGCTGCCGCTTATCAACAGTGAATGACTGCGGGCCTGCGCCAGTTGACCACTGCCCTTGCCATGGGGTGAAGGCAGATAGAGGGTCAGGCGCTCACCCACCTTAAGTCCCAGTTTGTCCAGCATCCCCTGGCCCAGCACAATATGATTGCTGTCGCCCTCAAGGCTCTGCCAGCTTTCCTGTGTCAGATACTGACTCAGGGTCGAAACCCGCGCTTCGGCCTCGGGGTTAACCCCCACCACAGACAAGCCGACAAAGCCGCCCGGCTTTTGCACCAACCCCTGCATACGTACCAGCGGAGCGGCGGCGCTGATGCCGTCGATTTGCTCGGCGTCCGACACTATCTGACGCCAGTCATGAATAGGTTCACGGACCTGGCTCAACTCCCCCTGGGGCACAACCCCGAGCAGGCGCTGCTCCAGCTCGCGCTCAAAGCCGTTCATCGCCGACAGCACCAGAATAAGCACGGCAACCCCGAGGGCGATACCTGCGGTGGAGGCAAAAGAGATAAAACTGATAAAGCTGCTGCTCTGGCGGGCACGGTAAAAGCGCCAGCCGATGACCAGGGGCAGCAAGGCGGGATGCGCCGTCATTGGCCCGCCTCCGGCGCCGACAAACGACCATCGACCATCTGCAGCTGCCTATCCATCCTGGCCGCCAGTTGATGATCATGGGTTACCACCACAAAAGCCGTGCCCAGTTGCGAGGCCAGCTCGCGGATAAGCTCATAGACAGCCTCGCCGCTGTGGGCATCCAGGTTACCCGTAGGTTCATCGGCAAGTACCACTTTGGGGCCGTTGATCAAGGCCCTGGCAATGGCCACCCGCTGGCGCTCACCACCGGAAAGCTCCGCCGGGGTATGATCCAATCTATGTCCCAGCCCCACTCTTTCGAGCAAGGCCCTGGCCTGCGCTCGCACTTCCGCCTTGGGTCGACCGGCAATCAGCCCCGGCATGGCCACGTTTTCCAGGGCATTGAATTCGGGTAACAGATGATGGAACTGATAGATAAAGCCCATCGCCTGATTGCGCAGCTGTGCCTGGCGGGAAGCCGAGGCCTTGTATAAATCCTCGCCTTCGAGCAACACCTGACCGGCAGAAGGCCTATCCAAGGTGCCAAGAATATGCAGCAAGGTACTCTTGCCCGAGCCCGAACTGCCGACAATCGCCAACTGCTCCCCCGGATACACCTTGAGGTCGACCTGCTCCAGCACCTTGGTGCTGAGCTTACCTTCCTGATAACTCTTGCTGACGGCTTTGGCTTCAAGGAGCGCGGCTTGTTGCATGGTATTGATTCTCTTATTCATATCTAAGTGCAGTCGCAGGTTCTACCCGGGCGGCCCGAATAGCCGGGTACAAGGTGGCGGCCAGGGTCATCAGCAGAGTGCCGATGGCGATAAGCACCAGTTGCTGCGGTTCCAGCTGCACGGGTAACCTCTGTCCGGCGCCCAATACGGCGATCCCCAAGGTCGACAGCAGCGGATTGATGTTGAGGGTGGCCACTATGCCAACACCCAAGCCCAGCGCCAGGCCTATCAGGGCATTGAGAGAGCCCTGGGAGATAAAAATGGTCATGATATCCAGCCTGCCCAGCCCCTGGGTCTTGAGCACTGCGACATCGGCAGTTTTATCCACCACCATCATCACCAACGCCGAGACGATATTGAAGGCTGCCACTGCAACAATCAGGCTTAACATCAAAGACATCATGTTCTTTTCCATCTTCACCGCGGCGAACAGATGGCCATAACTGTCACGCCAGTCGCTGACGCTCACCTCAACTCCCTTATCTTCGAACAAATGTTCAACCTTGGGCGCCAGCGCCGGGGCGCTGAAGGGGTCGCTCAGAAACAGCCTGAGATCCTGAATTTGCTTTGGCGACTGACGCATCAAGCGGCGGGCATCTTCATAGTGCAGAAAAGCCACCCCGGCATCGACCTGAGAACCCATCTCAAAAATACCCGCCACTTCAAAAATTCGCTGGCTGGGAACAGGCCCGAGCGGCGAGTACACCACACCATCACCGCTGAGCAGACGCAGCTTGTCTCCGGTGGCAACATTGAGCCGCCGAGCCAGCTCTGAGCCCAACAACACCCGGTAGCTGCCGCTGCTGAGCGAATCGAAGGCATCCAGATAGGCGTGTTTGGCTATAACCGAGAGATTTTTTTCGGCCTCGGGGTAGATGCCATAGAGCTGCACCGCACTGATATTGTCGGCCGACTGGGCCATCGCCTGGGTGGTCGCCGAAGGCGCCAGCCCAAGCACGCCGGGCAATTGTTGCAAATCGCCTTTAAAGCTCTGCCAGTCGTCAAAAGAGTTGTCTGTATGTACCGTCAGTTGTGGGATAGCCCCCAGGATTCGGGTCTTGAGCTGGCCTTCCAGGCCGTTCATCACAGAGCTGACAATAATCAATGCTGCCACCCCGAGAAAAATCCCGCTGACGGCGAAGAAGGTAATAAAGGAAGCAAAAGCGTTGGCCTTGCGGGCACGCCAGTAACGATAACCTATGTAAAATGAGAGTCCCGGATTCATGAGAGGGATAGCATGTCCTGTGCGCTGCGCTTGCTAAATCAATGAAGTGGGCACGATAATAGGTGGATTGACCGGGTAAATACAAGAGGCGGGACCTTGTTTCCTGAATCCAATCCATACTTCAGCGTGCCCCACGCCTTCGATGTCTATCTCAGCCTCTGGCCCAAGGACACTCCCTTGCCGACCGAGAGCCAACTGCTGGCGATGCAATCCACCGGCTTGAAACTGATGAGCGAGGTCAAGGCGCTGGAAGCCGGCTGTTTATTGCAGCTGAGGCAACTCGGCGATGAGGGCCGGGCAATAGTCGACTACCTCAAACTCCAGTCCCGTAAGATAGATCTGGTGTTACAGCACGTATTGGAGCAGGAGAGCCGCGAAGGCCAACACTGCCCCGGGGTGCAATTTGGCGGCAGCGGCGTGCGGGTGCAGTTACCCCAGGCACTGGACGCCGGTACATTTTGCAAGCTGACCCTGTTTATTCGCGATGAAATCCTGTCCTTGCAGTGCATCGCCTCGGTACGGGAATGCCGCGCCGACCCAGGCCATGAAGGCCAGTTTCTGGCCGATCTCGACTATCGGGTGATCCAGGATGCCGATATCGAATTCTTGGTCAAGGCCAGTCTCAGCGTGCAACAAAAGCAGCTCAAACGGCGTAAGGCCAGTCAGGATCCCAACTGGCACGAGCCATCCTAAATCTCTACAATGGTGCGCAATCCATTCAGAATGAATCTGTTATCACATCTTCAATGAATAAGTTTTCTGTACTGGCGCCTGAGGGTGCCCCAAAGGCCGGCGAGATACGCCATCTCGGCCTCGGCGAAGGCGTGGAGCGCGCGCTGACCTTGGCCAACCTCGCCCGCCAACATCAAGGTGTCAGCCTGTTGGTAACAGCGGATACGCCAACCGCCCTGACACTGGAAGCCGAACTTAAATACCTTTTGGGTGATGCCCTGCCCGTGTGGTTGTTTCCCGATCGGGAAACCCTGCCCTACGACAGCTTTTCGCCGCATCAGGATCTGATCTCCCAGCGGCTGGAAACCCTGTCAAGGTTGCCAAGTGCCAAGCGCGCCCTGGTAATAGTGCCTATTAACACCCTGATGGTGCGACTGCCACCCAAGTCTTTCCTGTCGGCCAATGTGATGTTGCTGAACAAGGGCGACAACTACAGCCTGCAACAGATGCGCGAGCACTTGGTCAGCGCCGGTTATCATCTGGTCGGCCAGGTTTATGAACATGGCGAATTTGCCATTCGCGGCTCGATTCTGGATATCTTTCCCATGGGCTCAGCCGAGCCGTTGCGAATTGAACTGTTCGATGATGAAGTGGAATCGATTCGCCATTTCGATCCTGAAACCCAGCTATCCAAGGAACCCCTGTCGCAGGTACGAATGCTGCCGGCCAAGGAGTTCCCAACTGATGAACGGGCCATAGAAGGCTTCCGCCAGCGTTATCGGCGCTATTTTGAAGTATTGGTTAAAGAGCCCGAGTCCATCTATCAGCAGGTGAGCCGCCATTTGATGCCCGCCGGTATCGAAAACTACCTGCCCTTGTTCTTTGACGAAACCGCGACCCTATTCGACTATTTTGCCGGCGATGTGCAACTGCTGACGCTGGGCGACCTGCAGCAGGCCGCCGACACCCATTTGACGCAGGTGCGCAATCGCTATGAAGACAGGCGGGTCGATCCGCTGCGGCCCTTGCTGGCCCCGGCCGACCTATATCTGTTGACCGAGCAGCTGTTTGTCGCCTTCAAGCGCTGGCCAAGATTGCAACTGAGCCAGGTGGATGCCCAAAAACAGCAGCAATTGGCTGCAGTAAGCGCGCTGCCGGATATCTCGGTCAACCATAAGCTGAAGCAGCCCTTGCAGGCATTGGCCGACTATATCACCTCGGCGGGCAGAGTCCTGCTCAGCGCCGAATCCGAAGGCCGCCGCGAGGCGCTGATGGAGCTGCTGGCCAAGATAGAGTTGCGCCCGGTACTGTTCCCGCATCTCAAGGCGTTTATCGACTCGGATGCACAGCTGGGGTTAATCGTCTCGCCCCTTGCCAAGGGCTGCATACTCCATGAGCCCAAGCTGAGCATTATTTGCGAGACCGAGCTCTTCGGTCAGCGGATCTCCCAGCAGAGGCGGCGGGAAAAACAGCGCCAGATCAGCAGCGATGCCCTGATTAAAAACCTCGCCGAGCTCAAGGTCGGCCAACCCATAGTGCATCTGGAGCACGGGGTCGCCCTCTATCAAGGACTGGAAACCCTGGATACCGGCGGCGTGGTGGCCGAATACCTCAAGCTGGAATACGCCGGTGGCGACAAACTCTATGTGCCTGTGTCGTCGCTGCACCTCATCAGCCGCTACGCCGTGGCACCGGATGAATCCCCCAACCTCAACAAGTTGGGCAACGAGAGCTGGGCCAAGGCCAAGAAGAAGGCGATAGAGCGCATTCGTGATGTGGCCGCCGAGCTGCTGGATGTTTACGCTCGCCGTCAGGCCCGCCCCGGCGAGGCCTGTGAACTGGATGAGGCCGAATACGCTCTGTTCGCCCAGGGTTTCCCGTTCGAAGAGACAGTGGATCAGGAAACCTCCATCGCCGCCGTTCTCGCCGATATGCAGTCACCGGTGGCCATGGACCGTCTTATCTGTGGTGACGTGGGCTTTGGCAAGACAGAAGTGGCCATGCGCGCCGCATTTGTTGCCGTCAACGCCGGCAAGCAGGTGGTGGTGTTGGTGCCCACGACGCTGCTGGCTCAGCAGCACTATGAAAACTTCAAGGACAGGTTCGCCGACTGGCCGGTGCAGATTGAAGTCATGTCCCGTTTTCGCACCGCCAAAGAGCAGCAACAGGTGATTGCCGACCTGGCAAACGGCAAGGTGGATATTGTTATCGGCACCCATAAGCTGCTCAACAGCGAGGTGAAATTTGACGCCCTCGGTCTGCTTATCATAGATGAGGAACACAGGTTCGGGGTACGGCAGAAAGAGAAGATCAAGGCGCTCAGGGCCAATGTGGACATTCTCACCCTGACGGCGACCCCTATTCCCCGCACCCTGAATATGGCCATGTCCGGCATGCGGGATCTGTCGATTATCGCTACCCCGCCGGCCAAACGCCTGGCGGTGAAAACTTTCGTGCGCGAATACGACAAGGCCAGTGTCCGTGAGGCCATAGAGCGGGAGATCCTCCGTGGCGGCCAGGTCTATTACCTGCACAACAATGTGGAGAGCATAGAGAAACGCGCCGAGGAGCTGCGCGAGCTGTTGCCCGATGCCAGAGTGGTAGTGGCCCACGGCCAGATGCGTGAGCGCGAGCTGGAGCGGGTAATGTCCGATTTTTACCACAGACGCTACAACGTGTTGGTGTGTACCACCATTATTGAAACCGGTATCGATGTGCCGAGCGCCAACACCATCATCATAGAGCGGGCCGACACCTTCGGGTTGGCGCAGCTGCATCAGCTCAGGGGCCGGGTTGGCCGCTCCCATCACCAGGCTTATGCCTATCTGATGACCCCGCATCCGAAACGCATGACCTCAGATGCCCGCAAGCGCCTGGAAGCGATTGACGCCCTGGAAGATCTTGGCGCCGGCTTTATGCTGGCGACTCAGGATCTGGAGATCCGCGGCGCCGGTGAATTGCTGGGGGATGAGCAGAGCGGCCATATCTCCAAGATAGGCTTCAGCCTCTATATGGAGATGCTGGAGTCGGCGGTCAAGGCGCTGAAACAGGGCAAGGAGCCATCCCTGGCGCAGATGCTCAACCAGCAGTGCGAAATCGAGCTGAGGATCCCGGCGCTGTTGCCGGAAGACTATGTGGGCGATGTCAATATTCGCCTATCGCTCTACAAACGGATAGCCAACTGCACTACGGAAGCGGCGCTGGATGAGCTCAAGGTAGAACTGATTGACCGTTTCGGTTTGTTGCCTGAAGCCACCCGTAACCTGATGCAACTGACACTGTACAAGCATCAGGCCACCGCGCTCGGGCTGAAGAAACTGGATTTTCACGCCCGCGGCGGCAGTGTAGAGTTCGGTGACGATCATATTATCGATCCCGGCTTTATCATTGGCCTGTTGCAATCCCAGCCACAAATCTATCGAATGGATGGACCGAATAAGTTAAAGTTCACCCTGGCGGCCGAAAGCAGTAAAGAACGCCTGGAGATAGTGGGTCTACTGCTGCAACAACTGGCACAACACACTGTGGGAGAAAAATAGTGTATCGAAATATGCTGGCAACCCTGGCTCTGGGGCTGACACTTTCGCCTGTATTGCAGGCGGCACAATACCCTTGGTACGAAGTCGAGGTATACCTGTTTGAGCGCCCCGGGCCAAGCACGGAAAAGTGGCCGGATACGCCGCTGGAGCTCAAGCTGAACAAGACCATAGACTTGATCACTCCCCAGGTCGCCACCGAAATCAGCTCAAGCAGCATGGCTGTGGGATACTGTGATCCGCAATGGCAATCTCAATCCGCAGACAGCGCAGCAGATAAGGCTCTCAATAAAGATACCTTTGACTCACAGCGCGGCCGTCCCCTTCAGGCAGGCCAAGTGATATCTCTGGCCCAGACCGATAACACGACTCAAGCGGATGCCGCCGGTTTGCCTTGCCAACAGCAGCAAGCGGAAATCCGTATGCCCAAGCAGTTGCCTGTGAATATCAGTCCCAGAGACAGCAGCACAGCCAGCCAACCCGGCGCCTTGCTGCTCAGTGAAAGTCGAGCCCAATTTGGCGGTGTTATCAATGCCCTCAAGCGGCAGAGCGGTTTGAAAGGACTTTTACACCTCACCTGGCAGCAACAGATGAAGCCCCGCCATAGAGCAGAGGCGATGCATCTCTTTGGTGGCCGTAACTTTGGCTCGCAGTTCAGGCAGTCAGGTTTACCCCAGAGCCAGTTGGACACGGCTTCAAGCTCCTCTTTGAATGGCTTGTCAGAAGAATTATCGGAAGACAAACTGCCTGGGCAGGCAATAGGCAATGGCCTAAGTGAACCAAATCAAATGGGCAGTGAGGAATACGCAGCGCTTGGCAGCTTGATGGTCCCCAAAACACCCAAGGCGGTGTGGGAGTTCGATGGGCTTTTAAATATCTATCTCAGCCATTATCTCTATGTGGAAACCCGCTTTAATTTGAGGGAGGCCGGCTATAAATCTCTAGCCACTCAGGAAGGCGAACCTGAACTGCAAACCCCCTTTCTTTACAGCATTCCCATGGAACAGAATCGCCGTATTCGCAGCGGGGAAATACACTACTTCGATCATCCCAGAATGGGGATGATCCTACAGGTAAGGCGTATGGCTCAGCCAGGCAGCCAAACTCAAGCCGATGGTGGCGAAGAACTCTGATCAATCACTGATAGAGAAGTCGAGGTAGATCTCATCTGCCTCGTCTTCCTCTACATACACTCCATCGACCCGAGCCTGAGGTGGCCCTTGCTCGCACCAGGCAATCAAGTGGTCGACCGCCGGGAAGGCGCCCTGCGCCAACACCTCCACCGAACCATCTTCTTTGTTGCGCACATAGCCTGTCACCCCAAGTGACTGAGCCTTTTGCTGGGTAAAGCGTCTGAAACAGACTCCCTGCACCTTGCCTTTCACAGTCAGCAGCACCCGCTTCATGGGCGTCTCCTTGTAGACTTGTCTTGGTGGCCTTGTGTTGCCATGCTTATAAATCAAGCAGTTGATTAACAAAAAAGCAAAAAAAACAGCTAACAAAAGAGTGTTAGCTGCATCGGGCGACATACGCAAAAGGTCTGGCACTGTATGAATAACCGAATGTAACATTCTGTATCAAACTCGCCATGATTGGTAACTTTACACAGTCAATGGCCCGATGCAACCAGCGAAACAAACTGAAAAACAACCCGGAGGCACTCTCGTGATTTGGATCACAAAAAGCACCCGATTTACCGTATGAGTGGATATTTATCCTACCCGTTCAACCCCCTCGGTTTGCTTGAAGGCTTTTATCTGAGTCAAATGGCTCGCCAGCGAAGCAAACTTATGACTCTGTTGTTTGTCCCAAATCACTTCATAATAGCGGCTGAGCAAGGCATGACTGCGGGTGCTGTCCAAGACCTCATCCTCGGTCGACAGCAGGCACAGGGCACGGTAGCGATTCTTACTGCGAAAATCGGTCACGCACTTGCTGGCAATATCGGCATACTCTTCCGGCCTGTCTATCTTGCCGGGCATATTTTCCTCCGGCCACAGATTGGGGTTGACCAATATCGCCTTGAGCCCGGACAGAAAAGCGATTCGCTCGGCCCAATAGGCACCCAGCCCCACACCTATGATCAATGGATGGGGGTCATCGGTGAGTTTAAGCTGCTTACTGACCTCATTCAGCAGATGCTGCATGTCGTGTCTGGGATGCTGGGTGCTGTAGCTGATGAGACGCACATCATCATCAATGAACTGTAACTGTCTGACTTTTTCATGATTACCCGGGCTGGTGGCATCAAATCCGTGAAAATACAAAATCATTTTGTTTCCTCAAGTCTCATTTCCAGTCATGGTTATACAGGTTTCAAACTAACCAAGTTAGTTTGCGCCTATATTGTGCCAAATCAATTTTTTGTGGATGAAATCCTTGCCGCCAGCTCGCGGGCCCGCTCCCAGCGCACTTCATCCTGTAATGCACGCATCACCTTTACGGGGTCGGCCCTTAATGTTGCAGCCGGGAAAGGATTGCTCTCTGGCCAAGAGAAGTCCCCCAGAAGACTTCTGGCACCCTCAGGGTCATTGCATACCAATACCATGTTACAACCGGCATCCAGCGCCGCCCTGGCCCTTGCCTGATAATCTCCGGCTACCGCCGCCCCTTTCATGCCGAGATCGTCCGAAAAAATCACCCCGTTAAAGGCCAGTTTGCCACGCAGCTCATGTTGGAGCCAAAAAGATGAAAAACCAGCAGGGTTAGGGTCTACTTCGGGATAAATGACATGAGCCGGCATAATGCCTTGGAGTATCTCTCTGGCGATCAGCTGTGAAAAAGGCTGCATGTCACACTCGGCAATCTCTTGGTAACTGCGCGGGTCGACCGGCTGGGCAATATGGGAATCGGCCTCGACGCTGCCGTGGCCGGGAAAATGTTTGCCCACCGCGGCCATACCGGCCTCAGTCATGCCTTCAATAAAGGCCGCTGCCAGAGCCGTGACCTGCTCGGGCTTTGAGGCGAAACTGCGAGTGCCTATCACCTGACTGATACCATTGAGATCGAGCACAGGGGCAAAGCTTAAATCTATATCACAAGCCAAGAGCTCAACGGCCATCAGGAAGCCCAGCTCTTTGGCCCAGGTTGTTGCCAGCTCCAGCGAGCCTGCGGCGGCCGGCAATATATCGCCCATGGCTGGGATTTCGGTAAACCCCTTTCGAAAACGCTGTACCCTGCCCCCTTCATGGTCGACGGCGATCAGCAGTTCGGAACGCACACTGCGAACCGCACGGATCAGGGCTATCAGTTGCTCTCTGTCTTGGTAATTACGGCTGAAAAGGATTAGGCCGCCAACGGCCGGGTGCTGCAGGACAGAGGCCTCCTCTGGCGTCAACTCGACAGAGGCAAGATCCAGCATTAAGTGACTCATAAACATCTCCAACAGGGTACCGCGCATGAAAGCGACTGAAAAAGGTACGAAATGGTGTTAGCCCCGATACAGGTATGGCTGCCAGGATAGCGCAACTAGGGTCAATCCCATTGTTAGCAAGGCTAATCCGACCATAGCTTGATAAAAATAACTAATGATATTCCAGGCCAAAAGTATGGGATACTTGCCCTATGGGCAGAGTAACTCTGGGTCAAGGTTACTCCGAAACCCGCGTATGCGCGAGCAATGCGCCTCCCAATGACTAAAATAACAACGAAACAGCAACAGGGTTAACCAAATGATTAGCGTATTCGATATGTTCAAGATAGGTATAGGGCCCTCCAGTTCCCATACCGTGGGTCCGATGAAAGCGGGCAAAATCTTTATCGAACAACTGGCTGCAGATGACTTACTTGGACAGGTCGACGAACTGCAGGCCGAGCTTTTTGGCTCTCTTGGACAAACGGGCAAGGGCCACGGTACCGGCAAGGCGGTGATCCTGGGATTGATGGGGGAAGATCCGGAAACCGTCGATACCGACAGCATAGAGACGATTCTGGCAGAGGTGGCCGACAGCCAGACACTGACACTCAGCGATGGCCGTAAGGTTAAGTTTACCCGCGAAGATGGCATCACCTACCACAGACGCAAGACACTGCCGGCACACGCCAACGCCATGACACTCTACGCCCTCAAGGCCGGAGAGTGTTTGTATCAACGCACTTACTATTCGGTCGGCGGCGGTTTTATTCTCGATGAGGATGAAATTCAGCAGCGTAACGCCTCTCCAGCGACTCCCATCGCCCAGGCTCCTTACGATTTCAATACCGCCAGCGAACTCTTGGAACTGTGCTGCGACAATGGCCTGAGCATCTCTTCGCTGATGATGGCCAATGAGCTCAGCATAGCCCCTGAGAGTGAAGTCAAAGCCAAACTGTGGCATATCTGGCAAACCATGAAGGCCTGCGTGGAAAAAGGCTATCAGAAAGAGGGCATTTTACCCGGCGGTCTCAAGCTGCGCCGCCGCGCCCCGGCGCTGTATCGCCGCCTCAAGGCTGAGGGCCGCAACAACATAGATCCCCTCAATGCCATGGATTGGGTGGACTTGTTTGCCCTGTCTGTGAATGAGCAAAATGCTGCCGGCGATCGGGTGGTAACGGCCCCGACCAATGGCGCCGCCGGTATCATCCCCGCCGTGCTCTGCTACTACGACACCTTTGTTCAGGAAGTCGATGAGGATGTGTGTAGCCGCTTTCTGTTGACGGCCGCGGCCATAGGTATTCTGTACAAGAAAAACGCCTCCATTTCCGGAGCCGAGGTTGGCTGCCAGGGCGAAGTCGGCGTGGCTTGTTCCATGGCAGCAGCCGCTCTGACCGAGATCATGGGTGGTACGGTCGAGCATGTCGAAAACGCGGCGGAAATCGGGATGGAACACAATCTGGGGTTAACCTGCGATCCTGTCGGCGGCCTGGTGCAGGTTCCCTGTATCGAACGTAATGCCATGGGCGCCGTCAAGGCGATCAACGCTTCACGCATGGCGCTGCGCGGCGACGGTAATCATAAGGTTTCCCTGGATAAAGTGATCAAGACCATGATGGATACCGGCAAAGATATGCGCAGCAAGTACAAGGAAACCGCCAAAGGCGGCCTGGCGGTTAATATCGTCGAATGTTGATTGGTGCAGCTCTGCGCTTACTCAGAGGATAGCAAGAGCAGATTCGTTCACCAAAGCTCATATGAGGCGTTGCTCAGGCAACGCCTCATTACTGCCTCCCGCTGTTTACAGGATTTCCTATGCCGTAACCCTCTTTTTCTGATCGCTTGCAGACCTTAAGCACAATTTTCCCGCTCTTGTGGGACAGATGGATATTCCGCCGGCGGGTTGCGCTCAAGGTATTCAAACAAGCCCGACTGCATACTGACATTCCAAAAACGCCCCGCCAGAGACAACTTCAAGGCCGTTTGACTGACCTCGGCCAAACCATGGCTTTGCCAACGTAAAAACAGCGGCATCAAGTGACTGACCAGACTGTCAGGCAGGAGAGAAAATGCCAGGGAGCCTGAGTCCAGAGCACCTTTAATCGTGCCGGCAAATCCTTTGGACACAGGCGCTGTAATATGGGCCGGTGGCCGGATCCCTAGCTTCAGCGCCTGCTGCCAGGCCGAAAGCTCACGGCCATACATGATGCCATACCCGAGAATGTTACCGCCGGCACCGGCACCAAAGGGAATGATCTCGGCGCCGGCTTTGGCCATATGGTTATAGCGGCTGCGTTCTCTGGCATCTCTGCGCCAATGGTTACAGGACAAAGCTTGCCAGGCGCCAGCTTCAAGAGTCTTGGCACCATAAGCGTACATCCGCGCGCGCGTAGCACTGTCAGCACGCGGTGCTTCAACCTCACTCTGCTGCTGGCGCTGAATACGGCTGCCACTCAAGGTTATCAGCTGATACAGATCCACTCCGTGAATGCCGCTTTCAATCACGTCGGCAATATCCTGCTGCCACACCCGCTCATCTTGCCAGGGCAAGCCAAAGATAAGATCGGCAATAACAGGTGCATCATTTCGGCGGCTGAGTTGCTGTAAACGCTCTATGACCTTTTCCCTCGAGTCCAGACGCCCCGCGGCAAGGCGCACCTGGGTATCAAAGCTCTGCACCCCGAATGAAAAGCGATTAACCCCACCATTGAGTGCCGCCTGCCATTTATCGTCGCCAAAACCGTTGAGACGCCCCTCCAGGGTGATTTCCACATCATCACTCAAAGGGAAATCAGTCAGTGAACGCAGCAGAAGTGCGATTTGGCTGGCCGTCATGTCGCTCGGCGTGCCGCCACCTATGTAGACGGCCTGGAAAGGCCTGCTTTGCACCAGTGGATTTTGGCCGGCGCGGCGCAGCTCAGTGCTCAAGGCTTCAACATAATCGGCTATTCTTTGCGGCTTGGCGCCATTTTCAAAAAAGTTACAGAAACTACAGCGTTTTCGGCAAAAAGGGATGTGCAGATAAAGAGCACGCTGGCTGCTGGTCGAGGTTTGTTGCCAAAGCTCGTGCCATTGGCCGGCATCGAGCTGAGCTTCAACTCTGACTCCGCCATGGGAATGGGGCGCACGTTTTGGGCTAAAAGCAAACAGTAAGGGGGATGGGCTGGCAATCCCCGTCATCGAAGGAGTGAAAATCATCGGAAAGTCCGTTGAACGACAGACTTAAATGATAATAACTATCATTACCATTATTTTGATTCAGATCAACAGACTGTGAAGCGGCTCCTGAAATTTACCCAAGAGCTTAGTGAGAACGTCAAATAATCCCCAAGGTGCAATGATCGCAGTTAACTCTCCAACCTTGTAACTGCATAAAAAACCGCCCAACTTGTGGACGGTTTTGTTCAGCAGTAGTCTCAGCGCAGCGGCAGTTCGACATCGGCGAACATCTGCTCTATCAACTGCGCATCACGCAATGCAACCGCCTTTTCCACCACATCCCTTGTCAGGTGCGGCGCAAATCGTTCAATAAAGTCATACATATAACTACGCAGGAAGCTGCCCTTTCTAAAGCCTATCTTAGTGGTACTGTGGGCAAACAGATGACTGGCGTCTATAGCCACCAGATCCTTGTCGATAACAGGATCAATCGCCATGGAAGCTATCACACCAACCCCGAGACCCAATCTGACATAAGTCTTGAGCACATCGGCACTGGTGGCGCTGAAGACGACTCTGGGCTCAAGTCCGGCACCATGGAAACCACGCTCAATTTCCGAGGCTTTATCAAAACCGAACACATAAGTGACCAAGGGGAAGCGCGCCAGCTCTTCAATGCTGATCTGACTACGGCTGGCCAGAGGGTGATCTCTGGATACCACCACAGAACGATTCCAGTGGTAACAAGGCAACATAATCAGGTCGGAATAGAGATGCATCGCCTCGGTGGCGATGGCAAAATCGGCGTCCCCGCGAGCAGCCGCTTCACTTATCTGCGATGGCGTGCCCTGATGCATATGCAGATTTACCTTGGGATAACGTTCAATAAACTGGCGGATAATTTGCGGCAAAGCATAGCGGGCCTGAGTATCTGTGGTGGCAATATTCAGTTCCCCCTGATCCGGCTTGGTGTACTCTTCGGCCACTTTCTTGATACTTTCGACTTTACCGAGAATATCATTGGCGATTTTGATGACCTGCTCGCCGGCCGGTGTCACATGGGTCAAGTGTTTACCGCTGCGACCGAAGATCTGGATCCCCAGTTCATCTTCCAGCATGCGTACCTGCTTACTGATCCCTGGCTGAGAGGTATAAAGGTTTTCGGCGGTAGCGGAAACATTGAGGTTGTGATTGACCACTTCTGCAATATATCTGAGCTGTTGCAGTTTCATCTTTAGATCCTTGAATTTCTGCTCCATTCAGGAGCAGAATTTGAATGTTGTAATGCCGGACATCTATAATCAATGGTTATAGTATAAAGCAATAACTAAATCAAACAGGAATATAGCCACGAATGCGAACTATCTTCAGGACAGATACCTCATGCTGGACTAAGATAACTAGGCTAGTTTATTGATTTATTGTAGCATTAACAGAATTATAAAATTTACGGAAAGGCTATGGCATTTACTCTTGTACTGGTGCTGATTGGCGCGCTTCTTCTGCTGGTGATCGGCATCAATGTTATTCAGCAACAAAAAGAGCGAGCCGAGGCCGAACGTCGTACCGAGCTGGCTCGCCAACGGGCTATTTTGGACGAAACCGAAGAAGTCCTCTCCAATACCGGCATGTTCCCTTGCTCTTCACAAATGGTTTTGGTGCTCTACAAGCGTATTCAGGATGCGGCAAGAATCGCCGTTACCCTGAGCAAAGCCAATCAGAAAGGGGATTATGAGCGGCGGCTGACTGATCTTGAGGCGCTGATCAACAATCTGCAAAGCAGCGGCCCTCAAACACCGGCCATCGAAAACTTTCGCCTGCCTGACAACGATCGTCAGGTATTGGTGCTGGTACAGACCTTGAAAAAGCTCAAGGCGATTTTGCGCGCCGAGCATAACAAGGGCAAAGTCGATCCCACAGTATTTGCCGCTGAAGAAGGACGCATTGACAGCCTGCAACTCAGGATCAATGTGGAGAGCATGCTGTCACGCGCCCGCGCCGCCAGTTACATGAAACAATACGGCTCATCGAGGCAGATGGTCACCAAGGCACTCAGTACCCTGCATACCATCAAGGCACAAACTCCGAATGATCCCTTTATTGCCCGAAAAGTGGATGAAGCCAAGCAACTGCTCGATGAAATCATGGGCGCGCAAAAAATGGCTCAGCCCAGCGCCCCCAAACAGAAAAATGATGAAGATGATATCGATGTATTGTTCCAGCCTAAGAAGAAGTGGTAAGCCGTCAACTTGAGCTTAAGCTACTACCGGTAAACTCCAATAAAAAGCACCTCTTGGGTGCTTTTTATTGCTGCTGTCGGTTTTGCCTAGCCAAGTGAACTCTACCAGCCAAGTAACTCATCCCCAAAGATCTCTCAGCCAATTCTATCTCGATTAATCTATTCCGAATAATCCAGGCTGCCGATACTGCCATTTAGGGTCAACTTACACTTTCACAAACAATAACGCCCTGCAATTGCAGGGCGTTATTGGCTCAAGTATTCAGTTGAGCTTAGCTCTTGGCTTTCTTTTTCTTGCTGTTTTCAGCAAACCACTTGCCATCGCGATAGTGGGCGACCCAGCCGGTTGCCTTACCATCAACTTCGCTGGCCACGTACTGCTCTTTAGTCTTGCGGCTGAACTTCACCAGAGTCGGATTACCTTCATCATCTTTCACCGGCGCATCGGCCAGGAACTGATATTTGGGCCACAGCAACTCGCGGTACTCCACCAGCTCGGAGACCAGTGGTGCCCGAGTTTCACGGGATCTCGGGAACGTGCTGGCGGCCAGGAAGATACCCGAGGCACCATCACGCAAGACGAAATGAGCGTCTGACTTGCTGCACTTGAGCTCGGGTAATGGAATAGGATCTTCCTTGGGTGGCGCCACTTCGCCATTCTTGAGCAGTTTACGGGTGTTCTTGCACTCGCTGTTGGTGCAGCCAAAATACTTACCGAAACGGCCGTTCTTCAGCTCCATATCGCTGCCACAGCGGTCACATTCAATGACCGGGCCTTCGTAACCTTTAAGCTTGAACTGTCCCTTCTCGACTTCATATCCAGGACAGGCAGGATTGTTACCGCAAACATGCAATTTGCGGGTTTCATCCAACAGGTAGCTGTCCATGGCTGTGCCACAGATACCACAGCGATGCTTGGCCCTGAGCGCCTCGGTTTCGGCATCTTCGCTCTCGCTGATCGCTTCTTCACCCGGAGTCAGGTTCAGCGTGGTCTTACAACGCTCTTTGGGTGGCAGCTCATAACCGGAACATCCTAGGAACACGCCTGTAGTACCTGTGCGTATTCCCATGGGGCGCCCACAAGTCGGACAGGCTATGTCTGTCAGCACCATCTGGTTGGGGCGCATACCGCCCTCTTCCGGTGGTAGCTCGGCATGTTGCAACTGCTTGGTGAAGTCTTTGTAGAAGCCATCAAGCACCTGTTTCCAGTCGAGTTGCCCCTGAGCAACGTTATCCAGGGTCTGCTCCATTCCGGCGGTAAAGTCATAGTTCATCAGGTTGGCAAAGTTTTCCACCAGACGTTCACTGACAATTTCCCCCATCTTCTCGGCGTAGAAACGGCGGTTTTCCACCTTCACATAGCCCCGATCCTGGATGGTGGAAATAATAGTGGCATAAGTGGAAGGGCGACCTATGCCGCGCTTTTCCAATTCTTTAACCAGAGAGGCTTCGCTGTAGCGCGCCGGTGGCTTGGTAAAGTGCTGTTTGGGATCCAGTTGTTTCAGATCCAGTTTATCGCCCTCGGCCAAATATGGCAGGGTGACTTCATCTTCATTCTTGCGTTTGACCGCAGATTGTACCCGGGTCCAACCATCGAATTTCAGGGTGCGACCACTGGCCTTCAGCTCAAACTCACCGGCCTTGACCGTGAGTCGAGTGGCATCATATTGAGCCGGAGTCATCTGACAGGCAACAAACTGGCGCCAAATAAGCTCATAGAGCCTCTGAGCGTCACGCTCCATGTCTGTCAGTGACGCGGCGTGTACAGAGACATCTGAAGGTCGAATCGCTTCGTGAGCCTCTTGCGCGCCCTCTTTGCTGCCATAACGAATAGGCGCATCCGGCAGGTACTTGTCGCCGAACTCTTTGGCAATCATGGCTCTGACGTTATCCAGCGCTTCCTGGCTCAGATTGGTAGAGTCGGTACGCATATAAGTGATATGACCCGCCTCATAGAGACGCTGGGCCATCATCATGGTCTTCTTCACCCCAAAACCGAGACGGGTACTGGCGGCCTGCTGCAGTGTCGAGGTGATAAAGGGAGCGCTGGGCTTGCTTTGAGTGGCCTTGTCTTCGCGGCCGATCACCTCATAACTGGCTGATTGCAGCGCTGCCACAGCGGCCAGCGCCTGGGCTTGGTTGACCGGCTCAAATGCCTTGCCGTTTTGCTTGACCACTTGCATGGTCAGAGCATCATCGGTAGCAGTCGCCAACTGAGCGTGCAGATCCCAGAACTCTTCAGGCACGAAGGCTTTAATTTCGGCTTCCCGCTCAACCACCAAACGCACGGCTACCGACTGAACCCGTCCGGCGGAGAGGCCTCTGGCAACCTTTTTCCACAGCAGCGGCGAAACCATAAAGCCCACTACCCGATCGAGGAAACGTCGAGCCTGCTGAGCGTTGACCATATTGTTGTCGAGATCGCTGGGTTTGCTGAAAGCATCCTGGATGGCACTCTTGGTGATCTCGTTGAACACCACCCGCTTATAACGGGAATTGTCGCCGCCTATCACCTGCTGCAGATGCCACGCAATCGCTTCCCCTTCTCTATCCAAATCCGTCGCGAGATAGATTTCATCGGCGGAATCGGCCAGCGCTTGCAGTTCTTTTACCACCTTCTCCTTACCAGGCAGAATTTGGTAGTTGGCTTTCCAGCCGTGCTCAGGATCAACCCCCATACGGGCAACCAGAGCCTTTTTCTCTTTCACCTTCTTGTACTTGGCCTTTTCTTCAGGCGACATCTTACGCACTTCGGCTGCGCTTTTTGCCTTGCCGTTGGCGTCGGCGGAGGAGGAAGTCGGCAAGTCACGTATGTGACCCACACTCGACTTAACGATGAATTCTTTACCAAGATATTTGTTGATAGTCTTGGCTTTGGCCGGCGATTCGACAATAACTAGCGATTTACCCATAGTGTGATTTGCGCCAAACGATCTCAGAACGGTGAAAATTGGCACCATATATAGAGGGTTGTCCTCGGACTTTCAAGTTAATCCCTCTTTTATGTGTACCGGCGACTCAATTTTTAAGCAGGGTTAAAAATTTGTACAAAATAATATTGCGTAATTAAAAACTAATATTTCATTATTTCACTGCAAGCAAGTAATAGTTATGCATTTGTGATGAAAAAGCACTTTTGCCACCCTGTGGGGCGACTTGTTAAGCCTAGGAGCTCAAGTATACTGGGGCCAGTCCAGGGCCTGGATTGGGCCCCTATAACAACCTCAAATACCCCAAAAGGACAAGCAATGAAGCATTTTGAAGCGAATTTTGACGGATTGGTGGGACCCACCCACAACTATGCTGGCCTGTCGTTCGGCAATGTCGCCTCCCTGAACAATGCCGCCCAGGCAGCCAACCCCAAGGCTGCGGCCAAGCAGGGATTGCAAAAAGCCAAGGCGCTGGCCGACATGGGGATGATCCAGGGCATGCTGGCACCGCAAGAACGCCCCGATCTGCATACGCTGCGAAGGATAGGTTTTAGCGGTACCGATAAAGAAGTACTGCAGAAGGCCGCCGAGCAGGCACCGGCGGTTCTGAGAGCCTGTTGCAGCGCCTCCAGCATGTGGACCGCCAATGCAGCAACCGTATCCCCGAGCGCCGATACCCATGATGGCCGCGTGCACTTTACCCCGGCCAACCTGGTGGATAAATTGCATCGCTCAATCGAGCCGCAAACCACAGGTAACATTCTCAAAGCCATTTTCAGTGACAGTCGCTATTTTGTACACCACCAGCACCTGCCGGAACACAGCAGTTTTGGTGATGAAGGCGCTGCCAACCACACCCGCCTGTGTCAGGAATATGGTCATGCCGGAGTCGAAGTCTTTGTTTACGGTCAGGAAGCTACCAATCCTCAGGCCATAAAACCGAAGAAGTTTCCCGCCAGACAAACGCTGGAAGCCTCACAGGCTATCGCCCGCTTACATCGTCTTGATGAAGACAATACTGTCTTTATTCAACAAAATCCTGAGGTGATAGATCAAGGCGTATTCCACAATGATGTGATTGCTGTCGGTAACCGCAATGTGCTTTTCCATCACGAGCAAGCCTTTGTTGATACCAAGGCCAAGCTGGCAGAGATCCGAGCCAAGCTGGAAGGTGATCTCCATTTCATTGAAGTACCGACCGCCAAAGTCAGTATTCAGGATGCGGTCAAATCTTACCTGTTCAACACTCAACTTTTGAGTATGAGTGATGGCAAAATGGTCATCATAGCGCCAACCGATTGTGCCGAGAACCCTGCGGTAAAAGCCTACCTCGATGAACTGCTGACTCTGGATACTCCGATTCAGAAAGTTGAATACTTTGATGTTAAACAAAGCATGCAAAACGGTGGTGGCCCGGCTTGCCTTCGCCTGAGGGTCGCCATGAATGATGCCGAGTTGGCAGCCATCAATCAGCATGTACTGCTCGACGATAGCCTGTTTCCTCGCCTCAACGCCTGGGTGGACAAACACTACCGCGACCGCTTGTTACCCGCAGACTTGGCCGACCCACAATTGATAGTCGAGTCTCGCACCGCGCTGGATGAACTGACCCAGATAATGAAGCTCGGTAGTGTCTATCAGTTTCAGAGATAGGCAACTTCTTAATGAAAAGACCACTCAAATGAGTGGTCTTTTTGTAGATAGCGCGTATTTCAAGTCGTTATAAACCAATCGATATGTACAAACACTCTTGATAAAAAAGGCGCCGATGGCGCCTTTTGGGTCACTTGATTTTATCAATAAATATTGACCTTCAAGTTAACGACTTCGGTTTCTGCACCACCAGGAGTTTTGACCTTAACAATGAAGGAGCCTGAATCTGGTTCATCTGCCCCCTTCAAGGTTACGCTGAATTGACGGCCACCGTTGTGATTGGAGCTGGGCCAAGTATAGCTTCCTGAGCTGGCTACCGAACCGGCAGATGTCGTAAAGGTCACCACGCTTCCGGATGGCATTTGCTGATTATGCAAGTCAGAAATAGTGAACTGGACTGTCGCACTCGATTTACCGTTGATATCAATGTCACCTCCCAGATTATCGCCGTCACGATCAATAATGCGGATGTCGGCTGGGTCGGTAGCATAAGCCGTGCTGCCAGACATTACCATCACCAAGCTGGAACGAACGTTGATGGATTGAGAATGACTAATGCCATCGGCACAAGCGTCATGGGCAGGGATAGAGCACAATACACCATTGTATTTGCCATCGGCCGAGTCAAATACGCCATCGCTGTCGAAGTCGATCAGTTCCTCATTCTCACCGCCAATTTCACCACCGGCTTGCTGAGGATTGAACAATCCATCTTCATTGTGATCAACAAAGGCCTCTGCCAGATCATAAGGTTGGCCACTGACATCAGTACCTTGGAATGCAGCGACTTCAGATGCGTCAAAACGGCCGTTACCATTGGTATCCGGGAAAGACTCCTCACCGTTGGCTGTAGCTGTGATGGTTGCGCGGCCACCATACTTTTGGCCATAGAAGTTGCCACCGGTTGCAGAAAGCTCCGCAATGGGGTTACGGGAGCCGCTATTATCGACCAGTAATTGGCCTTCAGGGCGAGCGTTCTGGCTGGTCCAAGTCACTGAGCAAACACCACCTGTGGTGGTACACGAAGGAGTAATTGCGCCCCCCTCTGTTGTAAAGTAAACCGCCGTGCCATCGGGAACCGGGTTATTGAAAGCATCGGCCAGACGAGCAGTTACTTTCACTGCCGTGCCATCTACATCCCATCCCTCGGCATTGAGGGTTTCAGCCGAAAGCGAGAAGGAGTCCTGATCCGGTTTACCGGTAGAGATAACCAAGACACTGGACTGACTGGAGATCAGCGGAGAGGTCCCATCTATGTCAGCCGTCACCCGAACGGTAGTTGCTACCGTGCCCGAATTTACAACTGTCTGTACTATCCCTTCGTTATTGGTTGTCGCCGTTGCCGGGTTGAGACTCAAACCACCTACATCGGTATTAAGGCTGAAACTGACAGCCTTGTTGGCAACAGCATTACCATTGGTATCCAACACCTTAAAGCGAATAATAGAGGACTCATCCGAACCTGTACCCTTGATACCGATATTCTCAGGGGAAGCATCAACAAACACTATGCTTCCGGCGTCGGCTGCCAATATTTTCACAACCCCGGTAGCAGACAGGTTTTTGCCACCAACATCGGCAGAAACCGTGATGTTATCGTCACCGACACATCCTTTGGCCAGATAAGTACTGGTCGCCAGGCCATTAATGGCCGTTACAGGGCTACTAATTACGGCTTCAGGAGAAGTCTTTTTGGAACAGGTTGATGAAAAACTCACATCGACAGGTTCAGTAAACGGCTTACCTTGGCTATCTTGCAACATTACCGAAATCGTAGCGGTACCCCCCGCCGATAGAGTCGCTGCACTCACTGCTGCTTTTCCGGAAACAAAAGGATCACCACTCCCCATCTGTACATCTGAAGCACCGATCACAAAGACATGCTCAGCCTTTTCACCGGTTGCCAACGAGGCGGTGGCAGAACTGGCGCCTGGAGTACTTCCTGCATAAATACTGACGCTGGCCTTACCGTTGGCATCCGTAATCGCAGTTTTTATCGGGAGATCGCCCAAAGAGGCATCGAATGTCACTATGGCCGGTTTTGACAGACCGGTTACTGTGGCAACAAGAATACCGGGAGATGTGCTGGTAATGCTGTCTGTCGTATTACCATCAACGTCAGTAAGAGTTAAGGTGACTTGCGCGCCACCTCCGGCTTGACCGCCATCACCTTTCATAGTGAAACCGACCGAGGCAGACTCTCCTGAGCTGATTGCAGCGCTAACAGTACCGGCACCGGCAATGTTGGACGTTGCCAGCGAAATCACGGCTTTGCCATCTGCATCAGTCAGGGCTGTGCCTATGGCTGGGTTGAAGGTGCCCAGGTTTTCGTTACTTAGGGTAAAAGTCACCAGTTGCCCCGCCAACGCTCCCGTTAAGCTATTGCTGACAGTCGCAGTCAAGGTCGCAGGGTTTTCTGCGGAAATATTGGGATCTGAAATATTCAGAGTGACGGTTGTTGTTCCCGTTGGCGGCGTCGAGCCATCCCCGGTATCTGAAATACTGCCCCCACCGCCACAGGCAAATAAAAGAAAACTACATAATAAAGTGAAGCAAAACTTAAACGCTGACCTCATTGTCAGACTCCCTGTTACTCAATAAATACGAACAATCTGCTTGTGTATTACTTATAGAGCAACATTACACAATTTTCCTTAAACATTTCCAGCACAAATGCGCTATACGACTCATTATTTGCCAAAAACTTTAACTCACGTATCATTTCCTCGAGAGAGCTTTCTTGCTAGGCTTTAGTGCGCCAAATAACAAAAGTACAAGAATTAAACAGGAAGATTTATGGCATTCACTCCAACCAAGAAAATAGGCCTGACCGGCAAGATCCTTATCGGGATGGCGGCCGGTATTTTATTCGGCCTTCTTCTGAGACATTTTTTCCCCGATGGTGACCTGAACTCAGAACAAGTTCGGCAAGACCCCTACTTCATCTTTGTTGAGGATTACATCACCGAAGGTTTTCTCAACGTTGTCGGTACCATCTTTATCTCCAGCTTGAAAATGCTGGTGGTGCCATTGGTATTTATCTCTCTCGTCTGCGGTACCAGCTCACTCAGTGAGCCTTCAAAACTGGGACGCCTTGGGGGTAAAACCTTGGCTTTCTATCTGTTTACCACAGCCGTTGCCCTGACACTGTCGATTATGGCGGCGGTATTGCTGCATCCTGGACATAGCAGTATGCCTACCGCAGGTAACAGCTTTGAGGCCAAAGATGCCCCCAGCCTGGCAGAAGTGTTGATCAATATAGTGCCCACCAATCCGATGCAGGCGATGAGCGAAGGCAATATGCTGCAGATCATCATCTTTGCCGTGATCTTTGGTTTCGCCATCTCTCATGTGGGCGACAAGGGCAAGCGGGTTGCCGCCCTGTTTGAGGACCTCAATGAGGTGATCATGAAGGTGGTAACCCTGATCATGCATCTGGCCCCCTATGGCGTATTTGCCCTTATGGGTAAACTGGCATTGACTCTCGGTATGGAGACCTTCAGCAGCGTAGTCGCTTACTTCTTTGTGGTACTGGGCGTACTGCTGGTGCATGCCTTTGTCACCTACCCAGTGCTGCTTAATCTGCTGTCAGGGCTAAATCCCCTCACCTTTATCCGTAAAATGCGCGACGTGCAGCTATTTGCCTTCAGTACCGCCAGTTCCAACGCTACCCTGCCGGTCACTATAGAAACGGCCGAGCATCGCCTGGGCGTAGATAATAAGATAGCCTCGTTCACCTTACCCTTGGGCGCGACCATCAACATGGACGGCACCGCCATCATGCAGGGTGTGGCGACTGTGTTTATCGCTCAGGTTTACGGTATCGACCTGACGATTACCGACTATATCACTGTGGTTGTCACGGCCACCCTGGCCTCTATCGGTACAGCCGGGGTACCCGGAGTGGGTCTGGTGATGCTGGCCATGGTACTCAATCAAGTGGGCCTGCCGGTAGATGGTATAGCACTGATTATCGGCGTAGACAGATTGCTGGATATGGTGCGCACCGCGGTTAACGTCACAGGTGATACAGTCGCAACCGTGGTGATTGCCAAGTCGGAAAATGAGTTCAATGAAGAGACCTTCAATGACCCTAAAGCCGGCAAAAACAATGTCAGCTTTCACAAGGAACACCACACTCCCATGTAAGGGATAATCCGGATTTGGGTATCAAAGCCAAGTTAGCCCTTGCTGCTTGGCTTTCAGATACCAAAAACAAAAAGAGTGGAAATACAAAGAGGGCGCTCATTTGAGCGCCCTCTTCTTTTAATCTACTTGTGGAAACGAGCTTAACGCTCCCAGTAGGCTTCTTCCAAGCTATCTTCCCGCTCAGGCAAACCTCTGGAGAGGCGTGGGCTATGCTGCGCCAGCACTTCATAAGCCACCCGGTTGGCGTACTTACAGATTTGCGAGAATGAGGAGTAACACAAACCATCGCGTTTATGCTTGCTGGAGCCCGGCACGTTGGTCTTATGGAAAGTATTGGCCGCCAAGTCATGCAAGAGGGCAGACAGAGCGCCATCACCGGCGCCATTGGTATTGTGAATCTTCTCCGGCCCGCCCATGTAAGGCGAAATATGGGCATACACCTTGATGGGCTTGTCACAGTCTTTTTTCAGTTTCGGGCGGGAGAACTCATAACGGTTGAACTCAGGAATAGCACCGGGAAGCAGAGTATGAGCCGTCTCGCGTTTCTCGGCATCGTTGGTATAACCGGCGGTGTAAAGTCCCGAAGCACCCGCTGTGGTCAGTACCATGTCACACCATTCAAGTGCCGCTTCACTGGCCAGCAAAGGATCGGCAAATCCGGTCAGCGCCTCACCTTCATCTTCATTCATCGCCAGCACAGTAACGTGCTGGCGAATAAACTCCTGCCACCACTTGGGATCTTCGGCAATCAGGAAGCGGGTTCCCAAGGTCAGTACTACCGGCACTTCGGCTTCCTGGGCGTAGCGAATGGCGGTCAACGCCGCTTCACCAATCTGATCGCCATCGCTGGCTCGCATCAGGTAGGCAGTCAACACCAAAGCAGAACTGCCCTGAATCACTTCTTTATCGATAAACTCCGGGCTTAACTTGTCCATTGAGCCTTTGCTGATGGCAAAAGTGCGCTCACCGCCATCGGAGATCAGGGTAAAACAGCGACCTATAGGGCCTTCAACCGGCTGCAGGTAGTTAAGATCTACCTTGGACGAGGTGTTGCACAGATAGCGGTAGGCATAACTGCCTACTTCAATATTCTTGCTCATCACGCCAAAGAGCACAGATCTGTCATCGGCGAGAATTGAGTAGTTGTGAATGGTATTGCCGATAGTACCGCCGGCAAACTCATCGCTGACCAACTCACGGCTTTTGAGCTCATGGTACAACTGGTGGGCACTGGCATCATCAATCAGAGTCGAGTTGCCTTTGGGTAAGCCGTAACGCTGCAGCAGTTCATCTTCGACCTTGGCTTCGATATCCACCAGAGTTTGATCTATACCTGAAATCCAGGTACTGAAAGGTTGCGGCTGTTGAGTCAACTGCGCCAGCAGAGGATCACGGGTTTTGACCGGGAAATAGTGTTTGGATTTACGCTGACCGGGAAATTTCATATTGGGCTCTCGTTGTCTTCGTCCCTGAGTAGCTGCACTGCTTGAGTACAGACTTTCCTGATAATGATCTTAGGCCAGGCTGACTGGGCTGCCAGCGACCACACCGAATGGCGGCAGATTCTATCACAAATCCACCGCCGCACCAGTGCGCGCTCGCCGGCTTAATGCCAGTTTTCAGTGTGAAACTTCACCAAATCGGCAAGAAAACGCATATGAGCCGATTGTGCATTGAGACAAGGGATAAATTGATATTGTTTCCCACCGGCTTCAAGGAAGCTCTCGCGGCCTCCTTGGGCTATCTCCTCCAGTGTTTCCAGACAGTCGGCGGCGAAGGCGGGACTCATGATATCGACCGCTGTGATTCCCTGCCCCGGCAAAGATTCGAGCAGCTCATCGGTATAAGGGGTTAACCAGGGCTCTTTGCCGAAACGGGATTGAAAGCACAGCTGCCATTCGCCTTCACCCAGGCCAAGTTCGGCGGCCAGCAACTTGGCCGTGGTTTCGCATTGACTGCGATAAGGATCGCCCTCCTTGATGTAGCGCTCAGGCACCCCATGAAACGACATAAGCAGCCTTTGTCCCCGCCCTTCTCGCTGCCAATGGCTACGGACGCTGCCTGCCAGGGCCAGAATATAACCTGGCTTGTCGTGGTAATCCCGCACAAACCTCAGCTCAGGCAAATTACGCTCCAGTTTCAGTGCAGCGGCAACACCATCAAACACACTGGCCACAGTGGAGCAGGAATATTGAGGATAGAGAGGCAACACCAGCACCCTGTCCACACCAGCATTTTTCAGCGCCGTCAGGCCATCATTCAAGGACGGGCTGCCATAGCTCATACCCAGCGCCACAGGAATATGGCAGCCAGTTTGCTCCCGAAGCAATTCCGCCAGGGCTTGTCTCTGCTGTTTACTGACCACCATTAATGGCGAGCCTTCTGCTTGCCAGATAGACTGATACAACTTGGCGACTTTGCCCGGTCGGGTATTGAGAATAATCCCTTGCAACAGGGGTTGCCACAGCCAGGGAGACAGATCCACCACACGTTGATCACTGAGGAACTGCTTCAAAAAAGCACGCACCGCCGCTTTGGTTGGCGCAGAGGGAGTTCCCAGGTTAACTAAAAGCACACCGAATGGAGGACGGGTATCCTGCACTGTATTATTCCTGTTCCGAGAAAGATGGCGCCAAGTTAACATCGCTAAAACCATAAAAAAAGCCCGCAGCTGCGGGCTTTTTTCGATTATGAGAACCGGTTCTGATAATTATTCAGCCCAGTGCCTTCACAATGGCTTCGCTGACGGAAGCAACGCTCTGGGTACCATCGAACTTGCTGTACTTGGTATCACCCTTGGCAGCCATGGCACCATAGTAATCCACCAAAGGTTTGGTTTGTTCGTGGTAGATGCCAAGGCGCTTACGTACTGTGCTCTCTTCATCATCGGGACGGATAACCAGCTCTTCACCAGTGACGTCATCCTTGCCTTCTTCTTTAGGCGGATTGAAGACTACATGGTAAACCCGGCCAGAACCAGGGTGCACCCGACGACCGCTCATACGCTTGACGATTTCTTCGTCCGGCACATCGATCTCAATCACATGATCGACATGGATACCGTTGGCCACCATGGCATCAGCCTGTGGAATGGTGCGCGGGAAACCGTCCAGCAGGAAACCCTTGGCGCAATCGTCCTGAGTAATGCGCTCTTTGACCAGACCTATGATCAGCTCATCTGAAACCAATTGTCCGGCGTCCATCACCTTCTTGGCTTCCAGTCCCAAAGGCGTACCGGCCTTGACGGCAGCACGCAGCATATCGCCGGTTGAGATCTGTGGAATGCCATACTTTTCCATGATGAACTGAGCCTGGGTACCTTTACCGGCACCAGGGGCGCCCAATAGGATAATGCGCATATCAAGAGTCCTCTTTTCGCATTGATATTCTTGTTAGGGCGGCGATCTTCGCACATCTGACCGCCCATGAGAAGGCTTTTGGCTTCGACTTTAGCCACAGAAACGCCAAAAAAACCTGACAGCTCTGACCTGTTGAAAATGGTCAAAACCGCTCAGGCAGAGGCTTGGGCTGTCAAGCTTGACTCTATCAGTAGAGTAAACTGTAGAGCTTGCGACGATAGCCGCTCGCCAGTGCATTCCCCTGGCCAAGGGCTGAAAGTATCGTCAGAAACTGTTGTTTCAACTCACCATTGCCGGCGTTGAGATCTTGCTGCAGTTGCGCAAAAAGCAGCTCAAGAGCCTCTTCATCCCGGTGCGCCTGATGCAGTGCTGTTGCCAGCTTGCCAAGTAAACTCAGGTCACCCGGAGCCGCTTCAAGCGCTTGTTGCAAAGAGCGGATTTCCGGCGTATCGGCAGCCTCTTCCGCCAATTTGAGTTTGGCTTGTAAACTGGCGTAGTATGCATCCTGATCTTCAAGCTTGATGCCGGCAAGCAAGCTCTTGGCACCGGCAATATCACCGCTTAACAGGCATGCATCGGCATAGGGCAAGGCCACCTCGGCGCCGTTGTGCTCGCCATAGGCCTCCTTCAGCAGCACCAGGGCTGCCGCGGCATCGCCTCCTGCGAGTAATTCTCTGGCGTCAGCAAGTTGCAACTCCCAGGCGGCGGGCAGATGTTTATCCAGCATGGCCTGAATTTGCGACTCGTCCTGCACCCCGGCAAATCCGTCAACCGGCTGGCCCTGACTGAGGAACAAAGTGGTCGGCAGGCTCTGGATCTGGAAATAGGAGGCAATTTCCATCTCGGTTTCACAGTTAACGGCCGCCAGCAGCAGTTGCCCCTGATAACGGCTTGCCAATGCTTCCATGGTGCCGAGCAGCCCCAGACTCTCCGGGCTCTGCTGGGCCCAGAAGACCAACGCGACCAACTGTTGTTTCGAGGCTTCCACCACCTGTTGAATATTGTCGCGGGTCAGTTCGATACGTGTTTCCATAGCAATCCTTGTTGGATGGTCGGGCTATTCCCGAGTAAAAAAGGGCCATAAAGGCCCTTTTTTGATTGGCTTACTTAAGATTGGCAAGCAGCATCTGGTTCATCAAGCGGATAAACTCAGATGGGTCGGCCAGGCTGCCCTTTTCTGACAACATTGCCTGTTGCAACAACAGGTTACTCCAGTCATTAAAGCGGCTTTCGTCTGCCTCTTCATTGAGCCTGGCCACCAGCGGGTGCGTCGGGTTCAGCTCAAATGTCGGTTTGACTTCCGGCACCTGTTGGCCGGCGGCCTGCATCAGCTTGATCATCTGGCTCGACATCTCACCTTCACCGGCCACCACACAGGCTGGGGTATCGGTCAAACGCGTGGTCACCCGCACATCCTTCACCTTATCACCCAGTGCTTCTTTGATACGCTTGAGCAAAGACTCGGACTCAGCCGCCAGTTTTTCCTGTTCGGCCTTTTCATTCTCATCTTCCAGCTCACCGAGATCCAACTCGCCGCGGGTGACAGAGTGCAGCGCCTTTTCCTTGTACTCGGTCAGATGGTTGATGAGCCACTCGTCGATGCGATCAGACATCAACAGCACTTCGATGCCCTTCTTACGCAGCAGTTCAAGGTGCGGACTGTGGGCCGCCGCCTCATAGCTGTCGGCAACAATATAGTAAATCTTGCTCTGACCTTCTTTCATCCGGCCAATGTAGTCGTCCAGCGATACCGTTTGCGCCGCGCTGTCATTGTGGGTCGAGGCAAAACGCAGCAAGCCGGCCACACGCTCGCGGTTGCTCCAATCCTCTGCCGGGCCCTCTTTCAGTACCTGGCCGAACTCGGCCCAGAACTGCTGGTACTTGTCACTGTCGTCTTTTGCCAGTTTCTCCAGCATGCCCAGCACCCGCTTGGTGATGGCCGTGCGCATGGCTTGGGTCACCTTGTTGTCCTGCAGTATCTCACGGGAGACGTTCAACGGCAGGTCGTTTGAGTCGATAAGGCCTTTGACGAAACGCAGGTAAGAGGGCATAAACTGCTCGGCGTCATCCATGATAAATACACGCTGAACAAAGAGTTGCAGACCCTGCTTGCGATCCCGGTTCCAAAGGTCCCAAGGCGCCTTGGAAGGAATGTAAAGCAAGCTGGTGTATTCCTGCTTACCTTCGACCCGGTTGTGACTCCACAGCAGAGGATCGCTGAAGTCATGGGAGATATGCTTGTAAAACTCCTGATATTCCTCATCGGAAATCTCAGACTTGTTGCGGGTCCAAAGCGCGGTGGCCTTGTTCATCACTTGCCATTGACCTTCGGTCGCAGGTACTTTTTCACCATCCGGGCCTTCAGACTCGGGCGAACCTTCCTGCCACATCTCTACCGGAATGGAGATATGATCTGAGTACTTGGTGATGATAGAGCGCAAACGCCAGTCGTCAGCAAACTCTTTTTCCTCTTCCCGCAGATGCAGAGTAATCTCGGTACCACGGCTCTCTTTGACTATGTTCTCAACGGTAAAGTCGCCTTCACCTGCAGACTGCCATTGCACGCCTTCATCGGCCTTGTGACCGGCAGCGCGGGTTCTCACCGTTACCTTGTCGGCCACAATAAAGGCCGAGTAGAAACCCACACCGAACTGACCAATCAGCTGCGAGTCTTTAGCGGCATCGCCGGAGAGGTTTTTGAAGAATTCTGAAGTGCCTGACTTGGCAATGGTACCCAGATGCTCGATAACGCCGTCACGGGTCATACCAATACCATTGTCTTCAATGGTAATAGTGCCCTTTTCCTTATCGGTACTGATACGTACCCTGAGCTCGCCATCACCTTCATAAAGCGCATCGTTGGTAAGCGCCAGATAACGCAGTTTGTCGGCGGCATCGGCGGCATTGGATACCAATTCACGCAAGAAAATCTCTTTGTTGGAGTACAAAGAGTGGATCATCAAATGCAAAAGTTGTTTGACTTCAGTTTGAAAACCATGAGTTTCTTGATGTGACATGAATAGCTTCCCTTGTTTATCGCAATAGGTTAAACCAACTTGAGTTGCTTAACTAAATGGGGATGCGATTTTTAAATTCAAGGGCGGAAGGACACAGACCGATAACAGCCGTCGAAAAAATAGCCCTCACATGGCCCAAAATATCGCCTGGATGCCCATTGACGATTTCCATCCATGTCGGAAATATCCAATCTTTGCGCTCTTTGCCCGGTTATCGTCTGAGACCCTATCTCAGGAGATATCATGATGAAACGACTCGATTACGCGAACGCCGCACCACAGGCAATGAAGATTCTTTACCAACAGGAAAGCTACTTCCATCAACAATTCAATGCATCGGAAACCATGTCAGTGACTATCTGGGAGCTGGTCAAACTCAGAGTTTCGCAGATCAATCAGTGCGCCTTTTGTATTGATATTCACAGTAAAGACGCACTGAAGTACGGCGAAAAGGCCGAACGAATTTTTGGCCTCAATGCCTGGCGGGACATGCCCATCTATAGCTACGAAGAAGGTGTCGCCCTCGGTTGGGCCGAGAAACTGACCGCCGGTTTAAGCATCAGCGATGAAGAGTACCAACAGGTGCTGGATTGTTTCGGCCCTCAGGCGATGACAGATTTGACCATAGCTATCAATGCCATCAATAGTTGGAACCGTATAGTGAAAGTGTTTAAACCCGAGGTTGGCAACTACCAGCCCTAAATGACTCGGATTACCCATGGACGGCAAACTATTCTCCCAAAGGCAGGCACACCTGGAACAGTTAAAAAATGGTTCATCGCGGATCTCCGGGGAACGCCTCTCTGACTTTCAGAAAGAAGTATTCGGTATCCCGGTAGCCATAGCCCATTCGCTTCAGCAGTTTGATTTTGTTGTTCATCCCCTCTAGTCGGCAGGTGTGCAACGGATGAACCGCTGAAGCAACTATGCCATGAAGATAGTTTTTAAGACGCTGGCCAAATTGGAGTAGTGGCCTGATACCGCTCTCTCTGACTTGTTGCAACCAGAGGTTCCATTGAGCCGTGGCTTCGGCTTCATCTGTGCAGTACCACATCTCCTTGAGTTGCTCCCTGAGCAGGTAAACCGTCATTAAGCTTTTGTTCGACTCCAACAGCTCGTTGAGATACCCCGCCTGTTTGTCTGTCAAATTATCTCTGTTTTTGAGTAAGACCCAGCGCCCCCGTTTTACCCGTTTGCGGGCCGGTTTGTCATGCTTGAGTTGATTAGCCTGGTCAACCCTGACTCGGTCGATGACTTCACGGCCATACTTGGCAACAACATGAAACAAGTCGTAGACCACTTTGGCTTGGGGACAGTGCTTCTGTACCTCCAGGTCAAAGGCAGTATTCATATCCATAGCAACGGCTTCAATCTGTTGGCAGTACTGCCCCAACTTAACGAAAAACGGCCGGATAGCTTCTCTACTGCGGCCTTCACCTATCCAAAGGACTTGATGAGTATCCGCATCGGCCACCACGGTGGCGTAACGATGGCCTTTGAACAGGGCAAACTCGTCCATGACCAGGCGTTTGACACGACTCCAATCAGGCTCTGTGACCTCCCTTGCCAGCCGACGTTTGTCGATAGTCTTGATGGTATGCCAGTGCAGGCCAAGGAGTTGCGAGATATGTTTAATCGGCAAGAGCTTGAGTAGCGCCTCGACATGCTCAATGAGCAGTGTGGTCTGGCGAGCATAGGGCTTTAACCAGCTGATATGCTCCCGAACGATACCGCAATCAGGGCAAAGAATACGGCGGACGGGTAGCCGTAACTGAACCTGAAACGCCAGTATGGTTCGTTCCGATACGCTGCGAAGTGAAGCGTCGTGAACAGCCTTAGCCGGTTTGCCGCAAGCACAGTGGCCGTTATCAATCGGCTTTAGGTGGATGATGAGGGTTTGTTGATTTTGCTCGGTATGGACGGCTTCAAAGCCTTCCCAGAGCGCAATGGGGAAGGTAATATTCGACATTGAGAACGGTTGGGGTTGGTCATTGTTTTTGTTTGGCGACTAAACAATAACTCTCCAACCGTTTTCATTTCCAGTCCACGCTAATCTGCGATGAACCTAAAAAATAGCCCCGCATAAGCGGGGCCGGTATTCACAGAAGGCACATTAACCCAAGTTTCAGAGCGGCATTCGCCCATTGAACGACAATGCCAAGGTTGTGCTGTCGACATATTCCAGCTCACCACCTACCGGAACTCCGTGAGCGATTCGGCTCACCTTGACTTGGTAGCGATGGGCGATATCGGCAATAAAATGCGCCGTGGCATCACCTTCCACCGTCGGGTTCGTGGCCAGGATCAGCTCGGCAATCTCGCCTTTGGCCAGATGCTCTTCCAGCAGCGCCAGCCCCAACTCCTCGGGTCCGACACCATCGAGAGGCGACAGATGCCCCAGCAACACAAAATAACGGCCACTGAAATGCCCACCGGCTTCGATAGCCAACACATCGGCCGGCGTTTCAACCACGCAGATGGTATCGGCGTTGCCGCGCCGAGGACTGGCGCAGATGGGACACAGCGTTTCCTCAGTGAAGGTGCGGCAAGACTGACAATGCCCCACCTCCTTCATGGCCCGCTCCAATGCTTCAGCCAACTTGAGCCCGGCTTTACGCTCGCGCTCAAGCAGTTGAAACGCCATCCGCTGTGCCGATTTAGGGCCGACACCGGGCAAACAGCGCAGCGACTGGATCAATTCATCCACCAGTGGGCTGAATTTCATCTGTTATTCCGACTCAGAATGGCATCTTCATGCCAGGAGGCAGTTGCATGCCACCTGTCACTTCGGCCATCTTGGACTTTTGGTTCTCTTCAACACGGCGAGCCGCATCGTTGCATGCCGCGGCGATCAGATCTTCCAGCATCTCTTTGTCGTCTTCCAGCAAGCTGGGATCTATCTCGACTTTGCGAACATTGTGGCTGCCGGTCATGGTGACTTTCACCAATCCTGCGCCTGACTCACCAGTGACTTCCATGCGGGCAATCTCTTCCTGCATTTTGGCCATTTTTTCTTGCATCATCTGGGCTTGCTTCATCAGGTTGCCCATACCGCCTTTTCCAAACATAGCTTTATCTCTTCAATTCAAGTTGTGAGTAACAGGTCAAAGTTGGCTAATCTTACTGAAATAAACCCGCTTGGCAATCCAAGAGTCGCTTTGAGCGGCAATCTTATGAAGCGGGTAACATCCACAGTGCCCTAGGGCGCCTTGTCTGCAATCAAATTAGCCCGTTGACTGAGCAGCTCAGGGGGATACCCTAGAGTATCCTGATCCAGTTCGGCCCCCATATGACTGACAAGCCATTGAATGTTTTCATCATTCATCAATGAAGCATGAGCCCCGCTCAGGAGCTCCTGATGAAAACGATGACGAATTTCCAACGGCGTTTCCCTTTGGTCATCTACTCCTACGACAATCTCTGTGCGGCAAGGTTTCCCAAACAGTTTGGAAAGCGCCTCTTCGAGCTGTTTGATGGCCGAATCTGCCGCCAAGTGCTTTTGATCCGGCTTGAGCAGCAAGGGCAGCGGTTCAGCTATCCGCTCACAGACTGAGTTTACCGCCAGTTGCCGAACCCGGCCGCCTATTTCGAGCGAGGACATCAATTTATACCAATAGAGATCCTGTGGATGACCGCAGGGCGGAGCATGGGCGAAGGCCTCGGCGGACTCCGGGCCTGGTGCTTGGCGCGGCTCGGATGCAGGCCGAGCTCCTGTGTTTACAGTATTTACTGTAGCGCTTTGGCCAGATCCCAGCTCAAGTTCATTTTTCAGCTCATGTCCCGGCTCGTCTACCGCCTGTGGTGCAGCTTCCTGTGCTGTCTGCTGCGCGGTATGTTGTGGTTGTGGTTGTGGCTCAGGCACAGACTCTGGTTCGGCTTGTAGGAAAGCCACGTTTTGAACCGTTTCACTGTCTTGCATTGCCTCGCGACCAGCTTCAACCGCACCCTCTGGGGCATCTTCCCATGGTGGCCTGTCCTCCTTGAGCGCCGCAACATGATTTGGGCCAGATTTGGAGGGCACTTCCCCGGCAACAGGAGTTTGTGTTTCTGCTTGGGAGGGCTCAGGGCTATTGCTTGGTTCAGGGCTGTCTACCCGCTCAGGGCTTTTGCTCAGCTCAGGGCTGTTTCCTGGCTCTGCTGCCGCTTCTGACTGAGTGGCCGCTACAGCATCGGACTCAGGTGCTGCAGCCGCGCTGCGGCGCTCCAGCAAGGGCTTTTTTTCTTCACCGTCCTTGGGGCTGGCGGCCTCTATATCACTGAGCAGCAAATCCCGGGTGGCAAGCACCTGATCGAGCAGATCATCACCCAAGATGTCATCGCTGCCCGAGTCTATGTTGGCATCGGCAGGCACTGGCTCGCTTGATGGCTTATTTGATAGCGATGCCTCGGAGGTACTCTTGTCAGCAGCGGATGGCATTTGGCCGTCCATCGACATCTGCTGCTGATAAAAATCCAGGCTGCTATCCTGCCCTTCACCTTGCAGTGAATAGCCCATGGCAGTATAGAAGTCATCCTGAGATTGCTGCTCATCACTAATAGCCGAGGTTTCAGCTTGTGACACAGGCTTGTGAGGTTGAGCTGCAGCCGGTTGCCGTGCCGGCAGAGACTCGGCCACTTTAGCAGGCTCAGAGGCCTCATTCCGGAACCCCATGCTACCGGCCTGGGATAACAGCAGCGCTTGTTCGGCCAATAAGGCCTGTTCGTCTGCATCTTCGCCCTCATCGGCAGCCATCTGTGAGTCAATATTGCTCGCCTGCGTCTCAGCCGCCGGGCTTACCTGTGTTGGCATCTTGGCAGCTTGCGTCTTTTCGGCTTGCGCTTCAACAACCTGGCTTGTAACAGATTGAGCAGAGGCGGCTTGAGGTTTTATCTCATCGGCGTTGTTGCTTGCCAGGGGTTGATTCAGCGCCCCGACCGTCGCAGGCGCAGCGGCACTGCTGCTGTCATCCAAGGCAGACAGATCGGCGACTTCACCCCTTTGCCAGCGTTTGGGCGGCGTTTCCGGCACAAAGGCAACGGCTCTGAGTAACGCCATCTCCAGCCCTGACTTGGGATCCGGTGCATAAGGCAGCTCCTTGCGACCGCTGAGCAGCAACTGGTAATAGAGCTGCACCTGCTCGGGGGTGAGGTTTTCACCATAGTGGTTAATTCTGGGACCAAACAGCGACAGATTGGCCGCCGCCGGCGCAAACTGACTCAGGGTTATCTGATGCAAGAGCTCCAGCAAGCTACGCAGCACTTCGGCAGCATCGGCGCCAAATGCCAGCACCTTGGCCACTTCCTGCATCATTTTGGCGATGTCGCCTGTGAGGAGCGCATCAAACAGCGCCAGCACTTGGCGCTCATCTATGGCGCCGAGCATGGTTTGTACCTGCTCCAGCATCACTTGCCCGGCTCCAAAGGCGATAGCCTGATCTGTCAGGCTCAGGGCATCTCGCATACTGCCGTTGGCGGCTCGCGCCAGAAGCGTCAGCGCAGAAGTTTCAAACTTAAGACCTTCGCTTTGCAAAATATGCTGCAACTGGCCGGCCATCTCCGTCTGATCCAGACTCTTTAGGTTAAATTGCAGGCAGCGGGACAGTACAGTCACCGGCAGCTTTTGCGGATCTGTGGTGGCCAGCAGGAATTTGACGTGCTCTGGGGGTTCTTCCAGTGTCTTGAGCAGCGCATTGAAACTGCTGCGGGACAGCATGTGAACTTCGTCTATCAGGTAAACCTTGAAACGCCCCCGGGTTGGGCGATACTGAACATTATCCAGCAGTTCGCGGGTATCATCTACCTTGGTACGGGAAGCCGCATCGACTTCGATAAGGTCGACAAAACGCCCCTGGGCAATTTCCTGACAGGCACTGCATTGGCCACATGGCTTGGCGGTGATCCCGGTTTCGCAGTTGAGCCCTTTGGCAAACAGGCGCGCCAAACTGGTCTTGCCGACGCCGCGGGTACCGGTAAACAGATAGGCATGGTGCAGTCGTTGCTGACTCAAGGCATTGGTCAATGCATGCAAGACATGAGATTGGCCGACTACCTGATCAAAACTGGCAGGTCGCCATTTTCTGGCTAGTACCTGATAGGACATGAAACTCCCCAAAATCCATAAAAGTATCTTTGCGGGAGCAAGCTCCGCGGATCGTAAAACAATAACATGAGGTATGACTTCACGCTACCGAGACGACCCGCAAAGCAGCAGGGCTGAGCTTTTATTCGCCGTCAAACTCGCACAGCTTAACCAGTTCGAGCCCTTGCTCGGTCAGGCGCTGTTCACCGCCCAGGTCCGGCAGGGAGATCACAAATGCGGCGTCCTTCACCTCGCCGCCTAAGCGACGGATAAGCTTAACTGTGGCTTCAATGGTGCCACCGGTTGCCAGCAAGTCATCGATAACCAGTACCTTGTCACCCGGCACTATGGCATCAACATGCATTTCCAGGGTGTCGTGGCCATATTCCAGCTCATAGCTTTCGGCTATGGTTTCTCTTGGCAACTTGCCGGGCTTACGCACGGGAATAAAGCCCACACCCAACTCCAACGCCAGAGGGGCACCAAAGAGGAAACCACGGGCTTCGGTACCGACAACCTTGGTAAAACCATGATCTTTATAATGATCCACCAGCAACCGAATGCTTAACTGGTAGGCAACAGGGTCTTCAAGCAGACTGGTTACGTCGCGGAACAGGATCCCGGCTTTAGGATAATCCGGAATGGTTTTAATGCTTTGCTTAATCAGGCTTAAGCTGTCGGAGTTCATTGCCATAGTCTCAATACTTCATTTCCAGACACTGGGCCCGGCTCTTTACAACAAAAAAGTCCACACTGAGGTGGACTGCATTTCAAAAATCCGGCTAAAGCTTAAGCCGCTTTAATCCGCCATGCAACAATCTCTGTCGATAAGTGATCCAGGAGTTGTTGCTTTGTGTCACAGTTCAATGGTTTTCTCCAAAAGCCATTAACCTGGGACATATCCATACTGGCGGCCACTTCCTCTTGGCTGTGAGTACTTAGCACCACGACAGGCAGGTTGGCATAACCGTCGAGTTGCCTGAGTAGCGGGATGAAGTGCGGCCCGTCGAGCAAAGGCATGAAAAAGCCACTAATCACGGCATCGAAGTTTTGCCGCTCGGCGCACGCCAGCCCCTGCATGCCATTGGTGGCCAACGTACAGTGCCAACCTTGGCTCTGGAACAGTTCGGCCAAAGCCTGTTGGCTGATGTTATTATCATCAACAAGCAAAATGTTGAAACTCATTAAATTTCCCTGGTGGTTTCAAGGCGCGCCAAGGCTACCCCAACTGAATGACAAAATCACGACAAGTCGGCGTTTTTGTCTACAGGATCACTCACTATCTCCCAGCTCGGGGATCTGCCACAGGAACAACAACAGACAGACACAGCAAACGGCAAGTAAGAGTTTCACCCACCAAAGTGGCACCAAGGCAATGCTGAGGGCAAAACTGGCACCACTGACCAAAAAAGCCCTTCGCTTTAATCCTTTACGCATCGCTTTACGGGAATGCCAATCGGCAAGAGGCTGGGCAAACCAAGGATGACTGTGCAGCCAATCGTGTAGCCTTTCGCTGGAGCGGGCAAAACAAAAAGCGGCCAACAAAATAAAGGGAACCGTGGGCAGCACAGGCAAGACAATGCCGAGTAATCCCATAGCCAGGCTCAAAATACCCGAGATTAAAAAGAAGCCTCTTTTGATAACCATCCAATTTCCTCTGGAAAACCGGTCGCGCCTAAGGAAGGTGCGAATAAGTCCTCGTGGCCTTCTCTTTTGTAGAAAGTGGCTTGCACAGCAATTGGCGTTCAAGGCATCTGACTGAAGGCATGCCGGGGCCTGTCGAAGTCGGATAACGCAGAGAGCCGGTTGCTGTGAAAGCCCCAAAGGGCGTGGCTTACAGACCTGCCTGCTGTGTTCTGCTTCTTGCAAAGGACTAGGGCCATTTGCGGCGAACCACGCCTTTCATCCAGGTCCGTAAGCCGACGCAGAGCACACATGGGACTTGTTCGCACCTTCCCTAAACAAAAGCCACCGCTGAGGGTGGCCATTGTAGCAAAAGCTGGATCTTGCTGCTTCAGATCAATCCCGCGTGTTTCAGCCAAGACAGACTGGCAGGCAGTGTAGGTAACAGCATTACCAGAATAAAACCAAGAAAATACAAAATATTGAATGGGTCTTTAAACGGCTGACTCATGACAGCTCCTCTACTTCTAGGGCCAGTGTGGGAGTGATCTCAATCACAAAACCGCGCTATTCTAGCCCTTTCTCACGCCGATAAAAACCATGTTTTTTCAATGGGATTAGCCACTCCCTTGTATTAAGGCCGTACTCAGGCATCAATGTCAGCCAAAGGGTCAGCCCAAGGCAAGTACAACTAAAATAAACTCATGCCTGACAAGGTGTTGTGGCTTGGATGGCGGTTGTGGGTTGCTTACGAATAATGCCCAAGACCGCCAGCTCCGCCAAAGTAGTGAGCGCGCCCTGACAAAGCTGTTGCTCAGGAAACTGGGGAAATGTCTCTGCCAGCCAAGCAAGTAACCGGGTAAAACTCAGCGGCGTTTGCTGCAGTTTGGCCAACAGCTGCGCCGTCATGGGATTGAGCCTTAAAAAGCGCACCTCCTCTTCCCGGTCACGATAGACACAGAAAAATACCGGGGTGGCCGCCACCGAATCCGGGCGGAAATCTGGGCTAATTCGGTCAACTTCGAACTGATATTGCGCCACTCTGGCGGTGACGGCCAATTGCAGTTTTGCAGCCAGTTGCTCCAGCGCCTGGAGCTCGGTCGGCTCCAGCCAAGGCGCCGAACTGTCCACTGCCACAGATACCTGCAGTTCCAAGAGTTCATAATGTGCCAGCTCCAGCATAAAAGGCATGGCATCCAAAGCGCTTGCCTGTTCCCGGCACAGATAGTCGAGAAACTCGGCGGCAATATCGATAAACAACGGGCTTTGACAATCATGGCGGGCAAAGAAATCCTTTACCAACGCCAACCACTGCGCCTCTGTATGCAACGACTTAAGAACCGGATAGGCATTGGAAACAAAGCCATTGACATTATTGAAAAAAAGCTCGCGATATACCCGCATGTGCCGTTCATCGGTGCCGGCCGGCAAAGGCATATCATCCCGCCGCAAATAGGCAACAAAAGCCTGTTGTAATTGGGCCAAGGCCATCAAGCTCTCCTCTCTTGTGCAAATGCACCCAAGGCCCGGTGTTGCAGCGTGTCTATCTGCTTCAACTCCTGACACAAGACTTGGGTTTCGGGAATATTAAAGTCCCGCTCCAGCAAGGTGGGATGCACCCCGTGCAACCTATAGCACTCTGCCAGCAGTTGCCAGACAGGGTCGATAATATCGGCGCCATGGGTATCGATAATCAGATCTTCATCCTGCTGATAGTGACCGGCAATATGCAGGTAAGCGATGCGCTCACTGGGCATGGCAGCCAGAAAAGTCTTGGGGTCATAACCGTGATTAACTGAGTTGACATAGATGTTGTTGACATCCAGCAGCAGACGACAGTCAGCCTCTTCCAGCACGGCGCAGACAAACTCTTGCTCTGTCATCTCGGCACCAGGCGCGGCATAAAAGGACACATTTTCCAGAATAAGTGGCCGCTCCAGAATCGCCTCCACCTGTTTGACCCTGGCACTGACATGCCGTACAGCCTCATAAGTAAAAGGGATAGGCATAAGATCGTACATATGCCCATCGGCAGAGCAATAGCTTAAGTGTTCTGAATAGACATCTATCTGGTGCAAATCGAGAAAGCGCTTAATCTCCTTGATAAACGCCAGATCCAGCGGAGCTGGGCTACCGATAGAAAGACTGAGCCCATGGCAGTAAAATGAATGCTTCTCGGTCAGTTGTCGAAACTGCTTGCCAAACTTACCCCCCAGGCGCATCCAATTTTCCGGCGCGACCTCGAAAAAATCGGCCTCCTTGGGTGCTGCCTGACAAAACTCGGCCAGCATCTCCCGCCTAAGCCCCAAACCGACACAGTTATTCATAAATAATTACCGCCTTTGTGGTTTCAGACAGGGCGCAATGCGCCCTGCACTATTCAGCTTCAGTGGTTACTACCGCACTTGGCTTCACCACACTTGCCTTCTTTGACCTTATTGGCTTCGGCTTTGGCTTTACCCTCGGCGGAATGCTTCATTCCTTCGCCACACTTGCCTTCACCGCACTTTCCTTCTGCGGCTTTTTTCATGCCTTCACCACACTTGCCCTCGGCGGCCTTATTCATGCCCTCACCACATTTGCCTTCGGCAGCTTTCTTCATCCCTTCGCCACACTTGCCTTCGCCGCATTTACCCTCACGGCCCTTGTGCTCGGCTTCTTTGGCTTTCTTATCACCACATTTACCTTCGCCGCATTTGCCTTCATTACCAACCAATTGATAACCGGCTTCCATTGCCTGAAAACCGAAAGCACTGGCCTGGGCCTCTGCCGCGACGGTGGAACCTGCGATAACCATACCCAAAGCGGCTGCTACTGTAGTTGTCTTGACTGTCTTCATTGTCTTTCCTGCCTGTTGCTCATAGAGTTGTTACGAGTGACCGGCCTCAATTGCCGGCTTGCAATATCAGACCCGGGGACAGCAGAATCTATTTCACATTTTCAACCGCGGATCACAGTTTTTACCTAAAACCCCATGTAGGGATACATGAGTAAAATAGCAAATGCCGATAAGATCAAGCTGTTAACAGTTAGATCTCTCGAATAATCCTGTGCCTTTTAAGCTGTCGATTGGTGCCGGATGGGATTTAAGGTAGAATGCGCCACTTTCTATTTCAGCCAGGCCTTAAACACGTGCGTATTATTCTCGCCCCTATGGAGGGGGTTGTTGACAATCTGATGCGGGAACTGCTCTCTGCAATTAATCCTTATGATCTGATGGTCACAGAGTTTGTACGTGTGGTGGATCAACTTTTGCCTGAAAAAGTCTTCCATCGCCTCTGCCCCGAACTGCTGCAGGGCGGCATGACTCTCAGTGGTACGCCAGTCAGGGTACAGCTTTTAGGGCAGGAGCCAGGTTGGATGGCTGAAAACGCCTTGAGGGCAATAGAACTCGGCTCCCAAGGGGTAGATGCCAACTTTGGTTGTCCGGCCAAGATGGTCAACCGCAGCAAGGGCGGTGCTGTGTTACTCCAGTATCCGGAGCAGATCCATAAGATAGTCAAAGCCATGCGGCAGGCGGTTCCTGCACCTCATGCGGTGACCGCCAAAATTCGCCTGGGGTTCGAAGACAAGAGCCTGTTTATGGAAAACGCGCTGGCGATTTATGAAGCCGGCGCCACTGAGTTGGCTGTCCATGCCCGCAGTAAAAAAGACGGTTACCGTCCACCCGCCTATTGGGAATATATCACTGAGATCCGTGAAAAACTGGCCATTCCCGTGATCGCCAACGGCGAGATTTGGAACCGGGAAGATGCCCTGCGCTGCATGGAAGTAACGGGTTGCGACAGTATCATGGTGGGCCGCGGCGCCATCTCTCTGCCCAATTTGGCGGATCACATCAAAAACGGCGCCATGCAATACAGCTGGCAACAGACCCTGGCACTGCTGATGAGTTACAGCCAGAAAGAGCTCAGCGGCCGCAAGAGTTGCTACTACCCGGCACGGATCAAACAGTGGTTCAGCTACCTCAATCGCCAGTATCCACAGGCCGATACCCTGTTCAGGGAGCTCAGGGTACACAAGCAAACCGACGACATAGTGGCCACTCTCAGCCGAGCTCATCGCGAAATAGATGACAAGATGTGAGCAATTCTGACAAATTAGCGCCTTAACGACAGAAAATGTCACCCAGATTTGATCTTTATCATAGTGACATTGACCCGGCTGTTTAGACTAAATGACCGTAGACTCAATCTTTACAGGCAATTATCAGTGAGCAGCTCCCATATCAGACAAGCATTGTCGGCGTTAGAAATCGATCTCAGGAAAGAGATAATGGTGCTCGGACCCCACTGGGATCCCCAGATGTCACTCAGTGATCTGATTGAAACCATGATTCAGGCCGATCTTTGCAAACATCCTCTCTACCACAGACTATTGAGACTGGATGCCGCCCTCTGCCAACTGGATTTAGGGCTTTATGGCCTTTGTGCAGACTGTGAAGCTGAAATCGAAGCATATCGGCTCGACAGAGATCCGACCGAGCAGCGTTGTGAACGTTGCCATGAGCAATATAAACACGAACACAGACAAGAATTGCGATTGAATCACTGATTGATCAATCAAGAGCGATGAAGGCAACCTCAAGGGTTGCTTTTTTTATGACTATCGTAAAACTCCGCTCTTTCTTTGCGCGTATGTCCTCGGCTCCTGACAGACAAGCTTTTATTCGGATAAACGGAACCCCCAGCCTAGTTGGGGGGCTCTATACAAAAAAGCCCCGCCAAAATGGCGGGGCTGAGCCGTAAGGGAGAATCGGCGTTTTATCAGAACTTCTGATTAATGGTTACAAACCAGGTGCGACCCAGTACGTCGTACAGACCTGTGTTGACATCACGATAGTCAGCATAGTTGTACCAGGTTGGTGCTTCCTCATCGAAGGCGTTATTCACACCCAAGGTGATGGAACCATTCCAGTCGTGGGCGTAGCTTACCTGGACGTTGTGCTTGAAGTAGCTTGGTACGTTGATTAGGTATTCGTTGTTGTATTCAACAGCTCCTGAATCCTGGCCACCTATATAGTAGGTAGTCCAAGCTGCACTCCAGTTATCACGACTCCAGTTGATTGACGCACTGCCACGCCATTCAGGCTTGTCCTGCAGACCTGCTTCATCGAAGAAGTCAGACTCGGCATCGGCCTTGGTCTTATATTCCAGTACATGAGTCATTTCCAACTTCAGACGGAAATCACCGAAATCAGTTTCCTGGTTGTAGCTGGTGACAAAGTCAATCCCGGAAGTTTCCAGCGCACTCAAGTTACGATACTGGCTGTGAATGGTCTCAATCTTGCCATCGCTGCCACGAATGATATAAGGCGAACCACCATTGGCTTCTTCTTCACGGATCAGATCCGCAACATCGACCACTTCAATCTTGCTGTCGTAGCTGATGTCATAGTAAGAGGTTTCAATACTCCAATCGTCAGTCACGTTCCAGACGAAGCCCAGGGTCAAGGACTCACCCTCTTCCGCTTTCAGATCCGGGTTACCGCCATAGAAGGTCTTATATTGGTTACTTGGGCTACAGTAGTTTTCATCGGCCCCGGGGTTGGCACTACACCAGACAGTATCCAGGGTACGTTCAAAACTCAGCGCTTCACCGGAGAACATCTCACCCATATTAGGGGCACGGAAAGACTCACCCCAGCTGGCACGCAGCAACAGAGAGTCAACCGGACGCCAGCTCGCAGAGAACTTGGGCACAACTGAATCGAAGGTTGAAGAGGCAAAGCCGGAAGCTATGTTACCTTCCTGCTCATAGCGCTCATAACGAACTGCAGCGGACAGATCCACATTGTATGGCAGCGAAGATTGCAGTTCCAAATAGCCAGAACTGCGATCCCGGGTTGCATCAACATCGTCGCCACCCGAACCACCGGAGATAATACCGGCAGCAGATTGCGGGTCACTCAGCTGCACAAACTCAATCATCTCATACTCGGCACCGACAACAGCGGCCAAAGTAATACCGTTGCCTTCATACAGCATGCCGGACAACAGACCATCAAATTGGGTGCTGTTAAATTGCGCCTGATACACACCGGTATGGGCCGCTTGACCATAGAGATCAGCCATCTGCGCATCCCAATCTTCATAGCTCATGCCTGTGGTGTTGAAGACATCATAGTTGCCTGTGTTGATCAGGTCCTGAACGATATTGTCGTTGATCAGGTTGTAGTTGAATGAGTCAGTGGTTGAACGTGTATGCTGGGCATTGATTTCCCAATCGATACCGTTACCCACATCCCAATAACCTACCAACCCGGCCAGGAAGTCGATTGAGTTGGTTTCAGTGGTAGTGTCACGCTCACCAATCTGTACCGAACGCATACGGATCTCAGTGATATCTGTGCCCAATGGGTTCATTGGGTTGTCCGCAGCCATGGTTGGGGCGTTGGTTGATACCGGGGTGCCCGCGTAACGGGTATTGGTTTCACTCAGACTGGCAGAAGCGCGGCCACGGAACTGTATGTCGTCAGTCAGCTGGTAATTGAAGTTAGACAGAATACTGTTGCGGTTCACATTACCAAACAGCTTGGTCACCTTACCAAAGTCATAGTAACAGGTTCCGGCATTGGCGCCGTCGGTACCATCAATAACATTCGGTGCCTGGGAGCAAAGCTCGCTATTGGTATAATTGGCCGATTTACCATCGGCGCCAATATAGGTAGCTCTTGGGATCACACTATAGGAGCTGATGCCGTTCCAGCTAGGATCATCAAAGCGCCAAACATCTTTATCGTACACAGAGGTAGTATCGTAATGCTCGAACGTCAGGGTGATATTGCCCTTATCTGTGCTAAAACCGGCCGCTACAGAGAAACGTGAAGAATCGCCGCCTTCCACATCAGGTGATTCACCGGTGTAGTTCAGCTCAACACCTTCAAAGTCTTTCTTGGTAATGATGTTAATTACCCCGGCAACCGCATCCGAGCCGTAAACTGCAGAGGCGCCGTCACGCAGAATTTCGATTCGCTCAACAATCGCCATTGGGATGCTGGAAGTATCGGCAACGGTTCCTGAGCTTGAGCTGGTACCCGGCATACGGCGACCATCGAGCAGGATCAAGGTTGCCTGAGAACCCAGACCACGTAAATCCACATCACTGGTGGCACTGGCCCCGGCACCATAGCCGGACATGCCACGCCAGGAACCAAAGCTGTTGATACTGGAGTTATTCAATACATCGGCAACCGAGGTTTCCCCGGTAACCTTAAGATCGGCTGCTGTGATAACAGTAACAGGTGAAGCGGTTTCCATATCCACTTGTTTGATACGTGAACCAGTTACTTCAATACGCTCGACTTTGCCTTCTTTTGCTTCTTCAGCGGTTGCATATCCGCTGAAAGCTATTCCCGTAACTGCCGCAGCAAGTAAACCGCGACGAACTGCCTTTGCAGTTAAACTGATGGAACTCATACTTGTCTCCCTGATGTTTCTTTCTGCAAGAAATATCTGATTATTTTTGTTTTAAACATTGCAAACAAATTGCAACACTCACAAAGATACTCCACAAATAAAACAATGCGGTCAACAAACAAAACACAAAAACAACCAATGGGTAACCAATTGATACAAATAAATAGAGTGAAACTGCCAATGGAACTAAAAAACATCTATAAATCAAACTATTAAAACAGAAACACACAATTGATACATATTGAAAACAATGTTTTTATTAAGTTTAAAATTACCTGTATTTTAATATTCAAGAAACAATAATCTCGTAGCAAAAAGTCACAACGAACCAGAATAAACACTTAGAAAACACCTGAATCAATATGTATCCAACATCATTTTCCCTTTGTTTATTTTAGGCATAAAAAACCGGCTTATTAAGCCGGTTTTCAAGGTTTGAATACTATTAGAAAGTAAACTCTACCCCTGCATAATATTCACGTCCAATAACGTTATAGTAGGCTCGTGGGTAATGAGGCCAGCTGGACTGGGTGTAATCGATCTCCGGTCCTGAATCAAACAGGTTGTTGATACCGGCAGAAACCTTCAGATTGTCGTAGATGAAGTAACTGGCAGCCAGGTTAACCTCGACATGGCTATCGATTTTCACCGGATAAGTGCTGTCCAGACCTTCGCTGACAAAGTAATCCATCCGCTCACCATTCATGCTGTCGATATACTTGAACAGAATGTTGGTGGAGAAGTCGTTGTAAGACCATCCCAGGTTCAGGTTGGCACGCAGCTGAGGCGCAGATCCCTCACCATCGATAAGGTCCAGCTCCTCTGAATCCGGAGTCAGCTTTTCCTTCCAACGGGTCAGGTAAGTCCCTTCCAGGCGGCTGCTGAATTCACCATAGCTCTCGGTTTCATAGCGATAGCCCAGAGAGAAATCAATACCGGCAGTCTCACGAGAAGACATATTCATCGCCTGAGTGTTCACTTTCAGCAACTTGCCATTGCTGTCACGTTCAATCTTGTCGGCAAAAGCATCGGCGTGATCCAGAATATACTGCGCACTCGGGTCATTCACCAGATTGTCGATTTCAACCATCCAGTAGTCCACCGTCAGGTTGATACCTTCATAGTCCCAGACCAGACCCAGGTTGTAGTTTTTACCCTCTTCGGCTTCCAACTCTGGGTTGGCACCGATGGCAATCGGCAAAGACTCAATCTTGTCACATTCACCATAGGCTTCACAGCGCGGAGTGTCGATAACTGTGCTGTAGCCAGTGGTAGGATCGCCAAACAAACGTTGCATATCCGGTGCGCGGAAAGTCTCGGCATACAAAGCACGCAGCATCAGGCTGTCGATTGGACGGTATTCCAGTGACACTTGCGGAGTAAACTGGCCACCAACATCAGACTCATCATCATAGTAGTCATAACGTCCGGCCAGTGTCATGGTCAACTGATCCAGCAATGGCAAGGCCAGCTCGGCATAGGCAGCATACTGCTCACGTTCACCTTCGGCGCTGCTGCCCCCCTTGCCTATGACGCCACCGTTGGAGGTGAAGCTGTCAGACTTATCGTAGAACCACTCCTTGCTGTATTCGATACCCACAGCGTAGGCAGCAGTGCCTCCGGCAAGTTCGAACGCATCACCATTGATACCGGCACTAAAGCTGGACAGAGTAGATTGTCCCTTCTTGTTACCTTCGTAGTTCAGCAGTGCCGCATCTTCAGGAGAGATCACATCCAGCAGAGACTTGCCGCTGTCGCCAGAGGTCAGGTAGTCGAAGGTGCTCTGGTAAGTTGGAGAACCGTTGCTGCGGGATTCCACTGTCTGACGCGCAATAGACCAGGAAGCATCATACTCGATACTGTCGGTCAGGAACCCCTTGGAACCTATGATGAAAGAGAAGTTATTGGTTTCAAAGTCAGAGGTACGTGGCCCCAGCTCACTCATACGGCGGGTGTAGTAGTAGTCGCCGTCTGCAGCATTGGCAAAGTCACCACCGAATGCAGTGTCCTTGTCAAAAGTTTGGGACAGCCCCTTGTCCTTATTGGCAATGGTGACTTTATCGCCGGCTACATTGAACTTGAAATCAGTGCCCACTGTCGCAGACTCAATCTCGGTAAAGGTCGAGGAATGAGTGTAATCAATGCGGGAATACAACTGATGATCCGCATTCAGCTCCTTGGTGAGGTTGATCATGGTCGAGTAGCGCTTCTGCTCCGGCAGGAAATCACGCTGCTTGGAGCGGTCAAAACCACAGCGGCCATTTTCCATCACCACATAGCCACGGGCCTCACATTCTGCCGGTGACAAGGTCTTGGTCAGCGAAGTTTTGTTGTTGCCGAGGTCCTGTACCAGGTTGGCACCGTAAGAGCTGTAACCTGAGTATGGCTGACCGTCGACAATATCTGTACCCCACTCTGGGCGATCTGTCCCTTTCAGTGCCGTTCTGTCTTCATATTCGGCAAAGAAAGTCAGGTTAGCCGTATCACTGCTGACACCTGTCATGAAAGAGAACTGATTGTTGCGCAGACCACCTTCATCCGTGTCGGAGAAACGGTACTTGAAAGTTGTCTGTTCGACATCTTTCTTGAGAATGATGTTGATAACACCACCCATGGCGTCAGAGCCGTAAATAGCCGAGGCACCTGTAGTCAGGATCTCGATACGCTCGATCGCACCCAAAGGAATATTGGCAGTATCCACGAAGCTGTCGGTACCACCGGCACCAAAGGGATACTTGGGCACCCGCTTACCATTGATCAGGGTCAGTACCCGACCGGCGCCCACGCCACGAAGGTTGACAGAGGAAGCGGCAGGGGTAAAACCATGTACTTCCTGTTGGGTCATGGAGCCGCCTGAGTTCTGCGACAGGTTACCCAGTACATCCTGAACCGAGTTGAAACCACCTTTCTCAATATCGGCAGCACTCATCACAACAACAGGAGAAGCATTCTCCATATCTGTGCGTTTGATACGGGAGCCAGTGACTTCAATACGTTCTACTTGTTCTGTAGCCTGAGCATCATCGGCGGCATAAACCATTGTAGGGATTGATGTGGAAACAAAAGCAAACAGACTAAAGCGGATGGCCTTAGCGACTGCAGTCTGCGTTGACATATTCTCATTCCTTTTTCAAGCACGGTGGCAGGGAGGGAACACCGTGTTCTTATTCTATGTAATACTCAGCCCCCCAAACGAGAAACATACCAATAACAGCAACATTATCAATCACTTAAATGATAACGAATTGTTGACACCTGGTTTAATTTGTAAAACTCAAGCACCTTATCAATCAAAAACTAATGATATTTTTACAGAACAAATGCCGGCTACAGCCAAGATGTATCATTAGGTATCAAAACATTTTATTTACAACGCTTACTTTTCAACCAACTGTTAATGCAACGCTTTTGATGAAAAATGTGATGTAGGTAGAATTTCTACTGCACACAAAAATCAAACAAAAAAGGAGCCATTCGGCTCCTTTTTGTCTATTTGCTGTTAATTAACGAGTGCGAGGGCACAGCTCATCAGCAGCAAAGAAGTATGCGATTTCGCGCTCGGCTGATGCCAGAGCATCAGAGCCGTGAACAGCGTTCTCATCGATGCTGTCAGCAAAGTCAGCACGCAGAGTTCCACGGGCAGCTTCAGCAGGATTGGTCGCACCCATGATTTCACGGTTGGCCAGAACGGCGTTTTCACCTTCCAGAACCTGAACCATGATAGGACCAGAAGTCATGAAAGAAACCAGAGCACCAAAGAAAGGACGCTCGCTGTGCTCAGCGTAGAAACCTTCGGCTTGTTCTTTGGTCAGGTGAACCATTTTGGCGGCAACAATTTTCAGGCCGGCAGTTTCAAAACGGTTATAGATAGCACCAATGTGGTTCTTGGCTACCGCATCAGGCTTAATGATAGAAAAAGTACGTTCGATCGCCATGACTAGCTTCCTTAATCAGCGAGTTTTTAAATTTCGCGCGGATTATACGAAATAAATGCGCCAGATCCTAATCCTATCTCGCAAAGCGCCTGGCAAAATCTACCGGGAGGAGGTACACAAAGACTCAATGCCGACGCTTGAGCCAAAGGTAACCGCCGCAGAGACAAACCAAAAGTAATAACAAAGGCATAAACTGAGGAAAATGATGAAACAAGCCAACACCACCATGCCCCGAATGTGCCAGCACGGCCGGAGCAAATAATCCAAAACTACAGGCGAAGAAACGTGACATGACAAACCTCCGAAACCGGCACAACAATTTATTAACCAAGTTAATATAGTTGACTCGTGATGGTGATAATTTGACCGGGATCAGTTTTCTGCCAGAGGGGGTTACTTTTCCTCGATCCAGCATTGCTGCACGGCTTCGAGAATTTTCTCGCTGCAGCGTTTAGGGTCATCATCGAAGGCTTCCAACGCCAATATCCACTCGTAAAGCTCAGGGAAATGCAGTTGCTCTGGATCCACATCAGGATGTGCCTCCAGCAACTCCAAAGCCAAGTCCAATGAATCTATCCACTTGAGTCCCATGGTTACTCCTGCTTCAGATAAGTACTGACTTTGAGTATAGCGCCGCAGTTGAAGCCTTAATAGCCTTGATTGAGACCAAGATCAGGCTTCGCTTGGTGTCTTGCCCTTACGCCTCTGCTTGGCAATAAACTCTATGATGGCGCCGGCAACATCTTTGCCGGTAGCGGCTTCAATCCCTTCGAGTCCGGGTGATGAATTGACCTCCATCACCACGGGTCCATGGTTGGAGCGTAAAATATCCACGCCGGCAACATTCAACCCCATGGTTTTGGCGGCGCGCACCGCGATTGAACGCTCCTCAGGGGACAACTTCACCAAGGTTGCCGTGCCGCCCCGATGCAGATTGGAGCGAAACTCTCCCGGCAGAGCCTGGCGTTTCATGGCGGCAATGACCTTGTCGCCAAGTACAAAACAGCGGATATCGGCCCCTTGGGCCTCCTTGATATATTCCTGTACCATGATGTTGGCCTTGAGGCCCATAAAGGCCTCAATCACACTCTCGGCCGCCTTACGGGTTTCAGCCAGCACCACACCTATCCCCTGAGTGCCCTCCAAGAGTTTAATCACCAAGGGAGCGCCACCGACCATGTCGATAAGATCCGGAATATCGCTGGGCTTATTGGCAAAACCTGTCACAGGCAGTCCTATGCCTTTGCGGGACAGTAACTGCATGGAGCGCAGCTTATCCCGTGAGCGGGAGATCCCCATGGAGCTATTGAGTGTATAGGTAGCCATCATCTCAAACTGACGCACCACAGCCGTGCCGTAGAAAGTAATGCCGGCACCTATTCTCGGGATCACCGCATCGAAGGACGGCAACTCGACGCCCCCGATATGAATACTGGACTGCTGCATACTGATATTCATATAGCATTCCAGCGGATTGATCACCTGCACCTGATAACCCCGTTCCTGGGCGGCCTCCACCAAACGGCGTGTGGAATATAAGGTTTTGTTCTGTGACAAAATTGCAATCTGCATCCAGGTCAGTGTCCCTAAGAGTGAAAAAGACAGCGCATCATACGCCTGCCGTGTTGGAAATCAATCTCTGCACGCCAAGCATAGCAATAAAAAACCGGCCACTTGGGGCCGGTTTTCAAAAGATGTCAGCACTTAACCTTCACTGACCATGTTGACTGTGTATTTGGGGATTTCGACAACCATATCACCTTCAACCACCTTGGCTTGACAGGACAGACGACTTTCAGGCTCCAGGCCCCAAGCTTTGTCCAGCATGTCGTCTTCCAGATCATCGCTTGGCTCAAGCTCATCGAAGCCTTCACGCACTATCACATGACAGGTAGTACAGGCACAGGATTTCTCGCAGGCATGCTCTATGTTGATGCCGTTTTTCAGCGCGACATCCAAAATGGATTCACCCACCTCTGCCTCCACCACGGCGCCTTCAGGACACAGTTCTTCATGGGGCAAAAATACTATCTGTGGCATAGTCTCACCTATATGTTATCGACCGACTGACCCTTCAGTGCGGCCCGAATCGAATTGTCCATGCGTCTGGCGGCAAACTCCTGGGTCTGCGCATCCACCGCTTCTATCGCTGCTTTGATGGCATCAACATCGCCATTGGCAGCGGTTTCACTCAAATCAGCCATGGCGCGGTCAACCAGAGCGCGCTCCTCCTGGCTGAGCAGTTCGCCATCTTTCGCAAGCGCCGAGTGCAGCGATTCCAGTACCCTGGCCGCTTCCACTCGCTGCTCAGTGAGCATTCTCAGCTCAATATCCTCTTTGGCATTCTGCATCGAATCCTTGAGCATTCCGGCAATTTCAGTATCACTCAAACCGAAGGAAGGTTTAACCTGGATGCTGGATTGTACTCCGGTAGACTTCTCCATGGCGGTGACACTGAGCAAGCCATCGGCATCTACCTGGAAGGTCACCCGAATATGCGCGGCGCCTGCAGCCAATGGTGGAATGCCCTTAAGGGTAAAGCGTGCCAGAGAGCGGCAATCGGCCACCAGTTCACGTTCACCTTGCACCACATGAAACGCCATGGCGCTCTGACCGTCTTTGAAGGTGGTAAATTCCTGGGCTCTGGCAACCGGAATGGTGGTGTTACGCGGAATCACCTTCTCCACCAAACCGCCCATGGTTTCAATGCCGAGCGACAACGGGATCACATCCAGCAGCAAGAGATCCGAGTCAGGCTTGTTACCCACCAGAATATCGGCCTGTACCGCAGCGCCTATGGCGACCACGCGATCAGGGTCGATTGACGTCAGCGGCGCCTTGCCAAAGAAGTCACCGACCATTTCCCGCACCAGAGGCACCCGGGTGGAGCCGCCAACCATCACGGTTTCCAGCACCTCGTCAGTATCCACTCCGGCATCACGTAGGGCCTTGCGGCAACCCTGAATGGTTTTCTTCACCAGCGTGTTGATCAACTGGTCAAACTCGCTGCGACTCACCTCGGCTTCACGCTCACTGCCATCTTTCAGTGTCAGCTTAGCAATAGCGCTGTCGCTATCGGTCAATGCTTCTTTTACCCGCCGGGCTTCCATCAGCAACTGCCGCGCTTCCTGGCTTGAAAGCGACTTCAGCGCCATGCGATCACGCAGCAGGCCTTGCAGCAGCTCATCAAAGTCATCACCACCCAGGCGCGAATCGCCACCGGTCGCCAAGACTTCAAATACGCCGCGGTTGAGACGCAAAATAGAGATATCAAAGGTGCCGCCGCCCAAGTCATAGACGGCAATGACGCCTTCCTGTCCCGAGTCCAGGCCATAGGCGATGGCGGCCGCAGTTGGCTCGTTGAGCAGGCGTAACACCTTGATACCGAGCAAAGCTGCCGCATCTTTGGTTCCCTGACGCTGGGCATCATCAAAATAAGCAGGCACTGTGATAACCACGCCTTCCAAAGGCCCGCCCAGGGTAGACTCGGCGCGGGCAATCAGGGGGCGCAATACCTCTGCAGACACCTGAACCGGATTCATCTTACCGGCGCGGGTCACAAACAGAGGCAGACCGTTTTCACTGGCTTCAAACTGATAGGGGAAAGCTTGCTCACCGCTTTGCACATCGGCCAAAGAGCGGCCCATGAAACGCTTCACCGACACTATGGTGTTTTCAGGATCCTTGGCCGAATCGGCCAGGGCATCGTGACCCACACGGACTCCTTGCTCGCCATAGTGCACCACAGATGGTAATGAGTGCCGGCCTTGCTCGTCGGCCAGCGTGCTCGCCTCGCTGCTGCGAACCGCAGCAACTAGGGAGTTGGTAGTACCCAAATCTATCCCTGCGGCCAATCTGTGTTGGTGAGGAGCGGCCATTTGGCCGGGTTCAGCAATCTGCAAAAGTGCCATAGTCTTCCATCTTGTGTTTAAAAAGTTGGCCCAATCAAAAATTGAGCCAACCGTAGGAATATGCTTGAAGGCCGAAGGCGACGTCAGTCGAACAACGCATCCTGGGCCCGCTGCAGTTCATCCTGCAATTTTGCCATAAACTTCAACTTGCGGACTTGATCTGCCGCGGCTATTGCGTCGGCCTCTTTGGAACTGTGAAGTTGGTTACGCAGCAGCTCTGTCACCTGCTTACGGTAAGCCGCAAATGAAACATCGAGCTCATCGATATCGCTCTGGGCATCGCCGCTCTGGCCTATCTCTTCCAGCGCTTCACGCCATTCCATCTGCTGCATCAAAAAGGCGGTGTCTTTAACCGTGGTGGTCTCGTGACTGATATCCACACCTTTGAGCGCCAACATATGTTCGGCCCGACGGATAGGATCTTTCAGGGTCTGAAAGGCGTCGTTTATCTGGGCAGTGCGGGAAATGGCCAGCAGTTTTTGCTGTTCACTGGCGTTGGCAAACTTGTCGGGATGCACCGCCCGCTGCAGATCGCGATAGCGACTGGCCAGCTCGGCGGTGTCCACATCAAAGGAGGGAGTTAAATCAAACAGCTCGAAATAATTCATATACTCTCAGGCAGCGGTGAAACTCAAACCGTGAAGCTCTCACCGCAACCACACTCACCTTTGGCGTTAGGGTTATTGAATTTAAAGCCTTCGTTGAGTCCTTCCTTGACAAAGTCCAGCTCGATCCCCTGAAGATAGATGAAGCTCTTGGCATCTATGATGATGTTGACACCATCTATGTTGTAAACCTCATCATCTTCATTGAGTTCGTCGACAAATTCCAGAACGTAAGCCATCCCGCTGCAGCCTGAAGTCTTAAGCCCCAAGCGCAAACCTATGCCTTTTCCTCTGTTGCTCAGAAAGGCACGGACACGCTCGGCGGCGGCAGGCGTCATAGTAATAGCCATCTTAACTCCTGGCGTTATTTAGCTTGCTTGGACTTGTACTCTTCCAGAGCCGCCTTGATGGCGTCTTCGGCCAGAATAGAACAGTGGATCTTCACAGGTGGCAGAGCCAGCTCTTCTGCAATATCCGTGTTCTTGATGGCAGCCGCTTCCTCGATGGACTTGCCTTTAACCCATTCGGTCACCAAAGAGCTTGATGCGATGGCGCTGCCACAGCCGTAAGTCTTGAAGCGAGCATCTTCAATGATGCCCTGGTCGTCAATCTTGAGCTGCAGTTTCATCACGTCACCACAGGCAGGCGCACCCACCATGCCGGTCACTACGGAGGGGTCGTTCTTGTCGAAAGAACCTACGTTACGCGGGTTCTCGTAATGATCTATCACTTTTTCACTGTAAGCCATGATACTGCTCCAAATTCATCTATCCGCGGGGATCAGTGGTGTGCCCACTGCACCTGGTTGAGGTCCACACCATCTTTGAACATTTCCCAAAGTGGTGACATTTCTCTCAGTTTGCCAATAGAGTTTTTAATGGTTTCGATTGCGTAGTCGATCTCTTCCTCGGAAGTGAAACGACCGATGGAGAAACGAATTGAGCTGTGCGCCATCTCGTCGTTCAGCCCCAGGGCACGCAGCACATAGCTGGGCTCCAGACTGGCAGAAGTACAGGCCGAGCCGGAAGATACGGCCAAGTCCTTGAGCGCCATCATCAGCGACTCGCCTTCCACATAGTTAAAGCTGACGTTCAAGCTGCCGCAGGCACGTTGCTCCATATCGCCATTGAGATAGGTTTCTTCGATATCTTTGATACCGTTCCACAGCTTGTCGCGCAGATAGCGAATACGTTCGTTATCTTTTTCCATATCGGCTTTGGCAATGGCTGCCGCTTCGCCCATACCCACAATTTGGTGAGTCGCCAGGGTGCCGCTGCGCATACCACGCTCATGACCACCGCCGTGCATCTGGGCTTCCAGACGAATACGAGGCTTACGGCGCACATACAGGGCACCTATGCCTTTAGGGCCATACATCTTGTGACCCGAGATAGACATGAGGTCGACCTTGGTCTTTTGAATATCGATAGGCAGTTTACCGGCACTCTGGGCAGCATCCACATGGAAGATGATGCCTTTGCTACGGCACAGTTCGCCGATGGCATCAATATCGTGGATCACGCCAATCTCGTTGTTGACATGCATGATGCTGACAAGAATGGTGTCGTCGCGCATGGCCGCTTCCAGGCGCTCCATGGGAATAATACCGTTGGCCGCAGGTTCCAGGTAAGTGACCTCGAAACCTTCACGCTCCAGCTGACGGCAGGTATCCAGTACGGCCTTATGTTCTGTCTTGCTGGTGATGATGTGCTTACCCTTCTTCTGGTAGAAGTGGGCAACACCTTTGATAGCCAGGTTGTCAGATTCAGTGGCGCCGGAGGTGAACACGATTTCACGGGGATCGGCATTGATCAGCTCCGCGACCTGGTTGCGGGCAATATCCACTGCTTCTTCGGCCTGCCAGCCGTAGCGGTGTGAACGGGATGCGGGGTTACCGAATACACCGTCCATTGTCATGTACTGTACCATTTTGTCTGCAACCCGGGGGTCTACAGGCGTTGTTGCGGCATAATCCAAATAGATAGGAAGCTTCATTACACACTCCGTACTTCGCAGTCTCGGCCGAGGCTACATACAACGTACATTATTCGTTTTTATATCCACCAGAGGATCAGCTCAAGCGCTGACTCTCTGCTCCTGCTGCATCTTATCTTGCTTTACCGAGATGAACTGTACATCCCGTTTCTGCATCAGTGCAGCAAGGCTGATGCCATTTAAAAAGTCAGAAATCTGTTTGCTCAGGTCACCCCAGAGCGAATGCGTCAGACAGCGGGTGCCACTCTGGCAATTCCCCTGTCCCTGACAACGGGTGGCATCGACAGATTCATCCACCGCATGTACCACCATGCCCACCGAGATATCGTTGGCTTCCAGTCCGAGGCGATAACCACCACCGGGACCGCGCACACTGGCGACCAAGCCTTGTTTTCTCAGTTTGGCAAAGAGTTGTTCTAGGTAAGAGAGGGAAATCCCCTGGCGCTCGGAAATATCTGCCAGCGGTACCGGCCCCTGCGCCGAATGTATGGCCACGTCCAGCATGGCTGTCACTGCGTAGCGACCCTTAGATGTAAGTTTCATAAAACGACCACGGCTCCCAAACAGGTATGTGGGAATTTCAACATACCCGAGCAATTTAGTCAAGTATAAATCCTACTTGTTTACTCGGGTATTAGTGGTTCATAAATCAGGTTGAATACCCTGTCTGCTTGGTGGGGTATTTAACCTTTTTCGCCGCGATTATTCAATGGCAAAAGCCCACAAAATAGCCATTAAGTATCAGATTATGGGATCAAACTCATCCATTGCCTGCTGGCGCTTTTCCGCCGCAGCGGTTTCGGCCTCGCTGAACTCGCCCACATCCAACTCAGGCAGGCGCTCGGTGCAAACACTGCCACCCATTTTCTGAACCGCCTGACAGACTTCCTGTACTTTGGAGTCCATCAGATGCATATGGTCCAGCATCTGGCCTATGGCATTGGCAACAGGGTCGGGGTTGTCGGGTGACACGGCGTAGGCGTCAAAACCATATTTCTTGGCCATGGCGCTGCGACGCTCGCTGGTTTCCTTGGACTGAGCCGACGCCACTGTGACAGCCCGGCCAGGAATACCCACAACAGTAGTGTCCTTGGGCACGTCTTTGACCACCACAGAGTTGGAACCAACCCGGGCACCATCATGCATGGTAATGGGGCCCAGCACCTTGGCCCCCGCTCCTATGACCACGTTATTGCCAAGGGTTGGATGACGTTTACCGGCTTGCCAGGTGGTGCCTCCCAAGGTCACGCCGTGATAAAGGGTACAATCATCGCCAATCTCGGCGGTTTCCCCTATTACAACCCCCATGCCGTGGTCGATGAAGAAGCGCCGACCTATCGTTGCGCCCGGGTGTATTTCCACCCCGGTAAGCCAACGGGAAAAGGTGGACAAACAGCGCGCCAGAAAACACCAATTGGCCTTCCATAGCTTATGACTGATACGGTGCAGCCAAATGGCCTGCATACCCGGGTAATTGAGCAATATTTCCAGCGCACCGCGCGCCGCAGGATCCCTATGGTAAATGGACCCTATGTCCTCTTTCAGTCTGGCTATCACACCCATCTTGATTCCTCGGATTACTCTTCTTTGCTGTCGACCTTTTTCTCTACCGATGTCAGGATCCCGCGCAGTATGTTCATCTCCTGCGTTTCGATTCTGGCGCGGGTGAACAGGCGCCGCAGCTTGATCATCACCTGTCCCGGATGATTCTTGATAATAAAGCCGGTTTTTTGCAGTGTCCGTTCCAGATGTTCAAAGAAACGCTCATGATCTTCACTGCTGGGATACTCAACCAGCTCCTGCTCGGCTTGTTGATGCTTCTCCAGCCAAGCCACCCGGGTTTCATAACAGATAAGCTGCACCGCCTGGGCCAGGTTGAGTGAGCTGTATTCCGGGTTGGCGGGGATACACACATGATAGTGGCATTTCTGCAACTCTTCGTTGCTCAGGCCATGGCTTTCACGGCCAAAGACAATGGCGACCGGGCCCTGACTGCTCTCAAGCGCCAATTTACTGCCCGCTTCACGGGGTTCGAGCACGGGCCAGTCGAGAGTGCGGCTGCGGGCACTGGTGGCAATCACCAAGCTGCAGTCTTTAATCGCCTCTTCCAGGCTATCGACCTTGACCAGATGTTTGAGAATGTCGGAGGCACCGGCGGCAAGCGCAATGGACTGGCCATCTGGCTCAACTTTGGGCTCCGCCAGATAAAGGTTGGATAATCCCATTGTTTTCATGGCCCTGGCCACAGAACCTATATTTCCGGGATGCGTGGTACCTACCAGGACGACACGAATATTGGAGAGCATGGAACAACTTCAAAAATAAAAAATCAGGAGGCGGATGGTACCACAGGCACATTTTTTTGCTTATAGAAAAATCGCCATTTGATATAACTGACAACTAGGGTATAATCTGCGCCGAATTTTTGTCCGTTCTTTAACATCCAGGGGATTGCAATGCATCCGATGCTGACTATTGCCGTGCGCGCTGCTCGCGCTGCGGGCCAAACTATTATGCGTGCCTACACCGAACTCGACCGTATTGAAGTCGATGCCAAAGGTGTCAACGATTTTGTGACCAGTGTAGACAAGGAAGCAGAAGCAGCAATTATCTATCAGATCCGCAAGTCCTATCCTGACCACAGCATAGTGGGTGAGGAAAATGGCGAAAACCGCGGCACCAACCAAGATTATCTGTGGATTGTTGATCCTCTGGACGGCACCAATAACTTTGTTAATGGTGTACCTCACTTCGCCGTTTCCATCGCCATGCAGTACAAAGGCAAGACTGAAGTTGCCGTTGTTTATGATCCTGTTCGCGATGAACTGTTCAGCGCCGTACGTGGTAAAGGGGCCAAGCTGAATGATTTCCGTATCCGTGTAAACAATGTCAGCGATCTGGGCGGTAGTCTGGTTGCCACTGGCTTCCCTTTCAAGGCCCGTCAGCATACTGAAACTTATATGAAGCTGTTTGGCGAGACTTTCTCTCTGTGTGCCGACTTGCGCCGCGCCGGCTCAGCTGCGCTGGATCTGGCCTATGTGGCCGCCGGTCGTGTAGACGCCTTCTTCGAACTGGGCCTCAAGCCTTGGGATATCGCTGCCGGCGATCTGATTGTTCGTGAAGCCGGTGGTACAGTTACCGACTTCAGTGGTGGTCACAACTATTTGCTCTCTGGCAATATCGTTGCCGGTGCGCCTAAAGCCACCAGCCTGCTGGTCAAACGCTTCCGTCCCCTGTTGAGCGACGCTCTGAAGTAAGTTATCAGACAAGTGCTTAAGCAAACATTGCAATAGGCTGCTAAGTGCTGAAGTCTGTTGGTAAAAACCGCCTCATGGCGGTTTTTTTACGCCTGAACGCCAAGAAGATAGAGCGGACTTCAATCCGTTCGAGTAAATCAGATTGAATCAAACAGGATTAAATCAATAAGGCTCTTGCCGAGTCAAGCCGGAATAACCAAGGATGGGGATCGTCCCTCAGTCTCTCATACAGATAACTCTTTGGATATATTTACATGCATTTATATTGCACCTTAAAATACCCGAGTACTTTGTTTGGGTATTTAAGGCAAGACTATGAGCAAATCCGGCACTCGCAACACCCGGGGCGGCATCCTCAACATCGATGAACCGGCCAACAAGCAGTTTCCGCTGGCGCTCTTCCGTTTGGGCTTCAGACCTTTTTTTCTCGGCGCCAGCCTGTTCGGCTTGTTATCACTCTTACTTTGGGGAGCGTTACTCAGTGGTCAAGTACCACTGACGCCCCACGCCAACCCTCTGTGGTGGCATGGTCACGAAATGCTGTTCGGCTTCACAGGCGCTGTTATCGCGGGCTTTTTGTTAACAGCAGTTCAAAACTGGACAGGGGTTCCAGGTATAAGAGGCTGGCCATTGCTGCTGCTCTGGTGTCTATGGCTGGCTCCCAGACTACTCTTGCTCGATGCCGGCATAGCCCCTTTTACTTTGGTCATGCTGCTGGATCTGGCATTTTTCCCAGTCACGGCGCTGTTGCTCGGTTTAGCCGTTATTCGGGTCAAACAGTGGCGCAACCTGGTGTTTGTGCCTCTGCTGCTATTGCTCTTCGGTGCCAACCTCCTCTCTTATCTCGGCCTTGAACAGCCCGGATTGGCACAAAAAGCACTGCAAGCCGCAGCGCTGCTGGTCGTTCTCCTGGTGGCCCTGCTGGGTGGCAGGGTGATCCCCTTCTTTACCGAGCGCGCCACCGACTTTAACCGCAAGGCGCCAAACCCTTTACTCGAAGCGCTCAGCTTCGCCTCCTTACCCCTGATGCTTATCAGTCTATTTTTACCCTACCCTTGGCTAACACAAGCATTGTCCTTGCTGGCAGGTGTCTCATTGCTACTGCGCTGGGCGCGTTGGGGCTGGCGCGCCAGTCTCAAGGTACCACTGTTGTGGTCACTGCATTTAAGTTATTTGTTTATTCCGCTCGGACTGTTGATTATCGGTGTCAGTGGCCAGATGATGTTGGGGTTTCATGCCCTGACCGTTGGCGGTATGGGCGGAATGATCCTGGCTATGATGGCGAGGGTATCTTTGGGGCATTCCGGCAGACCGCTGCAGATTGCCTGGCCCATGATACCCGCCTTTGGCTTGATATTACTGGCTGCAATATTGCGGGTTACGGCAGCTATTGTGCCCCAGGTAAGTCAAATCTTGCTGATGGGCGCGATTCTCTGCTGGCTGATGGCATTTGCCACTTTTGTTTTGCTTTACGCACCAATCCTTTGCCGAGCGAGGCTAGATGGCCGCCCCGGTTAAAGGTTCTGTGAAAGCTATCACACAGATTTCGCGGCAGGCAGAAAATTTGCTGATACTATTTAGGAAATGATTTCAGGGAGTTTTCATGGAACTGTATCGCAAATACGGCTCTAAGAGCCTTAAAGCCGTCGAACATCTGGTGTTGATTGTTATTGCCATTGCCACAGTTGTCGCCATTGGCCAGGAGATAGTGCATATCTTCAAAATGGGGGCTGTGGCCCTTGCCGATCTGCTGTTACTGTTTATCTATCTGGAAGTGTTGGCAATGGTGGCCAATTATGCCGAGTCCGGCAAGTTGCCTGTACGTATGCCACTCTATATCGCGATTGTAGCTTTGGCCCGTTACTTAATTTTGGATATGAAGTCGATGGAGGATTGGCGCATAGTAGCCATTTCAATCTCGACCCTGGTACTGGCGGCAACCGTAATAGTGATCCGCTGGGGGCAGTTGAAGATGCCCTACCCCAAGAATCAAGAGTATGACAACTGAATTCAATGAGCCCGGCAAACGCCGGGTTCTTTTTTATCGGCTCGAGATAACCGGCCGCAGTTACCGACAAATCTATGCTATTTTTAAAACACTTATACCATTGCACATGAGAGTTGACTCACTCAGCAAAAATAAAAGCTGTGGTGGCAAATAGGGCAAGAAAGGTTTATCAGGGTAGTTCGACCTTGGCCTTGGATGCATACACGGCAACGAGTGACTCTAACTTAGATAATGCATGGGAAACTGCCGACTATCCATTGAATTAAAGGGGACCGACATGGATGAAAATCTGGATGACTTTATCGAAAGACGCAGATCACTGCGAGTCGATCTGGAGGCGGAGCGGATCAGGCTTCATTGGTTGGATAAAGCGGGCAATGAGCACATTGACGATGGTGTCTGTATCGATCTGTCCAGACGGGGAATTTTGTTTGAATACAGTCAGCCTTTTGCCTTGGGAGAACTGGTATCCGTGACCTTCCATGCCGGAACCGATGCCCAAAACACTGTAAAAGGACAGGTGTGCCGTTGCAGCGAGAGTCATCCAAAGAGTTTTCACATCGCTATGCAACTTATCTAGACTCCGACGCAGTATCCGGGGTGTTCTATACTTTAATTCAACATAAGTACCGAGGACACGGGGAGAAAATTCATGATACTGCTCGTAGGTGGGGAGAAAGGTGGTAGTGGCAAGAGCTGCCTGGCCCAGAATTTGGCTGTACACATTACCCAGAAATATCAGGCCAATGTACTGATGGTCGACTGTGACCCACAGCGCACCACATCCGACTGGATCCAGGCCCGTAACAATGACCCTTCCCTGCCGGCCATCAACTGTATTCAGCTCTACGGCAAGATCCGCAACGATCTCCTGAGTCTCGATGAACGTTTCGACTATGTGATAGTCGACTGTGGCGGTCAGGACAACCTGGCAATGCGCGCCGCCATGTCGGTTGCCAGCTATGTGGTGATCCCCTTGAGGCCCAAGCGGCGCGATTTGAAGACCTTGCCGCATATGGAAGATATGCTCAGCACCTGTAAGATGGTCAATCCCAAGATGGTGGCGACAATTGTACTGACCCAATGCCCGGCCCTGCCCTCACAGTTCAAACGCATTCTTGAAGCCAAGGATGTGGTCAACTCATTCGGTCTCAGGGTGCTGGATTCAGTGACCTTCAGCCGTAACATTTATGATGACAGCGAAGAAAAAGGCTCCTCGGTCATCGAAATTGAGCCCGATGGAAAAGCCGCCGAGGAAATTCGCAATATCGCCGACGAGCTGTTAGCCATTCCGCCGGAAAACTCTTATGAGCTTAACTGATCTCAAACGCCAAAAGATCAAACCCAAGGCAAAGAAGGTCTCTGTCGAGGATTTTATCGAAGATGCCAACAACTATGCCCATGGGAAACCCAGCCGCTTAACCGGGATAGCGGCCGCCAAATCCCAAACGGGTCTGGATAAAAAATCCACCCGTCTCTATCGCCATGCCACTTTTACCTTGACCGAAGCCAGCATCAGCCAGCTGGACAGCATCGCCCGTAAGACAGGTATTGCCAAATCCAGGCTACTGCGGATCTTCATTCGCGACTTTCATAACCTGAGCGATAAAGCCCAGGCCGAAATGATCGCCCGAGATGAGGCAGGCGAAACTCAGTGACGGCAAATTTTGCTCTCAAGGGTGCGCAGCCCCTGAGGTGATTCGATAAATTTGCCCTTGGCGGCCAGGAAGTTGAGCAAGGCGTCGGCATCCATTCCCTCTGCGCTGCAGGTATGATAACGGGCGTCTTTACCGAAACGCTCCTGCATCAGTGCCTTGAGATTGTTCCTCTGAATGGGAGCGGTTTGTTCCAGCAACAACTGCAGCACCTGATGGCCATGTACCGAAGAATTCATGTATCCTCCACAAAATAATGAGTCGCTGCCGATTTTTAACGGATTTTGCTGCAGCATTCCCTGATTTTGCGCAACTTGTTTGTCATTATGGCGGCGGTTTGCTTGCGCAAGAGGAGTTTTCATGTCCCTTATTCTATTGCTGACACAACAGATGAGCCTGTATTTGGTGATTGTTTATCTGGTCAGCAAGACCCCTTTGTTCAAGCTGTTTACTGAGGCATCGACCCGGCTGCCCCATAAGATCTTTCTCTATCTGGTATTTTCCGGCTTTTGCATCATGGCCACTTACTTTGGTGAGCAGACCCATGGTGCCATCGCCAATACCCGCGCCATGGGCGCCGTACTCGGTGGCCTGCTCGGCGGCCCGACAACAGGTTTGCTGGTCGGCCTGACAGGAGGTTTACACAGGTATAGCTTGGGTGGTTTTACCGATCTGGCCTGCGCGGTTTCCACCACCCTGGAAGGTTTATCCGCCGGGATGATCAGCTATTATCTGCGCCGTCAGGGCAAGGCCGAGTTGGTATTCAATCCCATTCTGGTGTGTCTTATCACCTTTTATGCCGAGATGATGCAGATGAGCATTATCCTGCTACTGGCAGAGCCTTTTGATGAAGCCTGGGATTTGGTGCGTCAAATAGCCCCGCCCATGTTGCTGGTCAACTCCATAGGCGCAGCCCTGTTTATGAGCATGGTGCGGGACCAAAAAACCATGTTCGATAAACTCTCGTCCAGTTTCTCTACCAAGGCGCTGAAAATCGCCGAGCGCAGTGTGGGCCTCTTGAGCTCCGGCTTCAACGAGGAAACCAGCACCCAGGTTGCCAAGATAGTCATAGAGGAAACCAGTGTCGGCGCCGTGGCCATCACAGACAGGGAAAAACTCTTGGCCTTTATCGGCATAGGAGCCGATCACCACTTGCCCGGCACCCTGATATCGTCCCAAATAACCCTGGATGCCATACAGCAGAATAAGGTGATGTTTGCCGACGGAGTAGAGGTTCCCTATGCCTGCTCCATCTCCCCCGGTTGTAAATTAGGCTCCAGTTTGGTGATCCCGCTTCGCAGCGACAACGAGGTCATAGGGACCATTAAACTGTATGAACCCAAGAACAAGCTGTTTCTCAATATCAACCGTACTCTGGGGGAAGGTATCGCCCGCCTGCTGTCGAATCAGATTCTCTACGGCCGTTTCGAGCAGCAGCAAAACCTGCTGACCCAGGCCGAGCTCAAACTGTTGCAAGCTCAGGTCAACCCGCATTTCCTGTTCAACGCGCTCAATACCATAGGGGCTATCATTCGTCGCGATCCGCCCATGGCCAGAACCTTGCTGCAACAGCTGAGTCAGTTTTTACGGATTAACCTCAAGCGTACTGCCGGCCTGGTGACCCTGGGAGATGAGCTTGAGCATATCGAAGCCTATCTCACCATAGAAAAAGCCCGTTTCATTGACAAGCTTGAGGTAGATATTGCCATTCCCGAATCTCTACTGGCGATCAGAGTGCCGGCCTTTACCCTGCAACCCATCATAGAAAACGCGGTCAAACACGGCACTTCGCATCTGATAGACACTGGCCGTATTCAGGTAGAAGGCCGCCGCACCGATGACAGACTCATACTGGAAGTCACGGATAATGCAGGGCTCTATCAACCCGCCGAAGAATCCGACGGCCTGGGGATGAACCTGGTGCACAAAAGAATACAGAATCTCTTCGGCACAGATTACGGTGTCAGTGTCGAATGCCGGTGCGACAGTTACACTAGAGTCAGCATACATTTACCCATAACGGAAACAGCCCTGTGATCACTTGCCTTATTGTCGATGACGAACCTTTTGCCCGAGAAGAGTTGGCAGAGCTGCTGCTTCAGGCCGGCGACATTGAAATTCTCGGCCAATGTGGCAACGCCATAGAGGCCATGCAAGCGATAGCCAAGCTCAAGCCTCAATTGCTGTTCCTGGATATTCAAATGCCAAGGATCAGCGGCATGGAGCTTATCGCCATGCTGGATCCCGACAATATGCCCAGAGTGGTGTTTGTTACCGCCTACGATGAATTTGCCGTCAAGGCCTTCGATAACCATGCCTTCGACTATCTGCTCAAACCCCTGGATGAGAAGCGCCTCAGCCAGACCCTGGATAAGCTTCGCCGGGATCTCAGGCCTCAGTCGCTGTCGGCCATAGCGCCGCAACAACTGCAACACCTGCCCTGCTTCAGCGGCAACCGTCTCAAGGTGGTCCCTGTCACCGAGGTGGAGTTTGTCTTCAGCGATCTCAGTGGGGTGCATGTGGCGACCGCCAGGGAGAAGGTTCATACCCAGTTAACACTGAAGCTACTGGAAGAAAAAACCCCGCTGCTCAGATGCCATCGCCAGTATCTGGTGGCGCCCACTGCCATTGCCGAGATAGAACTGCTGGAAACAGGCGCCGAGGTCACCACCCGCAGCGGCGCCAAGATCCCGGTATCGAGACGCTTTCTCAAGCCGCTGAAACAGCTGTTTGGTTACCAGTAAAGCACAAGCTAACAACCGCTCGGCGCCCTAGATAACCGCTCACCCCCGACTTTTGACCGCTGACCCAGTTCCCGCTGGGCCTTGTAACCAAAGTGTTTACAATTGCGTCAACTCAAATCGGGGAGATAACAACTATGATGTGGTTTTTGCTGTGTGTCGGTCTGTTGATCGGCGGCTACTTCATCTACGGTACTTTTGTAGAAAAAATATTCGGGATTAACAATAAAAGACAAACACCCGCCTACGCCCAAACAGATGGTGTCGACTATGTGCCCATGTCCAAGGGCAAAGTCTACCTTATCCAACTGCTGAACATAGCCGGTGTGGGCCCTATTTTCGGCCCTATTCTGGGGGCCCTTTACGGCCCGGCGGCCATGTTGTGGATTGTTATCGGCTGTATCTTTGCCGGTGCCGTGCATGACTACTTCTCCGGCATGCTGTCGGTACGTAACGGCGGTCAGTCAGTGCCTAACCTGGCGGGTAAATACCTTGGCAAAGGCGCCAAGAATTTTATGAACATCTTCGCCATCATACTGCTGTTGTTGGTGGGTGTGGTGTTTATCTCAGCTCCGGCCGGCTTGCTCGGTAAACTCACCGGCGGCAGCGTCGGCCTGTTTGTCGGCATCATCTTTGTTTACTACCTGATTGCCACCATAGTGCCGGTAGACAAAATCATAGGTCGCCTTTATCCCTTCTTCGGCGCCTTGCTGCTGTTCATGTCTGTCGGTTTGACCATAGCCATAGTGCTGTCCAGTGAGCATACTCTGCTGCCGGGCTTTGAAGCCGGTGACTTCCTGCAGAACTTGAATCCGGACAATGCCCCACTGTGGCCGGCGCTCTTCATCACCATCGCCTGTGGTGCCGTTTCAGGTTTCCATGCAACCCAGTCTCCCTTGATGGCCCGCTGTGTTGAAAATGAATCCAATGGCCGCTTCGTGTTCTACGGCGCCATGATAGGCGAAGGTATCATTGCCCTTATCTGGTGTGCGGTGGCCCTGTCTTTCTTCGACGGCGTCGAAGGGCTTAAAGCCGGTATGGACGGCAACCCTGCCAACGTGGTTTACGGTGCTTCAACCGGTCTTCTCGGTGCTGTCGGTGGTTTTATGGCGGTGCTTGGAGTCATCATTCTGCCTATCACTTCCGGCGATACCGCCTTCCGCTCTGCCAGGCTGATCTTGTCTGAGTACTTCAATATGCCTCAGACAGAGATGCCCAAGCGATTGATGCTAGCAATTCCGCTGTTCATCATAGGGGCGATACTGACTCAGGTAGACTTCGGTGTAATTTGGCGCTACTTCGGGGTCGCCAACCAGGCAACAGCGGTAATGATGCTGTGGACAGCCTCGGCCTACCTGCTGCGTCACAACAAGCTGCACTGGATCTGTACCATTCCGGCAATGTTTATGACCACGGTAGTGATAAGCTTCCTGCTCAACTCCAGTACCCTGGGTGCCGGTCTGCCAATGACAGTATCCACCATCAGCGGCATAGTGGTGACCCTGCTGGTAACCGCCCTGGTGATAATAAAGGCCAAAGGCCGTAACGAGGTCGATGAGGTGATCCCTGAAGAGGGTTAAGCTCAGGAAACCTGCATAACCCAAGAGCCGCCCTTTTGAGGCGGCTCTTGTTATTTAAAACAACTCACAGCAACCGAAACAATCACAGCGCCAAGGGCTTCAACACCTTGGGCTCCACCATCACACTGGCACTGTCGTTGCTCAGGTAAATAATCCCGTCGCTGATATTGCAGCCCAGTTTCATTGAGCGGCTGACCAATTGCGCCATCTCCTTCACCTGCTCTTCGGGTATCTCCCACACCTTGAGGTTGGCATAACGGTTAAAGGCATGCTGATTCTGTTGCCACCATATAGGCACGCTGCGGCCACCATAGGCAAACAGCTGCACTTCGCCGGCGCGGCCGCTGGCCTTGCGCAGCCATTTTTCATCGCTCTGGCCAAACTCGACCCACAAACGAATATCACCGTTGAGCTCGCGATCCCACAGTTCAGGCTCATCATCGACACACAAGCCCTTGCTGAAGGCCAAACTGTCAGTGGCATTGAGCGCAAAAGCCAGCAAGCGCACCATCATACGCTCGTCGGTTTCCGACGGATGCTGGGCAATGGTCAGTTGATGATCCTGATAATAATGCCTGTCCATGTCAGCAATACTGAGCTGAACTTTAAAAATACTCGCCTTCAAGGCCATGATAACTTCTCTGTGATAAGGAGGCTGATGCTGCCTCAATAAGGAAATAAAGGGGTTAAATAGCGCCGGGGCGCAAATGTTTGGCGAACGGAAACGCCGCCTTGAGCCTGGCGACTTCGTTTGCGTCGGCAAGACGCAACATCCGCATACCGGCTTGATAGGATGCCAACAGGCCGCTGTCTGCCATGGGCGCAGTACGTGACGCGTCCCGGCGGATAAGCTCCAGCAACTCAGCCGTAGGGGCGGCATCTGTTATCAGGCTGTCTATCCGCTGCAGCATAGGCATCGCGGCCAGCGGCAACAACTGCAGATGACAATCATCTGCCAACAGCAGTAACTCCCCTTGGGCTTCACCTAAGGCAAAGCTCAACTCGAAATTCTCCCGGGTGCTGGCGTCAAACCTGTCACCATTGAGCTTAAAGAAATGCTCCCAGAAGCGCCGCCTGGCATCCACCGAAGGCAGGCGCTGCTGCACTTCCTCTCTGTGCTCGGCGATAAAATCCAGCAAAGGGCTGAGGCTTGGCGGCAGCAGAGTTTCAAGTTTGGCTCGCAAGTCTCTTGCAAACACAGGCGCGGCGCCTGCTGTGCTGATAGCCATTACCAGTCGCCCTCTATCGACGATTGAGGGGGTGATAAAATCACACTCGGATGGGGTGTCGACCACATTGACCCATACGCCAAGCTCGCGTGCCTTGGACGCCAGGGTTTGGTTCAGATGACTGTCGGCTGTAGCCAGATAAACCAGCTCTCGCTCGGCAAGATCCCGCTCCTCTGCGCATCGGCGCGACAGCCAAATTCGGCCGCTGGCCGCATAGGCTTCCACCTCGGCGCTCACCTTGGGCGCCACAACGTGAATTTCGGCTTCGGTTCTGGCCAAGAGATCCAGTTTGCGGCTGGCCACTTCACCGGCACCGACCAGCAGCACTCTTATCCGCGATGTATCAACAAAAAGGGGAAAATATTGCATTAATCCTGTACCAAAGGCAGTTCGTGGGCGCACCAGGCTCGATAACCACCGGCAAGCGAGGCCACATTTCGGTATCCCAGCTGTTGCAGGCTCAGTGCTGCCAATAAGGCGCGTTGCCCACCGCCACTATAGAGTAACAGTGCGGCCGACTTGTCCGGAAATCGCTTGGCAATATCACGCTCCAGTATGCCGCGGGACAAGTGTTTGGCCAGCGGCAGACGATCTATGAGCCACTCATGATCTTCACGTACATCGATGAGTTGCCAACCGTCGTCCTGCTGATACTCTTCAATGCTCAGCTCACGGACCTGGCCTCTTGCCTGTTCGACCAAGGCCATAAAATCAAGGCTGTTTGTCATTTGCCACTCTCCGGCTGTGCCAGCGATAACTTAATTATGGCACTCGCTGCGTTCGGCGCTGCACTGCCAACAGAGCTCAAAACTGGCATCGTTGAATTCATGACATTGCAGGCACTGCCACTGGGGTCTATCGGCATTGAGACTGGCCAGCTGCGATTGAGCCTGCTCCTGCTGAGATTCCGGGACCCAAAGTTCAACGGTTTGCATATCAACCGGCAACTCTCCCACACCGCCCAGCAGAGCTTCACCACGCAGTTCGACCCTCAATCCTGAGGTCTCAAGCATTCCCTTCCAGGTATGAGCCTGCAGCAGATTACCACCGGCTACCATGACTTTTCGTTCTTCCATGTTTCTTCCGACAACTTTAGGCTCTGCCGCAGCAGAGAAATTAAGGAATGGATCCTGTGGAAGGATCCGCTGCCCATGCTACTGATAAACGCCTGGACTGTCGAGTGACAGAATTAAGTGAATTTACTTTTTGATAACAAAACTGCAAATCTACACCAAAAACTGATTGGGGAGCCTGACTTCAAAATCGTTTCCAGCTATCCAGACACAAAAAAGCCACCCGCGGGTGGCTTTCTCAACTTGGGTTTATCAGGGCATCAGCGAGGGCTGATCGGCGCCTTCTTTCTCTACTTCCACCGGCATCATATGCTCACGATTGATCCCAAGCTTAATTGCCAGGAAGCTCGCCACATAGATGGAGGAGTAAGTACCCACCAAAATCCCCATCAGCAATGCCGTGGCAAAGCCATGGATCAGAGTGCCGCCCTTGAGGAACAGCGCAACCACAGTAATAAGCGTGGTTCCGGTGGTGATAATGGTACGGCTCATGGTCTGGGTGATTGAGGTATTCACCACTTCCACAGGTGTTGCCTTACGCATCTTGAGGAAGTTCTCACGGATACGGTCAAACACCACGATAGTATCGTTGAGCGAGTAACCCACCACGGTCAGCAAGCCTGCCAGTACCGTCAGGTCAAACTCCAACTGCAGGAAGGAGAACAAGCCCAGTGTCACTATCACGTCGTGCGCCAATGCGGCAACCGAGCCCATGGCCAGACGCCACTCGAACCGGAAAGAGACGTAGATAAGAATACAGATAAGCGCAACCAGTACCGCCAGGCCGCCCTGCTCTGCCAATTCCTTACCGACCTGAGGGCCGACAAACTCTACACTCTTTTGCTGCACAGCCGGGTCTTGTTTGGCTGCAGCGGCGAAGACTTCCTTGACCTGAAGGTCGCTCTTGATGCCTTCTCGCACCTGCAGGCGCACTACCACATCGCGGCTGGAGCCGAAGTTCTGTACCACGGCGCCCGAGGTCAGCTCAGTGTCCAGGGCAAGACGCAGCTCGTCCAGGTTAGCGGGTTTGCTGAATTCCATGATGACAGAGGTGCCACCGGTGAAATCCAGTCCCCAGTTGATCCCCTTGGTTGCCAGGGAAGCCAGGGAAGCCACTACCAGCACTGCCGACATAATACTGATGGGCAGAGCGTGACGCAGGAAGTTGATAGAGCCTTTAAATGATAAAATCTGCAACATAATCAGCTTCCTCAGATCGACAGTTTTTTCACGCGCTTTCCGCCCCACATGGCGTTTACAATCGCCCGGGTGCCGACAATAGCGGTAAACATGGATGTCGCGATACCTATCATCAGGGTCACGGCGAAGCCTTTAATGGCGCCGCTGCCCACTGCGAACAGGATAAGTGCGGTGATGAAGGTGGTAATGTTGGCATCGGCAATGGTGGAGAACGCGTTGCCATAACCTTCATGAATAGCCTGCTGAACACTGCGACCTGCGCGAAGCTCCTCACGGATACGCTCATAGATAAGCACGTTGCCATCCACCGCCATACCCACTGTCAGCACCATACCGGCGATACCCGGCAGAGTCAGTACTGCGCCCGGGATCATCGACATCACACCAACAACCATGATCAGGTTGGCACACAGCGCCAGGTTGGCAATAACACCAAAGGCGCGGTAGTAGATCAGCATGAAGATCAATACCACTGCCATACCCCAGAGCATCGCCTGCATCCCATTTTCAATGTTTTCGGCACCCAGGCTTGGGCCTATGGTGCGTTCTTCCACTATGGATACAGGTGCAATCAGCGCGCCGGCACGCAGCAGCAACGCCAGGTTCTGGGCTTCACCATGAGACAGACCCGTGATAACAAAGTTACGGCCGAGGCGAGCCTGAATGGTTGCGACAGAGATCACTTCCTCTATCTTATCCATCTTCACGCTTCCGTCAGGGTTACGCTTGCCGCTGTCCTTATACTCGATGAACAGGGTCGCCATCGGTTTGCCGATGTTGTCCTTGGTCACGTTGGAGAAGATACTGCCGCCCTTGGCGTCTAGGCTGATACTCACCTGAGGCCGGCTGTATTGGTCAAAGCTTGGCTGAGCGCCGGTAATATGATCACCGGTCAGCATCACTTCTTTCTTCAATACGGCAATACCGCCTTCACGACGAGGATACACCTCGGAACCGGGTGGTACCCGTCCCGATTGCGCCGCGTTCATGTCGGCTTTCTCATCGACCATATGGAATTCAATGGAAGCGGTCGCCCCGAGGATCTCTTTGGCGCGAGCCGTATCCTGTACCCCAGGCAGTTCAACGATAATGCGCTCGGCGCCTTGACGTTGTACTACGGGTTCAGCAACCCCAAGTTCGTTCACCCGGTTACGAATAGTGGTGATGTTCTGCGACAGAGCGTCTTCTTTCACCTGCTTGAGGTAGACTTCGCTCATGGTGGCCATCAGGGCAAAGTTGCTGCCCTCGCTGGCATCGCTGAATACCATATCGTTGGAGCGACTTTTGAGGAAACTCTCGGCCTTGGCCAGGTTCTCGGCATCGCGGAACTTGATCTCAATACCTTTGGCCGTAGCCTTGACACCCGAGTAGCGGATCCCCTCTTCCCGCAGCTGACTGCGGAAATCGGCGATCTTGGCTTCTTCCATCTTGCGAATGGCTTCGCCCATGTCCACTTCCATCAGGAAGTGCACACCACCACGAAGGTCAAGACCCAGTTTCATCGGTGAACCACCGAGAGACTCGAGCCAAGCCGGTGTGGCCGGTGCCAGGTTCAACGCCACGCTGAACTTGTCACCCAAGGCTTCGGCTATCGCTTCTTTGGCCAACAACTGCTGTTCGGCATTGTTGACTCTGACGAGTAACTGACCGTTTTCCAACTCGGAACGCTTGACACCTATCCCCTTGCTTTGCAGCAAGTCGTTAACCTGTGTCTGGGTAGTGACAGTCACATCCGCACCGCGGGTGCCCACCACTTGTACCGCGTGATCCTCACCAAAGAGGTTAGGTACGGCATAGAAAGCCCCGATGGCGATGATAATCACCACCATCAGGTTCTTCCATAAAGGATACTTATTTAACACGCCTCAGCCCCCTTGGCTTATAGCGACTGGATAGAGCCTTTTGGCAATACCGCCGCGATATAATCTTTTTTGATGGTGATCTGGGTGCTGTCGTTCAGGCTCAGCAGAACATAATCATTCTCGTCGCTGATCTTGGCAATTTTGCCTATGATGCCACCGCTGGTCAGGACTTCGTCGCCCTTACCCAGGGACGCCATCAGATTTTTGTGCTCTTTAACACGCTTGGACTGAGGACGGAAGATCATGAAATAGAAGATCAGACCGAAGATCACCAGCATGAACACCAATTCCATGGTGCCGCCAGACTGAGGAGCACCGGCCGCACTAGCGTAAGCATTTGAAATAAACATATTTTTCTCTTCTTATCAGCAAATAAAATCAATCCACCAATTCAGGTACTTCACGGCCTTGACGACCATAGAAGTCCTTCACAAAGGCGTCTAATGTACCTGTCTCAATGGCGCCGCGCAAACCTTCCATTAACCTTTGGTAGTAACGCAGGTTATGTATGGTATTGAGACGGGCCCCGAGAATTTCATTACAGCGGTCCAGATGGTACAGATACGCCCGTGAGTAGTTCTTACAGGTATAGCAGTCACATTCCGGATCCAGCGGTGATGTGTCGTCACGATGCCGCGCGTTGCGGATCTTGATAACACCTTCTGTGACAAACAGGTGGCCGTTGCGGGCATTACGGGTTGGCATCACACAGTCAAACATGTCGATACCGCGACGTACGCCTTCAACCAGATCCTCCGGTTTGCCTACCCCCATCAAATAACGGGGCTTGTCTGTTGGGATCTGCGGACAAACATGCTCCAGTACTCTGTGCATGTCCGCCTTGGGTTCCCCTACAGCCAAGCCGCCGACGGCATAACCGTCAAAACCTATTTCCAACAAGCCCTTGAGGCTTTCATCACGCAGATCTTCATAGACACTGCCCTGGATAATCCCGAACAGTGAGTTGGGGTTTTCCAGGCGGTCGAACTCGTCCCGTGAACGTTTTGCCCAGCGCAGTGACATCTGCATCGACTTGCGGGCTTCGTCATGAGTGGCCGGATACGGCGTGCACTCATCGAAAATCATCACCACATCCGAGCCGAGCGAATATTGGATCTGCATCGACTTCTCGGCATCCATGAAAATCTTTTCGCCGTTAATGGGCGAGCGGAAATGCACTCCTTCTTCGGTGATCTTGCGGATATCACCGAGGCTGAAAACCTGGAAACCACCCGAGTCGGTGAGAATCGGCCGCTGCCAGTTCATGAAATCGTGCAGGTCACCATGCTTACGCATGATCTCTTCACCTGGGCGCAGCCAGAGGTGGAAAGTGTTTCCCAGTAGAATATCGGCTCCGGTGGCGCGCACTTCTTCCGGAGTCATCCCCTTCACAGTGCCGTAAGTTCCAACCGGCATAAAAGCCGGGGTCTCGACTGTGCCACGGTCAAAAATCAATCGGCCCCGGCGTGCGCGGCCATCAGTAGTATCCAATTCAAATTTCATGATTTACCTCGTCAGAGAAACAGTCTGACCTTAATTACGCGGACTTAGGCCGCAGCGTATAGACAACAGAGGGTCAAAAAGGCAAAAGGTTCACCCTTAAGACAAAATACCCGCTCATTGAGGCGGGTATTTTAAAACAAAAGTCGTAATCAGTGAGCTTTTTTAGTCACAAACATGGCATCACCGTAACTGAAAAAGCGGTATTTTTCGGCAATAGCGTGCCGATAGGCGTTCATCACCTCATCAAAGCCGGCAAAAGCACTGACCAACATGATGAGCGTCGACTCCGGCAGGTGGAAATTGGTGACCATGGCATCCACTACCTGAAACTCATATCCGGGATAGATGAAAATATCTGTATCCCCTTTGAAGGCCTGCAGTTCGCCTTCACTGGCGCGGGCTGCGCTCTCGAGCGAGCGCACCGAAGTGGTGCCAACCGCGATCACCCGTTTCCCTGCCGCCTTGGTGTTGTGGATTTTTGTCACCACCTCGGCCGGCACTTCGGCCCACTCAGAATGCATCTTGTGTTCCAGTACGTTATCGACCCTCACCGGCTGAAAAGTACCGGCGCCAACATGCAGGGTCACAAAGGCAATATCCACGCCTTTGGCTTTCAGCTCGGCCAACATATTGTCATCAAAGTGCAAACCGGCTGTCGGCGCCGCAACCGCGCCCGGGGTTTGGTTATAAACTGTTTGATAGCGCTCTTTGTCGGCATCTTCATCGGGACGGTCGATATAGGGTGGCAACGGCATATGGCCCACCTGCTCAAGCACTTCGAGCACACTCGAACCGGATACCAGTTCAAGTTCAAACAGCGCATCGTGACGCGCTCTCATCAACATCTTGAAGCCGCCATCGAGTGAAATTTCACTGCCTTCTTTCGGCGACTTGGAGCTGCGCACATGGGCAAGCACCCGCTTATCATCCAGCATCCGCTCCACCAGGATTTCCAGCTTACCGCCGGTTGCCTTCTGCCCGAACAGGCGCGCCGGAATAACCCGGGTATTGTTGAAGACCATGAGATCGCCGGGCTGAACCAGGTTCAACAATTCGGTGAAGCGGCAGTCGCTAAGGGCCCCGCTGTTACCATCCAGAGTCAATAATCTGGACGCACTGCGTTTCTCCATAGGGAACTTGGCAATCAGTTCCTCTGGAAGATCGAAAGAAAAGTCTGCTACACGCATGAATGGGCCTCGGCTTAGCTGGAAACGGCGGCTAGTCTAGGGATTTGAGGCGTTAAGATCAAGGCTCCAGCGGTTCGTTTGCCGTTTCGGCAAGGGGCTTGTTGTCATCGAAGGGCTCGCGCCGATATTCGAGTTGCTCGAACGGAATGTCCACCTCGACCCTGCGTCTCTGGGGCCGTGGCGTTTTGTTGATAAGTTTATTGAACCAGTCCCAAATCATCCTTGATCCTCTGCGTCACCGAACGCTAAGCGTAGCATCTTATTTCACTGAGCAAAAAGAGAACATTCATCGAGGCGCCAGAGACTGTTTTCATTTGCCGGCTTGTCATGGTAACTTGAGGGCGAATTCGACACCCAGTAGCCAATATGAACTTCCTTGCACACCTGCATCTGGCCGATATCAGCCAAACCTCTCTCGGCGCCAATCTCGCCGGCGACTTTGCCAAAGGCAATATCCAACAGTTCCCCAAACATTTGCAACAAGGGCTCTGGCTCCACAGACAGATAGACAAGTTGACCGATAGCCACGAGTTAACCCGCGAGTTAGTGCGTACTTTCCCCAAGCCGCTTGCCAGAGTGGCGCCTGTACTGATGGATTTGGCCTTTGACCATATGCTGGCCAAATACTGGGAGGAATATCATCATCAACCTTTAGCTGCCTTTTGCAACAAGGCGTACGAGAGCCTAAGGCAAACTCCCTCCCTACCCGAAGGCTTAACCAAACTGGCGCCTGTGATGGAACAGCAGAATTGGCTATTGAGTTATCAAAGCCGCCAGGGACTCAACAGTGCGGTGACAGGTGTGAGTCGTCGCCTTTCAAAACCTGAGCTGTTCAACGGCGCCCAACAGGCGCTGCAAAAACTCGATACCGAAATTGAAATCGCCTTTCGAACCTTTTACCCACAATTGATGGCTTACAGCCGGATATGGGCCAGAAAGACCCCGGCAGAATTTCTCTGATTGAGGCAAAGTGCCAACTGCCACGTTCGGTGAACCCACAAAGCCACTTTTGCCGGGCCTATGGCTTTGTTAGAATTGCGCCTTCACGAAGGAGAGTTCATGCAAGTTTTTGAGTACCGCCCACCGGCCCTGCCCTGGCTCGATATCCGCTATCTGGATCGCGATATTATTATCATCAACAAGCCATCCGGGCTATTGTCCAACCCTGGTCGCGCCGCCGTAACCCATGACTGCGCCCTCACCCGCTTGCAACGCCTGTATCCGGAAACCATATTGGTGCACAGGCTGGACTGCGCCACTTCAGGGATCATGGTTTTCGCCCGCAACAAGGCCGCCGAGTCCAGCCTCAAGACTCAGTTTCAGGAGCGGCAAAGCGATAAGCTATATGTGGCCGAGGTGGCAGGATATCTTGAACAGCCAGCCGGTGTCATTGACTTGCCACTGGCAGCGGACAAGGCCAATCCACCTCTGCAGCAAGTCTCGGAGCAAGGTAAGAGAGCGGTCACTCACTACAAGGTACTTGAGCACCGTGAAGATTCCAGCCTGGTGGCATTGCAACCGGAAACCGGCCGGACTCACCAGCTCAGAGTCCACATGCTCGCATTGGGGCATCCTATTTTAGGGGATGATTTCTATGGTGGGTGTGAGATTGAAAATGCCCGTCCGCGGCTCTGTCTGCATGCTGCCAGCCTGGCATTTTGCCACCCTTACTCGGGCGCCGAGATGCACTTTGTCAGCCTGTCACCTTTCTGACCCTTACAAGACAGCCTTAGAAAAAACAGCTAAAGAAAACGCCCGCTAAGCAGGCGTTTTCTTTTCAAGACTTAGTCAGACTGCTATCAGGCACTCATCACAGATTTGGGTTCCAGACTGAAGCTATCGCCTCCTTCTGTGCAAAACTGCAGCTTGCCCTCTGCGGTTAAAATAAAGTACTCACCAAACAGGTTACCACCCATATCTTCAAGACATAAACCGGCATTGGTCTGTTTGGACTTCATCTCATCCACGCTGTGGCAACCATCGCTGAACCAGGTTTCCAGAAACAGCTTGCCACCTTCACGATACAGAGTCAGCTCTTCACCACTGCCGGGGCGACTATCCTGCCAACAACCAAGAAATTCTCGCTGTTGTTCGTTCTGTCGGTGCAGACGCTTGCGCTTTTCTACTCCAGACATATCCATACCTTTAAACCATGTCAGCCCAGCCTCTTTAGCTGACCCCAAATGCATGACATTAAGCATAGAACTCATAGTGCCCCTTTACCCGGCCAAAAGTAACATAAAAGTGAAAAATTTGATTCCAAATCATTAAAAACCAATAAGTTAGAATAAAATCTCTCGAATGTGCGCAGTGTAGCCCAGTGAGAAAATAAAAGTGTGATCAAGATCACTTATTGCGGCTAATTTAAGCAATTTATGAAATGACTCACACAATGCCCTTCCCGTCGGCCGTTTGAACGGTCACACCATGGCAAATGGAGGCCAAAAATAAAGGGCGGCCCCAAGGCCGCCCTTTATCTTCAACAATATTTCTTAGGGAAGGTGCGAATAAGTCCTCGTGGCACTCTGGCTTGCACAGCAATTGGCGTTCAAGGCATCTGACTGAAGGCATGCCGGGGCCTGTCGAAGTCGGATAACGCAGAGAGCCGGTTGCTGTGAAAGCCCCGAAGGGCGTGGCTTACAGGCCTGCCTGCTGTGTTGTGCTTCTTGCAAAGGACTAGGGCCATTTGCTGCGAACCACGCCTTGCATCCAGGCCTGTAAGTCGACGCAGAGCACACATGGGGCTTGTTCGCACCTTCCTTAGCTTAGCTTGCGCTCTTCGGCCTGGCAGACTGCCGCGGTAAACAACACATCGGTGGAAGAGTTCAGCGCAGTTTCGGCCGCATCCTGAATGACCCCAATAACAAAGCCAACAGCCACCACCTGAATGGCGATGCTGTCGCTGATGCCAAACAAGCTACAAGCCAGAGGGATCAGCAGCAGTGAACCACCGGCTACCCCGGAGGCACCACAAGCCGACACAGCGGCCACCAGGCTCAACAGCAAGGCGGTAGGCAGGTCGACACTGGTGCCTGTGGTATGCACAGCTGCCAGGGTCAGTACGGTAATGGTAATTGCCGCGCCGCCCATGTTGATAGTGGCCCCCAGAGGAATAGAAACCGAATAGGTGTCTTTATGCAGTTTGAGACGCTCACACAAGGCCATGTTCACCGGAATATTGGCGGCGCTCGAACGGGTAAAGAAGGCGGTTACGCCGCTCTCTCTCAGACAAGCGAACACCAGCGGGTAAGGATTGCGTCTTGTCTTGTAGAACACCAAGAGCGGATTCACGACCAGGGCTATGATAGCCATGCTTCCCAGCAAGACGCCTAGCAGACGGCCATAATTGTACACTTCCTCAAAACCGCTCTCGGCAAAGGTCACGGCCACCAGACCGAAAATGCCTATCGGCGCCAAGCGGATAATAAAGCGCACCATCTGTGAGATCCCATGACTGACATCGGCAAATACCTGTTTGGTCGAATCACTGGAATGATGCAGTGCCAATCCAAGACCAATACCCCAAGCCAGAATACCGATATAGTTGGCATTCATCAGAGCATTGACTGGGTTGTCGACCAATTTGAACAACAGAGTATTGAGAACTTCCAGAATACCTTGCGGCGGCGACAGTAACTGTTCAGGCGCCCTGAGCTTGAGTGTGGTGGGAAACATAAAGCTCATTACCACAGCTGTAAGTGCCGAGGCAAAAGTACCGAACAGGTACAAGGCGATAATTGGCCGCATATTGCTCTTGGTATTTTTCTTCTGATTGGCAATCGATGCCGCCACCAGCAGAAATACCAGGATCGGCGCTATCGCCTTAAGCGCGCCGACAAAAAGATCTCCAAGGAAAGAAACGCTCTTTGCCCATTCCGGAGCAAAGTGTGCGAGCCCCATGCCCGCGATGATCCCCAAAAGGATTTGCAGTACAAGACTGCTCTTGGCCAATCGGGCCAAAAGTAAAGAAGATTGGTTCATTGCCTGACCTGTCGTTATTATCTTTCTGGCACCAGTGCCACAGGAGTTACGTTTTTAGCGGATGAAACCGCTAATGTCTAGCTTTGAAGCCTATTTGTGTCGTCTGGATAACCCTGAGCACGCATTTTGGCAACAGTGATGTCATTTTTGACTATCTTGTGCAATTTGGGCGCCTCTGAGCATGGCATCAATAAGTTCATGGGCATCGAACTTAGTGAGGGCTTCGTTGGCACCTACCTGGTGCGCCTGGCTGACACTGATCTCACTGGAAAGCGAGGTATGCAGAATAATATAAGCTCCGGCGAGTGCCGGTTTGTCTCTCACCTCAAAGGCGAGTTCATAACCATCCAGACCCGGCATTTCGATGTCGCTCACCAGGAGATCCACAGGGCGCTTTTCGGCCGCGGCCTTTTCCATGATGGCCAAAGCCTGAGCACCGTTTGAGGTAACTTCATAGGGGATATTTATGGAGTCCAGCGCATCGGACAGTTGCTTTCTGGCCACCTTGGAGTCGTCTACCAGCAAGATCCGCAGCGGTTTCAACCTTTCCCTTTGCACATCGGTCAGCATGGCCACACTCTGGGCCGCAATCGGGAAAATCTTCGACAGCAGCAACTCAACATCCAGCAGTTGCACCAGCTTATTGTCGTAACGGGTCACCCCGGTCAGATAGGCATTGCGTCCCAGATTATCCGGTGGTGATTCAATATCACGCCAGTTACATTCGAGGATCTTGTCTATGCCGCGAACCAGAAAGCCTATCTCCATCCGCTGACAATCTGTGATGATGATAAAACAGCTCTTGCGCTCCTCTGCGGTGACCGGGCGATAACCAACGGCCGCCGCCATATCCACTACGGGAATAGTGTGTCCTCTGAAGTTTACCGCACCCATCACAGCTGAATGAGATTGGGGGATCTGGTTTAGTGGCATATAAGGTACCAACTCACGGATCTTCAAGGTGCCGATGGCAAACAGCTGGCTTGCCGACAGATGAAACAGCAGCAGTCCCTGAGATTGATTGGCCTTACTCTTCATAACAACACCATAACAGACAATAAGTTAAACGCTTCAGGATAACACAGGCTTGAACCTATGGTGGCCTACTGCAGTTCACAATTGCGACTCAATAGGCAAAAGGCTGAGGATATCGGCACTGAGACGGCGCCAGAAACCGGCGGCAGGCTCATTATAGAACACCTCTTGTTTGGCATCGTCGTGCCACACAAGCTCATCCTCCTCCAGCGCCAATCGGTAAGCATTGCGCAGTAAGGCGCCGCCCAGTTGCCGCTGCATGTGTTCGGCAAGCTTGGGCTGATGTAGCAGAATTCCCATTTCAGTATTGATCCAGGCAGAGCGGGGATCAAAATTGAACGAGCCGACGAACACATCTTTATCGTCCAGCACAAAAGTTTTGGCATGTAGACTGGTGCGTGAGCTGCCGCGCCATGAAGAAGGCTTATGGTCAGGGTCGGCCTTGACTTCATAGAGGCTGACACCGGCTTCCAGCAGTTGCCTACGATACTTCTTGTAGCCGGCATGCACGGCCACTACATCTGTGGCTGCCAGGCTATTGGTCACCACAGTAACCTCAATGCCATTGGCTACCGCCTGTGCCAGGGCATCGGCCCCTTTGGCGGTGGGCACAAAATAGGGCGAGATGATCAGTATGTTGTTTTCAACCTGGGACAGAAAACGACCAATATCGGCCAGCATCCAACTCTCGGGCTCGGCGCTGCGCAGCTTATCGGGCGGGTCAAACAACACCTTGGCTTCGCCCCAATACCAGTCGAGTTGCTGCTGCTCCATGTTGGTTATCAACTGGCTCTGCAACAGGCGCTGATAATAAGGGTGATCCTGCATCGCCTGCTGCTCCAGCCGCATCTTGGCATCGGCCTGCAGCAGTTTTTCCCGGGTCAGACGCTTGGGCAGCAGCTGCTCAAGTGGAATGGTCAGCGGCGCATTCCAGTAAAGATCAAACTGATCAGAGATAGCCGGTACGGCTTTTCCTATGGCGAGCAAGTCAAAGTCACCGAACTCAAGTTCATCGTTGGCAGAAAAGTACTCATTGCCTATGTTGCGCCCTCCCACCACAGAAACCATGTTGTCCACCGTCAGCGACTTATTGTGCATTCTGTGGTTCAAGCGGGCGAAACTGAACAGCCAAGACAATCCTCTGAAGGTGCGGGAATATACCGGGTTATAGAGGCGAACCTGAATATTGGGATGATGATTCAAGGCCGCCAGTCCGGATTCGAGCGGCGCACTCGTGGTGTCATCCAGCAGCAGCCTTACCCGCACACCGCGCTCAGCGGCTTCCAACAGTTGCCACACCAAGGTTTTGCCGGTTTCATCGGCCCGATAAATGTAGTACTGCAGATCGATACTGCTCTGGGCACTGCGGATAAGCGCCAACCTGGCAATAAAGGCATCGACACCTTCGGCCAACGGCAGCACGCCCGTCTGCGATGGGTGGATGGACAATTGAGGTTCCAGATAATCCAGCAAGACAGAACTCTCCGGCGTTGCCAGATAGCTGGAGTCGCTGTAAGCGGGATCTCGTGTCGGTGCCGAGCTACAGGCACTCAGCAAGGACAAGAGGATCAACAGTATTCCAAACTGTGGCAACATTTTGAATATTCTTCGAAATAGTGAAGAGTATTCAAGCATTAATTCGTTCCGGGATCCAGCATTCCCGCCTCCAGCTCTGGCTTGCTATTCCTGTAAAGCATAGAGCACATCGAACACAAACTGATCCCAGCCATGGGATTCAAAGGCAGCATCGGCCACCGCTCGAATACGGGCAACCGCATGCAGCGGTGCCACACCATGTTCCATCAGATAGTAGGCCAGCAACAGACAGGTACGGTTTTGCCCAGACTCGCAATGAACCAGTACCCCTAGCCCGGCTGCACGCTGGCGCTTGATAAAGTCGAGCGCCTTGGGCAACTGCTCGACACAGAGCCGTAAATCGGCATCCAGCGGGGTTTCTCCACTCGGCAAAGGGATACAGGCAAACTCAAATGGCGACTGAGGCCAATCGGCCGCCACATTTTCAGCCAGGGAAAGAATCGCGCCTATCCCGGAGCGCTGCAGCTCATCGAGATCCCAGTTCTGGCCTGCTGGGCCCCGGCTTCCTGCCAACTCTCCCTCTTCCAGCCAAAAGAGTGGTTGCATCTGTGTTTTCCTCAGTAATACGCGACTTCAGTCAGGCTTCAGAATACCTCAAATCGCCAGAGGATTTCGTTGATTTATGCCAAAAGATTAACTTGGACGACCTGCTTCCAAGTCAAGCAGTTGTTGCTTCATGGCCAGGCCCCAGGCATAACCGGTCAACTTGCCATCCTTGCCTATGACTCTGTGACAAGGCACGATAATCGCTATCGGGTTGGCGCCATTGGCAGTGCCGACTGCGCGGACCGCTTTCGGGTTATCAATCTTTATGGCCAGCTCGCCGTAACTGGTGAAGCTGCCGTAGGACAAACCCACCAACGCCTGCCAAACGGTGCGTTGAAAGCGTGTCCCCTTGGGAGCCAAAGGCAACTCGAAGACCTGTCTGGCACCGGCAAAATACTCCAATAGCTGGCTCTTGGTCTGCGCCAATATCGCCTCAGCCCGCGCCTTTTGCGCCGCATTCGCGCTCGCCAGCGGGATCCGGCGCTCTCTGTCATCCCCCGTCAAAACCGACAGATGTGACAGCCCATGGGGCCCCGCAGCAAGCCATAGCCGGCCCACAGCCGAATCCATGATAAGCTCCGCTACCGGCACCAATTCTGCTGCCGGCCACTCTTTACTCAGCGATACGGCCAAGCTCGGTTTATCTTGTGTATTCATAGGATTAATCCCTTGATTTTATGGCTTTTGAATAGGAGTTTGACCCTGATGCCTGTCACCTCTGCAACCCATCTCAGAGCTCTTCATTCATTGCTATTAATGGGTTCTATGCCGACTGCCAAAGTTGTAGAGTAAGATAACTGCCCCAGGGCGACGCCGCTTCAGTGACACCTTGCAGTAACGCTTGGTAATGGGCCGCACTTTTCTTGGCGTCACTCTTGTTGTCCATACTTTTCTTGTCAGCACTTTTCTTGCCTTTATGCTGACCAACTGCACCTTGTTTAGCCGAATCCGGGTTGAGTTGAGCCAAGTTCCCGTTTACCCCGGTCGAGATTGCCGTTTTACCAAACAGCGTCAGCAGACGTTTACGGATTATCAAATCGCCGCCGAGCAACACATCAGGATCCGACAACCCGCGCATTCTGGCGTAGGCTATGGTCCAGGGGCCAATCCCTTTCAAACTGAGCCAAGCCTCGGGCTCGGTATCACCATGCTCAAGCTGAAAACGCGCCAACTCAGCCAATGCCGTCTTTCTGCTTCCGGGCATTTTCAACTCGTCAAAGTCCGCCGCCAACATGCTTTCTGGCTCGGGAAAGAAGCTGATTTCGCGCCCGGCGATAACTCGCCTCTCACCTCTGACAGCCACCAACTGCCCCAACAGTTTTGTGGCTTGGGTAACGCTGACCTGCTGGCCCAGAACAGCCCGCACCCCGGCTTCAAACAGAGAGCCTACTGCCGGCAGCCTCAGCCCCGGCTCCCAACCAAAGGTGGAGTCTGCCAGTGTGAGAGGTTGCAACACTTGCTCAACCTGCTGCATATCAGCGTCGAGATCCAATATCCTTCTTATCCGATTGACCAATACCGGTAACAAGCTAAACTCGGCGCCCTCTTCCAATGCCAGGGTAACTGCGACTCTATTTTGCGAGGCCTGCAACTCGGCAAAAAACCAAGCTTTGAACCCGCCTTTGTCGCTGTTGAGTAACAGGCTGCGACCATAGCCCTGGCGGCCATCAAGTTCAAACCACTCCATTCCTGTTACCGCCCGCAGGCGATAGAAATCAAGCAACGCTTGCCAGGCATATGGCGGCCGGTAACTCAAAAAAAGTTGCAGCCTGTTACTGTCGTCCATTTGCGTATCAGCGCTGCGTCTGAGCGCCGACGGGGTAAGCTGCAGCTGACTCTGAAACACTTCGTTGAAGCGGCGAATGCTCGTGTATCCCGCAGCCAAGGCCACCTGCGTGATAGGGAGCCGGGTTTGGTGCAGCAGCTGCTTGGCAAACATCAACTGCTGAAACGCAGCGTATTGCTTGGGAGACAGGCCCAGCGCTTCGACAAACAGCTTGCGCAGATAACGACTGCTGATCCCGAGGCGCTGTGCCAAGTGCTCGACACCTTTCGCCGACTCGCCGCTCAAGGCGCCCTGCTCTATCAGGGTTACCGCCCGCTCCAGCGTGGTTCTCGTGCCTTTCCAGGCACAGGAGCCGGGCGCGCTTTCCGGCCGGCAACGCAAACAGGGGCGCAAACCTTGATTTGCCGCGGCGGCGGCCGAGAAAAAGTAATCGACATTTTCCTCTTTCGGCGCCACCGCCGGGCAGATAGGCCGGCAATAGATCCCCGTCGTCTTCACCCCGATAAAGAAGCGGCCATCAAACCTGGGATCGCGACTAAGTCTCGCCCGGCGACAGGTGTCGGTGCTGAGCTCGGTAAAAATCGTCATCATCTGTTTCGCTATCGTCTATAACCTGGATGCAGATTACCCCGCGAACACGGGGGAAACCAGCGGAAAACGGAACTGAACCCCGAGACCAAACCCAAACTATTGATCCGGAATAATAGCTGCCCTACAGATAAAAATTGGGTATGCTGGAACGGCTTGAATAAAAATCACTCCAGATCCGCAAGGCCCGATGTCTGCCCGCATAACCGGGCAAGAATCATTCTTTGCCAAGAGATAAATCGCCCATAACAGTTTGCCAAGAGAAGGCCATGATAAAGACGTTGTTTTCCCGCTTTGAACACTGGACGGATCCACTGCCGGATATAGAACCATCTCCGCCGCCCAAAGGGCTCTATGCTTTTTGCCGCCACTACACCAAAGGTTTCGAGCGACCGCTGATATTGATGTCAATATTGACCGCAATTCTGGCCATGCTGGAAGTGTCGCTGTTTGGCTTTATGGGGCAGTTGGTTGATTGGCTGGTAGACAAGGATCCACAAACCCTGCTGCAGGATGAAGGACTCAAGTTACTCGGCATGACCTTGCTGGTACTCGTGCTCTTGCCTGTACTCATCTTGCTGCACGCCTTGATTGTCTACCAAAGTCTGCTGGGCAACTATCCGATGGCTATCCGCTGGCTGGCGCACAAATACCTGTTGAAACAGAGTGTTTCCTTCTATCAGGACGACTTTGCCGGCCGCATTGCCACCAAGGTGATGCAAACCTCTCTGGCGGTGCGGGAAACCGTGATGAAACTCTTGGACGTGCTGGTCTACATAATGGTGTATTTCACCTCCATGTTGGTGATGATAGCCAGTGCCGATATGCGCTTGATGCTGCCCATGTTGGCATGGCTTGCCATCTATATCGGCCTGCAGTGGTATTTCGTGCCCAAGCTGAAAGCCGTGTCTACCGAGCAGGCCGATGCCCGCTCAACCATGACGGGTCGAATCGTCGACAGCTACACCAATATTGCCACGGTCAAACTCTTCTCCCACACCCAACAGGAAGCCGAATACGCTCAGTCGAGCATGAAAACCTTCCTGGATACCGTGCACCGGCAGATGCGTCTGGTCACCGGAATTAACGTCAGTGTGCAGCTACTGAACTATTTCCTGGCCTTTAGCGTGGCAGCCGTATCCATCTGGCTCTGGAGCGACAGTGCCATCAGTGTCGGCGCCATAGCGATTGCCGTCAGCCTGGCTCTGCGCCTCAACGGCATGTCGCAATGGATAATGTGGGAAATCAGCTCACTGTTTGAAAATATAGGGACAGTGGCCGATGGTATGAGCACCCTGTCCAAACCCACCCGCATTCTGGATGCTGAAGACGCCAAAGCCATTTTGGTTGAGCAAGGGCAAATCGATTTCGATAAGGTCAGCTTTCACTATGGAGAACAGAGCGGCGTGCTGGAAGGCCTGGATTTACAGATCAAGCCAGGTGAAAAAGTCGGACTGGTGGGTCGCTCGGGTGCCGGTAAGTCCACCTTGGTCAATCTGCTGATGCGTTTTCATGATGTGGAAAAGGGAAAAATTCTGATAGATGGTCAGGATATACGTAAAGTCACCCAGGATTCGCTGCGCTCACAGATAGGCATGGTGACTCAGGATACCTCCTTGCTGCACAGATCCATCAGAGAAAATATTCTTTATGGTCGTCCCGATGCCACGGAAGAGGAACTGGAGCAGGCTATCATTAAGGCCCAGGCCAGTGAGTTTATCGCCTCTTTGACAGATCCGTCGGGAAATACCGGGCTGGATGCCCAGGTGGGTGAACGGGGTGTCAAATTATCCGGCGGTCAAAGGCAGCGTATTGCCATCGCCAGAGTGCTATTGAAAGATGCGCCAATCCTGATCCTGGATGAAGCCACCTCGGCACTCGACTCGGAAGTGGAAGCGGCAATTCAGGAAAGCCTCTATCAACTGATGGAAGGAAAAACCGTTATCGCTATCGCTCACAGGCTATCAACCATAGCCGCTATGGATAGATTGATAGTGCTGGATCAGGGCAAAGTCGTCGAACAAGGCAGCCATCAGGAACTGATCCGCAGCAAAGGGATTTACGCCCAGCTGTGGGCCCACCAAACAGGCGGTTTTATTGGTGTAGACTAAAATATCTATATACCGCCCTGCTTTTCAGCATAGAACAACATTCCAGGAAGCCATCGCGGCTTCCTGTTTTTTTAGCCTTCCATGTAAAGAGACACTTACCTTGACTAACAGTGACTTGCTTACTCGAGTAGCGACTTTTTACTCAAGTAGTAACTCGGCGGGTATCCGGGCAAAACAATCTGGCGTATCGGTAGTGAAGCCTGAGCCTGATAAGAGCAGTTAATAAGATCTGCATTTTGGGGCCATGTCTCGATACATGGTTGGACAAATACTCTAACAATCAATCCATTCGGGGTTAGAGCGTGCTGTTTTGATAGGAAGCAAACGTTAAAGGACAGATAACAAAAAACCACCCTGAGGTGGTTAGTGTTTCTCTTGAAGGAGAATCTTTGGTGGAGCTAGACGGGATCGAACCGTCGACCTCTTGCATGCCATGCAAGCGCTCTCCCAGCTGAGCTATAGCCCCGAAATTCTGTCAAAAACAAAATCTCTTGGAAAATGTGGCATCCCCTAGGGGATTCGAACCCCTGTTACCGCCGTGAAAGGGCGGTGTCCTAGGCCTCTAGACGAAGGGGACCCCGGACTCACTGTTTAACCTCTGTGATAAGAGTATTTGGTGGAGCTAGACGGGATCGAACCGTCGACCTCTTGCATGCCATGCAAGCGCTCTCCCAGCTGAGCTATAGCCCCGAAATTCTGTCAAAAACAAAATCTCTCGGAAAATGTGGCATCCCCTAGGGGATTCGAACCCCTGTTACCGCCGTGAAAGGGCGGTGTCCTAGGCCTCTAGACGAAGGGGACCCCGGACTCACGTTTTAGACTCTGTGAAAGGAGTACAGGTTTTGCGAAACACTGCAAAATGTGGCATCCCCTAGGGGATTCGAACCCCTGTTACCGCCGTGAAAGGGCGGTGTCCTAGGCCTCTAGACGAAGGGGACCCTGGACTCACTGTTTAACCTCTGTGATAAGAGTATTTGGTGGAGCTAGACGGGATCGAACCGTCGACCTCTTGCATGCCATGCAAGCGCTCTCCCAGCTGAGCTATAGCCCCGAAATTCTGTCAAAAACAAAATCTCTCGAAAAATGTGGCATCCCCTAGGGGATTCGAACCCCTGTTACCGCCGTGAAAGGGCGGTGTCCTAGGCCTCTAGACGAAGGGGACCCCGGACTCACGTTTTAGACTCTGTGAAAGGAGTACAGGTTTTGCGAAACACTGCAAAATGTGGCATCCCTTAGCGGATTCGAACCACGGTTACCGCCGATTCTCTCCCCAAGGAAAGTGGGCGGTGTCCTAGGCCTCTAGGCTAAACCAACCCCGGACTCACTGTTTAACCTCTGTGATAAGAGTACAGGTTTTACTAAACACTGCGAAAATGGCATCCCCTAGGGGATTCGAACCCCTGTTACCGCCGTGAAAGGGCGGTGTCCTAGGCCTCTAGACGAAGGGGACCCCGGACTCACTGTTTAACCTCTGTGATAAGAGTACAGGTTTTACTAAACACTGCGAAAATGGCATCCCCTAGGGGATTCGAACCCCTGTTACCGCCGTGAAAGGGCGGTGTCCTAGGCCTCTAGACGAAGGGGACCCCGGACTTAAGCATTTAAACTCGGCTTAAAAAGAGCTTATTGAGAGAAGTTGGTGGAGCTAGACGGGATCGAACCGTCGACCTCTTGCATGCCATGCAAGCGCTCTCCCAGCTGAGCTATAGCCCCAAGCTATCTCTCATTACATTTGAGTGTACTGCCAGCAACTTGCTGCCCTGTGTCTCAACTGCGAGGCGCATTCTATGCAGCACACCCAAATGTGTCAACGCCTTTTTTAGGAATTTATTCTGGCTGCTACAAATTCAACCGCTTTGGAGATTCTTTGCTCGCAACGAGCTTTCCCAATGAGAAATAAGGTTAAATCCAGAGCAGGAGATTGGCCCGCACCTGTCACGGCAACCCGCAAAGGCATGCCGACTTTACCCATTCCCACCTCCAGTTCGGCCGCAGTTGACTCAATGGCATTGTGAATCGCTTCCACGGTCCACTCAGGCAAAGCTGCCAACTTCTGCTGCACCAGTTGCAAGGGTTCCAATGCTACCCCACGCAAGTGCTTCTTGGCCTGTGCTTCATCAAACGCCTCGAAGTCTTCATAGAAGTAACGGCTGGAGGTAGCCATCTCTTTGAGTGTCTTGCTACGCTCTGCCAATGCAGTAACGATTTCAGTCAGTGCCGGGCCATTACTGGTATCTATCTGCTGATCACGCATGTGCCATTCGAGGAAACCGGCCACATATTCTGGATCCAGCGACTTCATATAGTGCTGGTTCAACCAAATCAGCTTTTCGGTATTGAATGCCGAAGCCGCCTTGTTGATATCGTCCAATTTGAAGAACTGCTTCATCTCCTCCAGAGAGAAGATCTCCTGATCGCCATGAGACCAGCCCAAACGCACCAGATAGTTCAGCAAGGCTTCCGGCAGATAACCGTCATCACGATACTGCATTACGCTCACTGCGCCGTGACGCTTGGAAAGCTTGGCACCATCGTCACCCAGGATCATGGATACGTGGGCATACTCAGGGACAGGTGCACCCAGGGCCTTGAGAATGTTGATCTGTCTCGGGGTGTTATTGATATGGTCTTCACCGCGAACCACGCAAGTGATACCCATATCCCAGTCATCAACCACCACACAGAAGTTATAAGTAGGAGTACCGTCGCTGCGGGCAATGATTAGGTCATCCAGTTCTTCGTTGGCAATTTCAATCCGGCCGCGAACATGATCATCAAAAACCACGCTGCCTTCCTGTGGGTTTTTGAAACGCACTACATAAGGTTCATCTGTATCACGGGGAGCGGCATCACGGCAGCAGCCATCATACTTCTGGCGTTCACCCTTGGCGGCCTGCTCTTCACGCAGAGCTTCAATGCGCTCACGAGAGCAATAACACTTGTAAGCCGTGCCCTCTTTTAACATCTGAGCGATGATCTCGTTGTAACGATCGAAGCGTTTGGTCTGATAGTAAGGACCTTCGTCCCAATTCAGGCCCAACCATTCCATCCCTTCCAGAATGGCATCAACCGCCTCCTGAGTAGAACGCTCAAGATCCGTATCTTCGATACGCAGCACAAACTCGCCATTATTGGCACGAGCGTGCAACCAGGAGTATAGAGCCGTACGGGCACCGCCCACATGAAGAAAGCCGGTAGGGCTGGGAGCAAAACGCGTCTTGGTGGTCATAATTGAACACTAACCTTAAGAATAAACGCCTGCCAGGCAGGCAAATGAAAAGTGTGCATATTCTAGCAGCCTAACCCTACAGGGGAAAAGAGCTCTGGCCGACAGTCACAAGATAGATATTGCGGCCCTGAATTGCCCTGCCGAGCCATATCCAGGGTAAGACACACCCGGATAGCGCCTCAGGCTGTAATACCAGCGCTTCTTTCACGCTGGCTAAATTTTCAACTACGCTTCAGGAAAGCATCTTTTTTGTGGAACAGAGGCTATGACAGGAATCAGTCAATCGGCTTCCCTCGCCAGCATTGCGGCCTATTTGAAGCACGCCAACGACTATGACGAGCAAACGGCGCAAAAAGAAGCCAGAGAAGTGATGCATAACCTGGTGACTATGCGTCAGAAAGGCTTTATTACCGGCTGGTACTTTGACGAGCAGGGGCACCTGGAGCTACTGCCCAGTGACGCCGTGCTCAAGCGCATAGATCCCCCCAAGTAAATCAAAGTCGCAATAGGCGGTTTTCCACCCAAAGTCGACAACACCGTGAGCAAGATCTCACCCAAACAGCAAAAAGGCGTGACGGACATCAAATAAACTACACTTTAGCAACCAATGAGTTACAAAAAAGTAATCAAGTTGGCGCACTACTTGCCTTACCCAATACAGACCTTAGGGAAAGTCGGCTGTATTCCCGCTGGAGATACGCACTTTGGGGTACGTATTTTTCAATAACTCAAGAGCATATAAAAAGGACACATCATGAGTGCATTCAATCCATCCAAACTCTTTACCCAGCCACTGAAAACCCTTGCCAAAGTGACAGCTTTGGCCGGCGCATTGGCGAGCTTCTCGGTTCTGGCAGAACCGGTAGAGATTAAGTTTTCCCACGTTGTGGCAGAAAACACCCCCAAGGGCCAGATGGCACTGAAGTTCAAGGCCTTGGTCGAAGAACGCCTGCCGGGTGAATATCAGGTCAGTGTGTTCCCCAACTCACAACTCTTCGGAGACAACAATGAACTGGCCGCACTGCTGCTCAACGATGTGCAGTTGGTTGCGCCATCACTTTCCAAGTTCGAGCGTTACACCAAAAAACTGCAGCTGTTCGATCTGCCGTTTTTGTTCAAAGACATGGCCGCTGTCGACAAGTTCCAGCAGAGTGAAGCCGGGCAAAAGCTGCTGAACTCCATGAAGCGAAAAGGCGTTGTTGGCCTCGGTTATCTGCACAATGGTATGAAGCAGTTCTCTGCCAATGAGCCGCTGCTTTTGCCCAAGGACGCCAGCGGCAAAAAATTCCGGGTTATGGCCTCTGACGTGCTGGCGGCCCAGTTTGCCGCCGTTGATGCAACTGCAGTGAAAAAGCCCTTCTCCGAGGTGTTCACCTTGTTGCAAACCCGCGCCATAGATGGTCAGGAAAACACCTGGTCCAATATCTACTCCAAAAAATTCTTCGAGGTGCAGAGCCATATCACCGAAAGTAACCATGGTGTGCTCGACTACATGGTGGTGACCTCCAACACGTTCTGGAAGAGTCTGCCCGGCGATAAGCGGAAAATCATCAAGGAAGCGCTCGATGAAGCCATTGCCTATGGCAACAAGATTGCCGGTGACAAGAATGACCAGGACCGCCAGTTGATCATCGACTCCAAACGCTCTTTGGTAGTTGAGCTCACCCCAGAGCAACGCCAGGCCTGGGTTGATGCAATGAAGCCGGTATGGGCCAAATTTGAAGACCAAATCGGCAAAGACGTGATAGATGCCGCCGTGGCCGCCAACCAGTAAGTCAGTATGGGGGCTCCGGCCCCCGCAATTTCTGCGGAGAGCAATATGATTTCACGCGCCTTGGGCTACTTTGAGGAAGGCTTTCTCAACTTATTGATCACCCTGATGACGGTACTTGTCTTTGTCGAAGTCGTTGCCCGCTTCTTTTTCAATACAGGGTTTCTCTGGATGCAGGAGCTGACCTTGACCCTCTGTGGTTGGTTTGTCCTCTTTGGCATGTCATACGGCGTTAAAGTCGGTGCCCATATAGGTGTCGATGCCTTCGTCAAAAAGCTTCCCAGGACAGGCCGCAAATACGCCGCCATGCTGGCTGCTGTCATCTGTTTGATCTATTGCGGCCTGTTCCTTAAAGGCAGCTGGGATTATCTCAGCCAGATGTATCAGATTGGGATACCCATGGAAGATATCGACTTCCCCCATGCCCTGGTTGCCAAACTGGACCCCGACTTTGCCTGGGAAACCTTGCGCATAGATGTGGAAGATCCGGCAGTACCGCTGTGGATCTCCCAAAGCATTCTGATTATCGGTTTTGCCATGTTGACCTGGCGTTTCATTGAACTGTTTTTTGCCATTCTGACCAACCGCTCACAAGGATTCAGCTTCCACGATGAAGCCAAGGAAAGCATGCACCTGGCAGACGAAAACGAAGCCGGCGAAGACAAAAACAACTCCAAGCATGAGTAGGTAACGCCATGACAATAGCTACCCTCTTTATCGTCTTATTTGTTTGTATGCTGCTCGGCATGCCCATTGCCATTGCACTGGGTTTCTCCAGCATGCTGACTATTTTACTGTTTTCCAACGATTCGCTGGCCTCTGTGGCCCTGAAACTCTATGAGTCCACTTCAGAGCACTACACTTTGCTGGCGATCCCTTTCTTTATTCTGTCCTCGGCCTTTCTCTCCACCGGCGGCGTCGCCAGGCGGATCATCGACTTCGCCATGGACAGTGTCGGCCATATCCGCGGCGGTTTGGCCATGGCCTCGGTCATGGCCTGTATGCTGTTTGCCGCCGTCTCCGGCTCTTCTCCGGCCACAGTGGCAGCTATCGGCTCCATAGTTATCGTCGGCATGATCCGCGCCGGATATCCGGAAAAATTTGCCGCCGGGGTTATTACCACCTCAGGTACCCTGGGAATACTGATCCCACCATCGATTGTGATGCTGGTTTATTCGGCCGCTACCGAAGTGTCCGCGGCGCGGATGTTTATGGCCGGGCTGATCCCTGGGTTACTGGCGGGGATGCTGATCATGCTGGCCATCTATATAGTGGCCCGTATCAAGGGACTACCTTCCCTGCCCTTCCCCGGCATTCGCAAGCTCTCTATCTCAACGGCCAAGGCGCTGGGTGGCCTGATGCTGATTGTCATAGTGCTGGGTTCCATTTACGGCGGGGTCGCCAGCCCCACGGAAGCCTCGGCGGTCGCCTGTATCTATGCCTATTTCATTGCCGTCTTCGGCTATCGCGATATCGGGCCACTGAAAAATGTCGCCTGGCGCAATCCTGGTGAGTCTATAGTTAAAGCCATAGGCCGCAATCTGGGATACAGCTTACTGGGGTTACTCAAGACACCGGCCGACAGAGAGATACGCGCCGTCGTCAGGGATGGCGCCAAAGTCAGCATTATGCTGCTGTTTATCATAGGCAACGCCATGCTGTTCGCCCATGTATTGACCACAGAGCGGATCCCTCACATGATTGCCGAAAACATAGTCGGCATGGGCCTGCCGGCCTGGGGCTTTCTCATCATAGTCAACCTGTTGTTGCTGGCCGCAGGTAACTTTATGGAGCCATCAGCCATTTTGCTTATTATGGCGCCCATCCTCTTCCCCATCGCCACCCAGTTGGGGATCGACCCCATTCACCTTGGGATCATCATGGTGGTCAATATGGAGATAGGAATGCTGACGCCGCCGGTGGGGCTTAATCTGTTTGTGACCTCGGGGATCACAGGCAAGAGCATAGGTTGGGTAATCCATGCCTGCCTGCCTTGGCTGCTGCTGTTACTGGGGTTCCTTATTCTGATCACCTATGTTCCTGAAGTATCTCTGTTCCTGCCTGAGTATCTGGATTCGCTGCGGGGCTTTTAATCCTTGAAATCATCAGGGCTATCGGCGAGTCTAAGACTCGCCGATTTCTTACGCCGGAACTACACCGAATAACGCCGGGACAATAAGATGCCGCTCAACAACAAGACCCGAAAGCGCCTGCTTATCACCACCATGCTGGTGACGGGTCTGTTTATTACCCTCAAACTGACCTACTGGTACCATCTGGATAAGGGATTCACCCAATACCAGGCCCTGGCAGACAAACAGCTCAGCGAAGTCATAAGCTTTATTGAAGGCGCACTCATTCGCTATGAGAGTATTCCCCATGTGCTGTCCACCAACCCCATGCTGGCCCGGGTAATCAAGAGTAGCGCAGACAAGAGCGAAATCAGCAAAATCAACAAATACTTTGAAGAGATACAGCATGTCACCGAAGCCTCTGATATCTATCTGCTCAATAGCCAAGGGGATGCTATTGCCGCCAGTAACTGGCAGCAAGCCTATTCGTTTATCGGTCAGAATTATGCCTTTCGCCCCTACTACACAGAAGCCATAGCCGGCAGGCTGGGCAGCTATTACGCCGTCGGCACCTCGTCCAACACCAGGGGGTTTTATTTCTCCTACCCGATTTACGATCAGGGTAGAGTACTCGGTGTCATAGTGGTCAAGGTCGATATTGCCGATATTGAAGAGCAGATGACGGGGCTGGCCAAGGCGGGCCAGTATGAACTGGCCATCAGCGGTGAGGATGAAGTCATCTTTCTGGCCAGTATTGCCAATTGGCGCCTGAGGTCACTGCAACCCTTGGCTGCGGAAAGGTTACAGCAGATAACCCTTAGCCGCCGTTATGCCGACCGTAAGCTGCAGGAACTCAGGATAGATCCGCCCTACCGGCAGGAAACACCCGCCCACAGGACACTATATCGGATAGAAAACGATCAGGGCCAGGCCCAATATCTGGATACTCGCAATGAAATGACCAAGGTAGGCTGGTATGTGCATGTGCTGACACCTGTTGCACCTTTGTATCGTTCACTGCCCCCTGTGATGTTGCTGTCCGCCAGTATTTTTCTGTTGCTGGCATTGGGGCTGCTGTTCAGTCTCGAGCGGCGCCGTAACCTAAGACGCATGCGCCAAGCCCAGAGCCAGCTGGAACATAGGGTCAAAGAACGTACCCGGGAGTTGGAAGATGCCAACACCCAACTGAAACAAACCCAGGATGAACTGATCCAGGCCGCCAAGCTGACTGTCATCGGCAGTCTGTCTGCCAGCATCAACCATGAAATCAATCAACCATTGGCGGCGCTGCGCAGTTATGCCCAAAACACTCAAACCTTTCTTGGTCGGGGCATGCATGACAAGGCACAGGAAAACCTGGTCACCATCATCAGCCTGACCGACCGCTTGGCGGAAATAGTTGCCCAGTTCAAGAGCTTCACCCGCAAGAGCCAGGGCCAGGACAAGCCCACCAGTATCAATGAAACCGTGCAGGAGGCGCTGACCATAGTGCATCCGGAAATCGACAAGCAGGGGGTCCGGCTCGAACTGCAGCTCCCGGGTAAGCCCTGGTGCTTCTACGGCGATAAAATACGCCTGCAACAGGTACTGGTGAACCTTATCAGCAACGCCATAGTCGCCATGCAACGAGTCGATGAGCGTTTGTTGACTATCAGCATCAGCGTAGAAGAGATGCTGTGTATCCGTATTCAGGATTCCGGCCCCGGCGTCAACGAAAGCCAGATGGAGAAAATTTTCGAACCCTATTTTACCACCAGCCAACGACAGGGATTGGGTCTGGGACTCTCCATCTCCCGCCGAATTGTCGAGTCCATGCAGGGCTCCATCAGCGTCGCCAACGCCGCCGAAGGTGGCGCTGTATTTCAGATCCTGTTGCCTCTGTACCACGGCGAGGAAACCCAATGAGCGAACAAGAATACACAGTCCTGATCCTGGACGACGAACCCCATATAGGCACAGTGCTGAGCCAGTTATTTGAACTCGAAGGCATCAGTGCCAAAGCATCGACCCAACCGAAAGAGATCTTGCGCCACCTCAGCCGCGAATGGATGGGAGTGGTCATTACCGATGTCAACATGCCCGGCATGGACGGCATCAGTGTCATGCAGCAAATCAAACAGCTGGATGCCGATCTACCGGTGATACTGATCACCGGCTTTGGCGATATCGCCATGGCGGTCAGCGCCGTTAAACAGGGCGCCTATGACTTTCTGGAAAAACCCTTCAACAACGAGCATATTCTGGATGTCGTCAAGCGGGCACTGGACAAGCGCAGCCTGACGCTGGAGAACCGCAAGCTCAAGCAGGAGCTGGAATCCCAGAGCCTGCCAGGCCCCAGGATCCTCGGCAACAGTCCGGGCATCCGTCAGATGCGCCATCTCATCCACCAGGTGCTGGATACTCCGGCCGATATCCTGATCGAGGGTGAAACCGGCACTGGCAAAGAGTTGGTTGCCCGTTACCTGCACGATCACAGCCCCAGACACGGCGCCAACTTTGTCGCCATCAACTGTGGCGCTATCCCGGAAAACATCATAGAGAGTGAGCTGTTCGGTGCAGAAGCAGGAGCCTTTACCGGCGCCGACAAGACCCGGATTGGCAAATTTGAGTACGCCAACGGCGGTACCCTGTTCCTCGATGAAATTGAAAGCACACCTATGGCATTGCAGGTCAAGTTGCTGCGTGTACTGGAAGACAGGAGAGTCGAGCGTCTGGGCTCCAATAAATCCATAGCGCTGGATATCAGGGTGATTGCCGCGACCAAGGTCGACCTCAAAGAACTGTGCCGCCAGGGCAGCTTTCGCGAAGATCTCTTCTATCGTCTCAATCTGGTGACTGTAGCCATTCCGCCGCTGAGGGAGCGACGGGAAGATATTCCCTTGCTGTTTCTGCACTTTGCCCGTATTGCTTCGGCCCGCTACCACAAGGCGCTGATTGCCCTTGGCGGTGAACAGCAGGCCCGTCTCAGTACCCATGAATGGCCCGGCAATGTGCGCGAATTGAGAAATCTGGCGGAACGTTATGTTCTGCTTGGCGCCGAGGCAGCCTTTGCCGGCGCCATAGGCAGCAGTGACAGCCTGCAAAGCGGCATGTCACTGACTCAAAGGGTGGAGTTTTTCGAAAGACTGCTGATTGAAGAAGCCCTGGCGCACAACAAGGGCTCCATCAAGCTGACCATGGAACAGTTGGAGCTACCGCGCAAGACCCTCTACGACAAGATGCGCAAATATGGTCTTGAGCGTAAAGATTACCTCAACGATGCCCCCTGAGGCGTATCCATCTCCTGGCTGAGCGGCTGTTTTTGCCGCCAGCCAAGACGCCAAACCGCCAGCGATGTCAAAAACAGCAAAACCATGGAGCCCATCACCACGCCCTGCCACTCGTCCCGCTGCCAGAACAGCATCAAAAAAGGGCCTCCCATTGCGGCGCCAAGGTAATAGCAGCACAGATACAATGAAGTGGCCTTAGCCCTGTGGCTGCTGGCGCGCATGGCCACAAAGGAGTTACAGCAACTGTGGGTAATAAAGAAACCGCAGGAGGTAAGCAAAAAGCCTACGCAAATCCACACCTGGGTATCCAGCAGAGTCAGCAGACTGCCGCACAACATCAGCAGCAAGGAAATTCTGAACAGAGGCAACTGCCCATGGCGGGCAATCCACCTGGCGGTGTAATAAGACGCCAGTGTGCCGCTTGAGTAGCAGAGGAAAATCAGTGTCGCCTCAAACCGGCTCCAATCATAAGGCGGTGCCATCAAGTGCAACTGAATAAAGCTGTACTGGTTGACCATCATCATAAATGCCAGCCCACCAATAAGGTAAGCCAGTCGCATCTGACTATCCTTGAGGTGATGTACAAAGCCCCGTAGGTCTTCACTGCCACCACGCCAGAAACGCCACTGTTTCGGCAGCCGTTCTCGCTTGGCGGCGCTGACGGCATTGGGCAGTAAATAGCTGACCAGTGCCACCCCAAACAGACTCACCGCCAGCAGCAGCCACATGGCATCCTGCCATAATAGATGTTGCGACATCAGCCCGCCAAACAGCCGACCGATAATGCCACCGAAACTGTTGGCGGTAATGTAAACCGCCGCGGCCTTGAGCATGGTCTCAGGTCTGAGTTGCTCCTTGAAATAAGCCATGGCGATGGCCGGTACAGCCGCCAGCAATATCCCCTGAAGCAACCTCACCGCCACCAGTGCATTGAAATCTTTAACAAATACCAACAAGATATTGGACAGCGCCAGGGCCCAGAGGCTGATAACTATCGGCTTGTGACGGCCAATCCTGTCCGAGACTATGGCATAGCCAAGCAAGGAAAACGCCAGCGTAAAGCTGGTGACAGACAGTACCAGAGTCGACTTGGCCGCCGTTACCTGAAAATGCTCGGCAATCAAGGGCAGCATCCCCTGCATCAAATACAGATTGATATAAACCACCACTGATGCCACGCACAGTGCCCAAATCAAACGGGTATCACGCGCATGCCGGCCAACGGCTTCGACCTTAGTCACTCCGACCTCTTAAATTAGCAAAGAATTCACTACAACAAGGTTAGCACCGGGCAATACATAACAATAATAGATAAATAATATCGATTTCATCAATTTTTGTTATGCTTGGAAAACTTCCTCAAGATTATCCGCAAGAGTAAGGCGAGACGTGGACATCAGACAACTAAAACACCTGGATAACCTGGTTAAGTACGGCAGTTTTACCCGAGCTGCAGAGAAGCTGAATTTGGCCCAACCCGCCCTCAGTCAGAGTATCAAGCGGCTGGAGCAATCTCTCGGCGTCACTCTGGTCGACCGTAGTGGCAGCCGCCAGGAAAGCGGCATTCGCCTCACTGCCGAAGGGCTGGCGCTGCATCAACATGCGGTATTGATCCTCAAACAGCTGAGTCAGGCAGAGGCCCATATCCGGGCCATGGCCGAGCTGGCCAAGGGCGAAGTGCGAATTGCCGTGCCCGGTATGTTGGGCTCTTTCTACCTGCCGTCACGGGTGATGGCTTTTCGCCATCAGTATCCGGATTTGAAGCTGTCTCTGTTTGAGGGAGGCACCCGCGATGCCCTGAGGATGCTGGAGCAGGAAGAGGTGGATATAGCGATTATCACGGCCCAGGATCTCAAGCCTGAGTTCGAGTCCTGTCTGTTAATTAGAGAGCAGATGGTGGTAGCTTCAAGCCCTGAACACCCCTTGGCCACAAATGAGGCCGTAACGCTGGAGCAGTTTTTCGCCCATGAGTTAGTGATGTTCAAACCCGGTTATTTTCATCGTGAATGGATGCTGAGCCGAGCCAGAGAGCTGCAACTCGAGCCTAGGATCGCCTTTGAAACCAACCTGATAAACCTGATAAAACAGATTGTAAGTCAAGGGTTTGCCGTCACCAGTGTGTTGGAAATGGTGGTCAATGAAAGAGATGACATCATAGCCCTGCCCTTCGCACCTCCTGTACATCTCGACCTGCATATTGCCTGGAAGAAACAGCGCCCGGTAAGCCAGGCCGACCGGGCCTTTGTGGAGTTTTTGCTGGCCAATAAGTAAAAAGGCCGGTGGGATCCGCAACGTAGTTCACTTAAGCGGAGCTGCCTTGTGATTAACAGGATATCGGGTCTTTGATATTTTTACCGCCCTGGGCCGATTTGGCTTAGGGCGTTTGTCTATAAAAAGGATGGACAAGTCTCCTCGCAGACTGTTTAGACGCTTCGGCGTATTACCTGGTGACACCGCTTTGCTCATGACTTTGAGCTGACTTGCGATGAACTGACAAGCGTACTTAAAGCTAATTTCATTGGGCATTCGACCATGCTCTACTGCCGCTTGGCTCGCTTCTCGTCTCACCAAGTTATAACCAAGCAGCAGCCCCCATAACTCTTGATAGACAAGTTCGACTGTCTTACTCCTCAGCACTAACGCATTGTGTTGCATCGAACTTTTTATGTCTCGATACCCTAATTCAATTTCCCATCGCTCGTGGTAAAGCGCCGCGACGGCTCCCGCATCGTACTGCTCTCTGGGAAGAGACGTAAATACGGTTTTTGGCTTACCTTGTACCTGATAAGTCACGGCTCTCACTTGCCATGTTTCAGGTAGGTTAGGATTTTTCTTGCGTGCTTGTGGAGAGACTTTCATTTCGACTCGCATGTCGTCACTCTCTTCATCGTCCAGCAGGGTGTATTTCACCCCTTTCTTCGCCGGTAACAACCAATGTCTGTTAGCACCACTATTTTGGAGAGAAAGAAGCAAGTCTGCTCCATAAAAACCCTTATCCAATAAGGTCACGGAATTATCCGGTAAGGAGTCAATAAAGGGCATAGCAAGAGGAATTTCGCCTCGACGATAAGGGCTTATAGCGGCATCGACAATGACATGAGAGCGAACATTCATCATGGTCACCACCCTTAATACTGGATGAGGCGTCTGTCTGTCGCTGGATGTATTACCCGATCCAAAATGGTCTCTTAGCTCCGGTGTGTCAGCGGTTCGAAAAAGCGCACCATCCACAGCAAAGACTTGCAAACCTTGCCATGTATCCTCAGGGTAACGCTCTAACCCCCACCTATGGCTGCATTGCCTAAACAACCATTCTGGGGCTGCTTTGCCAAGGCGTTGCCTCGCTTGCGTTAAAGCACTTTTTGCTAACAGCTCCTCATTAGCCAACCCCTCGGCACAGACATTCATTCGCCGTGCAACTTCGGCAATCGGTTCGTTGCGGAAAAACGCCATTCCAACAATAAGCCAAAGAACCATATCACTCGGTAAGCGACGTCGACGAATCGTCGCTTTATCGGAAAGTGTTACCGCTTTAGCAATCCACTCGTCAGGAATATGCTCGGAGAAGGTGGTTAGCTGAGCGACATCAACAGGACTCTCTTCAAGAAAGTCGGCAAAGCAGTTTTGAATAGACATAAAAAATCGGAAACCTACAAACAGGTTTCCGATTGTCTCTCATCAGGAGGATCGGTCAACCGATCCTTATCTGATCTACGTTGCGGTGGAACCCGGGCCTTTTTGCGTCTGAGTGGATCATCTCAGTGGATCACATAGGCTCGTGTTTAAGTACCGCCCTATCCAGCTTGACTCTCATCACTTGCGGATCCCGCTTCAGCTTTTCGAGCACAGCCAGGAGATCGCTGCCTTCACTGGCGGCCAACACCATCAGCTGAGTGTCATTTTGCCAATCCAACCTCAGGCCTGAATCGGCAGCAAAGGCCGCGGCATCAACACCAGGCTTGAGTTTGACCACCAGCTTTCCGGTCACTGTCGCAAAAGGCTCGCCGGCCTCTGTCACCAGTTGCTCTCCCTGGCTCAGCCTGCTGGCTTTCTGCACACCTTTGTCTGTCTTGACATAAAAGGTATCCTTCAGTCCGAGGAAGTCGGCTCTATCGCCCTGTTGCTGATACTGCTTGCCGTTATCTTCAAAAGGATTTTTATCATGCGCCATTGCAGGAGCCGCCAAAAGTGTCAGCCCCATGGCCATCATTGCTGTTGAAATCTTCATCTGTTACTCCTTAAGATGCTGCCTTGGCCTTGTGGCCATGAAAACGAATGGACCAGCCCTTCAACATACCGTTACTCTCATTGGGAATACTGATATAACCCTTGTCATATTTGAGGAACTGATATTCACCGCTGTTCACATCTATCAACTTAATGGTCCACACACCTTTGGTGTTTTCACCATAGAAAGCATTTGAGAGCATAGGCGTCTTATCATAGCCTTTGACCAGGTCATCCGGATCGTTGGGATCCATCACGCCCTGATACACCAGGCCATTGAAAGGCGTCATCAACACACTGCGGGTACCTGCCGGAGACACCAACTCAACCGCCAGATCAGGAAGACGCAGATGATCGGCGCTGAGCTCAATCTGCACCGCTTCCACCACCAAATCCTCGGCAACCTCAAGAGAGTCTGAAACCCCGGCAAGACTGGCATCCGGAATCGCCTTATCAAGATCCTTTTCACTGGCAATCCAGTCAGTCAACAGATACTCACCCAAGTCTGCCTTGTAGTCCTTGGCCATAGCTACAGCCGCACTGACATCTACCCTGCCAAAACCATACTCATTGTGGAAATGAAATCCTGCGGCGTTGTCCTGCCAGGCTGAGATAGCCTCATAGACAGGCGCCTTGTCCCCCTCACCGATAGCAACCGTCTTGGCGGGTATATCGGCATCCACCTTGGTGGCAGTCGAAGCCAAGATATGGCGAATATCACGCCAGGAAAGAGAGGGGTTGGCACTCATAATCATGGCGACTGCACCACTGGTATTGGGCGCTGCTGACGATGTTCCGTTCATGGTAGAACGATAGTCACATTCCAGATTGAGTGGATGCAGGCCGCCGTCAAAAGGCGTTGATGGGCGCTCTTCGGTAACCGAACTCCCCTTGTCACAGCCGGCTCTGTCCGTGGTCACAATGGCGGGATCATCCTCACCATATTCCCCACCCGGCGCAGTAACGAACACATTGGAACCTACAGAAGAATAACTTGAGCGCTTACCGGCTGCATTGATTGCCGATACCAGGAGGTTATATACGTTGGCATTGTCGGAGGACATGTTGGCATTATGGAAGGGCAAACCGTGGTTGGGCACTTTGCCTTCTTTTGGCGCACTGAAATAATCACCGGGGATCCAGAAGGTATTGAACGCCTTGTAATATTTGTAGCCATTACCGGCAGACTTGACAAAGATGCTGCCCTTGCCGTCAAAACTGTCTTTGGTAATAGCACCATAGACCTCATTTTCATCTTCATCAAATCCATGGGGGAAAGGCACTGAATAACCATAGCTCTGGTTAAACACCCTGGCATTGTCACTGTAAGCACTGGCACCGTGGGACTTGGCGAAGTTCTCAAAGGTTTGTACGCTCTTGACCTTACCGCTGGGATCCTTATCCAGGAAGTTAAAGCCGATAAGGTTGGCATCGGGGGCAACACCGCGGCCGCCAAGGCCATTCCAACCGGCAGCGGCTATGATCCCACCAACAGAAGTACCGTGCGAAGCACTGTCGGCAAATGGCGTAGGATCGATAGTGCCGGTGATCAGGTTATAGGAGCCGCCTTCAATAACATTGGCCTTGAGATCTGGGTGACTAATCTCCAGACCATCATCTACCACAGCAACAATAACGCCTTTACCGGTAACACCTGAGGCAATAGCATCACTGACATTCATGTCTTCACCGGCCACACCGCGATTCTTGGCAAAGGCATTTTGGCCTGTGTTTTTCAAGTGCCACTGATGCTGATACAAAGGGTCGCCACCGTCGATACGCAATGTCAGCGCTGAGACAGACTCGCTCTTGCCGTCACTGACTTTGAAGCGCACGACTTCTGTGCCTTCCAACGCATCGGTCTGGTAGCTGAAGCTACCCTTGGCCGCATCATTGATGGTCAAAGTCCCTAACTTGACTTCGCCGGGATCCACTAACGAAAAGGTTATCCCTCCTTCGGCATCTCTTCCTTCCAGTTGACCATCCAGGCGTACCGACTGACGAACGTCATAGGTCACATCCTGACTCTCAGGGGCTGTATTAACCGGCTCAGGTGCCTTCTTGTTGTCACTGCCACACCCCGCCAATAAGACTGCGGCTATGCTCAGCGCAATAATCGACTTATGCATACTTCTTTTCCTTTTGATAATAAAACGCCATACCGCCGAAAACAGGTTTTCGGAAGCAAATGTTTAATAGGTATGGCGTATTTTTTATTGTTATAGCTTGGTCAAAATCAAGCATTAACATATGTATCACATGTAACAGCCAATTCAATAAGAGAAAAACAACAAGCAGGAAAAATCCTACATATGATACGAAATACGTTATTTGAGGTATTTTATAAAAGACTAAATAAAGAAATGGTAAGCCTATAAATCTAAAAACAATTTCCTATATAAGCCAGATCGCAAATGTAATAAAAACAGCATATTGTTTAAACAATTAGTTACAAATTGCTGAGCAGATTTTATTTTCAAAAGCCTGTTATTAACAGAAAGGTATCATTTTATAAGAGAGGTTTTTCAAGCGCGGGGTATTTTTAAGGTTATTTTATAGTCACCGCATAGATGACTATAAAATAATAAAACTACTGGGCATCTGGTTGATTTTCAGGTGCTGCATCAATAAAGGCCGGCAGAGTCAGGCACTCATCATTAATACGACATATATTGGGATAAGGAGACAAATCGATATTAAAACGCTTAGCATTATAAACTTGGGGAACCAGACAGATATCCACCAGGCTGACCTGGTCGCCGAAACAATACCGGCCCGAGTACTGCTGCAGCTGTTGCTCCAATGCACCAAAGCCCTGTTCGACCCAGTGGCGATACCAATCATTCTTGGCCGCGTCATCCAACTTGAGCGTCCCGGTCAGATACTGCAACACCCGCAAGTTGTTCAAAGGATGGATCTCACAGGCAATCCCCATCGCCATGGCCCTGACCAGCGCCCGCTGCTCAATATCACCCGGCAACAGCGCCTCACCGCCAAAGGCTTCATCCAAATATTCAATGATCGCCAGCGATTGGGACAACACCAACTCGGCGCGCTCGTCGGTTTCATCCGTCACCACCAAAGCCGGTACCAACTCCTGCGGGTTAAGCGCCTTGAAAGCAGCCTGATGCTGCTCGCCGCCATTGCGCACCAGATGAACCGAGAGCTGCTCGGCGCAAAGCCCCTTGAGGTTGAGCGCAATTCGCACCCGATAAGCGGCGCTGGAGCGCCAGTAACCATATAATTTCAACATAAGTTGTTCTCCCAAAGCTCGCTAACCTTAGATTGCGACTCCGCCTTGGTGACGCTTTATCCAAAGCCTTAACGCTGACACATTCGAAAGCAATACCAAGCCGGTATAAAAACCAACGGGGCTTCATCTTTATTGAGAGCCCCGTTTTGTTATCGAGTTATTTTACTCGGCTATATACTCAACTACCTGCTGATCTATCGTGCCGAAGATGCTGTGCCCGGCATCATCCAGCATTTCGATTCTGACCCTGTCTCCAAAGCCCATAAATGGCGTCACCGCCTTGCCCTCGGCAATCACTTCCAGCATGCGCTTTTCGGCCAAACAGCTGGAACCTGCGCTTCTGTCATAGTTGGAAATGGTGCCCGAGCCTATGATGGCACCGGCACCCAGGGGGCGGGTCTTGGTGACATGGGCGATCAGCTCGGCAAAGTTGAAGGTCATATCCACCCCTGCATTGGGCTTGCCGAACAGTTCGTTGTTCAGATGGGTGATCAGCGGCAGGTGAACCCTGGTATCCTGCCATTTATCCCCCAGCTCATCCGGTGTGATTGCCACCGGCGAAAAACTGCTGGAAGGTTTGGACTGGAAAAAGCCAAAGCCCTTGGCCAACTCGGCCGGGATCAGGTTACGCAGCGACACATCGTTAACCAGCATCAACAGCTTGATGTGAGAGGCGGCGTTTTCAGCACTCACGCCCATGGGTACATCATCTGTAACCACGGCAATTTCCGATTCGAAGTCTATGCCCCAATCTTCGCTTGCCAGCGGGATATCGGCTCTGGGAGCGATAAAACTGTCTGAACCGCCCTGATAGACCAGGGGATCTGTCCAGAAAGACTCCGGCATTTCGGCGCCGCGGGCCTTACGTACCAGCTCAACATGATTGACATAAGCGCTGCCGTCGGCCCACTGGTAAGCGCGGGGAAAAGGTGACAAACAACGGCTCTCGTCAAAGTCCTGGGTGTTATCCAACATGCCGGCATTCAGGGCATCGGAAAGCTCTCTGAGCTGAGGTTCCAGCAGTGACCAACTGTCAAGCAATTGCTGCATGGTCTGGGCTATGGCGGGGACAGCCACTGTCTTCTTCAAATCCCGGCTGACCAACATGAGTTGACCATCGCGGCGTCCATTGTCATATGTCGCTAATTTCATACCTGCTCCTTCCTGTCTCTGCCCGGATTAATGGTTTTCATCAGGCTATGTGCCCGGCTCAATCCGTTTCTGTTATCCCGCCAGTAATACCTCATGCCGCAGGCAATGAAAACTCTGTGACTCACTTCACATTTAGCCCGCACGGGAATGAGTTTGTAAACTTTCACTGACGCTTGCCATCAGCAAGCGCCGGCAAAGGCTTTGCGCTCAAAGATAGCCTAAATTTCAGCCGTTCCGGCGGCAAATCCGCTTTACAGGGCTTCAGCGCTTCTTGCTGATCTCATACTCCCTGAGTTTATTGGCAATGGCGGTGTGGGATACCCCCAACTTTTTCGCCAACTGGCGGGTACTGGGGTACGCCGGATAGAGACGCCGCAGCAAACCGGCTTCAAACTGTTTCATGGCCTGATCCAAGGTGCCTTCAAACTCCTTGTCGAAATAGCCAAAACCTTCGGCATAGGAAGGCAGCTTCAACTGTTCTATGGTCAATTCGGCCGAACCGTCCCACATGGATACCGCTCTGAACACGGCGTTTTTCAGTTGCCGCACGTTACCGGGCCAGGCATAGGTCAACAGGTGATCGCGGCAGGACGCAGAGATCCGCCGCACCGGGCTGGAAAGCTGCTGGCTGTAGTGTTCAAGGAACATTTCCGTCAGCGGGATAATATCGACCCTGCGTTCACGTAGCGCCGGCATATGGAAACTCAGTACGTGAATTCGGTAGTAGAGATCTTCACGGAACTCACCGGTCTGACAAAGCTCCGCCAAATTCTTCTGGGTCGAGCAGATGATACGGACATCGGCGCGCACCTCTACATCGCCGCCGATACGGCGGAAACTGCCATCCTGCAGCAAGCGCAACAATTTAACCTGAGCGGCCTTGGACATCTCGGCAATTTCATCGAGGAAGACGGTGCCCCCCTTGGCTTCTTCGAAGAAACCCCGCTTAACCACTTCCCCCTTACTGACATAACCAAACAGCTCCTCTTCTGCGGCACTGTCGGGCATGGCGGCGCAGTTGATGGCAATAAAGGGTTTCTCCCGCCGCATGCTGGCATCGTGACAAGCCCTGGCCATCAGCTCTTTGCCTGTGCCGGTTTCTCCGGTGATCAGCAAAGGCGCATCCAGCTGTGCCATACGCTTGGCCTGCTTGAGTACCTCTTTCATCTTGTCGCTGACGGCCAGCACGGAATCAAAGCCACTGCTCTGGCTCTGCAGCGCGTTGAACTGTTTGCCCACCCGCGCAGGTGACTTGAGTGCCACCACGGCGCCGGCGAGAATACTCTTGTCGTTTTCATCCGGCAGATAAATGGGCAGCATCTCGGCCAGATACTCGTTGCTGCCAATAGCAACCCGGGTGGCCTGCGCCAACACCTTGGGCTCACTGAGCCAGCGACCAAAATTGAAGCCTTGCACCCAGTGATTGAGGGATTCATCTATTACTTCATGTTCGGCCATTTCCAGAATAAGCAAGGCCGACTCGTTGACGATACGAATACGTCCCTTACCGTCGAGGGAAAACACGGCATCCGGCAGGGTTTTCAATAGGGTTTTGAGGGCGTAATGCTCCTGCTCCGAGGGCATAAAGGAAACGGTTCTGACGTCGTGCACCCCTTCCACCTTACGGATTTGGGGCATCAACTCACTCAAGGTCTCAAAGCCGACCTCGGCAAACTGCAAATATAAGAATCCCTTGTTGCTGGCGTCGATAGCGATAAGGTTAATCCCGTATCGCTCCAGCACCATTAAAATATCCTTGGCTAAACCAACGCGATCCTGACAACTGACTTCCAAGCGCATAACTGTCATTCCCTTTTATAATTCAGATTCTTTGGGATTATCGCCTGCATGAAGAGGTCGGCAGGCGATGTAAAAATGCGCCCTATACGTTAGAAGGTTCTGACACAAGTGGCAAGCTCGCTTTACAGCGGATTTGTAACAAAGGGAAAGGATTCAGTGTGAAGAGACAATCAACACACTGAATATATTAGGAAAAGATTAATCCAGCAACTGGTCTGTCTTGGCAGCCATGATAAAGTCGTTACGGTGCAACCCCTTAATGGAATGCGACCACCAGGTCACAGTCACCTTGCCCCATTCGGTCAGGATCCCCGGGTGGTGAAACTCTTCTTCAGCCAAGTCCGCCAGCTTGTTGCTAAAGGCCATTGCCTGCCGGAAATTTTTAAACTTGTAAACCCGCTCCAGCTGCATGATGCCATCGCGCACCTGTACGCCCCAATCCGGGATCATCCGAATAAGCTCGGCAAGCTCGGCATCTGTCACCTTGGGAGCATCGGCGCGGCATGCTTCGCACTTCATATTGGCCAGTTCAGTCATAACATCTCCTTGAAAGTGGCCAGCATGCTTGCACGCAGGCCATTACCGCCAGTATCAGCTGGCTTTGGGTTGAAATTTGGGGGTAAAGAGTCCCAGTCGTTTGGCTTGGGTAATCGCCTTCATAATGTCCATGCGGGCGATTTCATCCAGAAAATCAATATGTTCTATCTCGTAATAGATGGGCTGCATAATGTCTATCCGATAAGGAGTGCGCAACACATCCAGCAATTCAAAGGGTCTGCGCTCCGGTGTGTCGCTGAAGGCGTACAGCGTCTCGCCCGGCGAGCTCAAAATGCCGCCACCGTAAATTCTCAGGCCGTCAGTCTGGGTACGCAGCAAACCAAACTCCACGGTAAACCAGTAAAGACGCGCCAAAAAGACCCTGTCTTCCTTGCTGGCATCAAGCCCCAGCTGACCATAAATATGGGAGAAATGAGCAAAGGCCGGGTTGGTCAACAAGGGACAATGACCGAAAATCTCATGGAAGATATCCGGCTCCTGCAGATAATCAAACTCCTCCCTGCTGCGGATAAAAGTTGCCACCGGAAACTCTTTGTTGGCTAGGAGTTCAAAGAAGCGCCCGAATGAGATAAGCGCCGGTACCGCCGCCGTCTTCCAGCCCGTGGTGTCCTGCAACACGGTATCCAGCTCACCCAGTTGCGGGATCCTGTCTTTGGGCAAGTCCAACGCCTTGAGTCCCTGCATGTATTCGTCACAGGCACGTCCCGGCAAGTTGTGTTCCTGACGGGCATACAGCTCCTGCCAGATGGCGTGCTCGTCCTGCGGGTAATCTATTCGGCCATCACTGCCCGGGTGACGGGCCACATATTGAGTTGCTTTACTCATAGTCCATACTCACTGCCTGAATCGTTTCTGATTTCATGTTCACTCAAGGCCGCACTTTTGTTAACCAGGTCACACTTTATTTCCGGCGACCAGTGAAGAAAATTTGTAAAGATTGAGTTACAAATTGGTATTTAACTCTGTGAGCTCAGAAGCTTATTTTTGTGCTCCAAACAGGCTTTTTTGCATATTCCCAGCGAAATTAGCCCTTTTTGCAAATGGCTTTTCGGTGCCACTGCATTACAATAGGGGCTGTTTTATCCCGAGCACCCAAGGTATCTGAATGCCGATAAAATCGACCACCATCCGCAAGGCGGTAATTCCCGTTGCGGGTCTTGGCACCCGAATGCTGCCGGCCACCAAGGCCATTCCAAAAGAGATGCTGCCGGTAGTAGATAAACCCTTGATCCAATATGTTGTCAGCGAAGCCATTGCCGCCGGCATCAAGGAAATCGTGCTGGTTACCCACGCCAGTAAAAACTCCATTGAAAACCATTTCGATACCAGTTTTGAACTGGAAGCCCAGCTTGAGCGCCGGGTAAAGCGGCAACTGCTCAATGAAGTACAGTCTATCTGTCCGCAAAATGTCACTGTTATCAGCGTCCGCCAGGCTCAGGCCAAAGGGCTGGGACACGCCATTCTCTGTGCCCGTCCGGTAGTAGGTGATGAGCCGTTCGCCGTGCTGCTGCCGGACGTGTTGATAGACGATGCCGCCAGCGATCTTTCCCGCGATAATCTGGCCGAAATGGTCAGCCTGTTCGACCGCACAGGAACCGGGCAGATAATGGTGGAAGGTGTGCCTCACGAGAAGGTAGACCAATACGGAATAGCCGATGTCAACGGCCACGATCTCAAGCCGGGCGAATCCCAGCCGCTTATCAAACTGGTTGAAAAACCGGATGTCGACGAAGCCCCCTCTAACTTGGCTGTAGTGGGCCGCTATGTGCTACCTGCCGCCATTTGGCCCTTGCTTGGCAAGACGCCGGCCGGTGCCGGTGATGAAATCCAGCTCACGGATGCCATTGCCATGTTGATGCAAAGCCAGCAGGTCAACGCTTACTACATGCGTGGCAAGAGCCATGACTGTGGCAACAAGTTGGGTTATATGCAGGCAACGGTGGAACATGCATTGCGCCACCCCGAGCTTGGACGTGAATTTGCCGCCTATCTGGGCGATTTGGTTAAAGGAAGTAAAGCATGACAATTTTGGTCACCGGTGGAGCCGGGTATATTGGCACCCACACTCTGGTTGAACTTCTGGCCGCGGGCAAAGAGGTTGTGGTGATAGACAACCTGAGCAATTCAAGTGTCGAAGCCTTGGCCAGAGTCGAAGAGATCAGCGGCAAGAGCGTGCTCTTTTATCAAGGCGATATTCTCAACAAGGCATTCCTGCAGAAAGTCTTCAGTGACCACAGCTTCGAAGCCGTTATTCACTTCGCCGGCCTTAAGGCGGTGGGTGAATCCGTCGCCCAGCCGCTCAGATACTATGAAAATAATGTCACCGGCACCCTTATTCTGTGCCAGGTGATGAAAGAATATGGCGTTCGCAACCTGGTATTCAGCTCATCGGCCACAGTTTACGGCGATCCCGCCAGTCTGCCGATCACCGAGGCCTTCCCCACCGGCGCCACCAACCCTTATGGTCAGTCCAAACTGATGGTGGAACATATTCTGGCGGATCTGGCCGCGGCCGATGCCAGCTGGAACATCGCCCGCTTGCGTTATTTCAACCCGGTCGGCGCCCACAAGAGCGGCCGCATCGGTGAAGATCCCAACGATATCCCCAACAATCTGATGCCCTTTATCGCCCAGGTTGCCGTCGGCAAGCGCGATAAACTCAGCGTATTCGGCAATGACTACCCCACGGTAGACGGCACAGGTGTGCGTGACTATATCCATGTAGTTGACCTTGCCATAGGCCACCTCAAGGCACTGGATAAACTCGCTACCAATCCGGGCCTGGTCACCTATAATCTGGGAACAGGCCAGGGCTACAGCGTACTTGAGATGGTCAAAGCCTTTGAGAAAGCCTGCAACAAGGCGATCCCCTTCGAGTTTGCCCCGCGTCGTCCCGGCGATATCGCCGCCTGTTATGCCGACCCTACCCATGCTACCAAAGAGCTGGGCTGGAAGGCTGAGCACAGCCTGCAGGATATGGCCGACTCCAGCTGGAACTGGCAATCCAACAATCCTAACGGTTACAAGGGTTAGTCATGGATCTATCCCGCAGACATCTGTTCAGTCGCCGCAAGAGTAATGTGGTCAGGCCGCCCTGGAGTAAACCGGAAGCGGAATTTATCGACGCCTGTACTCGCTGCGGCGCTTGTGTGGATGCCTGCGAGACCCAAGTGCTTATCAAGGGGGATGGCGGCTTTCCGGAGCTTAACTTCCAGCGCGCCGAATGCAGCTTTTGCCAAGCCTGTGTCACCAGCTGTGCAGAGCCGGTATTCAGGCCTCTTAGCGAAGCGCCTTGGCGGCTTATAGCCCAATTTGCCGACAACTGCCTCGCCCGCCAGGGTATTGTCTGCCAAAGCTGCAAGGATGCCTGCGACGAGCGGGCGATCCGCTTTCCGCCCCTTTTAGGGGCTACCGCTCTACCTGTACTGGATGCTGAGCGCTGCAGCGGCTGCGGCGCCTGCGTTGCCCCCTGCCCCGCCTCTGCCATCAAGCTGGTAGAGCCAGACCCCGCTTGACTTCCCATCCGGGAGCCAAAAATCTGACTCCCACAGCGCCAAATTTTAGTGGTTTTGTTCTTTTTCAATAACGGGTAACATCGGGCCTTCCCTGAGAAAAAACTCTTAAAAAGCATTATGTTTGGTAAAAGCAAAAAAACGACGGGGCTCACATATATTGCCCAGGGCAGCAAAATCACCGGTGAGAGTCACTTCGATGGCGAGACTCTGGTTGGCGGTGCCATTTATGGAAAAATCAACGCCGAAAGCAAGCTGACCATAGAAGCCAACGGCTTGGTTGATGGCGAACTCACCTGCCAGGAGCTCAAGGTCTCCGGACTGTTTCGCGGTAAGCTCTGCTGTGAAAAACTGACCATCTGCGGCACAGGGACTGTCGAAGGTGAAGTGGCCAGTAAGTCGATGGAGATCTTCGAAGGTGGCCAATTTATCGGCATGAGAGTCAAAGAAGAGGTCAATCTGCTGAAACAGCTGGGTAATGACAGCGAAACGGCTACCGAGTTGAGGCTGCAAACCCAGGAATGAGTTTAAAGTATGGGATCCTGCAACAGGATCTCCATCACACTTTGTTCACAAAATATACAAAAGCAGCACAGAATGGTGCTCAGTCACAGTAATGCGCTGCTCGGAGAGCTAACATCTACCCCCTAAGTGGTATAAGGCCGCGGGATGGATGTAAGTGACGAGTCGATTACTCAAGCAGTTGTGCGAATTGGATATCTTTACTCTCATGGTGTTCAAGAACATCTATGAGACAGGGCATGCCAACTGTACGGCTAGAGATTTGGCGGTTTCCGCCCCCAAGGTCAGTCGCTGTTTGGCCGCGCTCAGGCTGGCCTTTGATGACGAGCTTTTCTATCGCCGCCAGCAAAAGCTCAAGCCTACCCCACTGGCCGAAAGCCTGTATCAGCCCGTCTGTGATTTCATTCACTCAGTGCATCGGCTGGAGCAACAGGTTCATCAGAGCCGTCAGCCCTCGAACGACATCTGTATCCATATTGCCGTGGCGCATGGACTGCTTTCCGCACTGGCGATGAAATTGGGGCTGAAAAACATTCAACAGCAGTTGGGTCAGGTCAGGCTCTACCCCTGGCAGGACGACTCGGCAGAGAAGATTCACCGTGGGCAACTGGATTTGGGGATCTGTCTCGAACACCCTGAGCAGTTGGATCTCATTCTGAGTTCACTTGGGCAGACCATGGGCGTATGTGTGGTCAGCCGAGAAGATCATCCCCTGTGGCAGAGATCGCCGGCCATCACCCTCGAAGATATCAGCCAATACACCTTCGTTTACTTGACCATCAAGGGCTTCAACGAACGCATGGATCCCATGGAGCTCTTCTGTCAGCAAGAAGGCATACCCCTATCCCAGGTGTATGCCGTACACGACAGAGAAGAATGGCACGCTCACCTGCTTACCATGGGCAGTGTAGCCTTCAGCACTCCCAACGAAATGGCGCTTATCAAGGGCATGCCGGGTTTGCGGGTGCAACATCTGCCCGAAACCGAGGTGGCCAAACTCCACCGGGCATTTTCGCTGCCAAGCTACTCCTTGGTGGAAAAAGCCCCCAGCTACCGCCGCTACTCCGAGCAACAAAGAAAGCAGTTGCTGGCTCTGGTCACTCAAGAACTCTACCCCAAGGCCGAGTATTGAAAACTAAGTCAGGTCCTGTGCCTGACCCCTTTACTCGCACCAGCACCGACACCCTTCGCCCACCTCTCAAAAGCCGCTGACCGCTTTGTCCCTGGTATGGGTTTTCTGCCCTGTAGATTCGGCAATTTCAAAAACTGAAATTATCCATTTCACCATCAGTTATTTCTTTATCAATTTTTTAACCCTCAATTCACAAATAAAACAATAAGTCAAAACTACTACTTTAGATGTATGTATATTCAAGTTACTGCACAAGCAGTACCCATAATTTGAATAAAGGGACGCTATGATGAAAAACCATAATAAGTCATTACTGGCGCTGGCTCTGACCAGTCTATTGTGCCTTACCGCATGCGGGGACGGTGAGGACGGAAAAGACGGAGCCCCCGGTGAACCTGGCATACCAGGCGAACCCGGACAGCCAGGAGCCCCCGCAGGTTCAGGTACTTCCACCATTATCAGTGCCGGCGATGTCAGTTTCGAGATAGTGCCGGCCGACAACACACTGGCAGGCGGCGAAGCCTTCGCCCTCAAGTTCAAGGCCTCGGCCACCAACAGCTCAGGGGAGCGAGTCCCTCTGACGGGCCTGGATCAGGTCGCCCTCTACTCTATTACCGCCATGAGCAATGACTCGGGCAGCGGTGCGCCGCTGCAATGGGTCAATAATGCCACGGCTCAGGAACTGGGCAGCTCCATGTATTGCACCCTGGATGGCACCTATAGCTCCAGAGGTCAGACTGGCGATGCCTGTCTTCTAGTTGAAGATCCGGCCGAGCCAGGTACCTATACCGGCACTTGGGAACATGACGGGGTCGCCCCCATTATGAATGCCAACGACAACCTCAGCGCACCTCATCGCTTGTTCCTGCGCGCCTATAACCTCAAGGATGCCAGCGGCGCAGCGGTTGCAGACAAGGTGCTCTCTACGCCGCTGGATTATATTCCGGCATCCGGCGAGCTGGTTGAAGCCACAGGTAAAGATACGGTAACAGATGCCGCCTGTATCGCCTGCCACGGCGAAGTCGAAGGCCGTATCGCCAAGATAAACGCACACCACAACTACCAAAGCACTGAGAAGTGCGTTGCCTGCCACAACCCGGCTCTGGTACCGGACGAAGCCCAAAAAGCCGAAGGTTGGGTATTTGATTTCGGCCCCATGGTTCACAGGCTGCATGCCGGCCATCACATCGCAAGTTTCCTCTCCGGTGAAGCCAAAGAGTACTTCGGTGAAATCGGCTTCCCGGCAGAACTCAACAACTGCGCCAGTTGCCACAACAACGGTGACTCCTGGAACGCCAATATCTACCGCGAAGCCTGTGTCGGCTGCCATATCAATGTCAACTTTGAAACCGGCGTAGGCCACTCTGACTTCAACCTGGCCCAGACCGACGACAGTCAATGTCAGTCCTGTCATGGCAGCGGAGCACTCAGCCCTATGCAGGCTCACAAGGTGGGTAAACGAGCTGAATATGCCGAGCTGTTGACCGTTGAGTTCACCTCTGCCACTGCTGCGGCTTCTACCACGGCGGGCAATAAACTGGTCACCATCACAGCCAATGTCAGCTTCAATGGTCAACCACTGACTGACGCAGCTCAACTGGCGGTGCTCAACAAAGACGCCACTCTGATGGGTAATGTGGATGCCAAGGGTGAAGTCACCCGCTGGGGCAGCAGGCCCGGTCTTGCCAGCGGCAGCGCCGCCAATGGCGTGCTGACCCTGACTGCTGATGTACCGGAAACTCAGGCGATGGGCACCATTTACGTCGGTACCGAGGCCAACTTCTGTGTCGATAACTCAGGTAAGATAGCCGCCTGTGCCGAAGGCATGCCCTTCGATGCCGGTAATCCGATTGGCGCCACTTCAAGCGTTAAGTTCTATAACCTTGACGGTGGTGATGCAGTAACAGCCCGCTTTGCCATTGCTGAGCGGATGAGCGCCAGTGAAGCCAAGTGTAATGCCTGTCACGGCACCCTGGACTACATCAAGGGTACCCGCCACGGCACCTACACCTTCGATCAGTGTATGGACTGCCATAACAACAGCTATTACGGCTCCTATCACGGCACCTCCGAGTACAACACAGGTAATCTGGATGCCGATGGCAATCCTATATTTGCTGAAGTACCCGAGCTCTTGTATGCCAACCGGGATCTGATGACAGTTGCCCACCGCTTCCACAGTGGTAACTGGGGTGAAGCCGCCATCTTCCGTGACGCTTCAGGCGAGCTGCACGGCTACCCAGGTGTGGAAACCGAATGTTCCGCCTGCCACAAAGACGAGACACCGCTGTTCGCCGCCGATGGTGGCCTGACATCCGCCAAGCGTGCAATCAAGATTTCGGCTACCGAGTATATCTCTCCGGTTGCGGAATCCTGCCGTACCTGTCACGCTCACTCTGACGCGGCCGCTCTGGCCCACTTCAAGAGCAATGGTGCCTTCGTTGCCGGTGATGCTGCCACAGACGCCAACCTGCCGGTTGAGTCCTGTGCCACCTGTCACGCCGAAGGCAAGACCTATGGCGTAGATAAGGTACACGCAGGGGGTGCTCACTAGTACCGTACCTTGAGGGCTGTCCCTGCAAGGCCCTCCCTCAACTCTGCAACAACAAGGGGACCCAACCGGGTCCCCTTGCCTTTTCTCAACTTACTCAAGCCAGAAATTACAACTCAGTATCCGATAACCTCTGCTGCCACAGTTGCCGCAGTTTACGAACAAAGCTCTCCGGCGGTTGATCCAAAGCATCCACGGGAATATAGAGGTGATAGCCCAAGTACTTGTCCAGCGTCAGGCAGCGGCGGCCAAACATGGCCAAAACGCCTCTGTAACGCTCATCATTGACCGTCAGGGTTTCAAACTCGGCGCTGAGTGCCGCTTCCAGTGTTTGCAGCTCTTCATCCTGGGCGGCAGCTGTCATCAGCAAGGGCCGCTGCTCCGACAAGAGCCCGGTCGCCAACCTGGGTGAAATGGCATCCAGCAGCGGATTGATACGTTTGAGCTTGAGCCCGACATAGGGCAGCGTCAGTTGCTCCATACCTTGGGTGACTCTGGGCTGATCCAGCCGCTGAATATTATCCCAGGCCACAAACAAGCTGCCGCGGCGATGAAAGAATCTCAGCCCTTCTGCGCTGAATTCAAGACTGACATGGGGCTCGAGCTGCTTGGCAATTCCCAGCACCAATGACACGGCCCCGAGGGCGAAACAAACCAGTCCGGGCGCAAACATCCAGGGCCAACCGATAAACAGCACCAAACCCAGGACAACGCCCAGCCCTCCGGCCAGGGTCAGTGTAATGCCATTGCGCTTGCTGCCCGGCCTTATTGTGATAGTTTCCATAACGCTTTTGCTCTATTGTCAGCGGCTTGTCAGCCGTTTATTCATTTCATGACCAGGGTTCAGAACCATTAGCGGCCGGTAACAGTCAACCAGGCCAATCCCAGATACTCGTGCAGCGCCTTTTGTGATTTATCCAGATTGGATGTGGTCAGGCGCCACCAGTGATCGCGCCTAAGCAGAAAGTCGGTCGGTGCCGCCTGAGGCTCAAGCCCGGTCGAGCGGAATATTCGCATCGCCCTTGGCATATGGCTGGCGGAAGTGACCAGGATCAGTTGTCTGCCACCCAAGGCATCTATTCCTTTATCGTCTGTGCCGGCACCGAAGGCCTGCCGCAACGCCAGGGCTTCCTCTATGGTATCGCGGGCCGACTCCAGCATTAGAATTCGCGATGGCTCGGCCCCCAACTCGATGGCGGCCTCGGCCATGCGCCGGGCATGACTCTGCTGCTCAAGGCCGCCGCTCCAACCACTGACCGCCAGCAGGCAATCTTTGCTGTTGGCCGCCTTGAGTTGCGCCACCCCTTCACTGAGACGCTCAAGCGCCGTTGCCGACAACATATGTCGCGCGAGTCCGCCAACCTGATCATCATGGCCAGAACCCAGTACCATCACCACACAGGAGCGCGCCGGTGCAGCGGTATAAAGTGGATACTGACGCTCAAGCCCCGCAAGCAGCGTGTTGCTGCCGATAGAGCTGGAAAGCAGCAGCACCCAAGTGATGGCAAAAACCACCAGGGCGCGCGCTACTCCCGGCCTGCGACGGATATAAAAGCAAGCCAGCAGCAGAGTGACCAAGGTTAGAGGAATGGGCATAAAGAATTGAGAGAGGATTTTTTTCAGCCAGAACACGCTTGATATCCGAAGGTTGGCAAAAGTAGCCATAGCTTACAGAAGCGTTACTCGGCTGACCAGTGATTGGCGAAGGGCTATAGGCTCACTCGCCCCAATACATGTTCGAGTGCTTTTCACTTTTGTCTAAAGTGCCTAGAGTGTCTAAAGTGTCTCAGTCGAATACCTGTAACACGGCCCGGGCACCTCGCCAAACTCAGTCCTGGCCCCACAGCCAAGCGGCGCCGCGTACCCCGGAGGAGCAGCCGTAGTGATTGGGCAACACAGGAGTTCGGCACTCGCCGCCGACCACATAGCGCTTGAGTCTATCCGGCAATGCCGGATAGATGGCCTGCACATTGGACATACCGCCGCCGAGTACTATGGCGTCCGGATCCAGCAGATTGATCACATGGGCCAGAGAGCGGGCCAGACGGTCAAGATAGCGCTCAAAGGCCGCGCTAGCCTCGGCATCCCCCTGCTCCAGCAATGCCATCACCTCGGCGCCCGAGCTGAGCTGCGCCCCAGCGGCCTGGTTATAGTCGCGGACAAACCCTGTTCCCGAAATAAAGGTTTCGATGCAGTCATGCTTGCCGCAAAAACACTCAGTGCTGTTGAACTCCTCGGCGCGTATCCAGGGCAAGGGATTATGGCCCCACTCACCACCTATGCCATTGCCCCCCTGATGCACCCTGCCATTGATGGCAATGCCGGCACCGCAGCCTGTGCCTATGATCACCCCGAACACCACCTCTTTGCCTGCGGCGGCGCCATCCAGCGCCTCGGAGACCGCAAAACAGTTGGCGTCATTGGCAACCCGCACTTTGCGCCCCAGGTGCTGCTCGAGCTCTCTATCGAGCGGATGACCATTTAACCAAGTGGAGTTGGCGTTTTTCACCAAACCGGAAAAGGGCGAGATCACCCCGGGAATACCAATGCCGATGGTTCCTGTCATTTCCAGCTGCGTTTCGGCTTCATCGACCAAGGCACAGATGGCCTCAATGGTCGCCTGATAGTCTCTGGGGGTGGCAATTCGCTTGCGAAACAGCTCACTCCCTTCGCCACTCAGAGCCACCAATTCAATCTTTGTGCCGCCCAAATCAACGCCGATACGCATCATGCTTTCAACTCCGGTGTTTATATCTGCTTCAATCGCAAGGCCAATCGGCACTGTATGCGATAAACCAAGGATTGAGGATAGTTTCTTTTTGGTTATATTTTAAGTTGTTGCCGGCTGGATATTCCAAAACTCGGCCACCGGCACTCTCAAGCACGGCCTGAGCCGCCGCCGTGTCCCATTCACTGGTAGGGCCCAATCTGGGGTAGATATCCGCCTTGCCCTCAGCGAGCAGGCAGAATTTGAGTGATGAGCCGACACTCTTCATTTCGTGCTCGCCAAACTGCTGCAGATACTCGCCAAGCCCCGGGCTCGAGTGCGAGCGACTGCCGACAATCACAGGGATCTGGCGCTTAACCCCGGCCCTGGCATTCAATTCCACACGCTGGTACCCAGTCGCATTTGGGGTCTCACGCCAGGCACCGAGTCCCAGCGCGCCCAAATAGCACACGGCTGTGGCGGGCACATAGACAACACCGGCGACCGCCTGGCCTCGGTGAATAAGCGCAATGTTGACGGTAAATTCGCCGTTACCCTTAATAAACTCCTTGGTGCCATCGAGAGGGTCGATAAGCCAATAGGTTTCCCAGCCCCGCCGCTGCGCCCAGGGGATATCCGCCGCTTCTTCCGACATCTGTGGCCAGGTTGGAAACTCACGCGCCAGCGCCTGTTGCAACACGGCGTGACTGGCAAGATCGGCAGCCGTGACCGGACTGTCATCGGCCTTGCGCTCAATCGCCAGTTCGCCGCCCTGATAATACTGCATTATCGCCTCACCGGCGGCGCGGGCCATCTCGGCCAAAAGTGTCAGCTGCTTGGCATCAAGCAAGGTCTTGGGGGGATTATTCGACAAGGTTTCATCCTTTGGATCAACAAGATAGTTTATTATGCCAGCCACCCGGCTTTGGCGGGTATAACCTTTAGCTACTGATTATAATCTACAGCCGGTTTTGCCTTACTTTTCATCCTGTTTAAGCCCATTCAATCCAAGGAAGGTGCACCAAGCCCCGAAAACATCAGCGCCAGCTGCGCCTGCCAGGTAAGCCAGATGGGTGACGGATAATCTTTTGGCAAATAGCAGCGAAATGCCGAAGGCATGGCCGCCATGGCATCTTTGAGAGCGCTTGAGTCGAGCGTCGAATACGCCGGGCGCGGCGCCTGTGCTCGATTCAATATGGCGCCGTATTCTGCTGTGCTGACAGGCGTTATCCGGCACCTTGGCGTGATTGGCGCCGGGTTTGCTGGTGAATGTAATGCAGCTTGAGAATGCAATGCAGCTTGAGATTGCAACGCGGTTTGAGATGGCGACGCGGTTTGCAATGGCACCGCCGCCTGAGAGCTTGGCGCAGAATTGCACTGCTGCTTGGCGATTTGCTCGGCTATCTCTTTGGTGAAAAGATACCAGCTGCACTGCCCCGTTGCCGCGTAATGAAAGCAGCCGCTCAGCACCGCGGACTTCTCTGGCTTAAGATGAAACCAGATGAGCAACTGCCAGATAAGCCGCGCCAACGCCTCGGCCCAGGTTGGCGTGCCGACCTGATCCGCCACCACCTTGAGCTCGGGGCGCTCGGTCAGCAATCGCCGCATGGTCAACACAAAGTTGCTGCCAAAACGGCTGTAAAGCCAAGAGGTTCTCAGCACCAGGGCGCCGGGATTGGCCGTAAGCAAGCGCTGCTCGCCGGCGAGCTTGCTCTGACCGTACAGGCTCAAAGGCTCGCAAACATCGCTCTCGGTCAAGGCTCTGGGCGCATTCCCGAGCATATTGGTAGCTGCATTTCCAGAAACGTTTCCGAGTTCATTCCCCAAATCATTCCCGAAGACATAGTCGCTCGAAATATGGATAAGCCAAGCACCCTGTTGCCGGCACCAGAGGGCCAAACGCTCCGGCGCCTCGGCATTAAGCGCCATGGCGGCAGCCATATCCTGCTCGGCCGCATCCACGGCGTTGTAGGCGGCGCAGTTGATTATCACATCGGCATTGATTTCACTGAGCCGCTCGGGCAAATGTGCTGAGGTTAAATCCAGTTGCTGATGCCCGAGCGCCACAATTTCAATTGCGCTGCCAGGTGCTATAGCACTGCGGGGTTCTACAACACTGCCGGGCACCAGGCTTGCCTCAGGTATCTCCATTCGCAGCCTGGAAGGCGAAAACTCGGGCAACCAAGGCAAATTCGCCAGCAGTGCCTTTCCGAGCTGGCCATGAGCGCCGGTGATCAATATTCGGGTAGTCTTGGCTTTCACGATTCGGGATTCATGGCTAATCAGTTGATGGATTTTGTGGCTCGTATCCTTAAGGCAGGCGAACCAGGTTAGCCCGCGGCCGCCTCACTCTTAAAGTAGTCGATTAACTCACCAAGCGTCTTGTGGCCTCGCTGCTGCAGGAAATTCAGCAGCGCCAATGGTTCGCGATTGAGCAGCCTATCTCTTGGATAACCGGCGGCATCCACTATCTCAAGCGCCAGCGGGAACTCCCCCAGACTGAAGGCAACATGGGAATCTGATCCCATCACCAACTGGGCGTCGAATCGTTTCGCCAGTTTGGCAATATTGAGGCAGCTGTCTTCACTGCCCTTGCGGGAGCAGGCAAAAGAGGAGTTATTGATCTCCAGCGCCACATTATGCTCGGCGGCGGTGCGGACAATCAGCTCCTGATCCAATGGATATTTGGGGTTGCCTGGGTGGGTAATGATATCGACCTTGCCGCTGCGAATGCAGTTCAGCAGCGCTTGGGTGTGGCTGTCACTGTCGGCGGGAGGGAATACCGGCTCGTGAAACCCGGCCTGCACCAAGTCCAGTTCCTCCAGGAACTCACCAAAGAAGTCGATTTCCCCCTCCAGATTGGTAATATTGGCTTCAATTCCGCGCAATATCCCCACGCCATCGACTATCCGCGGCAATACCCTGAGATTCACGAAATGCCAGAAATGCGGCGCATCGGCCATCGCCGGGCCATGATCTGTGGTGGCAAACAAACGGATCCCTTTCTGCTTGGCGACTGCCAGGTAATCATGGATCGTGCTGTAGGCGTGAGTAGAGGCAACTGTGTGGGTATGGGTATCGACTGCGAACATGGCTCCCCCAGGAGACTGTTTCTTGAAAACCGGGCCACTAGCTTAGCGCAACTGACCCACTTTGGCGAATGAACCCAATAGCGAGCCGCATCTCAGTAATGATTTACAAACTGGGTTCAATACGGCGACTCTTGAGCCTGGCGATATGCCTTTCCCTTGCCTCTACTGTGGATGCCTCACTGGCTTGCTGCAAGCAGAGTTCGAATTGCATCAACTCATCTTGGGTAAACAGTGTTTGCCGAAATCCCTGCAGATAATCATCCAATTGCGCCAACTGGATAACATTTTGCGGAACGGCGGTCTTGAAACTGGCTCTGGGGCCGAAAACAACCAAAGACCTTATTCCCCGGTTCGTCCCCAGAATATGGGCAACGGCCAGGCAGTGTTTGTAGTTTTGATGCAGCGGATTCTGGAACCGGCACTTGCTGCGATAAAGATGTTACACCCAGTGCTTTGAATAGGGGTCGGCAAAAATCCAGCCGCTGTAATCCTTACTCTCGATAACCAAGATCCCGTTGACAGTTAGCAGCAACAGATCTATTTCTGTCTCATCCCCGTCGGCGGTCTGCAATAGTATATTTCGATATAACTTGAAATAACCGCCAACCAAGGTTTCCCGAATACACTGCGCTATCGCCTCTTCCCCGTTTTCACCCAGAGAATTTTCCCGCTTTCGCCGCCAAAAGGGAAATCCCAATATCCCAGCGGCCAGCAACAAGGCTACCAAAAACCACTTGAGTTCCAAGCTGAGTAATATCTGAGGGTTTCCCGCAACAGGCACTTCAACCCGCTGGGGATGAGCGCTGGAATAATTAACCCTAGGCTCGGCATAGGATGCCGTTTTCCGCTCGGGAGGCGCGGCATTGGTTATCGAACCACTGATATTAAGCGGAGCCTTATCCGAAATGATGGGTGATTGACAATGACGTTGCAGGTTACGGGACAATTCAAAGTATCTGGCCGAGTCAGGGTTTCGCTCCCCCATCTCGTGGCGAATAAGCAGGCAGGTTGCCTGGGTGTATTGCTCATAAGCTTCAGCAGATCCAGAAAGCACACCGGCTGGAGAACTGCTCTCTGTTATTAACAGACTGCCGCTGCCGCCATCTTGGGCCTCGATGGTAGAGGCTGCAACTTCCTGTGCAATAGCCACTTTCGGTGCAATAGTGGCAAAGCTCAGACAGATCCCGAGTACGACTGTTATCCAATACGCTTTCACCCATAAATCCTTTTCATGGCCAATGCCGACTCAGGCAACACTGTTGATGTTCTACCTATTCAGAGTTTGCCAGAAAGGCGCAGTGATACAAGTAATCCCCTGTTATTTATCGCTTGTTATCTTTTACCAAGCGCTCTCTTGCGGGCACGTTGCTTTTGGGCGGCTTTACTCTGGTTTCTCGGTGCGTCAAAACTGCGGTTGAGATCCGGCTCAAACCCGGGCAGCCATTCTCTGGGGAGGCGTCTGTCGAGCATAGCTTCCAGCTCTTCGAGGAGGCGCTCGTCGTCACGACTGAATAGGGTGATGGCGAGCCCTTCCATGCCGGCGCGGCCGGTGCGGCCAATGCGGTGCACATAATCTTCGCGCTTGAACGGCAGCTCCAGATTGATAACGCAAGGCAAGGCCGCTACATCCAGGCCTCTGGCGGCAACATCTGTGGCCACCAGTAAACGGCATTCACCCGCCTTGAACGCCTGATAGGTCTGCTCGCGCTGAGCCTGACTCAGATCTGAGTGCAGCGCACTGGCGGCCAAGCCCTCGGCACTGAGCTCACAGACCAGTTTGTCGGCCCCCTCCTTGGTGCGGCTGAACAGCAACACCTGACGCCAGTCGTGCCGGCGACAAAGGGCGGCAACGGCGGCGGCCTTACGCTCGCTATCGAGCTCAATCAATCGCTCCTTGATACTGCTACCCTGCTCTGATGCTTGCAGCTCCAACACTTTGGGAGACTGCAGCAAAATCTTGGCCAGACGCCAGATGTTGTCGTTGAAGGTGGCGGAAAACAGCAGAGTCTGGCGCTGTTTGGCCATCTTTTTCATCAGCGCCGAGATCTCATCTTCAAACCCCATATCCAACATGCGGTCGGCCTCATCAAACACCAGGATCTCAACCTTATCCAGCCTGAGACTGCGCTTTTTAAGGTGATCCAGCAGGCGCCCGGGCGTGGCGACCAAGATATCGACGCCATCCTTGAAGTTCTTTAGCTGCCCATCGAGTGGCACACCGCCATAGGCAATGGCAATCTTCAGCTCGCAGCCCTTGGCATAGCTTTTAATGTTATCGAAAACCTGCTGCGCCAACTCCCGGGTAGGCACCAGCACCAGAGCCTTGGGCGCTGCGGGTTTTACTGCTCTCTCAGTCGTGGCGGGCATTAAACGCGCCAGCAACGGCAAGGCAAAGGCGGCGGTTTTCCCTGTGCCCGTCTGTGCCTGCACCAGGAGATCGCTGCCGGCGAGCACCAAAGGAATGGCCTCTGCCTGCACTTGGGTTGCCTTGCTAAAACCCAGTCCGGCCAGATTGGTCAGTAGCGGTTCGGGCAGAGAAAAAGCGGCAAATTCCATGGCGAGTCCTTCAAAGATAAAGCTTAGGGCAAACCGCCATTATACCCTGCTACCCGGTGCCGGATAGGTGTTATCCCTGCGTTCGGGCAGCAAACGTTACTTACGGGTGAAAAATTAACCGCCCGAGAGACTTATTCGGCTTGACGTTTGCTTTAGGCTGCAGCGCATCTTATTGTCATAAAAAGCAGTTTTACTTTTCTCTGCCCTATTTGAACAAGGAAGCGCCCATGGCCGTCACCAGCTTAGATGCCAGTCAGGTATACCGTCCCGCCAATCTCGACAATCTGGGAGATGAGGTCAAGTCTACCCGCGAACTGGAGCCGCTGGATGACATCATAGGTCAGGAGCGGGCTCAGAGTGCGGTGGAATTTGCCATGTCCATCAAGGAAAAGGGGTACAACATCTATGCCATAGGCCAAAATGGTCTGGGCAAACGCACCATGATGTTGCGTTATCTCAAGCGCCATGAATTTACCGACAAGACACTTAACGACTGGTGTTATGTGGCCAACTTCGACCAGACCCGTACCCCCAAGGTGCTCAAATTGCCCGCCGGCAAGGGCGTCACTTTCAAGAAAGAGATGGAAAAACTGGTTCTCAGGCTGGTCAAGGCGCTGCCGTTGGCGTTTGACAACGAGATGTATTACCGCCGCGCCGACAAGCTTAAGAGTCAGTTGGCGCAAAAACAGGAAGCGGCGCTGCTGGCTCTGAGCGAAGAAGCCAAGGGGATGAAAATAAGCCTCTCCATCAACACTCAGGGCGAGTATCAGTTGATGGCGCTGAACGGCGAAGAGCCGCATACCGAGGAAACCTATCACGCCCTGCCAGAAACCGAGCAGCAGCTGTTTGAACAGAATATCAAACACTTGGAATCGCGCCTAAGGGGCATTATTCGCCAATTGACCGAATGGGAAGAGGAGTTCAGCACCAAGCAGCAGGAGCACGATGAACAGGTGGCCCGCGAAGTACTGAGCCATTTTTTCAAGCCGCTCAAGGATGAATACCGCAGCCTGCCGGAGATCCGCTCTTTTCTGACGGCGATGCAGAAAGATATGCTCGGCAATCTGGATATCTTCCTCGAGGAGAGTGAAGACCAACTGGCGCTGGCCTATGCCTCGCTGGAAAAGAAAATGCCCAGGCGTTATCAGGTCAACCTGCTGGTGGGTCAAGAGGAGCAGAAATTCCCTGTGGTGGTAGAGGAAAACCCCACCTATCACGGCCTGTTTGGTTATGTGGAAAACGCCACTTACCGCGGCACCGTCTTTACTGACTTTTCGCTGATCCGCCCCGGCAGCCTGCACAAGGCCAATGGCGGGGTGCTGCTGATGGATGCGGTCAAGGTGCTGGAGCGGCCCTATGTTTGGGACGGACTCAAACGGGCCCTGCGTTCCCGCAGTCTGGATCTCAGCTCGCTGGAGCGTGAAGTCTCCCTGTCCGGCACAGTTTCACTGGCGCCGGAGCCTATCCCTCTGGATGTCAAAATCGTGCTCTTCGGTGACAACCAGACCTACCAGTTACTGCAGCATTATGATCCCGACTTCAGCGAGCTGTTTCGGGTGACGGCCGACTTTGAAGATGTGATGCCAAGAAGTCCGAAGGCCGAATGTTTCTATGCCAGATTTATCTCCTCGATAGTGCACGATAACCAGATGTTGCACTGCGATCGCAGCGCCATTGCGCGGATAATCGAATTCAGCTCGCGCCAAGCCGATGACCAAACCCAACTGTCACTGCACTCGGCCAATATCGCCAATCTGCTGCGGGAGACCCACTACTGCGCAAAGGCGGCCAACGCCCGCAGTATTCGCCTCGCCCATGTAGAGCAGGCTCTGGCGCAGCAGGAGCAAAGGGTATCGCGCCTCAGGGATCAACTGATGCAGAGCTTTCACAAGGGCACCACCCTGATTGATGTGCACGGCAAAGTCTGCGGCCAGGTCAACGCCCTGTCGGTTATCGCCACCACAGATCATCAGTTTGGCCTGCCCAACCGTATCAGCGCGACCACAGCCTTTGGCAAGGGCGAAGTGTTGGACATTGAACACAAGGTGCGCCTCGGCGGCCGTATTCACTCCAAGGGAGTGTGGATCCTCTCGGCCTATATCAAAACCCTGTTGGGACGCGAGGCCGATATTCCGCTGACCACCTCCCTGACCTTCGAGCAATCTTATTCCGGGGTCGATGGCGACAGTGCCTCCATGGCCGAATGCTGCGCCATTATCTCTGCAATCGCCCAGGTTCCCCTGCGCCAGGATATCGCCATCACAGGCTCAATGAACCAGTTCGGTGAAGCCCAGCCCATAGGCGGGGTCAATGAAAAGATTGAAGGCTTTTTCGATGTCTGTGCCATCAAGGGGCGCAGACATACCCAAGGGGTGATCATTCCCGCGGCCAACGCCCACAACCTGATGCTGAAAAAGCCTGTGGTGGACGCCATCAGCAAGGGCAAGTTCCATATCTGGGCGGTCGAGCATGTGACCGAGGCGATGGCATTGCTGTGCGATATGGAAACCGGCAAGGCCGACAAGCGCGGTCATTACCCGAATGGCAGTTTACTGGGGCTGGCCTCGGCCAGGCTGTCAGCTTTAAAAGCCAAAGATAAAGCGTAATCCAACGCTAAAGTAAGCAGCGCCGCTCAAGGGCGGCGTTTGATTATCCCAAAGGGGTTGAACACCCTAACCGCTGCCGACCTGTGCTGACGGAAGAACGCTCCGGGATACGTTTTACCTCTTCCAGAATAGACTGATAAATCAGCGCAGTAGATTCATGCTGCATCCGCTCGAAGGTGCTGACCAGATGATATGAAGGCGATTTGTGCTCAGGCATGCGGATCTCAAACGGGATCACCAAACGCTGTTTCTCCAGCTCCTTTTCCACCAGCAAGCGGTTGACATAGGCAATTCCCGCGCCCAAGACCGCGGCTTCTATGGCCTGAACTGAATTTTGAAATACCAGCCTCGACTGTTGTGCCCGCCGTTCAATGCCAAAGTACTGTAATACTATATCCCACTGTACCAATCTATTATTGGTATATATCAAGGTCATATTATCGACAGCATTTTGTGTTAAAGAATCATAATTAACCGCACAGTATTCAGGGTGACAAACGGTAACCATTTCTTCATCAAAGAGATGAACGGAATAATAATTATCCCAGGAGTCATAACCGTATCTAATAGCCAGATCCAGACCAGTACTTCCAAAGTCAAGATATTCCAGGGTATCGATAAACTCGATACTGATCCCCTTATGATAAATATGACTCTGGCTCATTCTTGGCAATAGCCAGTTTTTCAGCAGTGACGGCGGCACAGCTACTTTCAATGAGGGGCTATGTCCCTGCACCCCAAGGTCTATGGTGGCTTCTTCCATATTTTGTAGAATAATCGCGACTCTGGCGAAATATTTTCGGCCGCAGTGAGTGAGCTCCAATTGCCTGTGACTACGGTCAAACAATTCTTTACCGACAAAGTTTTCCAATGCGGCGATTTGGTGACTGATTGCGCCCGGCGTCACATTCAGTTCAACCGCTGCCAATTTAAAACTCTTGAGTCTTGCGGCCGCTTCAAAACAAATCACCGCCTTCATTGGTGGAATTATTCTCATATTTTCTCTTAACACTTTAGTTTTTTTAACGTCACAGACGAAAACGATTGGTTTGATAACTCACCCATGCATTAACAATATTATCAAGGCATAACAAAACCATGTGTGAGGATATTCATGAAAAGAATAATGTTATTGGCCGGTACTGCATTTCTGTATACCGGCATGGTACCTGCTGCGGGTCTGGCCGAGCACCATATCAAACAGGCGGGCGCCGATTGTCAGTCCTGCCACAGTCGGCCCATAGAGGTAAAAGACAACGAGGCTCGGGAAAACCAGGCTTGTATCAGTTGCCACGGCTCGCTGCAGGAGTTGGCTCAGCAGGCAAAGCAACCGCTTTCGCCCCACCACAGTCATCTTATTGACCTGTCCTGCACCAGTTGCCACTCGGGCCACAAGGAGCCTGTGATGGTGTGTCAGACCTGCCATGACAGCTTCAAGAGCAGTTTTCATATTCCCTTCTCCGCGAGCGATAAGGTAGCGGATACCTATGTCTTCCCCGAAGTATCTCAGCAAGCCATAGACAAGGCGCTGGCCGCAGGTCCGGTGGAACGGCATGAGCTTCTGGTCATTGGCGCCGGCGCCGCCGGACACGCCGCCGCCGTATCGGCCCGCCAGCACGGTATCAAAGATGTGGTATTACTTGAGAAACAACCTTACATAGGTGGCAATGGCATGCTGGCCGCCGGTGGCATGGCTTCGGCAGAGACCCTGACCCAGGCGTTTCGTGGTTATCAGGACAGCAAGGCGCTCTGGTATCAGGACACAATGAAGGGTGGCCACCAGCTCAACAACCCGGATCTGGTGCATACCCTAGTCAACAACGGCAGTGCCGGTATCGACTGGTTGATGGCCTTGGGCGCAGATATGACTTCTGCGGCCAGTGCCGGTGGCCACAGTGCCGAACGTCTGCACCGGCCCAGCGGCGGTGCCAAGTCCGGCCCGGAAATCATCAATACCTTGAAAAATGCGGCCGAAAAACTCGGGGTTGAAACCCGCACCAACAGCAAGGTGATACGCTTGGTTGAAGATAAACAAGGCAAAATCACCGGAGTATTGGTGCAAGGCAAGCACACTGGAGTGCATCTATTGGCGGCCAAGGCCGTGGTGATCGCCTCCGGCGGCTTTGCCCGCAACAATGCCTTGGTCGCCAAATACAGACCGGATCTCAAGGGCGTGGACTCTACCAATAACCCGGGCAATGTCGGCGATGCACTCACCTTTGCCACCGCCATTGGCGTGGATACTGTGGATGTCGACCAAATCCAGGCCTTCCCCACAGCAGCAGCCGGTAAAATGGTTATTTCAGGCACAGCACGCGGCGCCGGAGCCATATTGCTGAACCGCGATGGGGCCAGATTCTGTGACGAGATGGGCCCCAGGGACAAAGTCTCCGAGTGCATCTGGGCTCAACCTGGAAAAGACGCCTGGCTGGTATTTGATGAAACCGTGTTTGAACGTCTGGGGCAACTGCGGGGCATGCTGGAGCTGGGTATCATCTACAAAGCCGCCGACGCCAAAGAGCTGGCAGCCAAAACCCAAATGAATGCCGAAGCGGCGGCAGCCGCCGTCAAACGCTATAACGGTTTTCAGGCCAGTGGCAAGGACAGCGATTTTGGCCGCAAGAATATGGCCGACGATCTGCATTTCCCACTCTATGCCGTGCAGGTTAAGCCTGCGGTTCACCACACTATGGGCGGCCTTAAAATCGCCACTGACACCCGGGCATTGAATAAAGATGGCAAGCCTATTGCCGGCCTTTATGCCGCCGGTGAAGTAACAGGTGGCGTCCACGGTGCCAATCGGCTGGCGGGTAATGCGATAGCCGATACCATAGTATTTGGTCGCATAGCCGGTGAAAATGTCGCCGAATTTATCAAACAAACGGCAACCGATAACCAGTAATCTGTGCCGCTCCTAGGGAAGATGCGAATAAGTCCTCGTGGCCTTCTCTTTTGTAGAGAGTGGCTTGCACAGCAATTGGCGTTCAAGGCATCTGACTGAAGGCATGCCGGGGCCTGTCGAAGTCGGATAACGCAGAAAGCTGGTTGCTGTGAAAGCCCGAAGGGCGTGGCTTACAAGCCTGCCTGCTGTGCTTCTTGCAAAGGACTAAGGCCATTTGCTGCGAACCACGCCTTGCATCCAGGCCTGTAAGCCGACGCAGAGCACGCATGGGACTTGTTCTCACCTTCCCTTATATGCGCAAGGGGCGTTGTTTAAGCCATATTTCCAGCAGCCCCAGTTAGAATATGGCGCAGGAAAGCCTTATTGGTTCACATTTATTAAACATCCTTAGTTAAAACCCCTCGGCTTGCACTATTCTTGTTAAACAAATGTACTAGATTGTCCCGGTCGCAATGGCCGCTGGGTAGATTTATGTCTATATATTTATGGGATACGTCAACATTATCAGAGGATAAACAATGAAGTTCAGCCATAAGATTGTCGCCGCCTCCTCTGCATTGCTTTTGGTAACAGTTGCACTGCTTTCCACCAAGCAATACTTTGCGGTACAGGAACAGATGCAGGCTCAGGTAGGAGCCAGCGTGACCGAAATCATGGATGGACTCAAAAACACGGTTTCTTCTGAGCTGGACTCGCGCAAGAAACTGGCCGCTTATTCAACCAGTATGTTGGAAACCGATCTTTCGCCCGCACATATCCGCGATGTGATCACCCGTCCAGTAATAAAAAACAGCTTCCTTCTGGTCGGCTTCGGTTATGAAAGCGATGGCTCGAACATCAACAACAATCCCGCCTGGGATCCCGGAGCCGGTTGGGACCCCAGGGTGCGCCCCTGGTACAAGGACGCCAAACAAGCCGACGCTTTGATTATCACAGCGCCCTATGCCGACTCGGCGTCAGGGGAAATCCTGGTTTCCATCGCCACTCCGGTCAAAGACAGCGGCCGTTTTATCGGCGCCATTTTTTATGATGTCAGCCTGGTCGGCTTGGCCGAGTTGGTCAATCAAGTCAAACTCTTCAATGCCGGCTATGTGTTTATCGTCTCGGGCGATGGCACCACCATAGCCCACCCCAAGTCAGAGCTGAACGGCAAACCCATGAGCAACTTCCTGCCCAAGGTGGCGTTAAGTGAAGATCCGCAGCAGGTAATACTGGACGGTAAACCTTATACCCTGGATTTTGCCAAGGTCAGTGGTGAGAACTGGTACGTCGGTGCCCTGCTGGATGAAGATATCGCCTATGCCGCCGTCAGCGAACTGCGCAACAGCTCTGTCCTTTACGCCATTATTGCCGTCATAGTCAGCATCACACTGCTGCTGATGCTGATCAAAACACTGATGCGGCCTCTGGAAACCCTTAACAAGGCGATTCAAGATGTCGCCTCGGGCGAAGGGGATCTGACCCAGAGACTGGATACGGACACTGACGCCGAATTCTCGGCACTGGCATCTGGCTTCAACAGCTTTACCGCCAGTCTGCAACAGCTCATCACCCAGTCCAAGGCCATAGGGCAGCAGATATTGCAGAGTTCTGAAATGACCTCGGCCGAGCTGCAGCAATCCACAGACGCCATGAAATCCCAGTTGCATGAGCTGGAACAGTTGGCCACCGCCATGCACGAAATGGCCACCACCTCGTCGGATGTTGCCCGTAATGCCCAGGGTGCCGCCACCGCAGCCAAAGACGCCGATAGCGCCACCAGTGTCGGCACTCAGGTGGTCAGCGCCACCACAGATGCAATCAATGCCCTGTCAGAGCGGATTGATATGGCAGTGCAAGAGGTCAAAGAGCTGGAAACCGCCACCAGCAATATCGCGACGATTCTGAGTGTTATCAATGATATTGCCGATCAAACCAATCTGCTTGCACTCAACGCCGCCATTGAGGCCGCCAGAGCCGGTGATTCGGGCCGAGGTTTTGCCGTGGTGGCTGATGAAGTGCGCACTCTGGCACAGCGCACCCAGGAATCCACCACAGAAATTCGCGCCATGATAGAGCAGTTGCAGGCCGGATCCCGCGCCGTGGCCGACGTGATGAATCAAAGTAAGGACACCACCCAGGAAGCGGTTACCAAAGCAGAAGGTGCCAATGAGGCGCTGAACCGTATCCGCGATGCCATTCAGCAGATCACCGATATGAATCTGCAAATCGCCTCGGCCGCCGAAGAGCAGAGCCTGGTGGCCGAAGAGATCAATAACAACACGGTCAGGATCAAGGATCTGTCGGTGCAGGTATCGGATTCGGCGACACAGGCCAACTCAGCCATGCATACCCAAACCGAACAGGTACGGCAGCAGGACGCCATACTCAACAAGTTTATTGTCTGAAACCGCCAGTGCGCCCAGGTAACAAGCCCGGGCGCACCGTATCCACAGCTACCGGAGAGTCGATATGAAAGGCAAACTCCTGATATTGAGCGCCTGTCTGCTGCCGCTGCTGGCAAATGCCGAAAACAGCAGCCAAGAGCAACGCATCAAGGCATTGGAACAAAGAGTCATGGAACTGGAGCAGCTACTGCAAGCCCAGCTGCAACAATCCGGCACTCACTCGCCAATGATGGCCCATGACACAAGCCAAACCTCTGCATCGTCGCAACAAGCCGGCAAGCCTGAGCCTGCCGCCAGTCAAACGATGCAGGATAAGGCTCCTTCGATGACCTCCTCCCTTGGCGCCAGCCAATTCACTCTGTACGGCTCGCTGCGCCCAACACTGGAATACAGGGATCGCGGCAAAGATCAGTGGGACATAGGCGATGCACTGTCGCGAATTGGAGTCAAGGCAGAAACCGAGTTTCTTCCCGGCTGGCGTGCTCTGGCGCAAGGGGAATGGAAAATCCGTATCGATGATAATGGCCGCTTCGGTGAGGCGAGACTGGCGTTTGCCGGAGTCGACTCGCCATACGGCAAGCTGACTCTGGGGCGGCAACGCCCGGTGCAATATACCCTGGTGGCGGAATACACTGACATTTTCAACAATGCCAACAGCCCCTTTGGCTACAATCAGGAAAGCCCCTTCTTTGTCGACAACGCTTTAATTTATCAAGTTAACATTGAGCTTTTCACCCTGATGGCTTCGGCAGTATTTGATGACAGCGAATACAATAGCGGTGCCGATATCATCAACCTGGGTGCGGGATTCGATTGGCAGCAGCTGCATCTGGGGCTGACCTGGCTGGCCCAGGATAAATATGCCGGCGATATCAAGCAGGGTGACGAGCAGGTGTGGGGCGCGGTAGCAGCCTATACCTGGCACAACGGCATCTATGCCGCCGCCAGTTACCAACGCAAGGAGTATGACTTTGTCAGTGCTAACAATCGAGATGGCGATACCTTTGATGGCGCGCTGGCACTGCCGCTTGGCAAGGACTACAAACTCAAGCTGGGTTACTTCTGGTTTAAAGATGGCATAGAAGATTTCAGCAGCCTGGACTATGACGGTTACAACCTGACACTGGAATGGCAGCCGCTGAATAATGTACGTTTACACCTTGAATATCTGGCGCAAAACTATGACAACCGAGAGGATGAGTCGATAGTGGCTGCCGGTATCCGCTACGACTTCGATCTCAATTGGCGTCTTCCTTAGGGAAGGTGCCTATAAGTCCTCGTGGCCTTCTCTTTTGTAGAGAGTGACTTACACAACAATTGGTGTTCAAGGCTTCTGACTGAAGGCATGCCGGGGCCTGTCGAAGTCAATCTGTATCAATCGTGATGATTAGCCCTGTAAATAACCGCTTTGAATGAGCCCTGGCAATAAAAATCCCCGCTGATGCAACCTGCGGGGATTTTTTATCTGCCCTGTTACCCGTTTGGGGCACCTGGCCCAAGTGATAACCCGGACTCAGGTTTGGCTTTGGATCTAGCTTTGGCTTTTGTTTAGCTCAGTCTCAGCGCTTGCGCCGTAACAAGCCAAGAGACAATAGCGCCAGCACACTCCAGCCGAGCGAACCACCCGAGTCTGACTCCTCCAGCGGCGGCTCTGGAGGGCTCACAGGGGCAACCCCGTCGGACTCCACCTTCAGCATAAAGCTGGTGCTGGCGGCATCGCCACTGTTGAGGCTATCACGCACAGTTACCGTGACCAGAGTTTCACCGTGAAAATCTGCCTCGGGGATCAGGTTGAAGCTGTCACCGTCAATCTCGGCGCTGATGTGTTCACCACTGACCTCCAACAGATTCGGCACTTTATCGGCATCGACATAGGTCACGGCAATACCGTCTATACGGCCATTTTCGGCAACACTCATGTCACTGAGTAGCGCCAGCTGGATATTGCCTTTAACCGCAATCTGATGGCTCAAAGTGCCCGGCTCGCCGCCTTCGAGATCGTAATTAAGCGTTATGGCAAGCGCCTTCCCGGTAGCCCCGGGTTGAATCGCCGCCTTGAAGCTCAGCTCGACCCGGCTCTGCTCAGGCCCTGTGTAATCAAAGCAGATCACCAGATCATCCTTAAGCAAGGTATCCAGGTTATCGAAGCCCAGCATCTCATAAAGATAGCCATTCTTCGGCCCCGCGTCCCCAGACCAGGTACTGTCAAAGCCTTCGACAAACACAGCCCCGTCGGCCACATCGGCCCCCAGGTTCTGGTAGGCATAGATGATCTCGTACATGCCGGGATGATCGTCGATACCGCTGCGCAGTATGGTCTGGAAGTCAAACTCCTGGCCTGTCTGGCGGTCGGTAACATTATCAAACTCGAGGAACAACAAGTCCCCCAGGTCCGGACGCTCTTCCTTGTCCTGAGTGGCTATGGTCAGGCCCCAAGGCTCTTCCCAATGGCGGCGGTACTTCATCTCAAAACTGCCACGCCAGAAGGGGGCCAGCGCCTCATACAGAAAACCCGGGCCGCGGTGCGCGCCCATATACCAGTAGGCAGTGTTAAACTGCAACGCGCCCACAGTATGCATCCGCATATAACCGGCATTGGCCTGGTTGTATACCTTGAACTCGGCGCCCTCTTTATAGAACAGCCAATCGATAGGCACATCGACACTGACTTGAGAGTCGCCGGCCAACCAGTCGGCGTTGGGCTGCATACCAAACTCGCCGAAGAGATCTATGTAGCCACCGGTGGAGTACTCATCAATCATAGGCGTGCGACACATGGCATCGTTGAGGTTGGTACTGACCTTGTACTGCCGCTCCACCAGGCGGGTGCTGGGCTGCAGGCCAGTCAGCGTCAGGCCGCTTTCATCGGCAACAATCGCTTCGGCAACCGCTGGATTATTGCTCTTGATGGTCGCCGGTGCCAAACGCATGCCTTCGGGTAACTTGAGCTGCAACTCATAGTTACGATCGCGGGATTCCAGGTTGGCCGCCAGTTTAACGGTAACATCCACCACATCTTCGCTCAGCGCCTTGTCCTGACTGACTGACCAGCTGACGGCATCCTCGCCGCGGCGGATATTGAGGGCACTGAAACCGAAAGAACCTTCAGCGCCTGGGCCGGCACCGAGATCCATACCGCCATAGAAGACATCCCCTTGCTTGGCATCGGGAATATTCCAGTTGAGGGTCAACTGATAGTCACCATTGCCATCATGCGACGCCGGACCATCCAGGCTCAACATACCGAAATCGTCATCGGCCATGATCACCGCATGGCCGGTCACAGCTTCCACTTCCCCCTTGCCATAGGCCATGGCGGTGGCAAACCAATAGGTACCGGGGGCCGGGTTTTCCAGACTACAGAGGTTGTGCTCGGCTTGGCTGGAAGAGAAACACACCAGCTCGGCATCGTATTCTGCCTTGAGCGCCCTGTCATCCTGCTCCATCTCCTCTTGCGAAGGGATAAAGCCGTTATTGCCGTTGGCATCCCGCCCCAGGATCACAAAGGGGAACACCCCTGAATAACGGGGGTTCATCTCCTCAAGCGTGCTGGTGCGCTTGGCGCTCTGCACTTCCACCACCAAACGCTTGGCGCCTTCGGGAACCGTGACGGTTTGAATATCCCAGCCCTTCTCTATGTATTCCAGATCAAGGAATGGCGCCACTGCTTCCAGAGTGGCAGTTTTTAGCTCAGGCTGCACCGGGCCGTAGAAACGAGGCGTCAGTTGAGCATAGGCCGAGGTATTCATCTTCAGGGTTTCACTGCCCTGAGCCCGGCTGATATCCAGGTCCATGGATACCGGCATCTGATCAGCCTTACTGGCCACGACTACCGGCATATGCAACTCAGGGGAAGTGCCTGACGCTTCAGTGAGTCTGAGCTCACCGTTGAAGAAGGCGTCCTTGTTTTGTACCTGCTGCCAAGGCGCTCCCGGCTCACCCGGATTGACGTTGGACTCAATCAACGGCGGCACTTTGGCCTTGATCACCAGAGTCTGACTTTCGCCCTTGACCAGGGTAAAGTTCTCGGGAGAAACACTGAGCTCAAAGCCCTGCTCCTTACCCAAAGCCTCGGCACTCCAACTGCCGTCGCGGGTGGCTGTAACTGTGCGCATCCAGCTGCAACTTTGCTCACAGGCCATTTCCACCATGGAAGGCAAGTTGAGCCAGTTGACTATCCCACCGTTCTCCGGATTGGCATTGCGGTAATTTTCTATGGTCTCATCCATCACCAGGCCGGTATTGGCCGCACGGGCAACATTAATGGCGCCGGCGCCGGCCATAAAGTGATAGAAAGGCTCCAGCAACTCATAACCTGTGTTGAGATACACAGGCCCGGCAGTCATCATCAGCGCCGACTGCACTTCGGCCGGGGTCCACTCGGGATGCAGCTGCATCAGCAGTGTCATGGCACCTGTCACATGAGGCGCCGCCATTGAGGTGCCGCTCATAAAGGTCCAGTCGGAGGCATCCGGCGCACCGGTAAAGGGTTGATCATCGGCGTTGGCAGCGTAAATCTGTACCCCGGGAGCGCTGAGATCCGGCACCAAGGTGTTGTTGGTACGGCTCGGGCCCATTGAGCTGAAAGGCGCCAGATTATTGGCCAGGGCATCATCAAACAGATACTCGTTGCTGAAGTCCGAGATAGTCGCTATGGCCGTGCCGGGATCACTGTATCTGACCCAGTTTTTCAGCTTGTATCGGTCGCTCTGCTTTACCTGGATCCCAGGGATCACAAAGCTATCGGCCACCAGATTGTCGACCTGATAGTCCACGTTTTGCAGAATAAAACCACCGGCGCCGCCAGCCGCCACATTCTTGGCCTTGTCCACTCTGGGAATGTCACCACGCTCACAGATGACTATCTGGTCATCGCGGAAGGTTCCGGCGGGGAAAGGTACGTTACAGGAGGCGGCGTTGAAATCATCGCTGGGGTCAGGGTCGGCATAGTTTTCAGCCAGCACCACCTCACCAGTAATGCCGCCGGAGAAGCTCTTGCCCACAATAGGCTCGGACGGGCGATAGCGTTCGTTACCGCCGAAATTGTCGATATGCTTGTTACCGGCTTCCAGCACCCTGTCGTGGGTGGTGGCGCCAACTGTCGTCACCCAGGGAGAGCTGTGATCCGCACTCCAATAAGCACCGGCATTACCGGCGGCGACAGCCACAGAAATTCCCGCCTCACGGGCGGCCAGAAACGCCAACTCCATAGGGTCGGCCCAGGGCAAAGATTCGGCGCCACCGATGGAGAAGTTTATCGCATCTACCCCGTCGGCAATGGCATCTTCAAAGGCGGCCAGAATCGCCGACTCGGGACAACCGGCATAGGGATCACCACCGTTGCCGGGCCAACACACCTGGTAAGAGATGATATGCGCCCGCGGCGCTACACCGCTGGTAGCCGGGAAGTTAAAGGGCACATTGACCCCATCACTGGTGGCATCACCGGTTGCAGCCTGCAAAGGCGTATTGTCCAGATGGTTACCAGCTACTGTGCTGGCAGTGTGGGAGCCATGGCCGTTATAGTCCTCACCATTGGCCGGGCGCAACATGACAGGTGTGCCCCAGGGGTTGGCCTGAAATTCCGGCGCCCCGTAAACATCTGTGATCTCGGGGTAGGAATGTACCCCCACCAGTTTGTTGTTACACAACTCAGGGCTGTCGATACAATCACCGGTAAACTTGTTGCTGCCGAGCGGGTTCAAACGCACATAGTCTTGATCCTCGGCAAAGGCCGGGTGATCTGTGTTAACCCCGGTATCTATGATCCCGACCAGCATACCTTCACCCTTGGCGGCCAGGCCTGTACTCGGGTCCTGGCCGAGCCAGATCCGATCGGCGCCGATAAACTCAGGCCCTCTGTCGGTACGCAGTTGGAAAATGCGGTTGGGGGTTATCCGTTTGACGCCACTCTGGCGGGCAAGAATTTTGGCATCTTCCTGAGTCATCTCTACCACCATGGCATTACTGGCAATGGTGAAGCGCTGTTTCAACTGTAGATTGGCACCGGCCTGACGGGCGCGATTTACGAAACTGTCCTGACGCTTTTCCAGGAAACGGCTGTAAGCCCTGGCATCAGTCGTATTGACACTGACCCGACCTTTGGCGATCAGCGAGCGATTTTTCGGTGCCTTGGTGGCCGCCAGCCCGGAAATACTGCCGTCATAGGTTGCCAGAGGTTCTTCGTTAAGCTGCACTATATAGCTCTGAACGCCACTGACAGATGGATCCGGCTGAAATATCTGTTCCGGCGTCCGCTGGCGCAATACCTGGTTGAGCACACCCGGCTGACCGGCATAGATGTCGCCTTCAAGGCTCGCCTTACGAGCCTTGTCTGCCGCCAACACCTGTTCTTTGGTAAAACTCGGCTGATAGAAATTGCCTTTGCCCACGGGTTGCATCTGAACCTGGGCGGTGGCGCTCATCATGCCCCCGAAATAGAGCGCGGTCAGACTGGCCAGCGCCGTCTGCCGGAACCGCGTTCCAAGCTGATTATTTGTTATAGTCATAGGTCCTCTTTAAGACTCTTGCTTTCAATTACGCAGAAAATCTGCCCTCCAGATATAACAAACAAAAACAAACAATTTCGTAGCATTTGGTAACGTTGCAATTACATGCGGATTTATGGGATGCTGACGACACCTGCAGCTTTCTTTCAGCACTTTTGGGTTCCAAGCCTCTGATATGAAGGGTCAAATATGAAACTGACTTGGGTATTTGCTCTGCTGTTTCTGCTACAGCCATGGCTGGCTTGCGCCAACTGTAATCCAGCATCCCCTTCGACTTCTGAACCGGCGGTACCGCTACATCTGACACTGACCAATGATCCCTGGCCCCCTTTTATTGAGGCCGATGGCAAAGCCGGTTTGGCACTGGAAATAGTTCAGAGCGCGCTGGCGGTTCACTGTTATCGCTTGCAGGTGGAGTTAAAGCCCTGGGCCCGGGCACTGAGGTCGGTAAAAGAGGCCAAAACCGATCTGCTGCTGGCCACCTGGCATACGCCGGAGCGAGAGCAAGTGCTGCTGTTTTCCGAGCCTTATCTGCAAAATCGCCAGCGTTTCATCAAGCGCCGTGGCGATCCCTTTGAATACACAGATCTCGACAGCCTCAAGGGGAAAAGAATCGGCGTGGTACGCGGATACAGCTATCAAACCGGTTTTCGCGCCGCGAGCGATTTTATTCGCGTGCCCAACAACAGTCTGGAGTCCAATCTGAAGATGTTGGCAGTGGGTCGTCTGGATTTGACTCTGGAGGATGAGATTGTCGCCACAGATACATTCTGGCGTCTGCAACAGGAAGATAGCTTCGACTTTACCGGTCCGCCACTGGATATCCGCAACCTGCACCTGAGCACCAGTCGCCTTCATCCCCATGGCGCTAAGTTGATTGCCGAGTTCAATCAAGGGCTGGAGACAATCAAAAAAAACGGCGAGTATGCCAAAATACTCGCCAAATATGGGGCAATTCTACAAGGACGCCAGGCGCCGCCAATACTGCATCTCGATGGCGCCATGGCTAAGCGGGTTAAGGGTACTCTGGCCGGGATGCCCTGTTTCAGTCGAGAGTGGCCAACATCTCATCCGAGTAATCCTGCAGGCTCTCGCCGCTGCGAACCTTGGCGATATAGTCAGGGTTAGCAATAAAGGGGCGGCCTATGGCGACCAGATCAAAACGCCCGGCAGCAATCGCCTCGGCGGCCGTTTCCGGGCTGTAACCACCCACACCCACCAGATTTCCCTGGTAGTGGCGGCGCATGTAGTCCGATACCCGGCCATCGAGGAAGTCGAAGCGCATGTTGTCGTCAAACATGCCCTCGTGCAGATAGGCCAATCGGCGGGAGCCAAGCTCGGCGAGCAGATAATCAAACACCTGGCGGTCACGGGGATCGGCACTCATATTAAAGTATGCCCCGGGTGACAAACGCAGCGCCGTGCGATCTGCACCTATGGCGGCTATGGTGGCATCCACCACTTCCAGGGCAAAGCGGCTCATGTTTTCAGGCGTTTGACCGTACTCATCTTCACGTCGGTTGCTGTCGTAATGCAGGAACTGATCGATGAGATAACCGTTGGCACCGTGGATCTCCACACCATCGAAACCGGCCTCAATGGCGTTTTCTGCCGCCTTGGCGTAATCACGCACCAGTTCAGCAATCTCGGCCTTGCTGGCCGCCTTTGGAGTTTGGTAGCTCAGCTCGCGCATTCTCGGCACTGTACCTTCAACGCCCACGGCTGATGGTGCCAACACATGTTCACCATTAAAGAAGTGCGGATGCGCGACCCTGCCTGTGTGCCACAGCTGGGCAAAAATCTTGCCGCCCTTTTCATGCACGGCATCTGTCACCCGGCGCCAACCGGCAATCTGAGCCTGGGTAAAGAGCCCAGGAGTGTTGGGGTAGCCCTGCCCATCCGGGCGAATGATGGTGGCTTCACTGATGATCAGCCCAGCCTCGGCGCGGCGGGCGTAGTAAGCCAACATGGCATCTATCGGCACCAAATCGGCATCGGCCATACAACGGGTGAGCGGCGCCATCATAAAGCGGTTATTGAGTGTGATGCTGTCATTGAGACGATACTGTTCAAACAAGTTCTGGTACATGGTTCCTGCCCTTGGCGAGTTAACGGCTCAGTCACTGGCATTCGCCTTATTCAGAGCCTGAGGAGCTGAGCCCCTATTTGAATGTTCGTTCAAGATAAAGATTGTTGAATGATCATTCAAGACTTTTTTGAACAAATATTCAAATTGCAGTAAACTCGGCGCATCAAAGTGGGAAATCATCTTATGAGAAACGCCGAATTCGATCGCGAGAAAGTGCTGCGCAGCGCCATGAATGCCTTTATGGCCAAGGGTTACAGCAAGACGAGTATGCAGGATCTGACCCGGGCAACCGGCTTGCATCCGGGGTCTATCTATTGTGCCTTCGACAATAAGCACGGGCTGTTTCTGGCAGCGATTGACCAGTACCACGCCGATCGCGAGCAGCAGCTACAGGGCTTTTTCCCGGCCGAGGGTTCACGGCTCGAATGCCTGCGGCGTTATCTGGACAACATAGTCAGCGAGTGCCTCAGCTGTGATGCCAGCCAGGCCTGCCTTTTGGTCAAAGCCTTGAGCGAAGTGGGTGAGCAAGATCTGGCTGTACAACAGAGAGTGAGCCAACATCTACAGCAATGGCAAACGGCGTTGCAGCAGATACTGCAGCAGGCCCAGGTGCAAGGTGAACTGGCCGCCGATAAAGATCCAGCGCAGCTGACCCGGTTTCTGATGATGGGTATTTATGGCCTGCGCACTTATGCCCATACTCATCCGAGCGCCGATGAACTCAGTGCCCTGGCCACAGAGCTGTATGAGCATCTGAGTCTCTGAGCCGGCCGCAAGCCTTGAGCGCCCAAGACGCCTACGCACAGCAGCATCACTGGGCCTTGAAGCCTATCCGAAAGCCACCCCAGTGTTTGCCCTTAACATAGATGGGCACAGAGAGATCGTGCATCACCTCACCCGTGTCACGCTTATAGGTCTGCAGCAGCACCGGCTCTGTGTGCTGGCCGCAGCGGATCCCAGTTGGGTCGTTGAACAATCTCTTGGTGCGGTTTTGCAGCATATCCCGCTCCCTATCACCGGTCAACGGCTGGCAAAAACGCTGATTGTGAGTCGGAAAGTAGCCCTTCTTATCGACCGCACCGGCGTAAATCACCTCCCGGTGACGCTCCAGTATCGGCTCCTGCAAGGCCGGAAAGTGCTTGTCGGTAAAACCGTCAAAGGCGGTGTTGTATTTGGGTGGCTCTGTCGCCGCTATCGGCCGATATTGCGGCGAAAACAACTGCTGCTCAGTAAACTTGCCTTCCGCCAACCCTTGCTCCAACGCTTGGCCGCAAGCCTTGGCGGCCTGCTGCGCTTCTTTGAGAATAAGCTGATCGAAACTGCCGGTATCCCAATGCGAAAGCGCCCGGAACATTCCCTCTGTGGTCTGCGACAGCCCAAAGGCCTGACGGGAGATCTGCTCGCTGCGACGACCTGTATCTGTCAGCGACTCGCTGATATGGGTAATAGCATTGGAAATATCCGCCGTAGTGCCGCGATATTCACGCAACGCGGCCTCAATCTGCTCCAACGCCTGCGCCGAGTCCTCGACACCCGAAGCGATACTGTCAAACCTCTGCTCCAGTGAATTCATGGCATCCACGGCGCCGGCGGTTTGGCTAACCACCTGATTCATTAGCTGTGAGGTGCCGTCGGTCAGCTCTCTAATCTGGGTCAACATGGCGGCAATGTTCTGGGTAGCCTCTGCGGTCTTGGCCGCCAGACTGCGCACTTCATCGGCCACCACGGCAAAGCCTCTACCCGCCTCTCCGGCCCTGGCGGCTTCAATGGCGGCATTGAGCGCCAACAGATTGGTCTGGGCGGCAACACTGTCAATCACTTCGGTGATTTTGCCTATGGCATCGGCCTGCGCCTTGAGTTGCCCCACGCCGGAGGCGGCCTTGTCGACATCCAGGCTCAAGGCTTCAACCGCACGAAAACCACTGGCGGCATACTGGCGCCCTTCAATGCTGACACTGCGGGATGCCTTTGCCTGATTGAGCACCACTTCGGCATGTTCGCTCAAAGCCACGGTGGTATGACTCAGCTGACTGGCCGCCACGGCAATTTGCCCGGCTTGCTGACCGCTGGAGTCCAGAGTGAACTTGAGTTGGTCAACAAAGTGAGACACTTCGGCAGCGCCGATAGCGATACGACTGGCATCCTGGCCCAGTTGCTGCGCCGCCTTTTCATCACCTGCGCCCTCACCGGATGTCTGCTTGGCGCCTTGGACCGCAGGGCGGGAAGCCCAGCGCAGCGCCAATACAGGGCCTATAAGCGCAAGACTCCATCCAAGCAGTGAAAGCAATAGATTGTCGGCACTTAAAGCCAACTGAGCGCAACCCAGCGCCAGCGCGCCGAGCAGCAACCCCGCCAGCATAGGCAAAATACGGTTTTCCTCAGACATGCAGCCTCCCTTCCTATCCTTATTGTTGGTTTGTGCCAAACAAGGGATCCTTGAGTTTTTCAGCATAACCCAAAGCACGGCGCTCTGCCGAATTGGACATAAGTCTATAGTGAGGTAATGAGATTCTGCGGCGGGAGACGGTAAGCATGATCAGGCGTGGCTTCACACTGCCGGCAGCCCAGCGGGCGGACAGGTGCATTTAGTGCGGGAAAGCTGCTAGAATCTGCCACTCTTTTTCAACGCATTGATGAGACATTGCAAAGATGGGCAGAGCATATCAAAACCGCAAGGAATCCATGGCCAAGACGGCCGCACAGAAGACCAAGGTCTACTCCCGTTACGGTAAAGAGATCTACGTGTGTGCCAAGGGTGGCGGTGTCGATCCCGACGGTAACCTGGCACTGCGGCGCCTGATTGAACGCGCCAAGAAAGATCAGGTGCCGGCACACGTTATTGACCGGGCTATCGACAAGGCCAAAGGTGGTGGCGGTGAAGACTATGATACTGCCCGCTATGAAGGTTTCGGCCCGGGTAACTGCATGGTGATTGTCGACTGTCTGACCGACAACGGCAAGCGCACCTTCACCGAGGTTCGTCAGGCATTTGTGAAGAATGATGCCAAGCTGGGTGGTCCAGGCACTGTGGCCCACATGTTCGATCACCAGGCGGTATTTGTCTTCCCCGGTGAAGATGATGAAGTGGTGCTCGAGGCCCTGATGATGGCCGATGTCGATGTTGCCGATGTCGAGTTGGAAGACGGCATGATCAGTGTCTACGCCCCCAACACCGAATTCTACAAGGCCAAGACGGCATTGCTGGAAGCCTTCCCCGAAGTCAACTTTGAGATGGAAGAGATCACTTTCGTACCACAGAACATGGTGGAAGTGTCCGGTGAAGATGTCGCCCAGTTCGACAAGTTTATTGCCGCACTGGAAGACTGTGATGACGTGCAAAATGTCTATCACAACGCCGAGATCATCGAATAAGACCAAGGTTTTGAAACATAAAAAGGGACCAGATGGTCCCTTTTTATTTCTACGTAAATGTTAATGCACTTGAATTAACGCAGTTCCATTTCCTGGATAATCTCGTGGGCAATTTCCGGGGTGGTCACCTCGGGTTTTTCATGAAGATCGGCCTTGAGTTGCCCCTTTCTGTGCTTGAGCGCCGCTTCCAGTTTTTTGCCTGCTTCGGCGATGGCCGGATACATGACTTCGTTCTTGCCGGAGGCCGCGACTGCCACCCCCTCGTAATTGGTTCGAATATCAACCTGATGTACGCCATGCTCTTTGGCAATGATGATATCCAAGCCTAACAGGCTGGGGAAATGCTTGGCGATTTTGGAAAACTTCTCTTCGATATGGCTACGTACTGCTGCTGTGACTTCAACATGATGACCTGAAAGCTGAATTTTCATAGGTTTTCCTTTTTTCTGCTGATTCACTTATAGAGCTTGGGGCTTTCAGCGTAAAACACAAGGGCCAATGTTCAAATAAAGCTCGATCAGTGCCTCATTCTGCTCTTGCATGGTCAAAATTAATCCAGAGTTCATCTTGTTCCCTGTTTAGTGCTGTTTTTATCGCCGGTTATTGGCCTGTTTTAATTCAGTTCAGTATTTCCAGCCCCTTCTGTATCAAGTCAGCTGCCGGTTCGATACAGGCGTTATTTACAGGTAAAACACGAATGGTAATGTTTATCATTAATTATTATTAAGCTAGAATCAGCGCATCTGTTTCCCTTGGTGGTCAATGACTATCCGCAGCAATCATGAAATCTCTATCTCTGTTACAGTTTCCCAGGCGCTATCCCCAAGCCCTGACCATTATCAGCCGGGCGCTGGCATCTATTGTTGGCGGTTATCTTATCGCGTCTTTGGCCTGTGCCCTGTTGGCTGTGAGCCTGCCTATGAGCCGTATCGACAGTACAGTGAGTGCCATGATGCTGTCTTTTCTGATCTACGCCATGGTGGTTATCAGGGTATTTTGCGTCAAACGCAGTTTGCGGGCCTGGCAAGAACTCCTGCTGCTGGCAGCCGCCTTGTTTGGCATGCTGAAACTGCTGGGGGTTTGAGATGAAAGACAGTTTTTTCCGAACCATGACCTGGCTCCACACCTGGGTGGGTCTGCTGGTATGTTGGGTGCTGCTACTGGTGTTTTTTGCCGGAACCCTGAGCTACTATCGCCATGAAATCAGCCTGTGGAATCAGCCCGAGCTGCACAAGGAGGTGTTCCAATCCTACGATAACACCCGCCTTGCTGAGCAATTGAGTCAGGGCGAGGATTATCTCAGGCAGAATGCGGTCAACGCCCAGCGCTGGCTGATTGAATTCCCCACAGAGCGCCACCCCATGTTGAGTTATGGCTGGCAACAGCCGCCGGAGCCGGGGCAGCGCCGCGGCGCCTTCAGTGAACATCTAGTCAAGGCCGATAATAGCGGCTATGTGACTGAAGTGCGGGAGAGCCGCGGCGGTAACTTCTTTTACCGCCTGCATTTCGATCTGCACTATATCTCTGCCATCACGGCACGCTGGATTGTCGGTTTCTGCACCATGTTTATGTTGCTGGCGATCATCTCAGGAATAGTGATCCATAAGCGCATCTTCAAGGACTTCTTCAGCTTCCGTCCCGGCAAGGGTAGCCGTTCCTGGCTCGATGCCCATAATGTCAGTTCGGTACTGGCGCTGCCGTTTCATCTGATGATCACTTATACCGGGCTTATCACCCTGATGATCATCTATATGCCTTGGGGCATATTGGTCAACTATGACAGTGACCGCCGGGAATTTATCAATGAAGCCCGCCCCGGCAGCAGCTTTACCCGCATAGCTGCCGCCAATGAAGCCGCGCCTCAATTGCCACTGGCAAGCTTACTGCCCAAGGTGCAGCAAACCTTTGCCGAACTGCCGCTCAAGTCGGTGTCAGTGATCAACCCGGATGATGCCAACAGCCGAGTAGTGGTCACTTTCAACACAGGCAAGCAAGTCACAGAACGGGAGCTGTTTATGGTGTTCAGCGGTACTGATGGCGATCTTCTCTACAGCGCGGACAGTGACATCAGCGCCACCAAGGCGACTCACGACGCCATGATGTCCTTGCACACAGCCCGTTTCTCCGGCCCCGCACTGCGGGGGCTCTTCTTCCTTCTGGGGCTGAGCGGCTGCGTGATGATAGCCAGCGGCACCTTGATGTGGGCGGTAAAGATTCGCCAGAAACAACAAAAAGCCATCAGTCAGGGCGCCAAGCCCAGCCTGGGTCTGCGCCTGGTGGAAACGCTGAACCTGATGTTTATCCTCGGTCTGCCACTGGGTACAGTGGCCTTTTTCTATGCCAATCGCCTGCTGCCTGCCTCTTTGCCTGGCCGCAGTCAATGGGAGGTTCACAGCTTCTTTATTCTGCTGCTGATCAGCGGCTTGCTGGCTATCTGGCGCAGAGACAGAGCCATGTGGCGCGCTCAACTGGCGGCGCTGACAGCTGCACTGGCGTTCTTGCCGCTGCTGAACGCCCTGACCTCGCCAGCCAACCTGCTGAGCAACCTCGCGGCCGGTCAGTGGCAATTGGCGGGATTTGATCTGCTGGCACTGGCCTTCGCAGCCCTTGGCTTATTTGCCTTCAAGCGTTTGGGGAGGCAGCCAATGAAACAAACGGCCAAGGCCCAAAAACTTCAGGCGGTGCGCGGATGATGATTGCACTTATTGCGTTGACTTATCTCGCCTTTGGCCTGCTGGCCATATCCATGTTCGGTCATTTCCGTGAGGCCATGGGGCGCGCTCCCAAAACTCTGGAAAGCCACCTGCTATATGCGGGCGGTTGGTTGGCCCTGCTGGCAAGCTTTGTGCTTTGTGGCATGGGGTATGGCTGGGGTTATGGCAGCATACTGTTTTTCGGCCTGATGACGCTGGCTGCCCTACCTGTGGTTTTGCAGCTCAGCTATCTCGGTCGCAGTCTGCCTAAAGCGCTTATGTTGGCGCCGGTTGTTTTTGTTGTGGGTTGGTTTATCTAACCAATTTTGGCTCAAACTCTGCCATGAAAAAGCGCTGCAACAGCAGCGCTTTTTAGTGCGTATCTCAAAATAAAGCCAGCAATCAGCGAGGATTTTTAGGGCTCTTACAGCCTTTGCCCTTACAACCACCTGTGTCACCGCCACCGCCGGTACCACCGCCCGAGCAACCGTTGGCGGTCAGGTAATCCACTGCATCCTTGGCCTGCACCAGACCGTAACCCGTCTCATCATCACGGCCGGCAGCGCCGAGATCTTCGGCGGTGGCACGCAATGCCGCACGAATGTCACTGTTGCTGCACTGAGGGAAATGACTCCACACCAAGGCCGCAACCCCTGCCACATGAGGTGTCGCCATCGAAGTACCGTCGAAGTAAGCATAGTTACCCGCGCCGATATCAACGCTGGCATTGCTGCCAACTGCCGCCAACATGGCCGCACCATCGGTATCACTCACACCCACAGACGGAATGGCGGTAACCACCTCACCCAGAGTCCCGTTTAAGGCCCCTGGCTCATTGTTGTAGATAATGGCCGCTACACCACCGCCATTTTCACAGGCGAGCACCTTGTCGGAGAAGGCGATATTACCGCGTTGAATTAAACACACCTTACCGGCGGCATCACACTGGCTCTCACCTGTGCCGCAGTCAGCCAGAGTACCGGCGGCGCTACCTGTAGGTGAGCCTTCCATACCTATGGCTTCGTAACCATTACCGGCCACTGTGGCCGCAGCCACCAGCGCAGTGCCCATAGGCACGGAGGAAAGCACGCCGACACCCGGGCCGGAGAGTTCAACCTGACTGGTACGTTGTGAGAAATCCGCATGCTGCTTGTTGGCATCCACTGCGGCAACCGACACCACAGAGTTATAAGATGCCGGATAAGAGTGACGGGTATTACCGTCGTTACCGGCGGCGGCAATACTCAGAATGCCGCGGCTGTCGGCGGCAGCAAAGGCGCTGTCCTCGGTGCGGCTCTTCAAGCTGCCACCCAGGCTCATGTTGATTACCTTGGCGCCGGCCTGCTCACACTTGTCCAGCGCGGCAACCAGGCTGGATGAGTAGCCCCAGCCATCGGCATTAAACACCTTGATAATGTGCAAGTTAAGATTGCCGTTGGGGTTTACGCCAACCACACCAACCCCATTGTTGAGTGCGGCAATCGTCCCGGCCACATGGGTACCATGATGGTTTTCATCTGTGTACCAGTTACCGGTACCGGGGTCATTGGTACCATCGACATTGTTGCCCGACAGATCTTCATGGGCCAACTGGTAACCTGAGTCTATGATACAGACCTTCATATTACCGGTCTGGGCGTCACTGAGTTGGTCGGCCTGTACCATGGGAATACCGTAAGGCACTACCTGTGAAAGCGGGAAACGTTTCACATCCGCTTCGACATATTCCACGTTGGGATTGTTGGCCAGGCCCTTGAGAGCCTGAGCCGGGATGGAAAAGGCGGCGGCGTTGTGGGCCGACAGATCCAGTTCCATTTTGGCGCCCATAGCCTTCATCTGCGCCATAGTGCTGGGGCCTTTCCCCTCCTTGAACTTAACGATGTAACGTTCGTTATCTGCAGCCTGTGCACCAACGCACAGCGCCAGGGTAACCGCTGCCGCGAGGGGCTTGTAAAATGCCTGCATAATGTTCTCCTGCAATTTGTCTTTGATCAGTATTTCGATCCATCTCGAAATATCATTTTTATTAACATTTGAAACATTTTGTTTACACACTCTGTTGTTATAGCGCCGCCAGACGACAGATGCAAGACTAAAGTAGGTGGAATGACCAAAGAGATAAGACCAAAGCATTAAAGTTAAAAAACACAAATATTCAATTTAAAACAATTAGTTAACAAGAAACAGCTCTTGGGTTTACTGAGAAAAATCGAGCCGGGTGGAATCGTGATGACCTGTGGCAGACAAGGGTTTGGCAAATAGGCTATAGTGGCCGCTACTTTGCAAACCGTCTCAAGGAGCATCCAATTGAGTTTTCATCTGACCGTATCCTGGCAAACCAGCCCGGCGCCCGAGGGAGAGTTCAATCGCGATCATCAAATAGACTTTGGTACAGGCCAACAACTGCTGGCATCAGCAGCCCCCGAATACAAAGGCAATGAAGCCAAGGTCAATCCGGAAGAGAGTCTGCTGGCGGCATTGTCGTCCTGCCATATGCTGACCTTCCTGACCATAGCTCACTTGAAGCGCTTACCGGTAGAGAGCTACCGGGATAGCGCCACCGCAGAAATCGGCAAGAAGGAGTCTGGTAAAATTGCCGTGACCCGCATGAGCCTCAACCCTGAAGTCACTTTTGCCGAAGGCACTGAGATAGATAGGGAAACGCTGGAAAAGATCCACGAAAAGGCACATGCCAACTGCTTTATCGCCAACTCACTGGCGGCCGATACCGAAGTGGAAATTAATTTCTGAGCAATAAAAACGGGTGCTACCGACCTGGGAACCACGTGGCCGATAACACCCTAACACCTGCACAGGGGATGCAAAATGCATCCCCTGTTTTTTATCACTGCTTACTTAATATCGTCCGCTTCACCCTTGGGAGGCATGGGGCGAGCATTCAATGCCGGTATGGGTTCGCGTACCAGTTCATCCTTGAGATAACTGATAGCCCGCTCTAGCTGGGCGTCTTTGCCTTTGAAGGTTGCCAGTGGCAGGTTGTCTACCTCGATATCCGGGCTGACACCTCGGCCTTCAAGCACCCAGCGGCCATCGATAGCATACTGAGGATATTCGGCAACCCGCGCCATGCCCCAGTCGGTGAGGCTGTTGCGCCCCGAGAGCCAAACCCCGGCACCCGCCGTCTGTTTACCCACCAAGGGCGCCAGTCCCAGCGCCTTTATGCCGGCGGAGAAGGTTTCACCATCGGAATAGGTCAACTGATCCGTCAGTACCACCAGGTGGCCGCGGAACGTCTGTTGCATGTTGACATAAGGCGCGCCTGTTGTAGGTTGCCAGAAGGCCCATGCCTTACGCAGCAGCTTTTCAATGATCCAGCTGTCGATATTACCGCCACGATTGCGGCGCACATCGATAACCAGGCCATCCTTGTCGTAGTTGGCGTAAAACTCGCGGGCAAAGCTCTCAATATCACCACTGCCCATGGCATACAGATGCAGATAACCTATCTTGCCATCACTGGCCTTGGCCACCTTATCGGCATTGGCATTGACCCAATCGAGATACCTGAGTTTGGCATTGTCACGGTTGCTGATAGCCTGCACTATTACCTTGTGCTGCTTGCTACCGCGCTTGAGTCCCAAAAGCACCTGTTTGTCGGCCTGATTACGCAGCATGGAGGTGAGCTGCGCCAGGGTAGCCAACTTACGGCCATTGATATGGGTGATGATGTCGCCATCACGGACATCGACCCCGGGGCGCGCCAGCGGTGAGGCCTGCATCGGCAATTCAGGGTCGGTGCGATAGATATGACTGACCTTGACACCATCTTTCACCTGACTCAGACGTGCACCCAGCTCGGCGGCCTTGGGCATGTCGGGATCCTTGGCAAAGTCACCGCCGCGCACTTGAGAGTGCAGCGCATCGAGCTCACCCATCATCTGAGTGAAGATGTCATTCAGCTCATGTCTGTCGGTAAGCCGGTCCAGCAATGGCTGATATTTGGCCTTGGCGGCTTGCCAATCGACACCGCGCATCTTCTTGTCGAAGAAGGAGTCTCTGTGCATCAGCCAGGCATCTTCAAAGATCTGCTGCCACTCCTGACGCGGTTGAATGGCGAGTTGCCACTGGGATGTTTGCACCACGGCATTGCTGAGATCGCCCGGCAGTTTGTCACCCACTGGCACTATCACCATCTCTTTGGGATTGCTCTGCTTACGCAGCAATACCTTGCTCTGATCGGCCGAGAGTTGATAATCGCGCACATCATCAGCGAAGGTTTCCAACTTGGGGCTCAAAGGGTCAAACTTCACCAGCTTGAGCGCCGACTGTTTGCCTGTGATATCCCTATCGAGCAGATAGAGACCCGGGCCCAATACCTGCAGTTTCTGGTAGTTGCCCGCCTCTATGGGGACTTGCCACAGCCGCGACTTCAGGCCTTTCCAATCCACTTTCAGCTTATCGTCAACGGCCTTTTCATCACCGGCAGCAACGCCTTGCAGCTCGTTGGGACGTTGAAATGGGAAACGGGCATCCTGACTCAATGCCAGGGCAAATATTTGGCTACGCTTGTCAAATACGGGGCCCATGTTGCGATCGCCCCAAGGCGAAGATGGAGTGGCCTGGAACTCGCGGTTTGACAGGAAATAGAGCCACTGACCATCCGGGCTGAAACTGGGCGAGAAAGACTCGTATTTGTCGCTGGTCAGCATATCGCCCTTGGCGGATTCCAGCGAGTAAAGCATCACCTGGCTTCGTTGGGCACCGACTTCCGAGCGAGTCAAAGCCAGGAAGCGGCTATCCGGCGACCAACGGATATCGGCATAGGGGCCAAGACCTTCGTTGTTGGTCACTATCTTCTTGTTACTGCCGTCTTTGAGATCCAGCAGCCATAAATTACCGGCATAATCATCATGTGCCAAATAACGCCCATTGGGCGACAGCTCCAGGCTCATTCTCAATGTGTTGCCATCTTGGGTCAGCTGCTTGGCGCCAGCGCTGCCATCGGCGGGATAACGCCAGATCTCCTGCTCACCGGAAGCATCCGAGATGGCATAGACCCAACGGCCGTCATGACTCATCAGTGCATTGCGCATTCTATGCTTGCCGTCCGAGTCCAGCTCTACCAGGCGGGAACCATCTGTAGTCGCCAGCGCCACATGGCTGCGGGCAGTGATGACCACCTTGTCACCAGCCGGGGCCAGCCTGGCACTGGTGGCAAAATCGAGCGGATCTTTAACCCAATGTTCACGCCGCTCGGGGAAGTCGGAGGCCAGACGCAGATCCAGCTTCTGCTCCTGCCCGGAAGCCAGGTCCCACAGGTGAATATCGGCGCCCAGCTGGAACACTATGCGGCCGCCGTCCAGATAGGGGGTGCGCACTTCGAAATCACGATATTGAGTCAACTGTTTAAGATCTGAGCCATCGCTGGCCATAGACCAGATGTTGGCATTGCCATCGGCATCCGAGACAAAATAGACCCGCCCCTGCCACAGCATGGGATGACGCAGCGAGCCCTGATGCTCTTTGCCCAGCCGCACGGCCTCTTTGTCCTGCCCCAGTTGATAACGCCACAGTTCGCCCATGGCGCCGCCGCGGTACACCTTGGCATTATCCCCTGTGGTTTGCAGCCCAAAGCGGGTGAAGTAGACATACTCGCCTTGTGGGTCAACCACGCCTTCTATGGCATCGGCCAGCGGCAGATCGCGGGTTGTCAGGGTATCCGGGTTTACCGAACGCAGCACCCAGTAATTCGCCGGCCCTTGGGCATTGTCTGTGGCATAGAGAATTTCGCCATTTGCGGTCCAGCCCTGTAGCCGTACCTGGCTGTTTTCGAAACTGACGCGCTTGGCTATCCCGCCGCTCATGGGGATCACATAGACTTCCTGGGCACCGTCATAGTTGGCGGTAAACGCCAGCGATTTTCCATCGGCAGAGATCTTGGCATTCAACTCTTCGGCCGGCAGGCTGGTCAAACGGGCGGCCTTATCCTGCCCGAGCTTCTGAGTCCAGATATCCCCTTCGGCAGTAAACACCAGGGTGTTGTCATGAATCGCGGGCGAACGGTAATAGCCCTGGCCCGCTTCTACGGCGTAGGCGGCTGCACTGCCCAAAGTTCCCAATGCCAGCATACAGCAGGCCACGGAGTGACGAAGTTTCATGAATGCCTCTATCTCTGTTATTAGTCTGTTAGCGCGGTTTTGCGAGTCCAACAAGTTAACAGAGAAAGCAGCGGGATTCAGCTGTTGCCGACGACAGAAGTTTTAGCAAATGTGTCGGCAGGCATACTGAAAAATCAAACTGATAGCGGCCAGCCGTGGGTAATTTTGCTCAAGGATTCATTCACATCGAACAGCCTGATGCGTATGTTGTGGGCGCCCATGGCCGCCACTCGTTGTGAGTGCATGCAGGCGTAAGCTTCGGCGCTGGCTTCATCTTCAAACAGATAAATGCCACCGGCCTCGCCGCTGCGTGGGTTTTCGGTCCAGATTTTGGCAATGAAACCCGGCTCCCGGGTAATTGACTCGGCCAGAGGTTTGGCCTGCTCAGTCAGGGCATCGCCCATCATTTCGGCGGGAAATTCAAAATCGATTTGCAATAGAGTGGTCATTCAACCCTCCCCTTGGTTTGCGGATTAATGTCAGGGAAGATGCAAACAAGTCATAGGCTTTGAACGCCTGTCACTGTTTTAGCCGCTCTCTTTCAAGAGAGCGCCGTGAGGACCTTCCTGATAAAATCATAAAACTGCTGCGCGTTCGCTACAAGGAGGCACAAATTGGTGGCATAGTTACCCCAAAGTAACTTGCGCCCAGCCTTATGACACTCAATCAGCAAGCCCCTCTCTGCCCGGCCTATCAGGTTCTGCGGCTGATCTGCGGCAAATGGAAGCCCGCCATCCTGTTCTTGCTGCAACAGCAGCCACAGCGCTTCAGCTACCTAAAACGGCATCTACCCGGTGTCAGTCAAAAAGTGCTGACCGCTCAGCTAAAGGAGCTGGAGCAAGACGGCGTACTTACCCGTACTCTCTACCCTGAAGTGCCACCCAGGGTCGACTATCGTCTCAGCGCGCTTGGAATGGCACTGTTGCCGCTGCTGGAGCAGATGCACCTTTTTGCCGAGCAAAACGCCGACTTGCTGACGGGAGAGACCCAATGAAACCTGTGCCCTGGTTCGATGGCTTGAAGCGCTGGCATTTTGCCTTGGCCACGGTTTTATTGTTCGGTATTGAAGTATTGATAGCCCGCTACGCCCCGCCCGGCGTCATCCGCGGGTTTATCGGCGATCTGCTGGTAGTGATATTGATGTTTTGCGCCCTTAAAGCCGTGAGCCCCTGGGCAAGTCGGCTGCTGCTTCCCTTGGTACTGGCATTTGCCTTCGCCATAGAGTTTGGCCAGGCCTTTGGCTTGGTGGATAAGCTGGGACTGGGCCATATTCGCCTGGCACGAATCGTTATCGGCAGCCACTTCGACTGGCTGGATCTGCTGGCATACAGCCTGGGTTGTTTGCTGTTACTCCCGGGTTCCATTGCGCTGTCTTTTCCGAGAAGAGCCAAGATCAAGGGGCCCGGGGATAATCCCCAAAATGAAGATCGCTCTCGACGCTCGGCGTCAAGGTGAGTCTGGCGTAGGAGATCTGCTGCCACTTACGCCGCAGCGCCGGCAGAGAGCCGTCGGCCTCCAGTGCCTCAATGGCCAGATTGAAACGCTCGAGCAAGGTTTCATCAACCGAGACCTTGCTCAACATCAGATGGATCCCGTCCTGCGCCAACACAGGTTGCAGCGCCTCCAACCGCAGTTTTTCCTGCTCACCGGCAATAAAAGGCACTGAGAGGGAGTCACCCACTACCGCATCGCCCCTGTCGTAGGCCAACATCTGTACCGCCTGGGAAGCGTTGGGGCTGATGATCAACAGCGAAGCCTGACTCAAACGCTGCTTGGATGCCTGATAGTCGGCGCCATACCAGCCGTTACCGGGCAGAATAAGCCTGAGCCTTTGTGAGAACACGTCCTGCCATTGCCGCACCTGGGTGACGGCTTGGTGCCCCTGTTTGACGAAGATACGCACCTCTTCACTGCGATAAGCCAGGCTGAAGTGAGCATAAAGCTGCCGCTGTGGCAATTTGGTGGCCCCGGCAAGCAGATCAATACGGCCGGATTTCAACATCTGATGTGCCCGCTTGGCCGGTATCGCCTCTATACTCAGCGGACACCCCACCTTGCCGCTGATCAAACGGCTGGCCTCAATGTCCAGTCCCTGCGGCTGGCCAAAAGCGTCTGTCCAGGCGTAAGGAGGCCAATCATTGTAGGCCAGTGTCAGGCCTTGCTGGCACTCTTTAGCCCATGTCGGGAGGGCAAACAGCAACAACAGCAGACAACACAGACAGCGCATGCAGACCCCCTTCGGACAATCCAAGCACTTGAGTCGGTCCAAGCCTTTGAGCCGAACAGTGATGACCGTAGATACAAGTGATGACCATAGATACATAGGTTTGAGTCAGCACCTATGCAATGGGCATGTAGCACTTATGCTGCAACTCATGCTTCAAGTATAGGCGCAAGATGACAGGGAGCAGGTTGACACCTGCCCCAGGGGATTTGACGGTTCAAAAAGGCGGTTTATAAAGTTACGGCTCAAATAAGCTTAACCTTGTAACGCCCGCTAGCGGGTCAGGCGGTTTATCAACGCCTGATGCTCAGGGAAACGCTCAAGCAGTTCATCACGGCCGAACAGCTTGAAGTCATCGAAGGTAAAGCCAGGTGCCACCATACAACCTACCAGCGAATAGCCCGGGTTATTCATTGCCGAACCAAAAATAGTGCCTTTGGGCACCAAGACCTGTGGCCGCTCACCTTTGGCCAAGTCCATCCCGAGTTGCGCCTCGGTCAGTTCACCCTGCTCGGAGATCATATAGATGGTCAGCGACTCACCGCTGTGGAAGTACCACATCTCATCGGCTGTCAGTTGATGCAGGTGGGACACTTCACCCGTCTTGAGCATAAAGTAGATACTGGTCCACAGGTTACGGCTGTCATCAAACCGGCTGTCCGAGACGAATGAACGACCGAAATACCCGCCCTCAACATGGGGCTCAAGCTCGAGTGCCTGGATAACATCATCGGCGGTCAACATAAAAACTCCTGTTATTAAAATGAGGGCAGGCTCCCTGCCCCGTGATGGATTGAAACTGACGGGCTTCCCGATAACTCTTTTTAAGTTAAGCTCAGTCTTTAGCCTCAGTGATTATCTTTGGCTTCGAGACTCTGCTCGAGACGCTCAAGCAAGGCTTGCCAGCGCTCGCTCTGCTCCTTATTAAGCACTTGCGCATTCTCGGGCGCCGTATCCTGATGGATAAAGGACTGCTGCTTCAGTTGCAGCTGGGCCGCCTCATTTGCGCTCAAGGCCTTGGCCAAGGTATCCGGCAGCGTCAGTTGATGATCTGCGGCTATGCCTCGTACCAGCACCGCTGCCTGCTCAAGTTCACCGACTTCGATGGCACTTGTCAGCAGATCCAAACGGCCGTTGATATCCCTTGGCAACGCGGCCAGAGCTTGTTGCTGCCTGGGAGCCATTCTCGCTCTTTGCTGCACAGTGTCCTCTGCCACGGCGCGATTCTTTGCAGCACTTTCTTGAGGAGGCATGTCCTGTTGCTGAACAGCTTGTTCCTGAGGTGCCGCTCGCTTGGCGGTCATGGGCTGCGGCGGCGCCATAGGTTGCAGCCTGGCGGGCTGCGCCGCATGTTCAGCGCTATCTGCCTGCGGGCTCATTTCCAAACTGGCTGGAGCACTAAGCTGCGGCGCCGATGAGTTTCGCAGTTCGGGATTCAGAATAAACAGCCCTGCCACCAGCATCACAGAAGCCGCGGCGGATAGGCCATATCTGTGCTTTTGCCAGAAACCGGGCGCCGGACGGATCACCTCTGGTGCTTGGCGGCAGTTGTCCCTCGCCTGCTGCAGAATTTGCAGATCCAAGGTCTGGGGCGGCTGCTCGACAGCACCTTCACGATAGAGCGCATCTATCTGCGACTCTGGCGTGGCAGCATCATCGCGTTTGTTCTCTGTCATTCAATGCTCTCCTGGGTCTTGCGTCCCAAACAGTCACGCAGGCTCTGATAGGCATAACGTATCCGGCTCTTGGTGGCCTCCAGCGTCGCCCCGGCTACTTCGCTGATCAGTTGCGCCGTCAGCCCGGACTCCTGATTCAGCAAGAAGGCTTCCTTCTGCACTTGGGGCAAGAGACCTATGCACTCCTTGAGCCAGGCGACCTGACGACTTCGCAGCAGCTCGCTATCCGGCTCGGCGGTTTGTGGGCCCACCAGATTGGCCTGCGCATCCGGCTCATCCTCATCTATGCTGAGACTGTCGACCGGTTTGACCGCCCGCACATGGTCAATCAGCAGGTTGTGGGCTATCCGGTACAACCAGGTGGTAAACTTGGCACTGGGTTGATAACTCTGCGCCGCCTTAATCACCCGGCTCCAGGTTTCCTGATACAAGTCTTCAGCCAAGGCCATATCGCTTAACTGGCGGACAAAATACCGGTAGAGTCCGCCCTTGTGTTTAAGATAGAGGCGCTCAAAGGCCTGGGCATCTCCGGCGGCATAAGCCAGCATCCAGGTCTCATCCTCTCCACTTGGCAATCCCGTTTGCCTTTGCTGTTCCAAATTCTCTCTCCCCTGGCCGGGCCTATATATTGGCTATTGGGATGAGAGTTTGCCCCCACGCCATTGGACTGTAAACCCCAATGGCGTGACTCTGGGTCTCAGTTTTGCCTATGCTCTTATTCCAGCGGCTTAAATCCGGCGGCTGACATAAGTTCAAGCATGGGTTCGGACATAGGTTCGGCGCTGAGTTTATCTGCCACGGTTTTGCGTCCGGGTTTAAGCGCGCCTTGCTCGGCCAACAGTGCGGCGCTGCGAGCCAGGCTGACAAACTCATGTCGATAACCGTATGGGTCTTCGCCCTTGGCCGAATCGGCAAGCTCGGCGACCTGGCGCCAGTCAAAGTCATGCAGATACACTGAGCCGTTAAGCAGTTGCCCAAGCCCGGCTACCGCTGCGGCAAAACGCAGATCATCACTGGCGAGCGCAAGCGACTTTTGGGCCGAGTCCAGGCGAATGGCATGAGTATAAAGCTGACTCTTGCTGTCTTTGCTACTCTCACTCAAGGGTGGTTTAGCTCGCAGTTTCAGATAGCCAAGCTCTTCACGGCTATATTTTTCCTTGCCGCTGACAGGGTCGCGACCATAGCGCAATGCATCGTTGGCCAGATTATTTGAATCCGTAAGGCTGAGCTCATACAGGGCCGTCACCACATGCCCTGCGCCCATTTCGGCGGCGTCGACCTTATCGTTGTTGAAATCCTCCCGCTTGAGGGCGCGGTTTTCATAGCCGATGAGGCGATACTCGGCCACCAGCGCCGGGTTGAACTCAAGCTGCACTTTGACATCCGATGCTATGGTCAGCAGGGTGCCGCTACGCTGCTCCACCAGGATTTTGCGGGCCTCGTTGAGGGTATCGATATAAGCGTATTGGCCATTACCCTTATCCGCCAACTGCTCCAACATGCTGTCGCGGTAGTTGCCTAGGCCAAACCCCAGAGTTGTCAGGCCTATCCCCTGCTGCTTTTGTTGTTCAACCAGCGCCAGCAGCTCCTGCCTGCTGGTCAGGCCTACATTGAAGTCGCCGTCGGTGGCCAGCAGAACCCGATTTACCCCGCCACTGATAAAGTGCTTGCGGGCCAAACGGTAAGCTGTTTGGATGCCTTCACCGCCGTTGGTGCCACCGGCGGCCTTAAGCTCAGCCAAAGCGGCGTCTAAGCTCTCGCAATCGGCGCCATTGATACCGTCCAGTACTACGCCGGCCTCACCGGCATAGACGACTATCGACACCTTGTCCTGCGAGGTGAGCGTATCGCTGAGCATTTTGATGGCCGATTTCAGCAGCGGCAACTTGTCCTGCGATGACATGGAGCCGGAAACATCCAGCAAGAACACCAGGTTGGCGGCGCCTATCTGACTGGCCGGCACTTCATAGCCCTTAAGCCCGATACGCAGCAGCATCTTGCCTTCATTGTAAGGTGACGGTGCCAACTCAGTACTGACGGAGAAAGGCTCGCCTTTGTCCGGCTGTGGGTAGTTGTAGTCGAAATAGTTAATCAACTCCTCGACTCTCACCGTGCCTTTGGGGGGCAATGTTCCCAGGTTGATACTGCGCCGCATCAGGCTGTAACTGCCGCTGTCCACGTCGACGGAAAAGGTCGATAACGGCGTTTCGCCCGCCACCATGATGCCGTTAGCGATATACACCTCCGAGCCATTGGCAAGCACTGTGGCGCTGGGATAATTCACATCCGCCAGAGTCAATTCAGAGGGCACGCTCAAGCTTCTTGGCTGGACACTCGGCTTGTACAAGGCCCGCGGCGATGCAGCGGCGCTGACGGCTAACTTCTGGGCTTGCGCATGGGTGACAGCGTTCGCGATATCCTGCCCGGGGTCTTTGCTTGGCAGTACCTCTGTTTCAACCTCAGGGAATTGAGCCTCGCTCGCTTGATTGGCGACCTTGGGTGGCTCATGGGACTGCTGTGGCTGGCAAGCGGCCAACCCCAAACTGCCAACTAAGATGGCCAACAGGCTAAGATGATAGCGGCGCCCGGCAATGGCGGCGCTTTGATTTATCCTCATCTTCCCTTTCTGATTTACCTTGCACTTGCCAGGCAACATTATCGCCTTCATAACATTTCTCCATATTCGGCTGTTGTTATTGCAAACGGGCAACAGAAGCAAAAGGGTTATTGAGTCCCCAACAAATCTTGCAAATAAGCCAAAGCGCCGTTGGATGATGGCGGAGAAACACCAAGCGACCAAGGCAGAGAAAAAGAGACGGGGAAACGTGAGAAGCACAACCGCTTCGACCAAACACACTTCTAGCTCAAAAAAAAGCTTAAAATTTAGCTTTTGAGTCACGCGTCACACAAGACGCCTTTGCAGAAGCCTAAAATAGCGGCTCTTTTTTCCCGGTCACAATCCGGTTCGATTTTCTGGAGCCCTGTCGACGTGCCTCACATAAGCAATTTCAGAACCCAACTCTTTTCTTTGCGCCTGGGCCATGCCCTGCGTGAAGTCATCGCCAAGGAAGGCTATAGTGGAAAGCACTTTGGCCAGGATCTGATGGCCGGGGTCACTGTGGGGATTATCGCCATTCCGTTGGCCATGGCATTGGCTATCGCCAGTGGCGTAGCCCCTCAATATGGTCTCTACACCGCTATCATAGCCGGCTTTATCATCGCCATCACCGGCGGCTCACGCTACTCAATCTCTGGCCCGACCGCCGCCTTTGTGGTGCTGCTCTATCCCATAGCCCAGGAGTTTGGCCTCGCCGGCCTGTTGATGGCGGGGATGATGTCAGGCGTTATCCTGATAGCCATGGCGCTGCTGCGCCTTGGTCGCCTGATCCAATATATTCCCCAGTCAGTGACGCTGGGCTTTACCGCCGGGATAGGTGTGGTCATCGCAGTTTTGCAGCTGAAAGATTTTTTCGGTCTGCCCATAGACAGCATGCCGGAGCAGTTCGGTGAAAAACTGCAGGTGCTGGCACTGGCGCTGCCACAAACCGATTTTCCCAGCTTAGTGGTGGCATTGGTCACTCTGGCTGTCATGCTGCTGTGGCCAAAACTGAAATTGCCGGTGCCGGCGCATCTGCCAGCCATCATTGTCGGCAGTCTACTGGCTTTGCTGCTCGGCAGTTTGGGGCTTGAAGTAGAAACCATAGGCAGCCGCTTCCATTATCTGCTGCCCGATGGCAGCCAAGGCAATGGTATTCCCCCCTTCCTGCCGAGCTTTGAGTGGCCCTGGTTGCAACCTGGGCCGGATGGGGAACCTCTGGGGCTTTCCTGGCAGATGGTAAAAGCGCTGGCTCCGGCTGCCTTTGCCATCGCCATGTTGGGCGCCATCGAATCCCTGCTTTGCGCCGTAGTGCTCGATGGCATGACAGGCAAGCGTCACAGCGCCAACAGCGAACTGCTTGGCCAGGGGATAGGTAATATAGTAGCCCCATTTTTTGGCGGTATCACGGCTACAGCTGCCATCGCCCGCAGCGCGGCCAACGTCAAGGCCGGTGCCTTTAGCCCGGTATCGGCGATTATCCACTCCCTGGTGGTACTCCTGGGGCTGGTAGCACTGGCCGGCTTACTGTCCTTCCTGCCGATGGCTGCCATGGCGGCCTTGCTGCTGGTTGTAGCCTGGAACATGAGCGAAGCCCCCAAGGCCTGGCAACTGCTGAAAACCGCGCCGCGCAGCGATATCTGGGTATTCTTAAGCTGCTTTTTCCTGACTGTGGTGTTCGACATGGTGATCGCCATCTCCTTCGGGATCATGCTGGCGGCCCTGCTGTTTATGAAAGAGATCGCCGAGATGACCCGTCTCTACGATATCAGCAACAATAAGCGCTACATCGACCGGCCACTACCGGACGACTGGGTAGTACTGAAGATCAACGGGCCACTGTTTTTTGCCGCGGCGGAGCGCATTTTCGCTGAAATCGCGCAGATGACCCAGGATAAGCAAGTCATAGTGCTCTATATGGATGGGGTGTCCATTCTCGATGCCGGTGGTATGGCCGCGTTGAATAAATTGATACGCAAATGCCAGAGCAACAATACCCGTCTGCTGGTTGCCGATCTGCAGTTCCAGCCCATTAGAACACTGGCCAAGGCCAAGGTTCAGCCTATCGAAGGTGTGCTCAAGTTCTATCCCACCTTGAGAGAGCTGATTGAAGAGCAGGTACCGCAGATAACCGTCGATTCCACGGCACCGGACTCAAGCGCTACCGCCAAGGAGAAACCCGCCCAATAATTTGGCAACGCCGAGCTCTTTTTCTGCCTGCGCCCGGAGTTATCCGGGCGCTTGTTTATCCCGCCGGCAACAGACATGGCAGTTTCAATCGCAACTAAGGAAGGTGCGAACAAGTCCCATGTGTGCTCTGCGTCGGCTTACAGGCCTGGATGCAAGGCGTGGTTCGCAGCAAATGGCCCTAGTCCTTTGCAAGAAGCACAACACAGCAGGCAGGTCTCTAAGCCACGCCCTTCGGGGCTTTCACAGCAACCGGCTCTCTGCGTTATCCGACCTCGACAGGCCCCGGCATGCCTTCAGTCAGATGCCTTGAACGCCAATTGCTGTGCAAGCCAGAGTGCCACGAGGACTTATTCGCACCTTCCCTAACTGACACAACTGTAAGAAATTGGCTATCCCCCCACTAAAGTTAATCTGCTAGTATGCGCGCTGATGGAAAGGGCGCTGATTAAAAAGCACAGGATAAAAAAGGCGCAATATTGAATTGCCGCCATACATTGCAAAGGACTGGGGATGCAAGCCAAACAAACAAAGCTCTGTAACCTGTTGAAGCTGGGTGCCGGGCTAGGATTGCTCTGCATGAGCCAATTGGCGCAGGCAGATGAGGGTAAAACGGAAGCGGAGATCCGCTGGCAGGCGTTGAGCCCGATAGCCAACCTGTATCTGAGTCACGCCAATGCGGAAGACTTTATCGCCAAAGGGGATGAAGAAAAAAACCGCTACGACAACTACGCTGGCGCCCTCGCCTATTACCTGATGGCCACAGAGCGCGATAGCAGCAATATCTGGGCGCCCTATCAAGCCGCCGGTACTCTGGCAATGCTGGAACTTAAAGACCAGGCAATCGAAATGCTGCAGTTGGCCGACAGCCGCGGCCTGTGGCAACAGATAATGCTTGAGGAAGACGACGAACTTGCCGGCATCAAGGACTCGGATGAATACCGCGCCGTACTGGATAAGGTTAAACGCCGTTATCCTCAGCATGCAAAAGATGCCGGTACAGCTTATACCTACCGCCCTCAGGGGGCTGCCCCTGACGGTGGCTGGCCTGTGCTGGTCTGGTTATCCGGCTATGGCACAGAAGGCAGTGACAGCGCCCATATGGCCAAACTGCTGACAAGTGAACGGGCAATATTTATCGGGATCAACGGCACGGAAAAGCTCAATGAGCACAGCTTCCGCTGGGCCAGAACCGAAACCGAGTCCAGTCACCAGGCGGTGCAGCAAGCTTTAGCCCTGGCGGCAAAGAACAGCCCTGTCAACAAGCAGAAAGTGGCACTGATGGGCTTTTCCCAGGGTGCCCTTCACAGCGCTCACCTGCTGGCCAAACACCCGAATGATTATGTCGGCGCCCTGCTGCTGTCTGCAGGCGGTATGCAAACCGAGCTCAAGGCTTCGGCGCCCGCCGGTAAGCGACTGGTTATCTCATACGGCGAACAGGAGCACAGCAGTAATCTGGCGCTGGATAAACAGCTGGAACAATTTTTTAGCCCGGGTAATCAACTGCAGCTCAAACCGCATCAGGGCGGGCATTTCTTTGATGATGCCTGGCAGCAGAAATACCCGGATTATGTCAATTTCGTATTGGAACTCAATTAAGGAAGATTAGATGGAACTGAAAAGTGCCTCAGGTTTTAAATCCTATTTTACCCCCAAGCGCATTCTGATTGGGGTGGGCGTTTTGGCGGCCCTGGGTATTGCCCAAAGCTCAGTATTGATGACAGATGCCGGTTACACCTATGTGCATCAAAACAATGTTACCGGCTCTTTGGATGTGTTCACCGAGCCCGGCATCCACTTTCGCATGCCGTTTCTGTCGAAAATAACCCGCTATGATCAGGTCGTTACCGTCTCCTTTGGCAACAACCAGGGCGAGGTATTCTACCAACGTCTGCCGGCGCTGCAGGTACGTTTTGCCGATACCTACACAGGCCAGGTACCGGCCACTTTCCGCTTCAAGCTGTCTTATGATCCCGAGCAGCTCAAGACGATGCATCGGGAGTTTCGCTCCAACGACAACCTGATTGACACTATGTTGATCAAGAACGCCCGCAACGTCACTGTGATCACCTCGACCCAATATACCGGCGAGGAGTTTTTCCAGGGCGGCCTCAATCAGTTCAAGGCACAATTGTCAGATCAGCTCAGCAACGGTATCTACACCACTGAGCGGCGCCAGGTTGAAGTCGAGCAGGTGGATCTGGTGCCGGTTGGCTTCGATCAGGAAGACTCCAACAAGCTGCAAGCCACCAAACAATTGGTGTGGAAGACAGTACCTATTACCGACAAGAGCGGTAATCCGGTACGTCAGGATAACCCGCTCAAACATTATGGCATCACGGTCACCCAGGTCACTATCGGCGATCCCAAGCCGGAAGATCAGCTTGACAAGCTATTGACTGATAAGAAAAAACTGGTTGCCGAGCGGATCCGCACCATTCAGGAGCAGGAAACGTCCAAGGCCCAGGCCAAGACAGAGCAGCTGCGCAAAGAGATCCAGCGTACCCGCGAAGTACAGGATGCCCAACGTGCCAAAGAGCTGGCCGTTATTGCCCAGCAAAAAGAGGTTGAAGTGGCGCGGCAAATCGCCGAGCGTGAACTGGTGGAAGAACGCAAGAAGAAAGATATCGCCACCCTGAGCAAGGCCAAGGAGCTGGAAATCGCCCAGGCCAACCTGGAGATCCAGAAAGCCAACTCGGCCTCGGCCATGTTTGAGGCCAAGGCGATCCGTGAAAAAGGGATAGCCGAAGCCGACGTACTGGCGGCGAAATACAAGGCCCTGGGTGCCCATGAGAAGGTGTATCTGGCCGAGCTGAACCGGGATGTGGCCAACTCCCTGTATCAGAACCTGCCCAACTTCAAGGTGGATATGCCGAAGAACTATATCAACGGCAGTGGCGGCAACGGCATGACCTCCAATTTGGACGTGATCACCGGCTTGTCGGCGTTGGGGCTGATGGAAAAAAGCACCGCCCTTGGCAGCAAAGCATCCGCCAAATAACGGGCTGGCTAGAAAGTAAATTGAAGGGAGGCTTGGCCTCCCTTTTTATTCGCCTTCATTTCAAGTCATACTGATATGCCCAACCGCAAGGAGGCCTTATGTCTAAGCATTCATCCCTTTCACTGCGCCCGCTGCGCCGCGCTATTTCGCTTGCAGCGACTCTCTCTACGGCGGCTTTGCTGACAGCTACTGTGAGTAGCTCTGCACTGGCTGAAAATTCAGCACCATCGGTACTGAAGGATATCCGCCTGCCCCAGGGCTTTGAGATAGAAGTCTATCTGGATAATGTCGCCAATGCCCGCCAGATGGCGCTTGGCAGCCAGGGCACACTCTTTATCGGCAGTCGCGGCGAAGGTAAAGTCTATGCGGCAATAGATACAGATGCCGATGGCCGCCACGACAAGGTCAAAGTGATCGCCTCCGGGCTCAATATGCCTTCCGGGCTAGCCTTTCGGGACCAGACTCTCTATGTGGGCGCCGTGAGCCAAATTCTCGCCTTTGACAATATTGAGCAGCAGCTGAGTCAGAGTGCTTCCCCGAGCTACCAAATCTTTTATGATGACTTACCTTCAGATAAGCATCACGGCTGGAAATACCTCAAGTTTGCCGCCGACGGCCGCCTGTATATTCCCATTGGCGCGCCTTGCAATATCTGTGATGCCGGCAGCGACTACAGCAAAATAATCAGCCTGGACCTCCAAAGCAAACAACCAAGGCTCGAAGCCGCCGGTGTGCGCAACAGCGTTGGTTTCGACTTCGACCCAGTCAGTGGTCAGCTGTGGTTTACCGACAATGGCCGCGACATGATGGGAGACGATATGCCAGCCGATGAGCTCAATCATTTGAGTCAACGCGGCCAACATTTTGGTTATCCCTACGTTCATCAAGGAGATACCCTGGATCCTGAATTCGGCAAAGGTAAGCAGCCTGCCGATTTCAGCCCTCCTGAAGTCAAGCTGGGTGCCCATGTAGCAGCGCTGGGGATGACCTTCTATCGCGGCGACAGCTTCCCCAAGGCCTATCATGGCGGCATTTTTATTGCCGAGCACGGCTCCTGGAACCGGTCCAGCAAGGTGGGATATCGAGTGCGTTTCGTGCCGATAAAACAAGGCAAGGCCGGTGAACCTCAGGTGTTTGCCGAAGGCTGGCTCAAGGGCGAAACCGTATCCGGACGCCCCGCCGATGTGCTGCAGTTACCGGATGGTTCCTTACTGGTAGCCGATGATGCCCAAGGCCGCCTCTATCGCATCTTTTACTCGGGCTGATTTTTGTCCGAAACACAGTGTTCAAGGGCAGCGCGCGCCGTCCTGTCATGATATTATCTGCAGCCATTATCGCCCGGCCTTGGGAACAACGCCGGGTTAAGGAAGCTGCGAACCACGCCTTGCATCCAGGCCTGTAAGCCAACGCAGAGCACGCATGGAACTGGTTTGCACCTTCCGTTACTGTACCCGACCTGGAAACAGGCAAAATATTATAAATAAAATCAGTAGTTAAGGAGTTATCATGCAAGCCCTCGTTGCTGTTGTAATGGGTTCCAAGAGTGATTGGCCCACCATGGAGGCGGCCGCAGAGATCATGGATTCTCTCAAGGTGCCCTACCATGTCGAAGTGGTTTCGGCCCATAGAACCCCAGACAAGTTGATGGAATTTGCCGCATCAGCAGCAGACAAAGGATACAAGGTCATCATAGGCGGTGCCGGCGGCGCCGCTCACCTGCCGGGTATGATAGCTTCCAAGACCCGCTTGCCTGTACTGGGCGTGCCGGTACAAAGCAAGGCTCTCAGCGGCATGGACAGCCTGTTGTCGATAGTGCAGATGCCCAAGGGTATTGCCGTGGGAACGCTGGCCATAGGTACAGCCGGGGCATTCAACGCCGGGCTGCTGGCCTGTCAGATGCTGGCAACTCAAGACTCTCAACTGGCCGAGCGCCTTGAAGCCTTCCGCGAAGCTCAAACCCGCGCGGTACTGGATAATCCGGATCCGAGGGAAGACTGAGATGGCTGACAAGAGAGTTTGGGTACTGGGCGATGGCCAACTGGGTGCCATGTTGCGTCATGCCGGCCAACCGCTGGCCATAGATGTCCGCCCCGTGGATATCATGGCACCAAGTGATGAAAAGTTGCCGCTGACAGACACAGATATTATTACCGCCGAGCGTGAGCAGTGGCCGGAGTCCCCTCTGAGCCTGCAGTTGTCGCAGCACTGTCATTTCATCAATGGCCCGGTATTTGGCCGCCTCGCCGACAGATACACCCAAAAATCCCTGCTGGATCAGCTCAAGGTGGCCACTGCGCCTTGGGAACTGCTGGACGATAACACCCAAGCCAATGATCTTTATCACAAATATGGTGAAAGAGTTCTACTGAAACGCCGCACCGGCGGCTATGATGGCAAGGGTCAGCACTGGCTGAAGCAAGCCGAGTCGACCAGCATCCCGGCCGATTGGCGCAATCAAGCGATTGCCGAACAGGCGATCCCCTTCGATGAAGAGGTGTCTCTGGTTGGGGTTCGCAGCCGCAGCGGCGAGTGCTTCTTTTATCCTCTGACGCTCAATTTGCATCAGGACGGTATTCTGATGGCATCGATAGCCCCCCTGGCGCGTCTGCAACCGCTGCAGGCCGAGGCCGAAGCCATGCTCTGCAGCATAATGCATGAGCTGGAATATGTGGGGGTGATGGCGATAGAGTGTTTCCGGGTGGGCGATCACCTGCTGGTCAATGAGCTGGCGCCCAGAGTGCACAACTCAGGGCACTGGACTCAGGCAGGCACCCATATGGATCAGTTCCAGTTGCACCTGCGGGCCCTGTGCGATTTGCCACTGATGACGCCTCAGGTTAACTTCCAATGTGTGATGGTCAACCTGATAGGCATAGATAAGGACGACCGTTGGCTGAGCCTGGCCAATGCCGAGCTATTCTGGTACGACAAAGAGGTGCGCCCCGGCCGCAAGGTAGGCCACCTGAACCTGTCGGTACTGGATAAAAACGCGTTGGCCGACAGCATTGCCAGGCTTCAGCAGTGGATGCCGGCGCAATATCAGGCGCCACTTATGTGGATACTGGCGGAGTTTGGCTGACAAACGGGCGGGCCCCCTCGCCCGCCTCTGACCTTGATTCAAGGTATAACTTTAGGATTCTCAGGATTTGTTGGATCAGAACGGACTCAGAAAGCAGAAGATAGACACATTGGATCTGCGCTATCATCTGCTGCTTCTGTTACTGCCTCTGCTGCTGATAGCCTTACTGTTCTGGGTCACCAGCCCGGCCGGTGAGCTTCCCTGGCTGCAGTGGGGCGGGGTTTCTATCATCTATTTCCTGGCCTACAGCCTGGGTTATTTTGTCCATCAAGGGCGCTTGGGCCGACTGTGGCAACACCTGGAGCAGGTGCTGGGGATCAACGAAGCCACCTTCGAATTAGTGCATCTTTCCAGTCAATACGAAACCGAACACGCCTTTCTCAACGCCCTGCTCGGTAAGGCAGTCGCCATGGTTGATGGCGCCGAAATGGGCTCCATCATACTGGTGGAACCCGGCAGCAATAAGCTGCATTTTGAATCTGCACTCGGGCTGGATCTGGCCAAGCTGCAACAGCTGAATATGACTCTGGAGCAGTCTTTCGAATACAGGTTGACCGATGGCCGCTGCAACCGGGTAGTCGTGGTCAACGATATGCGCAAAATCAACTCCCAGAGTAGCCTGAGCGCCGAAGATCAGGCCCTGCTGCTGAGTGCCGCCAGCATTCCCATTCGGGCCACCCTGTCCAGCCCAATCCATATCGATGGTCAGCTCTATGCCATGCTCAACCTAGACAGTTCACTGCTGGCCTGTTTCAGCACCTATGACAGGGATCTGGTGGCTATTTTAACCCGTGAAGCTGCCAATGCCATTGCCCTGTATCAAAAGTCCCGCCAGATCCACCAGTTGGCTAATTTTGACTGCCTGACCGGGCTGGCCAATCGTAAGTATTTTGAAGAACAGGCGCAAAAATGGCAGCCCAAGACCAAGCTGGAAAGCATGCTGGTGCTGCTGGATATGGATAACCTGAAAAAGATCAACGACAACCTGGGGCACGGTGCCGGTGACTTTGCCCTCAAGCGTCTGGCAACCGAGCTGAAACGCAGCTGCCCGCCACCGGCCCTGGTGAGCCGATTTGGCGGCGACGAATTTGTGCTGCTCTGCTACGGCAGTGAAAGCTGGCTCAGAGAACGTTTACAGCAGGCCGAGGCCAGGCTTGCAGCCGATGAGGTTGCCGTTTATTTCAGTGCCGGCATCGCGCCTTTCAACGGCGATATGGAGTACAGCCTGAAACTGGCAGACAGCCAGATGTACCGGCAGAAAAGAGCCCGCAAGGGTGGGCACGAATAAAGAAACCTGGCTCCCAATGACGGGATTGCTGCAGTAGGTGACAAGGAGAACCGATGCACAAACAGCTCATAATTATGGCGGCGCTGGCCGCAAGCACTCTACCCGTGCTGCAACAGGCGCAGGCGGCACAAAACCTCTCTTCCTTAATGGTGGAAGTTCGCCAGCAGGATGGTATCCCCCATTATTACAATCTGGCCAGTGGTATGCCCCTCAATGGTGAAATATCCATCGTCCGGGACAATCAAGGCTATACCCTGGCGGAGTTCTCCCAGGGCGTGCCCCATGGGCGCTGGCAGGTATTTCACTCCAACAATGCCAAATTGATTGAGGGCCAATATTTCCAGGGCTATCAAAATGGCAGTTGGCGCATGTATGACATCAGCGGCCAGATGACCGAATTGCAGGTGTTCAACAAGGGCGTGCCGGAAGGGGAATGGCAAACCTTCGACACTAAAGGCCGTCTCAGTGAAAGCGTCTTCTACCGCGACGGTAACAAAGAGCAGGTCAAGCGTTTCTACGCCAGTGGTAAACTCAAGGCCAGCGAAACCTATACCGACAACCTGCGCCATGGTCAGTGGCAGAGCTTCTATGAAAACGGCACCCTGGCCCAAAGCCAGCAATACGCCAACAACCAACTGTCAGGCGACTATCTGGAGCAAAACGCCCAGGGGGTAATCAAGGTCAAGGGCAAATTCGATGCCAATGGCCAACGTCAGGGCGTCTGGCAGAGCTTTTTTGATGATGGCAGCAAAGAGAGTGAGATAAGCTTCAGTGCCGGCGAGCGGGACGGCGAAAGCCTGAAATATCACCCAAGCGGCGAACTGGCAGTCAAATGTGCTTACCGCGCGGGTAAGCGCCAGGGCCAATGTCAGACGTTTGACGACAAAGGGATACTGCTGGGCAATGAGCATTTCAGTGACGGCGAAAGAGATGGCACCCAGGAGTACTTCAACAGTGAAGGCAAGCTGGTCATAGAACAGCACTACAAAAACGGCCTGCAAACCGGTGTACAGAAGCGTTTTCACCCCAATGGCCAGTTGGCTGAGCTGGAAACCTTCCACGACAGCCAATTGAGTGACAACGGTCAATATCCCCGCCATGGCAAGTATGAGCGTTTCGATATCGACGGCAAGCCACTGGAGAAGTCCCAGTTTGCCATGGGCCTGCTGGATGGTTTGCATCAGCGTTTCAGCGCCGGTGTTTTACAAGAGTCCAGCCAATGGCAGCAGGGTGAGCGTCACGGCGACTTTATCCGTTACTTCCCGAACGGTAAAAAACGCAGCCTGAACCAATACCAGCACGACAAGCAAACCGGAAAATCCATCCGCTACTTTGAAGATGGCACTGTGCAGGAGCAGGGCGATGTCATTGAAGGCAAGTGGGTCGGCAAATATGAGAGCTTCTACGACAATGGCAAGCCCAGGGAGTTGGCCCACTATGCCAAAGACAAGGCCGCCAAGGATTATCGTTATCCGCTCGATGGTGCCTTCAAGCGCTGGTACGCCAACGGCGATCCCAATGAGGAAGGCGCATATCTCAACGGCGACAAGGACGGGCTCTGGATTCAGTATCGCGAAGGGGTCAAGAGCCGGGAGCAGACCTTTGTCAAAGGCAAACTCAATGGCAAATATGCCGAGTATTACCATGGCCGCCGCCGGGTTACTGGGGAATACCTGGACAATAAGAAGACAGGTACCTGGATAGACTACCGCTACGAAGAGGACGATCCTACCTTCGGCACCATCCCAGAAGGCAATATCAGGATCAAGAGCCTGTGGCAACAGGGTAAGTTACATGGTGCACGCGAGCACTACAGCTTCAAGGGCATCCTTTATCGCAAGGAAACCTATGACAATGGCGATAAGACCGGCAGCTATAGCGAATACTATGTCGACAATGGGCAGCAGAAACTGGCCGGTGAGTTGTTAAAAGGGGCCAAAACCGGCCAGTGGCAAAGCTGGTTTGAAGATGGCATGCTCGCCGCCAGTCAAGAATTCAAGGACGATGTACTGCACGGCAAATCTGAGCAGTACTACAGTAACGGCCAGTTAAAACAGCAGGCCAACTACTGGCAGGGAAAACTCGATGGCAAACTGAGCCAGTACTTCCAAAATGGCAAACCACAGAGCCATGAGCAGTGGGTCAAGGGCCAGAAAGAGGGTGAAGCCAGTTACTTCCACAACAACGGCAAGCTGGCCGAGAAAGGCACCTTCCTCAGGGACAGAAAAGAGGGGCTGTGGCAGACTTTCTGGACCAATGGCGAGAAGCGTACCGAAGGCAGCTATATCAGCAATCGTGAATCCGGCGACTGGAACTTCTACGACCAGTTCGGCAAGCTGATAAAGACAGAACACCACGGCTGATAAAACGGCTGGCTCATCTGTAGAGAACCCAAAAAGCGCACCTTAAGGGTGCGCTTTTACCGAGGAACAGCTTAGTTTCCCCTTCCCTAGCCAAAGAACAAACGCCAGAGCCAAGAGGCGTCCAGGTCTTCCTTGCACTGATTATATTGCGCCGCATAACGGCGGGAACGATTGTCCACCTTGTCGGCCACCCTTACCAACCAGGCCTTGCTGCGGTAACTGCCGCGTTTGTAGCCGCCCCAGCCTTCGTGATAATTGAGATACTGGTTGCGGGCATCCCACTTGGACACACCATTGATCTTATGGCTCTTGTAGATAAACCAGCCCATAAAATCCATTGCATCATCAAAATCGCTGCGACTGGCCCAGCTGTTGCCGGTCTCACGCACATAATCATCCCAGGTCATGGTCTTGGCCTGGGCATAACCATAAGCATCACTGGCGCGTCCTATGGGAATGATCCACAAGAAATACTCCATAGGTGGCGCCGCATTATGCTTGAAGGAGCTCTCCTGATACATCATGGCCAAGGGCACATGCACGGGAACGCCCCACTTTTCACGGGCATCCTTGGCAGCGTTGTACCAAGATCTGTGCTCTTTGAAGATGGAACAGATATTGTCGGGCTCTTTGGGAGGTGAAGTGGCGCAGCCACCCAAAAACAGGGAGGCGGAAACAGCAAGCGCCGGGGCAAATTTGGATAGAAACTGTCGCTTCACGAAAATCTCACGGCTTTCAAAGGCCAGGCCTTTGGTTGAACTTGGACTCAGTGTCGCCCGAGTCAAACATCAAATGCAACCTGAGCCTCTGAAAAAGTGAGCTTTATTGCGGCTCCGGCAGCTCGCATTCATGAACTTCCTGCTGCCAGACCACAGGTTCCCAGTAACCGGTATCCTTGCCGGTATAGCGCCTGTCGGTATTGAACTTGGCCGCCAGGTGATAACGTTGCCCGGCTTCCACCAGCAACTTCAGCTCCTTGGGCGTGCGGGCCGACAATCGCACTTTGAGCTCAGGTGAATCTATCAGCTCAGAGACGGTAAAGCTGTGTTCACCCGGTGGCAACTGATAGTTGGGTTTGGAAATCACGGGTTGGCCATCGAGATGGGTGACCACCAAGCGATAAAACTGCTGCTCCCGATCCGGCTCCAGATAACCTGAAACCGTACCACATTCGCGCCCGGGCTCGGGAGCACTGGCGCAGGCCGATAGCAACAGGGCTGCGGCCGAGATTAACAACAAAGACTTCACTGACTGACTGCTTCCTTGGCTGGTTCATCGGCAAAGTACTGAACCAGAAAATCATCAAAATTCAAACGATCAGCGGCTTCCATCTGCAACTGACTCTCGATTGAGGCCTGGGCTTCGGCTTCAAAGGAAGCCAGCGCCGCGGCACTCAGCGGATAATTCAGCAGCTGCTGCTGATATTCTTTCGCCAATGCCATCACCCAGGCGCCGTGATCCAGGCCCTGGTCTGCCAAGGTCTTCATCACCTGCCCAGACAGCGTCTCATTCGGGTCGATAACGGCTTGATGCCACTTGGCCAGTGCCAGCTGATATTGGTCATCATCCTTTCCATCGAGCAGCTTGGCCAACTGCTGCAGCTCGGCAAACAGTGCCAGCATCCACTGCTCACGCGCCACAGGCTCGCCATTTTGGCTCAGCATTAAGCCGGGCTTACGCCCTTCCAACACCACGGCCTTGAGGTTGGCGGCTATCTCCTGCTCACCGATGCTATCGGTCGTCGCCGATGGACTCAACAAACAATGAAGCAGGAACAGATCCAGGAAGCGCACCTGAGAGGCCTCTATGCCTATGGCACTGAAGGGGTTAACGTCCAGTGCCCGCACTTCGATATATTCCACCCCGGCGCGTGCCAGTGCCTCGGAAGGCTTTTCACCGCTGCGGGTCACACGCTTGGCGCGAATGGGGGCATAAAACTCATTTTCTATCTGCAACACATTGGCGTTGAGCTGGCGATATTCGCCATCAACCTTCACCCCTATGTTGGCAAAGTTGTCCGAAGGCATCTTGATGGCGGCGCGGATCCCCTTGAGATAATCCGCCAGCGAGTTATAGCTGATACTGAGCCGCTCCTGCTCCTTGTTGGTGTAACCCAGGTCACTCATTCTCAGTGAGGTGGCCCAAGGCAGATACAGGGTGCCGCGGCCCATCTTTTCAAAATCCAGTTCTGTCTGCTGCTCTTTGATGAAAGAGCCGCACAGCGCCGGTGAAGCGCCAAACAGATAAGGCAACACCCACACCAAGCGGCGGTAGTTGCGGATAAGGCCAAAGTAGCGCTCGGAGATAAAGTCACAGCGGGAAACCGACTTGTCGCTCTGGGCATAGAGCAGATCCCAAAGCTCGTCAGAAACCGAGAAGTTAAAGTGCACTCCTGAGATGATCTGCATTAAAGCGCCGTATCTGTAGGTCAGGCCCTTGCGATAGAGGGTCTTCATCCGCCCTGAGTTGGAGCTGCCGTATTGGGCGATGGGAATATCCTTCTCGTCGCCAACATAACAAGGCATGCTCACGGGCCAAAGCTTTTGTCCCTTAAGCTGATTGAGGGTAAAGGCATGAGTCTCGGTGAGGCCGGTAAGCAGCTCATCTATGCTGTGGGTAACAGGCGTTATGAACTCGAGCAACGCCTCACTGTAATCAGTAGTGATCCTCGAGTGGGTCAGGGCCGAGCCCAAGGTTTTGGGATGACCATCCATAGCCAGGTGCCCGCTGGCATCAATTCTCAAGGCTTCTCGCTCAATCCCACGGCGCATATCCTTGAGTGCGGCGCGTCCTTCGGCTCCTTTGAGCATTGCGACAGATTCGGTAAATGACTTCAAATTCTTTTTCTCTGCTTGGCGGCCTAGGCCTTTATCTGGCCAATAGACCCGGGCATACCTGCTCCGCTTTCATCTCTTGGTGATTCATCACCAAAAGGCACAGGACTGCTCTGTGTGACTGCTGCCCAAAATAAAGCCTAAGCGGCCTTTCAGGCAAGTGTAATTTAAAAGAGACAGGCGGTGATGCTCTTTCAAGCATCACCGCCTTGCATAGTGGCAAGCGAGTCGTAACCCGCTGCGGTCAAGATCAATATGAGGTCAAAGTGACCGTTTTACAAGGGCAGATTGATCACTGAATAACCCATTGCCTCAATACCTGGCTCGATAAGATTTTTATCCCCGACCACCAATATTTGCATGCTGGCAGGATCCAACCATTCTTTAGCCAGCTCATTGAGCTTATCAAGACTGGTTTGGTTGATAATCTCATCCTGACGGGCAGTAAAATCATCGTTCAGACCGTACTTCTGAATCATTCGGATAAAGCCGGCCTTTTGGTAAGGCGTTTCATAATCCAGTGCTTTACCCTGCGAAATTGAGGCCCGCATAAAGCTAAGCTCTTGTGTCGTCATCCCCTTATCATGATAAGCCTTGAGCTCCTTGATAAACTCGGCCAGCGCCTTGTCGGTGACATCACTGCGAACGCTGGCGCCCGCCTTGAAGTATCCCTGCTCAATACCACCACTGAAGAAGCTGCGGGCACCATAGGTGTAGCCCTTGTCTTCCCTGAGATTAAGGTTGATGCGGCTGTTGAAGGCGCCGCCCAAGGGATAGTTCATCAGGTAAGCCTTGAAGAAGTCGCCCGTGGCATCGTAAGGCAGAGCGCGCTTGCCTATGCTGATAACCGACTGGGCCGCTCCCGGCTTATCGATAAGGAACACCACACCGGGTTTACCCTCGGGCATCTCACCCAAGGTCGGCAGAGACACAGCCTGGCCGCCCCAAGGCTCCAATCCTTTTAGCTTGCCGATTAGCTGCTCGCGTGGCAGATCGGTTACCGCCACCAGTTGGGCGTTGCCGGCGCGATACTGCTCCTTATAGAAAGCCTTGATATCATCGAGCGTCAGCTGGCTGATACTCTCAAGCGTACCGTTATCATTGACACCGAGACTGGTTTGGCTGCCAAACAGCAACTTGCTGAAACCCTCTTCGGCCAGATAGTTGGGATCCGAGGCCAGATGTTGCAGGTTTTGCAACTGTTGCTGTTTTACCCGCTCGAAATCGGCTTCCTTGAAGCCTGGCTCAAACAGCCTTTCTTCGACTATTGCCAGGGTCTTATCCAGGTTTTCGGTCAAGGCCGAGATCCGGATGCTGCTTTGATAGCCGCTGCTGTCGAACACCACGGAAGATCCCAGCAGCTCCAGCGCCTGGGCCAGTTCTTCACTGCTGCGTTTGGCGCTGGACTCATTGAGCATGGCCGCAGTCAAACCGGCGAGCCCGGCCTTTTCCACCGGCACCAGTCTGTGACCGCCGTTGAGGTAGATGACCAGCTCGGTAGTAGGCGTTTCATGGCTTTCAGTGCCCATGACACTGATACCGTTGTTCAGCTGGGCAGACCAAAGCTTGGGCACCTGCATGGAGGGCGCCTTGCCGGCAGCGGGGATCTTACTGCGATCGAAACTGCTGTTGGCACTTGCTGCCTGCTGCAACCCGGCAACGGCGTTGGCGGCAACCCTTGGCTCAGGCGGGGTAAAGTTATCGGCCTTGGCCACCAGCGCCTTGGCGCCCATGGGCACCACACTCATCACCACGCTGGGCTTATCCTTGATGTAGCGCTTGAATACCCGCATCACATCTTCTTTGGTCACAGCATCATAGCGGGCCAAATCTTTGGCTATCTGATTGGGATCACCGGCGAATGTCTGGTTATAGGCCAGGTTGGACACCTTGCCCGAGACACTCTGCAGCGAGAAGATGCTGTCGGCGCGGAACTGCACCTTGACCTTCTGCAGATCTTCATCTGTGACGCCCCGCTGTTCAAATTCGGCAATCGATTCGCGGATCTTGGCCTCTATCGGCGCCAGTGCTCCGCCCTTGGCCGGATTGGCCAAGGCGTAGATGGACATTTGACAGGCCAGCTCCTGGCAAGGATGACTGACCCCGGCCTGCACCGCATAACCATCTTTCACCAGATTCTTGTAAACCAGCGAGGTCTTGCCGCCGCCGAGAATATTGGCCAGCAGATCCAGCGCGGCCTCATCCTGGTGACGGGCATAAACGGTTGGGAAAGCAATACGGATGAGTGGCAGATGGACATTGTCTTCCATCGAGATATAGCGGCTCTTGTCCAGCGTTACCAAAGGTTTGGCATCGGTCGCCACCTCAGGCCCCTTGGGAATATCGCCAAAGTACTTGCTGACCCAGGCCAGCGTCTGCGCGGTATCGATATCACCGCCTATGGTCAGAGTGGCATTGTTGGGGCCGTACCAGCGTTGGAAGAAGTGTCTTACATCATCAGACGTGGCGCGATCGAGATCCTCGGGCCAACCTATCACAGGCCAGGAATAAGGATGACCGGCGGGATAAAACGCCTGATTGAAGCGTTCATTCATCCGCCCATAAGGACGGTTATCGATACGCTGGGCCCGTTCGTTTTTCACGGTTTCCCGCTGCACTTCAAATTTCTTATCGGTCAGGGCCGGAAGCAGATAGCCCATACGGTCCGACTCCAACCAAAGCATTTTTTCCAACTGATTACTGGGAACAGTTTCGAAATAGTTGGTGCGATCAGTGTTGGTGGTGCCATTCAAGGTGCCGCCGGCTTCGGTGACTATCTTGAAATGCTGTTCATCGGCCACATGCTCGGAGCCCTGGAACATCATGTGTTCAAACAGATGGGCAAAACCACTGCGCCCCGCCTGCTCTCTGGCCGAGCCCACATGATAAGTTACATCCACATGTACCAGAGGATCAGAATTGTCCTGATGCAGTATCACTGTCAGGCCGTTGGCCAAGCGATACTTGCTGTAAGGGATACCGACTTCACCGGCCTTGGGGGTGACCGACTCGATGAGAGTCACTCCTGCCGGCAGTTGTACCGAGGAAACCTCAGCCAATCCTGTGTCGGTCTGCACTGAGCAACCCGCCAATGCGGCTGAAATTGCCGCCGCCAATAACCATTTCTTCAAAACGTTACTCCTTCAACCAGAGACTGAAACCCAATAACTCATTGCAGCCACTCTAAAGCCAACAACACAATAATCAAATAGCGCAGCCCCTTGCCTGTCAAAATCATCAGAGTGGATTTTGTAAGAGGAAGTTTCATCCAACCTGCTAAAAGGCACAGAATATCGCCGATCAGTGGCACCCAGGAAAGTAACAAGGCCCAATAGCCGTAGCGGTTGAGCAGCGCCAGCGCCTGCTTGTGACGACCGCTGTCGAGTTGCTCGGGCGTGACCGCCTTGCGCCCCAAAAGCCCAAGTAGATAGCTGCTCAAGGCCCCCAAGGTGTTACCTATAGTGGCGCTAAGCAGCAGTGACAATGCCATCTCCGGCTGCTTGTCCAGCAAAGCCAGCAACAAGACTTCCGAGCCTCCAGGCAGCAATGTCGCCGCCAAAAAAGCGCCGCTGAACATCAGCCAGAGTTCCCACATAAGATACTTTCCTGCATACTGCCTGAATCAAATGTCCATCCAGGCAAGTTCAAAGATAAATAGTTTTTAGCGCTGAAAGATATAAGAAAACAATGTCATTGCCCAGCTAAGTCTCAAGAGTTTAAATCATACAATCGCGATAGAAAGCCACAAAACCAGGGGTTAAAACCAGCCCTAAGATGGACAAGGAAAGGAGTCATAAATGCAGGAGCTGAACTTTATTCAATCTGTTCAGGAGCGGGATATTGATTTGATGTTGCTGGAGGAGTGCCACACTTCAATGGCCTTCTGCAATTGGTTGGTTTCCCGGGTATATGAATTCCCCCACGCCGTAGAGTTTGTCGGCGCCTGGCATTCTGTCATTCACAATCAATACGGTGAGTCGGATCTCGTGGTGATTTTCAAGGCCAATGACGGCTCCCATCAAGCCATTCTTATCGAAAACAAGATAGATGCAACGCCACAACAGCAACAAGGGTTAAGGTATCGCTACCGCGGCGAACATGGGATAGAACAGGGCTATTGGGTCGATTTTCGCACCTGTCTGTTGGCTCCGCAAAAATACCTGGCATCCAACAATGAGCCCTATGATAAAACCATCGCCTATGAGGAACTCATGGCGTACTTTGTCGCCCAAGGGGCATGGTACCGGGCACGGCTTATGGCCGAGAGCATCAGCAAGCAAAGACGTGGATACCTTCCCAGCATTAGCCCCGAAGTCACAGAGTTTGCCAGGTGTTATCTTGAGTTTGCGAAAAGACATCACCCGGAGTTGAACCCGGAAACACCCAAAAACCGCGCCGCCGGACATTCCTGGCTGCATTTCTACCCGCTACTGCCCAATAAGCAAATCCGCATCGTTCATCAATTGGCAGGAAGCCTGGTCAAAATCATGTTTCTGGGAGCAGCCGAGCAGCTTGATATACTCACGCAAGCCTTCGGTGCTTATGCAAGCACAGGACTCATGATCAAACGCTCCGGCAAGTCTGTCGTGATGGAACTGCCTACGCCGCCCATTGACCCTTTTAAAGACAAATTCGAAGATGTCCAACCGCAAGTGCAACAATCCATTGCCCAAGCCAAGAAACTGAGACAGATGTTAATTCAGGTGCTGGCGGATAAAGGCATTGCAGCGAGCAATATTCAAGCATCTGACTGGTACTCTTGAAGAACCCCGGTCTATGATTAAGCCATATCTCTTTGAATAGTGAGCAATCATGGCCCGTCTTTTGTTTCTGCCTATTATCCTGTCCCTGTTCTGGATAGCATTTTTACACTTCAATAACGTCCCTTTGGCACAGGGGAAACGCGGTTTTATTTGGATAATAGGCGTCAGTGGTGCCTTGATTGCCCTGCTGTCACTGGCCATCTGGCTGACGGCCTAAGCTTTTGATATAAGCCTTTGAAATGAATGCTTGAATCGACTCAGAGTGTACCAAAACCCGCGCGTTGCGGTTTGCCCTCCAGCGAGCCTTAAAACCGATAACCGGCGCGGCACACTGGCTACGCCGGTTATTTTTAACGTCATGGCACTCAGCTATTCAGCGCGCAAAGCGCTCAGTTCCCCAATACCGCCAGCAGAATACCGGCAGCGACCGCACTGCCCAGCACACCGGCCACATTGGGGCCCATGGCGTGCATCAACAGGAAGTTTTGCTGATTGGCCTCTAGCCCAACCTTATTCACCACCCTGGCGGCCATGGGAACGGCCGAGACCCCGGCGGCACCAATCAAGGGGTTGACCTTGCCACCACTGAGTTTACACATGAGTTTGGCCATCAAGACCCCGGCAGCGGTGCCAATGCTGAAGGCCACCGCCCCGAGCAGCAAGATCCCCAGCGTCTCGACCCGAAGAAACTGCTCGGCCGAGAGCTTGGAACCAACCGCCAATCCGAGGAAGATAGTGACGATATTGATAAGTTCGTTCTGCGCCGTGTTGGAAAGTCTATCCACCACCCCGGATTCGCGCATCAGGTTTCCGAGACAGAACATGCCCACCAAGGGGGTCGCCGTCGGCAAAAACAATATGGTCATTCCCAGTACCATAAGGGGGAAGATGATCTTCTCCTTCTTGCTGACTTCCCGCAGCTGTTCCATCTTGATCTGCCGCTCGGCCTCCGTGGTCAAGGCCCGCATGATAGGAGGCTGAATGAGCGGCACCAAGGCCATGTAGGAGTATGCCGCCACCGCAATGGCTCCCAGCAAATCAGGCGCCAGTTTGGAGGCGAGGAAAATGGCCGTGGGACCATCGGCGCCGCCTATGATGGCGATGGCTCCGGCATCTTGCATACTGAACTCAAATCCGGGCACCAGGTTCAGGGCTATCGCACCAATCAGGGTAGCGAAGATCCCGAACTGAGCGGCCGCGCCCAGCAATAACGTCTTGGGGTTGGCAATCAGGGCGCCGAAGTCTGTCATGGCACCGACCCCCATAAAGATCAGCAGCGGAAAAACCCCGGTATCTATGCCCACGTGATAAACATAGTAGAGCAGCCCACCTTCCTCGGTAAAACCTGCATTGGGGATATTGGCCAGAATGGCGCCGAAGCCGATGGGAAGCAGCAGCAAAGGCTCAAACTTGCGTACTATTGCCAGATACAACAGCAAGGCACCGACCAACATCATCAAGGCCTGTGGCCAGGTAAAATGCGCTATTCCCGTCTCAGACCAAAAAGCGAGTAAACCGTCCATCATCGCTCCTTAGGCCAGTGCCAGCAACTTGGTACCGACGCTGACGGCATCACCTTCCTTGATCAGGATGCGGCTGACTACACCATCGGCCTGAGCCCGGATCTCAGTTTCCATCTTCATCGCCTCGAGTATGATAACTACATCACCGGCGCGAACGCTGTCTCCGGCAGCCACCTGTACCTTGAAAATATTGCCGGAAAGCGGCGCGCTCATCTCCAGTTCCGGGCCAGAGGCAACAGCAGGGGCCTGCACAGGGGCAGCCTGCGGCTCTGCCACCGGCAAAGGCGCTACCTGACTGATATCACCGCCCTCACTGACCTGCACCACAAAGCGCTGGCCCTGCACATCCACGGTATAAACCTCCGGCTGACGCCCACCGGTGGCAGCCTTGGTTTGAGTTGTTTGTGACAGAGGAGCTTCCAATTCTGGCTTGGGTTCAAATGCCGCTGGATTGCCACGGTTCTTAATAAACTGCAGGCCGATTTGCGGGAACAGCGCATAAGTCAGCACATCATCGTCGCGCTCTTCGCTGAGACTCAGACCTTGCGCCAACGCTTTTTCGGCCAGTTCGGCCCGCAGATGTTCAAGCTCGGGCGCGAGCAGATCGGCCGGGCGGCAACTGACAGGCTCGGCCCCCTGCAACACCCGCTGTTGCAATTCACTGTTCACCTTGGCCGGGGTGGCGCCATATTCGCCCTTGAGTACACCTTCCGTCTCCTTGGTCAGCGACTTATAGCGCTCGCCCATGAGCACATTGATTACCGCCTGAGTACCGACAATCTGGGAGGTGGGGGTCACCAGAGGAATAAAACCCAGATCTTCCCGCACCCTTGGGATCTCCTCGAGCACCAGATCCAGCTTGTCCTCGGCGCCTTGCTCTCTGAGCTGGTTTTCCATATTGGTCAGCATGCCACCCGGCACTTGAGCCCGCAGAATGCGTGAATCTATGCCTTTTAGTGCCCCTTCGAAACGGGCATATTTTTTTCTGACCTCACGGAAATAGGCGGCTATCTCCTCCAGCAGTGCCAAGTCATAGCCTGTCGCCCTATCGGTATCTTCAACCATGGCAACCAAGGTTTCGGTGGCACTGTGACCATAGGTTTGGCTCATGGAAGAAATGGCAGTATCCAGAACATCAATGCCGGCCTCAATCGCCTTTTGATAGGTTGCGGTTGATAACCCTGTAGTGGCATGGCACTGCATGGTGATCAGTAGATCAGTTTCCGACTTCAAGCGGCTTATTAGCTCAAATGCCTCCATCGGCTTGAGCAAACCGGCCATATCCTTGATACAGAGTGAATGGCAGCCCATATCTTCCAATTGCTTGGCCATGGTCAACCAGGTTTGCAGTGTATGTACGGGGCTTGTGGTGTAAGAAATTGTGCCCTGGGCATGAGCGCCAACATCAATCACGGCTTTCAGCGCGGCTTGCAAGTTGCGCACATCATTCATGGCATCGAACACCCGGAATACATCGACCCCGCTGTCATGGGCGCGCTCTACAAACCGGGTCACCAAGTCGTCACTGTAATGGCGATAACCCAGCAAGTTCTGGCCCCTCAATAACATCTGCTGCCGGGTGTTGGGCATGGCTTGTTTCAGCGCCCGGATCCGCTCCCATGGGTCTTCACCCAGATAACGGATACAGGCATCAAAGGTTGCACCGCCCCAGGACTCCAGGGACCAAAAGCCGACACTGTCCAACTTGGATGCAATCGGCAACATATCTTCGATACGCATTCTGGTTGCCAACAATGACTGGTGGGCATCCCGCAGGACAACGTCGGTTAATGCTAAAGCTTTACTCATCTTTTTTATCCATCAGATTGCGGCATTTAAGCCTGTTTGCGGTATTGGTGAATGGCACAGCTAATGGCTGCCAGCTGTTGCGGCGTTGGTGCGCCTGCCTGGGCGACGACTGCGGATTGTGCCTTGGCCCTTTCCTGAGTTTGGTTCTTATCCTCCAAGCTGGGTTTAGGTGCCAGATAATGGGCCGATATCCGGATCCCCAAGATCAGCAGCCCCAAGAACAGATAAACCAGCCCCATACCGAGCAGCATAATCCCCACAGCTTCCACGAGTTGCTCAGAAAGCGACATCATATCTTCCTCATTTTGTTAATGGCGCGGCAGGCCTTTCCATGTCTAAGTCTGGTCTGAGATGACAGAACATGGCACCCCAGCCGGACAATAATGGTAAATATGCGAAAAAATGCGATTTTCAATCACTGCTTGTTTTAGCCTAACAGGCCAAGTTGCACCTAACCATGTGACTTAGGTCAAAAGCGATAACCAATCTATAACAAAAAACCTTCCTCAATGTAAATTGGTCATACCAAAACAAATCAATAAAACCTCATAGGGAATGATGATTCATAAATATTTATTTAATATTTTTGATGAAAAACTAAAACTCAAACCAAAATGAAGGGAAGATGATATCGCGAATGCCGGCAAGGGTGGCAAGTTTCAACATAGGGGACTTGTGAATACAAATGGTTTTAAAGCCTTTCCCGGATGTGTTCGCCATAAGCGATAAAATTGTCTTAAATTCGGGGGAAAGGTCATATGAAGAGCAAAGCATGGTACTTGATGATGAAAATAGGTTCTCTATCCAGAACTTGTTACATCCCGGACTTTCAGTGGGCCTGTGTCTCTGTATCAAGCTTACGGATAAGGCACTGTGGATAGCTAGGAAATTGCAGGCGAGTAAGAAACAGATAGCAAAACGCCCCGCTATTGCGGGGCGTCTTACTTCTTTGCTATTTGGCGCGCATGGAAGGAGTCGAACCTCCGACCGCCTGGTTCGTAGCCAGGTACTCTATCCAGCTGAGCTACATGCGCTTAATCCGGAACTCAGAAAGCTTAGCTCTCAGAGTATAGTAAAGAATGGCGGAGAAGGAGGGATTCGAACCCTCGATGGGAGATAAAGCCCATACTCCCTTAGCAGGGGAGCGCCTTCGGCCACTCGGCCACCTCTCCGCATAAATTGGTGCGCATGGAAGGAGTCGAACCTCCGACCGCCTGGTTCGTAGCCAGGTACTCTATCCAGCTGAGCTACATGCGCTTAAATTTATTGCGTACTTTACTTGATATCTGGTGCGCATGGAAGGAGTCGAACCTCCGACCGCCTGGTTCGTAGCCAGGTACTCTATCCAGCTGAGCTACATGCGCTTTCAGATAATCAATTTTTCTTAGCAGCCTTTAAGGTTCCAGATGGTGCGCATGGAAGGAGTCGAACCTCCGACCGCCTGGTTCGTAGCCAGGTACTCTATCCAGCTGAGCTACATGCGCTTGATCATCTTGGAAAACTAAAGCAGAAGTGGCGCGCATGGAAGGAGTCGAACCTCCGACCGCCTGGTTCGTAGCCAGGTACTCTATCCAGCTGAGCTACATGCGCGAATTGTATTCTTTACTGCTAAAACGGAAAATGGTGCGCATGGAAGGAGTCGAACCTCCGACCGCCTGGTTCGTAGCCAGGTACTCTATCCAGCTGAGCTACATGCGCATATTTTACGTTAAGAAATGGCGGAGAAGGAGGGATTCGAACCCTCGATGGGAGATAAAGCCCATACTCCCTTAGCAGGGGAGCGCCTTCGGCCACTCGGCCACCTCTCCGTTTTCTTGGCGCACATATTACTGTTTGAAGAAAATAAGTCAAACCCTTTTTCCGAAACCTTTTCCGTTTGTCCTGTTTTTAATCACCTGACCTAAATAACGCGCAAATCCTGTGCTATCAAGGGTTTTCCGGCTCCAGAAAATAAAAAAGCCAGTTTAAAAACTGACTCTTCTATTCCTGACGGAGGTTCACTTTATGTCGCCTCAGAAGTTACCACCTTCAGAAGGTGTTCCTGTTTTCTCAGACTGAATACGCTGATAAATCTCTTCACGGTGCACAGAAACTTCTTTGGGTGCATTCACACCTATACGTACCTGATTCCCCTTCACACCCAGCACTGTCACTGTGACCTCGTCACCAATCATCAGTGTTTCGCCAACACGACGAGTCAAAATCAGCATTCGATTGCTCCTCTAGTTTCCATATCTTCTACACACGGCGCTCATCCGTCGTAACCATTATTATAAGGTGAGCTTAGTACAAATTAATAGTATTCAATACTAAATCCGTTGTTTAATTACACCTTATTTAGTTCAAAAGCGTGATGTAACACCCGAACTGCCCTGTGTAAATCCGATTCATCTATTACCACTGACAGCTTTATCTCTGATGTTGCCATCAACTTAACATGAATTCCTTCATTCCCCAAGATATCAAACACCTTGGCGGTTGCCTCGGCCCTGCGATGCACGCCGGCACCTATTACAGACACCTTTGCCAGGGCTTTTTCAAACACCAATAGGCCAAACGATGTTCCAAGTTCCGGTTCATCGAGCGCCTTTAACGCCCAAGGGAGCCTGCTGGCATCCAAGGTAAAGCTGACGCTGTCATCTGTACCCGCCTTGGTCACCAGATCCACTTCCACACCATTTTCGGCCAGCAGTGAAAATACTGCCGCAAAGGGGTCCGGTGAATCGTCGGTGCGACTTAGACTCAGCATCGCCTGCCCTTTACTGCAAGCGATACCCGCTACTTGATTACTCTTGTCTTCACAGGCATCGAAACGGATCAGGGTGCCACTGCCAGGTTCAAAGCTGGAAAGCACCCGCAAGGGAACCCGAAAGCGCTCGGCATAAGACACGGAATCCGGGTGCAACACCTTGGCTCCCAACCGAGCCATCTCCAGCATCTCTTCGAAACTGATGGCATCAAGCTTTTGTGCGCTCGGTTCAATATTGGGATCTGTGGTATAGACACCAGCCACATCGGTAAAAATTTGACATTCCTGCGCCTTGAGCGCGGCAGCCAATGCCACAGCAGTGGTATCCGAGCCTCCGCGCCCAAGAGTGGTCACTTCCCCGAATTGATCCCGACCCTGGAAGCCGGCCACTATCGGGATAATTCCCTGGGCCAGCAATTCCAGCAGATACTGAACGTCAACTCGTTCGATACTGGCACGGCCAAACTGGCTATTGGTGTGGATTTGCACCTGGGCGGCATTGAGCGACTTGGCCTTGACGCCACGTTTTGCCAACGCCATCGCCATCAGCGCAATACTCACCTGCTCGCCGGTGGAGACCAGCATGTCCATCTCCCGCGCCGATGCATCGGGGTCAATCTGCCCCGCCAGTGCAAACAAACGGTTGGTTTCACCAGCCATGGCAGAGAGCACCAACACCTGATGCTCGCCGCTCAATTGAGCTTTGGCAATCTGCTCGGCAATCACCTCGATACGCTCAATCGAGCCTACCGAGGTGCCGCCGAACTTTTTGACATACAGTCGCTCGTTACTGCCTGAACGTACTTCTTGTGTCACATAGACCTCGTTGGTGGCGAAATTATGCCAGACGTTCAGTCAGCCAAGGCGTTACCGATGCCAATGCCTGAGGCAAGTTGGCAACTTCACTACCACCAGCCTGAGCCATATCGGGACGGCCACCGCCCTTGCCACCAACCTGCGCAGCCACCATGGCCACCAATTCACCGGCCTTCACCTTAGCGGTCAAGTCTTTAGTCACCCCGGCGATAAGGTTTACTTTGTCTCCATGAGCCAGACCCAGCACCACTATGCCAGATTGCAGCTTCTGCTTGAGCTCGTCCTGCAGACCACGCAGAGAGCCAGGGTCAATGCCTTCGACCTGTTTCACCAACACCTTGACTCCGGCAATCTCTTGCGCATCGGAAATCATATCGGCACTGGCCGCGGCGGCCAGTTTGTCTTTGAGTTGAGCAATCTCTTTTTCCAGTTGGCGGCTACGCTCCAACTGCGCCTTAAGCTTGGCTACCACTGAGTAACTGTCTGCTTTCAGCAAGTTAGCAGCATCACTCAACTCTTGCTGTTGCTCGGCGACGAAGGCCATGGCAGCAGCACCTGTGACTGCTTCAATACGGCGAATACCGGCGGCGATACCGCCTTCGGAAGTGATCTTGAACAGACCTATGTCACCGGTGCGGCCCACATGGGTACCACCACAAAGCTCAATAGAAAAGTCTCCCATGGTCACAACCCGAACCTGGGCGTCGTATTTTTCACCGAACAAGGCCATGGCGCCCTTGGCTTTGGCCTGCTCTATGTCCATCTCAGCCGTTTTCAGCTCGTGGTTACGACGGATCTGGGTATTGACCATCTCCTCAACCGCCTTGAGCTCTTCAGGCTTAACCGCTTCAAAGTGAGAGAAGTCGAAACGCAGACGCTCGGGCTCCACCAATGAACCTTTCTGGGTCACATGCTCACCCAATACTTGACGCAGCGCGGCGTGCAGCAGGTGAGTCACTGAGTGGTTCAGTTGGGTGCGATGGCGCAGTTTCTTATCGACTTGCGCAAGCAACTCCTGACCCAGAGTCAGTTTGCCTTGGCTCAGTTGGCCGATATGACCTGTGGCCTGGGCATACTTTTGGGTGTCGCTCACCTCAAACAGCAAACCTTCGGCTGTCAGTTGGCCCTTATCGCCTACCTGGCCGCCTGACTCGCCATAAAATGGAGTCTTGTCCAGCACAATAACCGCTTGCTGACCGGCATCCAGAGTGTCGACCGCCTGACCATCGACATAGATGCCGATAACCTTGCCATTGCCGCTGAGTTCACTGTAACCGCAGAACTCACTGTCGGCATCAATCTTCAGCCCGGCGTTGTAATCGGCACCAAACTGACCGGCGGCCTGAGCCCGGCTACGCTGCTCGGCCATCGCCGCATCAAAACCATCTTCATCGACCTTGATATTACGCTCGCGGCAAACATCGGCGGTCAAATCCATAGGGAAACCATAGGTATCGTAGAGCTTGAATACGGTTCCACCATCCAAGGTATCGCCTTTAAGCTCAGACAAAGCAGCATCCAAAATACCCAGACCACGCTCAAGTGTACGGGCAAACTGTTCTTCTTCGGCTTTCAGCGCCTTTTCCACTATGCTCTGAGTCGCCTTAAGGCCCTTGGCAGCATCGCCCATCACGTCAATAAGTGTAGGTACCAGCTTGTAGAAGAAGGTGTCTGTGGCGCCCAGTTTGTTACCGTGACGCACGGCGCGGCGGATAATACGCCGCAGTACATAACCCCGGCCTTCATTGGACGGCATCACACCATCGGCAATAAGGAAGGCGCAAGAGCGAATGTGGTCGGCGATAACCCGCAGGGATTTGTTTTCCAGATCTGTCACGCCGATGATCTCGGCCGTTTTGGCAATCAGAGTGCGGAACACGTCAATTTCATAGTTGGAATGCACGCCTTGCATAATGGCGGCAATACGCTCTATACCCATACCTGTATCGACTGAAGGCTTGGGCAGAGGCTCCATCACACCATCGGCCTGACGGTTGTACTGCATGAAGACTATGTTCCAGATCTCAATGAATCTGTCACCATCCTCTTCCGGTGTACCTGGACGGCCACCAGGAATGTGAGCACCGTGATCATAGAATATTTCGGTACAAGGTCCACAAGGACCTGTATCGCCCATCTGCCAGAAGTTATCTGAAGCATAAGGTGCGCCCTTGTTGTCGCCGATACGGATAATGTCCTCGGCGGGAACCCCTATCTGCTTGTTCCAGATATCAAAGGCTTCATCATCAGATTGATAAACGGTAACGCACAGACGTTCCTTGGGCAGCTTGAGCTCTTCAGTCAAGAAGGTCCAGGCAAAGCGAATGGCATCTTCTTTGAAGTAATCACCGAAGCTAAAGTTACCCAGCATCTCAAAGAAGGTGTGGTGACGGGCCGTATAACCCACGTTATCCAGGTCGTTATGTTTACCACCGGCGCGAACACAACGCTGCGAAGTGGTAGCGCGGCTATAGCTGCGCTTGTCCATACCGAGGAATACGTCTTTAAACTGGTTCATCCCGGCGTTGGTGAACAACAAAGTGGGGTCATTGCCTGGCACCAGTGAACTGCTGTCGACTACCTGATGGCCATTCTTGCGGAAAAACTCCAGGAAAGCACTTCTGAGTGCTGCTGTGGTTTGGTACATAAATCGTCCTGAGTTGCTTAAGCCTGAATAATGTATAAAAAGTGGTCTAAAGGCGTGCGTCGCCCGGCCACTCAAGCGCTCTTTTGCCAAGCATTATAAGCATGCAGCGCCAGAATACCAATTAGATTGCGCAGGGTATGACGCCTGATACAGCCAAGGTACAGAGAGCGTTAGCGGCATAAGCCGAAACCCAATAACCTGAGTCAGCAAATACCATTTGCCACAGGCGCGGAATCACTCAGGGGATGGAGCCCTGAAGGCTACGGCAAGTTTTAACGGGACAGATAAAGTCAGCTAAAAGCGCCAGAACGGAGTGTTAACAGCTGAGTGTTACTTTGGCGTGCAAACAACGACTGCAACTCAAGGAAAGTAAATGCTGGGGTTTTGTAAAACAAGGTCAGTTTGGGATGCTTTAGCAGCGGTAAGCTTAGTTGTGAAGGGGCAATTGTGATAGAGGGAAAAGTCAGTCGTAAGGGTCATATTCAAGGGCATATGCCACTTGATCATAACTAAAGCCCTGCCCCATCAAGTGACGAATTCGACGAGCTTTTTCTTTCATATCATCTGCGGGACTATCACCGAATTTCTTCAGCGCGCGCGTACGGGCCAAGGCAAACCAGTCACAATCACTGGCATCCAAAACCTGCTCAATACATTGTTTATTTAAGCCCTTTTGCATCAGTGCCTGACGCACTTTCCCCGGGCCGTGGGCCTTGGCAATATGGCTGCGCAGCAAGGCTGCAGCGAAACGCTGATCATCGATAAAACCTTTGGCTTCCAGAGCATCCAAAGTCTGTTCAACTTCCGGCGACTCAAAGCCCTTGTCCAGCAAGCGGCTCTTGAGTTGCTCGCGGCCATAGTCGCGGCGCGCCAATAGCGCGACCGCAACATCCATTACCGACTGGCTCAGAAGACTTCTCCGGTTTCCAGATCGACATTGCCTTCACCTGTCTCGGCGCTGGCAGGAGCCGCTTCAGCTTTGCTGAGCAGTTTAGCGCGCAGTGCCGCTTCGATTTCGGCTGCCACTTCGGGATTTTCCTTGAGGAACTTACCGGCATTGGCGCGGCCTTGACCTATCTTGTCACCTTTGTAGCTGTACCAGGCGCCGGATTTTTCCACCAGCTTGTGGGCTACGCCCAGGTCAACCAACTCACCGGTACGGTTGATCCCCTGACCATAGAGAATTTGGAAATCGGCTTGTTTGAAGGGGGCGGCAATCTTGTTCTTAACCACTTTAACCCGAGTTTCGTTACCAACAACCTCGTCACCCTCTTTGATAGCGCCGGTACGGCGAATATCGAGACGAACGGAAGCGTAGAACTTAAGGGCGTTACCACCAGTGGTGGTTTCAGGGTTACCGAACATGACCCCTATCTTCATCCGGATCTGGTTGATGAAGATAAGCAGAGTGTTGGACTGCTTGAGGTTACCGGCCAGCTTGCGCATTGCCTGGCTCATCATACGGGCCGCCAGACCCATGTGGGAATCACCGATTTCACCTTCGATTTCAGCCTTGGGCGTCAGCGCCGCCACTGAGTCAACAATGATGACATCGACGGCGCCACTGCGAGTCAGCGCATCACAGATCTCCAGCGCCTGTTCACCTGTATCTGGCTGAGAACACAGGAGGTTATCGATATCCACGCCCAGCTTCTTGGCGTAGATAGGATCCAGTGCGTGTTCGGCATCGATAAAAGCACACACTTTGCCTTCACGCTGCGCCGCAGCAATCACTTCCAGTGTCAGGGTTGTTTTACCAGAAGATTCAGGACCATAGATCTCAACGATACGGCCCATTGGCAGACCGCCGGCCCCCAGAGCCACGTCCAGAGAAAGCGAACCGGTAGAGATGGTTTCGACATCCATGGTTCTGTCTTCACCCAGTTTCATGATAGAACCTTTACCGAACTGCTTCTCTATCTGTCCCAGAACTGCGTTCAGCGCCTTCTCTTTGTTTGGATCTATTTTCATTCCTGTTCCCTCTTGATTGCGGCGCAATGCGCCGCCTGAAATCTATGTTGCCGCTCCTTTTAAGAGCTTTGGCGTCAATACCAATCTGCCACCTAGTATACTGTACAATCATACAGTATCAAGTGCTGGTGATAATTTATTTAAAGGCCGCTTGCGGATCAATCACTTGTGACCGAAAGCATAAAATTTACCCGCCCACGACTGGTTCAGTGATGAATAACTGATACTATTGGCGCCATTGTCGAAAGGGCAACCGCTCTTGGAAAAACAGTCAAGGAAACATCTGAAAGCTCCCATGAATGCAGTGATCACGCCTATGGATAACCCTGATTTGGAAAAACACACCCCTATGATGCGCCAGTATCTGTCGATGAAGGCGCAGCATGCCGAAATGCTGCTGTTTTATCGCATGGGGGACTTTTACGAACTGTTTTACGATGATGCCAAAAAAGCCTCCGAGCTCTTGGGTATTTCACTGACGGCCAGGGGCAAGAGTGGCGGCGATCCTATTCCTATGGCGGGTATTCCCTATCATGCGGTGGAAGGTTATCTCGCCAAGCTGGTGCAGCTCGGTGAGTCGGTTGCCATCTGTGAGCAGATTGGTGACCCGGCCACGTCCAAAGGGCCGGTCGAGCGCAAAGTGGTGCGCATAGTGACTCCCGGAACCCTCACCGATGAAGCGCTGCTGCAAGAACGTCAGGATAACTTGCTGGCCGCCGTCTACGAAGGCAAGAACGGTTTTGGCTACGCCACCTTGGATGTGGCCTCCGGCCGTTTTGTGATTGCCGAGCTGGCCACCCTTGAATCATTGGAGGCAGAGCTGCAACGCACCAAACCGGCCGAGCTGCTCTACAGCGAAGACTTTTCCCAACAAAGCCTGATCGCCGGCATCAAGGGCAAACGCCGTCGTCCCGAGTGGGAGTTTGACTTGGATACCAGCATGCGATTGTTGCTGGATCAGTTTGGCACCAAAGATCTGCGTGGTTTTGGCATAACAGACGCCAGGCTGTCACTGCAGGCCGCCGGCTGCCTGATGCAGTATGTCAAAGATACCCAGCGCACCGCCCTGCCCCATATCAATGCCATTACCCGCTTTAACCAGAGCGACAGCATAGTGTTGGATGCCGCCACCCGTCGGAATCTGGAACTGACGGTGAACCTTGCCGGTGGCCGGGACAATACTTTGGCTTCGGTGCTGGATGCAACCGCTACCCCCATGGGCAGTAGGATGTTACAGCGCTGGATCCATCAGCCACTCAGAGATCATCAACAGATAGGCCTGCGACAAACTGCTGTGGCGGAGTTGATTGCCAGCGGCCTGTTCGAACCGTTGCATGATGACCTCAAGGCGCTCGGTGATGTGGAGCGGATCATGGCGCGCCTGGCTCTGAGAAGCGCCCGCCCGAGAGACTTTGCCCGTCTGCGGCAAGCGCTGGCGCTGTTGCCGCAACTGCAGCAACTATTGGCAAATACGCAAAGCCCCGAGCTTGGCCGTTTGAAACGCCAGCTCAGTGAATTCCCTGAAGAACTCGCGCTGCTGGAGCGGGCCATTGTCGACAACCCACCGGTACTCATTCGTGATGGCGGCGTGATCCGCGATGGTTATCATGCCGAACTGGATGAATGGCGCCGCCTCAGTGAAGGCGCCAGTGACTATCTGCAACAGTTGGAAGTCAGGGAAAAAGAGCAAACGGGAATAGCCACCCTGAAAGTCGGTTTCAACCGGGTACACGGCTACTATATCGAAGTTTCCCGCGGCCAGTCGGCGCTGGTGCCTCTGAGCTACCAAAGACGCCAGACATTGAAAAACACCGAGCGCTATATCATCCCCGAGCTGAAAGAGTATGAAGAGAAAGTGCTCTCCAGTCAGGGCAAGGCGCTGGCACTGGAAAAACAGCTTTGGGACGAGCTGTTCGATCTCCTGCTACCCAAGCTCAGCGAGTTGCAGGCCTTTGCCATGGCGGCGGCCGAGTTGGATGTACTGAGCAACTTTGCCGAGCGGGCCGACAGCCTCAACTACAACCAGCCGGAATTGAGCGATAAGCCGGGCATACATATTGAAGCCGGGCGTCACCCAGTAGTTGAGCGGGTCAGCCAGGCTCCCTTTATCGCCAACCCGGTAACTCTTAGCCCTGAGCGTAAAATGTTGGTGGTCACAGGCCCCAATATGGGCGGTAAGTCCACTTACATGCGTCAGGTGGCACTGATCACCCTGATGGCGCATATCGGCAGCTTTGTGCCGGCAGATAAGGCGATTCTAGGGCCTGTTGACAGGATCTTCACCCGTATCGGCGCCTCGGACGATCTGGCCTCGGGCCGCTCCACCTTTATGGTGGAAATGACAGAAACGGCCAATATTCTCCACAATGCGACCGCAGAGAGTCTGGTGCTGATGGATGAGATTGGCCGCGGCACCTCCACCTATGACGGCTTGTCACTTGCCTGGTCGGCGGCAGAGTATCTGGCTCAGCGACTCGGCGCCATGACACTGTTTGCCACCCATTACTTCGAGCTGACTCAGTTGGCAGAATTGATGCCCCAAGTTGCCAATGTACATCTGGATGCCATGGAGCATGGCGACAGCATAGTCTTTATGCACGCAGTGCAGGAGGGGGCCGCCAGCAAGAGCTATGGTTTGCAGGTTGCTTCACTGGCCGGTGTTCCGGCCTCAGTGATCAAGGCCGCAAAATTGAAACTGCAACAACTTGAAAGTCGCGATCACGGTCAAGACTCCAATGTCCCGGCGCAGGCCACACTGCAACTGGAAACGCCGCCATCTGAGCTTGAACTTCTGCTTGGCAGGCTGAACCCGGATGAACTCAGCCCAAGAGAGGCGCTGGACCTAATCTATAAACTCAAGGCGTTGGCAAACTAAGTCCGCTACTCCAGCTATCGCTGTGGCTTGTAAATACAAGAAAGAAGGGGCGCAATGCGTCCCTTCTTTTTATTACAAAGGATGGTAAGTTGCTTTAGGCCTTGAACAGGGCCTCTACCGACAACCCCTGAGAGGAGAGTATGTCGCGCAGGCGTTTCAATGCCTCCACCTGAATTTGCCGCACTCTTTCACGGGTCAGGCCAATTTCCGAGCCCACATCTTCCAGAGTAGAAGGTTCATATCCCAGTAGGCCAAAGCGTCTGGCAAGCACTTCTCTTTGCTTGGTATTGAGCTCATTGAGCCACTTAACCACTGAATTGGAAATGTCTTCTTCCTGCACCTGGGCATCCGGCGTCATCTCATCATCATCCGCCAACACATCGAGTAGAGCCTTGTCGTTGTCACCGCCTATCGGGGTGTCGACCGAGGTGATCCTCTCATTCAGCTTCAGCATCTTGCTGACATCACTGCTCGGCAGTTCTTTTCGGCTATCTCTTCGGCTGTGGGTTCGTGATCCAGCTTATGAGCCAACTCCCGGGCTGTACGCAGATACACATTGAGCTCTTTCACCACATGAATAGGCAGACGTATGGTGCGGGTCTGATTCATTATGGCTCGCTCTATGGTCTGGCGGATCCACCAGGTGGCATAAGTGGAGAAACGGAATCCGCGCTCGGGGTCAAACTTCTCTACGGCACGGATCAGACCAAGATTGCCTTCTTCAATCAGATCCAAGAGTGCCAAGCCGCGGTTGTTGTAACGGCGGGCTATTTTAACCACGAGGCGTAAATTACTTTCGATCATGCGGTTGCGTGATTTTTCACAACCTTTGAGGGCCTTGCGCGAGAAAAAGACTTCTTCTTCTGCACTCAGCAAGGGGGAAAATCCGATTTCACTCAGATAAAGTTGGGTCGCGTCTAAGTTCTTTTGCAGGTCATCCTGAACCATTTCGGCCAGAGCTTCTTCCTTCTTCGACGCCACTTCCGTGTCGTTTACGGATAAATCTACAAGCTCTTCCACGGGTGCGCTAGCATTTTTGCGGCTCATAATATTCTCTCCCAAACCTTAACAAACTAATTTACATCGCTTTTTATCCTCCATATGCCAACTTTGGCTCCCAAACAATCAGCGTTTGGGTAAATAATTAAGTGGATTAACAGACTGACCATGGTAGCGGATCTCAAAGTGCAGCATGACCTGGTTGGTGCCTGTACTTCCCATCTTCGCAACAGTTTGCCCGGCGGACACATGCTGCTTTTCCTTGACCAAGATCTTATCGGCGTGGGCGTAAGCACTGAGATAGTCATCACTATGCTTGATAATGACGAGGTTTCCATAACCCCGCAAAGCATTACCCGCATAGACTACCCGACCATCGGCAGTGGCTTTAATAATATCGCCTCGGTTGCCGGCTATCTTGATTCCTTTGTTTCCCTGCTCTTTGGCAGAGAAGGCGCCAATCACCCGACCATTGACTGGCCATATCCAGCGACTGACTTTGTCCGGCAGAGTCGAACTCGGCTTGTGGACAACATGGTTAACATTCTGTTTACCATTGGATACAGGGTAAGCAGACTTTGGTTTGGGATCAAGTGTTTTTTTCGGCTTATTTTGCTTGGCTTGAGCGACGGCTTGCTTCTGCTTAACAGTCTGTTTTTTATAGATCTTATCTTTTGGTTTTTGAGGTTTGGATTTGGAGTTTTTACTCGAACTCGGCTGCGAATTCGATTTAACATTTTTTTTACTATCGAGAATGAGCACTTGGCCAGGGTAGATGGTATAAGACTTATCTAGCTGATTTAACTTGGCTATTTGTGCATAGTCTTTACCGGCCCCCCAAGCGATGGAGTAGAGGGTATCGCCCTTTTTCACCTTATAGGTATCAGAGCGAATAGAGCCTCTTTCGATCGCCGGCCGTTTTACGCCATAAATGGATTCGACCGGAGCCGGCCTGTGAGCCTGAAAACTGCATCCAGAAACCAGAGTGACCAATAGCACTGAGCCAAGGCGACAAAGAAATGACGCCTTTTTATGCAGAAACTGGCTGGAATGCAATGGGCTCAAGAATACTCCTGCATGCTTTAATGACTATCAGGCCAAACCGCCACTGATTAAGGGAACAAATTTTACCGCTTCGACCACTTGGGAAATAAACTGTCCCCTCTCCCGGCAGATCTTCAGCAACTGTTGGCTCTCATCACCAACGGGGATCACCAGTACGCCCCCCTCTGCCAACTGTTCCAGCAAGGCTGTGGGAATGTCAGAGGCCGCCGCTGTCACCATGATGGCATCGAAGGGCGCCCTGTTGGGCCAACCTTGCCAGCCATCACCGTATTTGAAGGCCACGTTGTGCAGATCCAAGCGTTTGAGGCGTTGGCGAGCCTGAATTTGCAGGCTTTTAATCCGCTCAACCGTGCAAAGCTCTGGCACCAACTGCGCCAGCACCGCCGCCTGATATCCTGAGCCGGTACCTATTTCAAGCACCTTGGCAGGATTATGCTCCAACAATAACTCCGTCATTCTCGCCACAATGTAAGGCTGGGATATGGTTTGGCCCGAGCCTATGGGTAGGGCGGTGTTTTCATAAGCCTTGTGCGCCAAGGCACCATCAAGAAACAACTCTCTGGGGGTTTTGGCCACCACCTGCAACAGACCCGGGTGACGGATCCCTGCTTCCTGCAGTTTTCTGGTTAAGTTCAGTGCCGATGTGGAGGCTACCCGGGTCATAGTTTTTCTATCCAGTGTTGCAATTGTGAAAGCTGCCGATAGGCGGTTAAATCTACAGTTAATGGGGTGATGGATACATATCCCTGAGACACGGCATAAAAGTCTGTGTCTTCACCCACATCCAGTTCAATCCCGGGTGGCCCCAACCAAAACACCTCGCGGCCGTGAGGATCTCTGGCTCTGACCATACCTTCGGCCTTATGGCGGGCGCCGAGCCGAGTAACCCGTATCCCCTTGATTTCATCGAGAGGCAGATCCGGCACATTGATATTGAGGATCTGATCCGAGGCAATAGGATGCTTCTTAAGCCCCATGATGATCTTCACCGCATAGGCCGCCGCACTGTCATAATGCGTAAGCTCACGGCCCACCAGGGATACGGCCACTGCCGGCAACCCCAGAAAACGCCCTTCCATCGCCGCCGCCACTGTGCCTGAGTAGAGGGTATCGTCTCCCATATTGGCACCGGCATTGATACCCGAGACCACCATGTCGGGTTCGCCTTCATAGAGTTCGCGAATCGCCAGATGAACGCAATCGGTTGGCGTGCCATTTACCGAGATGTAGCCATTGTCTAACTTATTAATCCTTAAGGGATTCGTCAAGGTTAAAGAGTTACTGGCACCGGAACAGTTGCGATCCGGCGCCACAGTGAGCACTTCGGCAACGGCGGACAAGGCTTCCGATAGGGCGCGGATCCCAGGAGCCGTTACCCCATCATCGTTGCTGACCAAGATTTTCATGCAGGGTTTCCTTCCTGAGCTGCCTGGCGCTCACGCCACAGACGTTCGGTCACATCATCATAGTCGAGCAGTTCCCGCAGCACAGAGGTTGCAAAGCTGCCCGCAGGAAGGCTGAACTCCAGCTCCAGTGTGTCCGGCTCGATAAACTGGTACTTCATCCCTTCGGGGCGCAGCAACAGTGGTCGCCTTTCCTGCTCGAGCCCAGCTTTTTCCAGGCCTTCACAATCGGCGCTGTATTCGGCCAGTACCTGAGCCTCAAAGGCCAAGGCATCGGCACTGCTGAGTGGCTGCCCCCTACCCCACATGGGCGCCGACAGCAAAATATCTTTCTCTGCCAGCCTTTGTTGCAACACCTCATCCCAGCGCTCGGCAACAAAGAAACTGCGGCTGCCGGCCAGCATGACACAATCACCGTCGAGACACTCAAGCCCATGGGTCGCCAGGCGCTGAGAGACCAGTTGATTGAACAATAATGAGCGCAGCGCCGACAGGTAGATGGAGCGCTTGTTTCTGTCTTTCACCTTGCGCCCCTGCAGCATCTGCCGCGCCATTTCTATGTTGCGGCCGTTGTGGCCAAAGCGCTGTTCACCGAAATAGTTGGGTACGCCCCCCTCGGCAATCGACTCCAGCCGCTGCAATACATCTTCCGGCTGAGTTATCTGGCGCAGAACCAGCTTGAAACGGTTACCGGAAAGCGCGCCAATGCGCAACTTCTTGTTATGACGCGCCGCACTCAATACCGTAATGGACTCACTGTTGAGACTCAGCCAATCCGGTGTTTCCTTACCCGGAATTCGTACGCCGAACCACTGCTCTGTGATGGCATTCTTATCCTTCTGGCCGGCAAAGGTCACCTCTTTGGGATGAACCTTGGCCAATTTGGCCAGCATCTCGGCCACCTGAACCGTATTCAGGCCATCTTTACGAATATGCAGCAGATGGTGCTCACCCTCGCCCGAGGGCAGAAAAGGCAGTATTTCCTGCACTTGAAAATCGCTGTTGCTGGTGCGCATATCGCCTTTGGAGAGAGGCTTGCCATAGAGAAAGTGTAATGAATTCATCTTATTTGAATCTTTTCCTGTAAATGAGTCGGTATTACATACCGAACATCAGCACCACGGCTTCTACCGCAATGCCTTCACCTCGGCCGGTAAAGCCGAGTTTTTCTGTAGTGGTCGCCTTGACGTTGATGGAATCGAGATCTGTGTGCAGATCTTCGGCCAACATCTGCCGAATGGCTTCAATATGAGGCGCCATCTTGGGCGCCTGGGCAATAATAGTCACATCCAGGTTGCCGAGACGAAAGCCTTTGTCCAGTGCCAAGCGGTAACAATGACGCAGCAGCACCCGGCTGTCGGCTCCCTTGAATTCGGCATCTGTATCGGGAAAGTGTTTACCTATGTCACCAAGTGCCATGGCGCCGAGTATCGCATCTGAAATCGCGTGCAATACCACATCACCATCCGAGTGCGCCAACAGGCCTGTGTGGTACGGCACTTTCACCCCACCGAGGACCAAGGGCGGCTCACCACCGAATTTATGTACATCAAAACCGTGTCCAATACGTATATTCATTGCTTGTTCCTGTATTCAGTTGCCCCGCTGATGCGCCAGATAAAGCGCTGCCAGCGGCAAGTCGTCCGGATGGGTTACCTTGATATTGTCACTGCGGCCGCTGATAAGTGCCGGGTGTACTCCGCGCCACTCCATCGCCGAGGCTTCATCTGTCACCAGCACACCGGCGGCCAGCGCCGCTTTCAGCGCATCAGTCAAAGTGAGCAGTGGAAACAGCTGCGGCGTTAGCGCATGCCAGAGCGCTTCTCTGGCAACCGTTTCACTGATGCAGCCATCAACGCCGCTGCGTTTCATGGTATCGCGCACCGGCGCAGCCAGTATCGCCCCCTGAGGATGTTGTTTTCGTGAAGCAAGCAGCTTATCAATATCGCCATGGGTCAGGCAGGGTCTGGCGGCATCGTGTACCAGAGCCCAGGTATTGGCGGGCAATTGCTTGTCGGCTACCAGGTTCTCAAGCGCCGCCAACACAGAATCGGCCCGCTCTTTACCGCCGGTGACAGTCTCCAACTTGGGATGACTGGCCACCGCCAGTTTGCCAAAGAAGCTATCTTCCGGGTTCAGCGCCACTATCACCCTTGAGATGCCATTGTGGCTCAGCAACCCCTTGAGGGTTTGCTCCAAAATACAGGAGCCGGCGAGTGGCAGATACTGCTTGGGACAGTCGGCGCCCATGCGACTGCCTATTCCCGCTGCCGGTACTATGGCAATCACTTGTTCATCACTGGGGATCCCGGCCGCTGTAGTCCGGGAGGAAATAGATTCGCTCATGGATATCCATTATGTTGAAATTGGGCCGTTACTGACTGGCCAAAGACATGGAACGCTGCTCACCACCAACAACCCGATAAAAGGTTTCACCCTTCTTGATTAACCCCAGCTCATTGCGGGCACGCTCTTCCAGGGCTTCGGTACCGCTGCGCAGATCGCGGATCTCCTCTTTCAATACCTGGTTACGCTCTTCGAGCCTGGCATTGCTGTCATTTTGAGCCGCTATCTGCTGCTCAAGATGGAAGTACTCCGGCAGACTGTTTTCTCCCAGCCAAAGACGATATTGCAGTAGCCCCAGCAACAAGGCGATGACAAAAAGCAGTCGTTTCATGGTGATAAATTCAGCTCATGCCCTAAAAAATACGATTAGTGTTGATAGTACAACAAAAAAGGCCACCAAGTGGCGGCCTTTTGTAGCTGGGGGCGAAAATTACGCCTGACCTTTGATCTCACTCAGGCCACGGTAGGCTGCCTTGGCGCCCAGTTGCTCTTCAATACGCAGCAGCTGGTTGTACTTGGCAACACGGTCAGAGCGGCACAGAGAGCCGGTCTTGATCTGGCCGGCTGCGGTACCTACTGCCAAGTCGGCAATGGTCGCATCTTCCGTTTCACCTGAGCGGTGAGAGATAACGGCGGTGTAACCGGCTTCCTTGGCCATGCGGATAGCGGCCAGAGTCTCGGTCAGAGAACCTATCTGGTTGAACTTGATCAGAATCGAGTTGGCAACACCCTGCTCGATACCGCGAGACAGGATCTTGGTGTTGGTCACGAACAGGTCATCACCCACCAGCTGGATCTTGTCACCAAGGATCTTGGTCTGGTAAGCCCAGCCATCCCAATCAGACTCATCCAAGCCATCTTCGATAGAAACGATAGGATACTGCTCGGTCAGCGACTTGAGGAAGTCAGAGAAACCGTTGGAATCGAATACCTTGCCTTCACCGGCCAGGTCATACTTACCGTCTTTGTAGAACTCGGAAGCCGCACAATCCAGCGCCAGAGTCACATCTGTGCCGAGTTTGTAGCCAGCAGCTTCAACGGCTTCTTTGATAACCGCCAGGGCATCGGCGTTGGATGACAGGTTAGGCGCAAAACCACCTTCGTCACCCACGGCAGTGTTCAGGCCCTTGGACTTGAGCACCTTCTTCAGGTTGTGGAAGATTTCAGCGCCCATACGCAGGGCTTCACGGAAACTCTTGGCACCGACTGGCTGTACCATGAATTCCTGAATGTCGACGTTGTTGTCGGCATGCTCACCACCGTTCAAGATGTTCATCATAGGAACCGGCATGCTGTACTGGCCAGGAGTCCCGTTCAGTTCAGCGATGTGAGCGTAAAGTGGCATACCTTTGAAGGCAGCAGCGGCCTTGGCAGCAGCCAAAGACACAGCCAGAATGGCATTGGCGCCCAGCTTGTCTTTGTTTTCGGTGCCGTCCAGCGCGATCATGATGCCATCCAGCTCAGCTTGAGCCGTGGCATCTTTACCCAGCAGGGCTTCACGGATAGGACCGTTGACATTGTCAACAGCCTTGAGCACACCTTTACCCAGATAGCGGGCCTTGTCGCCATCGCGCAGTTCCAGCGCTTCACGGCTACCGGTAGAAGCGCCTGATGGGGCTGCTGCCATACCGATGAAACCACCTTCCAGATGCACTTCAGCTTCTACAGTGGGGTTACCGCGAGAATCCATGATTTCGCGTCCAATGACGTTAATGATCTTAGCCATAATGTCCTCGATTAAAGTTAAAGAAAAAACCCATACCCATCTGAGCGTTCAGCGTCTCTCATATGGGTATTGGACTTTCACTTCACACTTCCCGGCGCACCGGGGATGAAAAAGCCGGAGCTGCCATAGCAGTCCGGCTCTTCTAGTTTAACCCAGATTACGCTTTTGGTAAGTACTGGCGGCGGCGACAAAACCTTCAAACAGAGGGTGACCGTCGCGAGGTGTGGAGGTGAATTCCGGATGGAACTGACCGGCAACAAACCAAGGGTGACCAGGTATCTCGATCATCTCTACCAGCTTGCGATCCGAAGACAAGCCACTGAATACCAGGCCGGCTTTTTCCAGACGCTCACGGAAGGCGTTGTTCACTTCGTAACGATGGCGGTGACGCTCGATACAGGTGTTGCTCTTATAAGCCGCAGCGGCCTTGGTGCCTTCAATTAGATGGCACAGCTGAGCGCCAAGACGCATGGTACCGCCAAGATCTGAGGCCTCGTCACGCTGCTCCAGATTGCCTTCTTCATCGATCCATTCGGTGATCAGGCCCACAACAGGGAACGGGGTTTCCTTGTTGAATTCGGTAGAGTGGGCACCTTCCATGCCGGCGACATGACGGGCGAATTCAATCAGGGCAACCTGCATACCCAGACAGATACCAAAGTATGGCAGTTCGTTTTCACGGGCGTATTGAGCGGCAAGGATCTTACCTTCAACACCACGCTCACCAAAGCCGCCGGGAACCAGAATGCCATCCAGACCTTCCAGCACTTCAACGCCTTTGACTTCAACAGTCTGGGAGTCGATATACTTGATGTTCACCGAAACCCGGTTTTTGAGGCCGGCATGTTTCAGCGCTTCGTTGACTGACTTGTAGGCATCCGGCAGCTCAATATACTTGCCGACCATACCTATGGTCACTTCATTGTTTGGATTGGCTTCCTGATAAACCACGTTTTCCCATTCGGACAGATCGGCTTCAGGGCAGCTCAGGCCAAAGCGCTTGACAACCAGCTCATCCAGCCCTTGTGAGCGCAGCAGCGCCGGGATCTTGTAGATGGAATCCACGTCTTTGAGGGAGATAACCGCCCGCTCTTCAACATTACAGAACAGGGAGATTTTGGCTCGCTCTGTGGCTGGAATAGCGCGGTCGCCACGGCAAACCAGAATATCCGGCGCAATACCGATAGAACGCAGCTCTTTAACTGAATGCTGAGTCGGCTTGGTTTTCACTTCCTGAGCCGGGCCGATAAAAGGCACCAGAGTCAGATGCATAAACAAACTGCGATCGCGGCCCAGTTCAACACCCAACTGACGGATAGACTCGAGGAAGGGCAGAGATTCGATATCACCCACAGTACCACCGATTTCAACGATGGCGACATCATGGCCTTCACCGCCTTCGAGGACTTTTTCCTTGATGGCGTTGGTGATGTGCGGAATAACCTGAATAGTTGCACCCAGGTAGTCACCACGACGCTCCTTGCGCAGCACTTCCTCGTAGATACGACCTGTAGTGAAGTTGTTGCGGCGGTTCATCTTGGTACGGATGAAACGCTCATAGTGGCCCAAGTCCAGATCTGTCTCTGCGCCGTCCTCAGTGACAAATACTTCCCCGTGTTGGGTTGGGCTCATGGTTCCCGGATCAACGTTGATGTAAGGATCCAGCTTCATGATGGTTACATTCAGGCCTCTGGCCTCTAAAATTGCCGCGAGCGATGCTGCTGCAATGCCTTTACCTAGTGATGAAACAACGCCACCAGTAACGAAGATATACCTTGTAGTCATGCTGAACCTGAGAAAAAAGAATGATAAATAGGTGCTCGAATGAAAGCACCAGGACGGGGCGACAGTATATCAAAGCCCCTGCCATTTACCAAACAGGAATGACGATAATTTTTACGCTCTGATCTCATTCGCGCAATTTTAATCCAGGCTTCGCCTTCTACTGGATTTCACCGCGCTCTTCACGCTTGACCTGATCCCAATAAGCATCCAGTGCCTGCAGATCATGTTCTTCAAACGGCTTGCCGCTGGCATTGGCTTTTTGCTCGACGGCGCGAAAACGCCGCTCAAACTTGTTGTTGGCCCCTCTGAGGGCCTGCTCGGGGTCCACCCCCAAGTGGCGCGCCAGATTCACCGCAGCAAACAGCAAGTCGCCCACTTCGTCCTCAACCCTGGCCTTATCCGGCATGGCTTGACGCGCTTCGTGCAACACTTCTTCAATCTCTTCGTGTACCTTGTCGACCACGGGCTCAAGCTCAGGCCAATCAAACCCTACCCGGGCGACCCGCTTTTGGATCTTACCCGCCCGCGCCAACGCCGGCAGCGCCTTGGGAATATCGTCCAGCACTGAGTGCAGCTCGCGCCCGGCGCGCTCGGCCGCCTTGATACGTTCCCAGTTGTTCTTGGCATCCGGTGCCGAGTCAAAACTCAAGTCGGTATCGGCGGCAAACACATGGGGATGACGATTGATAAGCTTATTACATATCCGCTCAAGCACAGTGGCGAAATCAAACCAGCCCTTTTCCTTGCCAAGCTGACAATAGAACACCACCTGAAACAGCAGATCGCCAAGCTCAGAAGGTAACTCCTGCCAGTCGCGGCTCTCTATGGCGTCGGCCACTTCATAGGCTTCTTCCAGGGTGTAGGGCACTATGGAGTCAAAATCCTGCGCCCTGTCCCATGGGCAACCCAGCTCAGGGTCCCTGAGCTTTGCCATAATCTCAAGCAATGCATTGATATCTGCCGCCACCGCCGTTACTCCTTTGTTGCTAATACGCTTACCAATCCAACGACTCTTTGATAAGTCTTAAAAAACAGCAGGACGCAACCTATGCGTCCTGTTTTTCGTGTCACTCGCATACCAATCCGGCATCAGAGCCTGCGGGCTTCTATTACCCCGTCTATCTGGGTCAGCTTGGAGATAACCCGGGATAAACCGTCGAGGTTATAAAGCTCCATCTCAAGTTCAATGGCCGCAGTCTGGTTCTTGAGATCCGATGAGGAACTCATCGCCAGCACATTGGACTTTTCCGCCGCCAGCACAGAGGTGAGATCCCGCAGCAGACCGGTTCTGTCATTGGCCACCACTCGAATACGGATTTTGTAGCCGCCGGAGTAGTTTTCGCCCCAGACCACATCCACTACCCGCTCGGGATGGGCGCGCATCAGTTCCTTGACCTGCTCACAATCGGCTCTGTGCACCGAAATACCGCGCCCCTTGGTAATAAAACCGAAAATTTCATCACCGGGCACCGGCTGACAGCAGCGCGCCAGATGGCTCATCAGATTACCGACACCATTGACCTCTATCTGGCCGCGATTGGCGCCTATGGGTTTCTGCTGACCTTTCTTGACCAGCTCTTCCACCGCCTCTTCGTCAGAAGGCTCCTGAGTCCTGAGCCGGCTCTGTACATGATTGACCACTTGGTTGAGGCGCACATCGCCGCCACCTATGGCCGCCAACAGGTCGTCCATGTTGGTCATGTTGAAGCGCTCAATGGCGCTACCGACATCCTTGAGTGTCAGCCCCACCCGCGCCAGTTCGGCTTCCAACATCTCGCGTCCGGCCACTAGGTTCTTGTCCCTGTCCTGCTGCTTGAACCAGTGTTGGATCTTGCTGCGGGCTCTGGAGGTCTTGATATAACCCAGGTTGGGGTTAAGCCAATCCCGCTTCGGATTGGGATGCTTGGAGGTGATGATCTCGATGCGCTCACCGGTTTCCACCTGGTAGGTGAACGGCACTATGCGGCCATCGACCTTGGCGCCAATACACTTGTGGCCCACCTGGGAGTGGATATAGTAGGCAAAGTCCAGCACGGTTGAGCCGGCTGGCAAGTCCACCACTTCACCGGACGGGGTAAACACATAAACTCTGTCTTCGAAGACCTGGGCCCGGATCTCCTCCACCAGGTTGCCGCTCTCGACCACATCTTCCTGCCACTGCAAAATCTTGCGCAGCCAGTTGATCTTCTCTTCGTAGCCACTCTGTTTGCCGGAGTGATTGCCCTCTTTATATTTCCAGTGAGCCGCCACCCCGAGCTCGGCATCTTCATGCATCTGCTGGGTACGAATTTGGATTTCGACTGTTTTGCCCTCCGGCCCCACCACCACAGTGTGAATCGACTGATAGCCGTTGGGTTTGGGGTTGGCAATATAGTCGTCAAACTCTCTGGGAATATGGTGCCAAAGGGTATGCACTACACCGAGCGCACCGTAGCAGTCCTGCAGCCGGTCGGTGACGATTCGCACTGCACGCACGTCAAACAGCTCGTCAAATTTAAGCTGCTTGCCGCGCATCTTGCGCCAGATGGAGTAGATATGTTTGGGGCGGCCATAGACCTTGGCACGAATGCCTTCTTCATCCAGCCGCGTTTGCAACTGATTGACAAAGTTGTCGATAAAGACTTCACGGTCCAGGCGCTTGCCGTCCAGCTGCTTGGCAATCTCTTTATAGGTCTCGGGATGCAGATAACGAAACGAGATATCCTCCAGCTCCCACTTGAGCTGACCTATGCCCAAACGGTTGGCCAGCGGCGCGTAGATGTCGGCAATTTCCCGGGCCAACAATACCCGGGTTTCTTCATCGTCGTTTTTCACGGCCCGCAGCAGGCATACCCGCTCGGCCAGTTTGATCACCACGGCGCGTACATCTTCCACCATGGCCAGCAACATCTTACGGATATTGTCGATTTGCGGTTCGCTGCTGCGGCTGTCATTGCCCACCTTGAGTGCGCCTATGGCATCCATGGTCTTGACGCTGTTGACCAAGGTTGCCAACTCGGGGCCAAAGTCTTCGGTGAGCTTGGCTTCATCGACTATGCCCACCTCGAAAAACACAAATAAGATGGCAGCCTGCAGAGTTTCGATATCCATGTTGAGCGGCGCGAGGATCTCTATCATCTCCCGCGCCTTGGCCTGCAGCTCGGCTTTGGGACGCTTGCACTTACCCATAGGCAGTGCTTCCACCTTGGCTATCAGCTCCAACAAACGCCCGGCATCGGCGGAGTCGGCCACATAACGATTAACCCACTCATCCAGATTGAAATCAGGATCCTTAAAGTGTGCTTCGCGAACAGATACCATCTCACCTTCCTTTAGTGTCCGATTAACAGACTCAACAAGACTCCCTATCTTGAGCATACCCGATGGGATGTCAAACCCCCGTGAGTACCTTTATTGATAAAATTGACTCGATAGACAATAAAAGCATCAATTCCGCACAAACAAGGCCATGGCTTCGGTGTGATGGGTCTGGGGAAACATGTCCAACACACTGAGGCGCTCCAGGCGATAGCCTTGCTCAAGCAACAAGACGCTGTCCCGCGCCAGGCTCGCCGGATTACAGGAGACATACACCACTCGCTCGGGCGCGATGTTTTTCAGATAAGAAAGCGTCTCATAGGCACCGGCCCGGGCGGGATCCAGCAGCAGTTTATCCACCTTACCAAGCCAGGGCTCGGCCGAGAGGTCGGCGCTGAGATCGGCGCAAAAGAACTGCAACCCTTCAAGCCCGGCCTGTTTGGCATTTTGTCTGGCCTGCTCAACCATGGCAGGCACGCCCTCGACACCTGTGACCCTAGCGCCGGTGGCCGCCAACGGTAGACTGAAGTTACCCATGCCGCAGAAGAGGTCCAGTATGTGCTCGCCGGCTTTGGGTTGCAGCCAATCTATGGCCTTGGCCACCATGGCGCGGTTTACTTCACCATTGACCTGAATAAAATTCCCCGGATTAAACTTAAGCGTCAGCTCACGGCCATTGGCGCCGGATAAGCGGTAGCTTGGCTGATTGCCCGTAAGGTACTCACACTCGCCCTGATTGTCCTGCAGCACCAACTGTAATCCTTGCTGCCCGGCAAAAGCCTTGAGCTTTTCCTTGTCTTTATTCACCAGTGGCCGGGTAATTCTCAGCACCACAAAACGACCGGCTTCGGTTTCAATCAGCTCCACATGACCAAGCTGAGCCACGCCCTGCAGGTGAGCCAGTTGCGCTGCCAACGGCTTTATCAGTTCCGACAACGAAGCCGCCAATACAGGACATTCGCCAATGGCAACTACCTTGCTGCTGGACTTGGCCCTGAACCCCAGGGTGAATTCGCGACTTTGTTTGTCATACCAGGTCGCCAGTCTGGCCTTGCGTCTATAATGCCAAGGGGCGGAAGCCAGCTCGCCTATCTCCGGCAGCTCGGATAGGCCAGAGAGTTTGGCAAACAACTCGGCCAGGGCCCGGCGCTTGTGCTGCCGCTGGCTCAAATCTGACAAGTGTTGCAGATCGCAGCCGCCGCAAAGCGCATAATGGGGGCATTGGGGTTCAACCCGCTCCGGCGATGTTTGGGTGATGCGGATGAGTTTGCCCCTGGCATAGTTCTTTTTTTGTTCGGTGAGCTGCACCTCGGCGCTCTCACCGGGTAACAAGCCGGGAATAAACACCACTTTGCCCTGATATTGACCGATCCCGGCACCCTGATGATCCAATCCGGAAGCCGTGAGTGACAGTTTTGCGGAGACTTTCTTGGATCTGTTTGGTTTTTCTCTAAAAAATTGTGCCATCTAGGCCCCTGAAACAATAAAAAACTGGCAAAGACGCCGGGATATCTGGCAGTCTATCTATAGCCGTAAAACAAACTATCTGGAATACCTATACCGCCCATGAACAGTGCGAATAACATGACCAAGTACAGCCTCAGATCCTGGGTGCTGGTATTGGCCCTGGCTCCTACCATTTTGGTCGGTATTCTTCTGGGCAGTTACTTTACCATAAATCGCTTTTATGAGCTTGAAGATACGCTCATAGAACAGGGCAGCAATATCATAGAGCCGCTGGCTATCGCCAGTGAGGTAGGCCTGGCCGCCAATAACCGCGAGGCCACCAAACGCCTACTCGCCGCGGCTCAGCTCAACAAGTCGACCTTGGTGAAATCCATCGCCATCTTCGATGCCGACAATCAACTGTTTGTCACCTCCCACTATCACAAAGACTTTGAGATTATGCGCTACAAGGGTGCCATCTCGGATCTGGCCCGCACCGAGTACGATCAGGTAGGCGACAGTCTGGTGCTGAGAGCGCCTATTTTCGCCGCCGGCAGTCTGTTGGCGGTAGACGATGCTCCCGGCTTCAATGAGAAACCTCTGGGTTATATCTCTTTGCTGCTAAACAAGGAAAAGGCGCTGCTGGAACAGCACAGAGCCGCGGTGGCGGCTTTTATCATAGTGCTTATCGGGGTGCAGCTGAATCTGCTGTTCACCTTCCGTTTGGTAAAGAATGTGACTCAGCCAATCACAGACATGGTGCGGGTGGTGGCCAAAATCCGCGAGGGCAAGCTGGATACCCGGCTGGAGGGCAATCTCATCGGTGAGCTGGATCTGCTCAAACGGGGGATTAACGCCATGGCGGGCTCCTTGTCGGAATACCATGACGAGATGCAGCAGAATATCGATCAGGCGACCTCGGATCTCAGGGAAACCCTGGAGCAGATTGAAATTCAGAACGTTGAACTGGACTTGGCCAAGAAACGGGCACTAGAAGCCAGCCGAATAAAATCTGAATTTTTGGCCAACATGTCCCACGAACTGAGAACGCCGCTCAATGGCGTGATAGGTTTTGCCCGTCAACTATTGAAAACGCCGCTGCACGCCAGCCAGATGGAATATATTCGCACCATTGAACGCAGTGCCACCAACCTGCTGAGTATCATTAACGACATCCTCGACTTCTCCAAGTTGGAAGCCGGCAAAATGGTGCTGGAAACCATGCCGTTTGCCCTCAGGGAAACCCTGGATGACACCATGATGCTGCTGGCCGGTTCTGCCCACGAGAAGGGGCTGGAACTTGTGGTGGATGTGGCCCCGGAAGTGCCGGATGCCGTCAGCGGCGATGCCATGCGGGTGGGTCAGATCATCACCAATCTGGTGGGCAATGCCATCAAGTTTACCGATCAGGGCAGCGTGCTGTTGAAGGTGGATATCAGCAACATCAAGGAAGACAAGTTGCTGCTTCACTGTGAGGTGTCAGATACAGGTATTGGCATTGAAGAAAGCCAGCAGGAGTTGCTGTTTCAGGCGTTCGGCCAGGCCGATTCATCTATCTCACGCCGCTTCGGCGGTACCGGCCTTGGGCTGGTGATCACCAAACGCCTCATTAACCAGATGGGCGGCCAGATAGGCTTTAGCTCCCGGGTGGGTAAAGGCTCCACCTTCTGGTTTACCCTGCCACTGATGACCAGCCAGTTCCCGATAGGTGAACCGCTGCCACTGGAGCAGCTCAGAGGCAAGACGGTATTACTGTTTGAACCCAGGCCCTTGACCCGCTCTGTGCTCAACCGCCGTCTGCAACAATGGCAGATGCAGGTCAACAGTGTTCACACTGTGCCGCAATTGGAAGCCGAGCTTGCTCAAGACAAGGCGCATTTCCACTATGTGCTGCTCGGCTGTCATGGTTTCGATGGCCCGACTCAGTTGCAGGCAGTGCTCAAGAGTGCCAGACAAGTGACCGAGGCCCTTATTGCGCTGTTCGACTGCCATGATCAAGAGGCACTGGAGCGCTATATTCGCCCTGTGGTAGACCTTGTTCTGAGCATTCCTGCCAGCGAATACCTGATGGCACGCAACATGATTTATCTGCCACAGGAATCTGAACTCAAGCCCGCCCTGCCCAAGCTGGTTGAGCCGCAGCAGCGCCACAAACTCAATGTGCTGGCGGTGGATGACAACCCGGCCAATCTCAAGCTGATTGACACCCTGCTCGATGAATTGGTTACAGGGGTGACCACCGCCAGTAATGGCGAGCAAGCGGTGAATCTGGCCAAACAGCGCAGCTTTGATTTGATTTTTATGGATATCCAGATGCCGGGAACCGATGGCATTACCGCCACCCGGCTCATTCGTCAGGACTCGTTGAACCGCAATACCCCCATCATTGCGGTAACCGCCCACGCCATCAATGAGGAGCGCGAGCGGATCCTCAATAGCGGCATGGATGGCTACCTGCCCAAGCCCATAGATGAAGCCGCACTGAAAGGAGTGATCAGCCGCTGGATTACCCGGCCCAAGTTTACCCATTTTGACCAGCACACCCTCAACTGGGAGCTGTGTCTTACCCAGGCCAATCAGAAACAGGATCTGGCGCTGGATATGCTCAGAATGCTAATTGACTCCATGCCGGACACCACCAGCAACATCCAGGAATCGCTGGAGCAGGATGACGCCGCCAAAATGCAGGCCAGTGTCCACAAACTGCACGGTGCCTGTTGCTACTGCGGCGTACCGACGTTGCAAAAACTCTGTCAAACCGTGGAAGGCGGTCTCAAACAAGGCAGCAGCATTGCCGAGCTGGAGCCGGAAATACTGGAGTTACTTGATGAGTTAACTAAGGTAGAATCTGCGGCAAAACAAGTGATATCCCAACTTTCGATGGATTTAACCGATGACAACTAAACCGGGCTTCTTTAAACGCCTAAAGGCGCTGGAACTGCCACAAAAGAAACTCTTTGCCGTGGCGCTGTGCCAGCGTATGTACCCCAACTACCAACTATTTTCCGAGGTGTGTGAATTCGGCGATCCCCAGGTATTGGATACGGTACTCAACCTGTTGTGGCAGTCTTTATATGACCGCAAACTCAAGCTGAACCTTGAACTGCAGATGGCAAAACTGGAAGAAAACACCCCGGAGCCGACCCAATTCGACGCCTATGGAGCCTACCCGGCGATGGATGCCGCTGTGGCACTCAGTTCACTGCTGGGCGCACTGGAAAGCAAGGTGGAAGACGACATCACCAATATCTCCAAGCTGTCATCCGGTACCGTGGCCCACTATATCGAAGCCATAGCCGATCCCGAATTGGATGGTGAAGCATTGGACGAGTTTGTATTCAACCACGAAGTGATGCAGGAAGAGCGCGAATTGCAGGGATCCTTGCTGGAAATAATCGAGGAAAACCCGCAGATAACGGCGGAGTTTGTCAAAGCACTGCGCAAGGAAATCGTCATGAGCGGCGTATCTAACATAGGGATCAGCGCTCAATAAGATGCGTAAGCTTGTTTATCGTGGCTATATCCTCAGCAATACCGACGGCCTCACAGACAGCTGGACCCTGACCATAGGCCAGACCAGCCGTACCGGCTCTTTATTTGAGCTGAGAAGGCAGATCAATTTCTTTGAAGAGTTGGGGATATTGCCACAGCCGAAAATTGCTGACGCAACAGACACCGAAACAACCGCCAATAAACCACTGCAGACCGGGAGCCAAAAGGCTCAAACGGCTTCCCGCCAAGCTACTGATGGAAAAGCCGCTGAAGGAAAAACCAAAGAGAGAAAGGCGGGAAAAGGCGGCGCAGGGGGAAAAAGCGCCGATAAAGGCTCACAGCGAAAAAGCACTTCACCCAAAGGCCGCAAGTCATAGCAAAGACGGGGAAAATCGTCCGTCACGCCATTATCCAAAGCACCAAGGATGCGATCCCATATTATGCCAAGATGTACTGCACCTGCACGGTTCCCTACTGTGGTCATACGTTCGTGGCAACCTGGTCACATCAACACACTCAACCCAGGGCTGCAATCAACCACCGAGCAACTGAGCGGATCATTATGTGCGAGCACTAGGGTGCTGAAGGCTTTGCCAAGGGCAGCAGTGGCTACTACGAAAAGTGCAAAGCGCTGCGCCAGCATGTGTTTGCCCCTTGATTGATTACTTCAAAGAAGAAAAAGCCCGCACCGGCGTCACCAACAAAGAGATCAATCAAGCCACCGGAACCCAGATGGCCAGCCATTGGTTTACCGCTTCGCAGTGGCAGTTACCCAATGCAGAGCAGTATCAAAAGCTGCAGGCCTTGTTTACTCAAAAGGCGCTGGAACAGGACTATGATACGCTGGAAACTGAGGCTGGAGACTGAATTTGTGGCGCTGCAGCGCCAATACCAAGGTTTGGCACAAGAATTTGACGACTTGAAAGCACAGTACCAGCACTTGCGCCGGCCATTCACGGTATCCAAAGATGTACCGTTTACCGATGTTTGGCACTACCCAGCTGTGCCCTACTACCCAGGCAAGCATCCCTGTGAAAAACCCGCAGCCATGCTCGAGCACATCATTAACGCCAGCAGTCGCCCCGGAGACGTTGTCTTGGATTGCTTCATGGGTTCAGGCTCTACCGGAAAAGCCTGCAAGGCACTAGGCCGACACTTCATCGGTATCGAGTTGGATGAAGGGATATTCAACCAAGTTAGGGCAACAATGGAGTAAATACCTGGGGGAGATAGTGAACGACAGGATTAGCTTGCACTCTCCCTTATCCCCTTAATGGCCGCAGGTGGCAAACAGTAGCAACAAGTAACAATTCAGATGAGCGGGAGGTTTATAGCTTGATACATGGTGACTACTTCCATCTTTCAGCAAAATACGAATATCAGTGCAATTTTTCGCGCTCGTTTTATGTAGTGATAGCTGGTAGAGTTCTTAGGAAAGTGCAACCATCAATCATAGGCAGCATCACTATCGCGTGGCTGGACCAACTCACTACCGACCATTGCTAATGAAAGGAAATCATGTACGAAATAATGAAAGCATTTACAGAGCCAGCTGTTATAGCAAGTGTGGTATTAACTTTTGCTCTTCAGTACGTTTTTAAGCACCTGCCTCCACGTGTCAAATCACTGCTGAGAGGCAGTAGGTTAAAAGAGTTACGAAAGTTGAAGTCGGCTAGAAGAAACCCCGATGAGGTCTCTTTTCAATCAATGAAGGCTCATGCATATTTCTTGGTATTTATGGGAACCTGTGCATTACTTCTTGTTCTTGTCACAATGGGACCATTAACTGTCCTGTTAGAATACCCTTTATGGATGCTGTTATTAGTTTCCTGTCCAGTATTCATGACCGAAATAGCATGGTTAAGGCAGGACTTATATGCAAAAAACCTAATCAAGTCACGCCACAAATTACGAATTAAAAGCAAACAAGAGAGACTCGTCAAATCGCAACTTTAATGCATTACTTAGCCAATGCTGTTTAGTGAAGACTTCAGATGACACTATAAGTAATACTATATGGAGTAATTAATGAGCAGTATTAACTTCATTTCTCTCGATAAAATTAATCCAGAGGAATTTATACCAATATTAAACAAAGTAAGTACTCGTAATCATCTTATAACCCATGATGAATTTGATTCTTCATCAGTTAGGAGTTGGATTGATGAAAAGCTAAATGAAGATAAAATCGATGGTTGTATCGTTAGAGCCATCGAAACTGATGGAATTTTAGTTGGTTGGTGCGGTATTCAATCATCAGAGTTAGGATTTGAGATCGCAATAGTGCTTGATAATACTTGCTGGGGTATTGGAAAAGACGTATTTAACTCATTGATATATTGGACCAAAGATTATGGACACAAGATCATTTACATACATTTATTACACACACGCCCAGAGTACCACTTCTTACGAAGAATGTCTCAAAGAGTATTTCAAACAGAGATGCTAGGCGATAGATTTACAACTTACGAGTTAAACGTTGACAATCTTGTATATCAGAAGGATAAGATGTATATAGACACTCATAGAATTGATAAAATTGTTGTTCGATAGCTATAAAATCATGAATGCAGCCTTTGGAAACGAATAATAAAGCACTTAACTTTATCCCCTTGGAATTTTAAGCACCAAACAATTCTTAGCATTCTCAGTCACAAGCAAAGCTGAACAATCCGAGATTATTACGAGAACTGCCTCACAGAAAAGTATTACATTCATAGGATATCTTGCAAGTCAGGAAATTTTTTATCAAGGACAGATAAATGAATATACAGGAAAAATTTGAACTATCGGAAGGAGTTACAATCTTGGCTTGCTCAGGTTATGAGAATGTATTTGATGTTATTGGCAAGAAACTCAATCTGATTTGTGATGGTGAGGCTCGACAAACCTTAACTGTATCCGGCGAAAAGAAAATGATTAATCAGAAGACTAATTTTAAGCAAAAGGCATTCGAGACCCATGATAAAGTGTTGTTGTCACAGGAAGAAGCCCAAAATGGCAAATGGCAGTTAATCGGTGATTGCCTCATAAGCTGATGACATTCTCAAGGGCAAGCAGGCCTTTGAGGATGGCATTAAACACAACTTGGTCATTTGGCACCATAGCGCCCGTTACAACGAAGAAAGTGACAAAACTCGCAGCCACTATGCAGAGATGGCGCTAATCAACTTAGGAGTCCATGTGAGAGCTGGGAAACCGATAAGGAGTTACTTAATTCAAGCTACGTTGGGCCATGTGCACAAACACGGTCCCTTCCTCCTTGTTTAGCTGCGTACATAGCTTCATCTGCTCTAGCAAGAAAACTATCTATTGACTCTTTGGTTTCAAACTTTGCCAGTCCCGCACTTATCTTTATGGTAATGACTTCTCCAGTATCTAGAGTTAATGGCTCAGACTTGAGACGTTCCCTTAACCTATTACCAAACTCAAGACCAGATTTCAATTCTATACCAGGAAGAACAAAGAGGAATTCTTCACCTCCAAGACGACCACAAAAATCAGACTTGCGTCCCATCCCCGAAGCAACACATGCAAATTTAACGAGTGCCGCATCACCGGCAGCATGCCCATAAGTATCATTAATACTTTTGAAGTGATCCAGATCGATAGAAAGGACACATAAACCAATGCCAGAACGAAGAGAGAGCTCTATACTTTCACTTAAACGTTCTAATGTTGCCCGCCGGTTTGGTAACCCTGTCAATTCATCAGTTCTCGCCAAAGCGGCAAGCTCCTCTTCCAACTTTTTCTTAAAGAGAAGATAGCCAATGGTATCGGCGAGCGACTCCATTAAAATGTAATCGTCTTTGGAAAATGGATCTGTTGGAGAAACACTTGAAAAATTCAACGTACCATACAGCCCACCATCTAAATATATAGGGGTTCCTATATATGATTCCAGTTTAAAACTCTCATAACACGGATGATGTTTAATTCTGCTTTCTCTCACATAGTGAAACCCAACCGTTTTATTTTCTTTTAGTGTATGAACACAATAAGTCCCATCAATATTGAATACTGTTGATTCTTCTAGACCTTCATTGAGGTCAACACAATATTCAACTATATAGTCTTTTTTAATGATATGAGAAATAATCGCGATTTCCAAACCAAAGTGCTCAAGACCTACTTTAAGTAATTCATGAATCTTTTGATCTTGATTCAATACAACATCAGCAGTGATGTTGTGGATCTTTTGTAAGGTATCCAATGATTGGTCTGCAGATCGTGCCGGCCTGATAATTCCGATAAATCCGACAACATCACCATCTTTGGAACGCATGACGGCGCCTGTAGTTAACCCAAGGAAAGACTCGCCATCAGCACGAAGATAGGGAACCCGATAATTCTCAGCAGCAGCTTTACTGGCAACATTAAAGCGTTTTTTCCCCTGTATTGAGAAGTCTTCTTCCTTTGCGTAAAAGACTTTCGTTTCCTTGCCGTACAACTCACTTTTTTTGTACCCAAATAGACGCTCTGTTGCTGAGTTAACATAGATAATTCGGCGTGCAGTATCAGTTACAACAACAGACTCTTCAACATTGTCGAATACTTCGGTCAATAGTAGTGGGGAAATCGTGCTAACGCTCATTCCACATTCTGAGGATAGAGCTTTAGCAGTATCTGCTATTGTGCTTCCTTTCATACATGCTCCTTGAATACCTACGATTAGCCCTACTATAACCATAAAATAGGCGTTTTCTCAAACCATCCCACACGAGCTCTTAAGTGACGAATATTTATCATGCTTGGTTATCAGACCAATGCGCTCTATGTCAAAAAAGATCTGCATGCTGAAAACAGTAGCTAGAATGATAGCTATCGACTACAAATCTCAAGGTAACCACCATGTCTTACGATAGAGATGATGTTCAAGCGGCAGAAGCCTTGCACGCTCACTTAGCAAAAACACCAATATATGAACTGTTGCTTCAATATGCTGAGTTAATCGACAAGCGTCTTAGTGCAATGGATACCGTTGACAGTGAAGTTTATGACTTTTTTCACAAGGCTTGGGAAAACAGAGACATTATCCCTATGGACATTGCGATCCGTAAAATCAATGACCTAACCGAGTTTAACACCCCAACACTAACCGAGGTAATTACAACGGCATCAAACACCTTTGAACCAAACAATTGTTCAGTAATGATTGAGCTTATAAAGATATATCAATGGCCTAGAAACAGATCCAAAGTACTCTCCTTGTGAAGCCACCGCTTCCCTGCCGTGTGGCTTTGTCATACTTGACCGGGTTCACGCACACTCAGTGATCCTAGCTTAGCCAGCTCGGGGTCACTGTTGATGAACTCCACAATATCACGCGCCAGTGGCAGCACTTCATTGCTCTGATAGACATCGTTGGTTTTGAGGGGATCCCCAAGTCCTGCCGCGCCCTGGGGAATAATCCCCGCCATCCCGGCCGGAAAGCGGTTGGCCGTCAACACATCCTGGGCGCTGATGTTCTTGGCGCTGACAAATTGATCTTTGGAAGAAAAGTCGCCGATGGGGATCACCTGGATCCCCTTCTCTTTGCCATCCGGAATGTTGATAAACATATTACGAAAGTTACCCGCCCCTTGCTGCGAGCCAGGGCGCTTCCTATCGCCTTTTTGTCCGGATCACTGAGCTTGGGATCTGACACGTACAACAGGTAGCCCATGTGGGCGCCGTTCTTGGATTAACTGACTTGTTAACTGCCTTGAGCTTAACTACTCAGCAGCTCACGGGCGTTGGCCAGGGTATTGCTGGTGATGGTATCGCCGCCAAGCAGCCGAGCCAGCTCCTGTACCCGCTGCTCTTTATCCAGTGCCACCATAGAGGTTTCAGTACCACTGCCCTTGGCATGTTTGGCAACAAACATATGCTGATGGCCGTTACCTGCCACCTGCGGCAGATGAGTCACACACAACACCTGAGTCGATTCTCCCAGGGTGCGCAACATGCGGCCCACCACGGCGGCCGTTGGTCCGGAAATCCCCACGTCCACCTCGTCAAAAATCAGTGTCGGGGTTGCCACCTTACGGGCGGTTATTACCTGAATACCCAGGCCGATACGGGAAAGCTCGCCCCCAGAGGCCACCTTGGCCAGACTCTGCAGTGGCTGCCCCGGGTTAGTGGTCACCAGAAACTCAACCCTGTCACTGCCGTTGACCGACATCTGCTCAGGGCTGAACTCCACCGCTATGCTGAACTTGCCCTTGGGCATATTGAGTTCATGGATGGAAGCCGTGACCAACTTGTCCAACTCTTTGGCATAGCGGCTGCGGCTCTGACTGAGTTTCTGCGCCTGGGTCAGATAATTCTGTTTGCTGGCTTCCAATTGCTGCTCTATCTCTTCGAGCTTCTGCTCATCTGAGTCGAGGCTACCCAGTTCGGTCAGCAACTGCTGATGGTGTTGATACAACTCTGAGGGCATCACCTGATGCTTGCGCGCCAATTGCATCGCCTTGGAAAGTCGCGCCTCCAGCATGGCAAAGTGTTCAGGGTCCAACTCGAGTTTGTCCAGATAGCGCTGCAGTTCGCTACTGCTTTCCTGCACCTGGATCAGGGCATCGTTGAGCATGCTGCCGACATTGGCCAGCTCAGAATCGACACCCTCCAGCTCGGCACTGATATGCACGGCCCGGTTCAGCAATGACTCTATGTTGGCCTCTTCGCCCTCACTGAGCAGCATCAAGGCCAACTGACAGGACTCGATCAGCGCCGTACTGTTGGCCAGACGCTTGTGCTCCTGCTCTATCTCGGCAAATTCATGCTCCCCGAGGGCAAAGTCGTTGAGCTCTTCCACCTGATAGCTGAGTAACTGCTTGCGGGCGATTCTCTCCTGCTGCGACAACACCAGTTGCCGCAGTTCCTGCTCGATTTGGCGATAACGCTGATAGGCACTGCTGACACCATCGAGCAACAGCTTATGATTGGCATAGCTGTCCAGCAGGTAAAGTTGCTGCTCTGTCTTGAGCATGGCGTGATGGGCATGCTGGCCGTGGATCCCCACCAGCAAGGGCCCCAAGGCCTTGAGCTGAGTCAGCGGCACAGGGTTACCATTGATATAGGCGCGGGAGCGGCCATCGCTGCCAATGGTGCGCCGGAGAATACATTCATCTTCGAGTTCAAGATCATTATCTTCCAGCCAACGCTTGGCCAGAGGGACATCCGCCAGAGAGAAACGGGCACTGACTTCTGTCTTGCTGGCACCGGGGCGCACACTGGCGGCATCGGCCCGGTTACCGAGACAAAGCCCCAGGGCATCGATGGCAATGGATTTACCCGCCCCGGTCTCGCCGGTAATACTGGTCATTCCCGGACGGAAGTCCAGCTCCAGAAAACGCACTATGGCAAAGTTATTGATGCTGAGTTGGCAAAGCATAATGAATTCCCAAAACACTGTATTGATAAACAGTATATACTGATTTTTTATACAGTAAATATCTGTCGATTAATTATTCCCTGTGTTCTTCCCTAGACGGCCCATGCCGCTATCAAAGGCAAACTGATAAAGGTGATCAGCGTGCCCACTAATATCCCCTGGGCACTGACCCCGGCCTTGGTGTCATAACGCTGCGCCAGTAAGTATACACTCGCTGCCGTAGGCAGGGCCGCAAGAATAACCCCCATCTGCAGATTGGTGCCGCTGATCCCCATGGCTTTCAATAATAGATAAGCCAGCAGAGGTTGCAGTAGCAGCTTGCAGGCGTTGATGCCAAAGAGCTCGGCCAACTGCCAAGGCCCAGGTAAGCGGGTGGCGCCGCGAACCCGGGTCGCCTTGGCCAACACCATACCTATGGCAAACAGGGCGCAGGGACTGGAGGTGGCGCCTATCTGGCTTATCATCATCTCTATCCCATCCGGCAGAGCCATACCGGACGCCGAGACGGCAACGCCCAGGGCGCTGCCGATAACAATCGGGTTTTTCGCCAGCGCTTCAACAATTATCAGCAAAGGATGCGCCTTATTTTCTGTATCTCTGGCAAGCTCCAGCGACACCAGTGCCACGGCAAACATCACCACAGACAACAGGCTGGCAATGGCCGCCGCGGCCAGCGCCAGCTGGTTTCCCGGGTAGACTATCATCATCATGGGGATACCGATAAAGGCGGTATTGCCAAAGGTGGCATTCAAGGCGCGAATTGCCCCTACCCCTTGACCCGCCCTGAAACAGCCGGAAATCAGCAACACCAGCAGGTAGGTCAGCATCATTGCCACGCTGAAACCGACGATGAAATGCCACTGGAAGATCTCCTCGAAAGAAGTTCTTGCCAGCACTATCATCATAACGGCCGGAAAAGCTATGTAGTAAACATATTGATTGAGCGCCGCATCCGTACCATCCGGCAGGATTTTGCTTTTCTGTACCAGTGAACCTGCGAGCATAATGCCAAACACAGAGATCAGCGGAGTAATGATTCCAGTCATACTTCTTCCATTTTGCTGACTTTGGCTGTCGTACTCCCGCCGGGGATCTGCGAAAATGGCGGGGGAATTTTGTATCTTGCCTGCCCCTTATCAGTACAGCTAAGTAAGTTCGGCAGAGACGCCGGCAAGATACCATAGTCGTTATCCGCCAGCCATTGCGCTATGGTCGTAGAAACCGGCAGACAAGCGTTTTAAACATATCCTTGGCACATTGAGGAACCGCAATGAGTGACAATCAGGCCCCCGAACTGCAACTGCTCTACTTGTTTGTACATCTGGTCAATGCCGGCAGTTTCTCCCAGGCCGCCAAAGTGTTGGATATGCCGGTGGCCACCGTCAGCCGCAAATTGGCCAAGCTGGAGTCTGTGCTGGATAAACAACTGCTGATGCGTACCACCCGCAAACTGAGGTTGACCGAAGAGGGACTGGAGTTGTTCCAACGCTATCAGCAACTGATAGCCCAGTTTGATGCCCTGGCCAGCGGCACCTGCGCCGACAAACCCGAAGGCACCCTGAGAATTGCCGCCCCCATCTCGATAATCTCTATGATATTCATCGAGACACTGAACGAATTTTGCGAGTGCTACCCGGATATCAAGCTGCATATCGCCCAAAGCAATGAGGTGGTGGATCTCATCGACAAAGGCATAGATGTTGCCATAGTCGGCGGCACCCAGCCGGACTCCTCCTGGGTCTCCTGCTCTCTCGGGGTATTGGATTATCGCCTGGTGGCTTCCCCCGGGTATCTTCGAAAGGCGCCGGTATTCAATCATCCGCAGCAGCTCAGTCAACATAAGGTGATCAAGGTCTGGCCTCTGTTCAACTGGTCGCTGCGCCATCCCGATGGCGATGCCTTCTATTATGATGGCCCGGCCAACCTGACCCTGACGGATCTCCACGGTGCCATCCGCGCAACCTTAAATGACGGCGGCATTCTTTACGGCCCAGAGCTATTTTGCAAACAGGAGTTGAAAGACGGCCGGCTGCAGGTATTGCTGCCGGAGTGGAAAGGAGAAAAACGGCGTATCTCCCTGCTCTATCATCAACGCAGCCAGCAACCACTCAAGGTAAAACTCTTTATCGAGTTCATGCAGCAGCGCGCCCCGGCGCTGTTTTCCATGGACTGAAACACAAAAAAGCCCGCGATGCGGGCTTTTCTTCGAAGGGAGTATGTCTTACAGACGGATACCAGCCTTCTCCAGGTCTTTGGCAATCACACTTCTTGGCAGTGCAACATAACCGTCTTTCTCAACCACCTGCTGACCCTGCTTGGACAGGACATAGCGGACAAACTCGCGCTGCATGGGTGACAGCTCTTTGTTTGGGTGCTTGTTGATGTAAACGTAGAGGTAGCGTGACAGTGGGTAAGTACCGCTGGCAGCATTGTCTGGGGTTGCAGCGATATAGTCGTCGCCCTTCTTGGACAGAGCCACGGCTTTAACACCGGCTGTCTTGTAACCTATGCCTGAGTAACCGATAGCGTTCAGCGACTGAGATACAGACTGAACCACTGAGGCGCTGCCTGGCTGCTCGTTCACGTTAGCTTTGAAGTCACCCTTACACAGCGCTTTCTTCTTGAAGTAACCGTAAGTACCGGATACTGAGTTACGGCCGTACAGCTGAATGTCTTTGGCAGACCAGCTTCCGTCCAGACCGGCATCACCCCAGCGAGTGATATCGCTGCCACCACACTTGTGGGTAGAGGAGAAGATAGCATCAACCTGCTCTATGCTCAGGCCCTTGATTGGGTTGTCCTTGTGAACAAAAACCGCCAGGGCATCGATGGCTACACGAATCGCAGTAGGCTTGTAACCATAGTGCTTTTCAAACGCTTCTTCTTCGTTTGGCTTCATCTTGCGGCTCATTGGGCCGAACTGAGAAGTCCCTTCGGTCAGAGCTGGAGGCGCAGTTGAAGAACCGGCAGCCTGGATCTGGATGTTGACGTTAGGGTACATCTGTTTGAATTCTTCCGCCCACAGAGTCATCATGTTGGCCAGAGTGTCAGAGCCGACGGAAGACAAGTTACCGGAAACACCACTTGTTTTCTCGTAGGTTGGCAGTGACTGATCGATAGCAGCCATAGATGCTGCAGAGAATACACCAGCGGCCGTAAGGGTTACCGCGCCGACAAGCTGTTTCAATTTCATTATTTGCTCCAGTTTTTACCGAACTTGGTTTCTAAAACGCAGCCAGTATCAATTGCCACAATGACAAGTCTATGACTTAAAAATGACAGTTGCATGACAAGCCAAAATAAATACGCTGTAACTGGGTATCGAAAATAACAGACTGAAAATAACTGCCAGCCACGCCTTGAAGCCATTTCGGCATAAAGGACCCTCGATTGACAATGTCGCCCCGACAGTTTCCTAAAGCCTTTGCCTAATCATGACCGTGAGATTGCCATTTGCCACAGGCTTGAAAAAGAGTGTACAAAGCCTACCTCTTCCCGCTAGACAGCAAAAAGGAGCCAAAGGCTCCTTAATAGGGTTAATACAGTCAAACGCGTCAGGAAGCTTGCTGCTCCAGCAGATGCTGCGGGATCACAAAGCTGAAGGTACTGCCCTTGCCAAGCTCACTGGCCACCTTGAGTTCGCTGTGGTGATGACTGAGGGCGTGTTTCACTATCGCCAGCCCCAGACCACTGCCACCGGTTTGCCGCGAGCGGGCACTGTCAACCCGATAGAAGCGTTCGGTCAGGCGACTGATATGCTGCGGTGCAATACCTTCACCACTGTCTTTAACACTGAACATGGCGCCGGTTGCCACCCGTTGCCAGCGCACCTCAATAGTGCCACCCGGCTCTGTATAGCGTATGGCGTTGGACAACAGGTTGGAGCAGGCACTGCGCAGCTGCAACTCATTGCCATGGGTATTGAGCCCTGGTTCGGCATAGAAGCTCAGTTGGTAGCGACCACGGGAGAGCGCTTCGCCCTCCTCTTTTAAGGTGGTCATCAACTGCTGCATATCCACTGTGTGTTCCAGGTTGATATCGGCGGCATCTTCAATCCGCGACAACGCCAACAGCTGCTCCACCATGGACTGCATCCTGCCTGTCTGCTGCTGCATCAGCTCCAGCGCCTTGACATTGGGTGAGTCGGGTTCGGCCATGCTCTGCATCATCTCAAGATATCCCTGCAGCACAGTGAGCGGTGTCTTCAGCTCATGAGAGACATTGGCAACAAACTCCTTGCGCATCCCCTCGAGTTGCCTAACCCGGGTGATATCCCGGGCAATCAGCAACAACTGCCTGTCGCCATAGGCCATCAAACGCACTTCCAGCAAACGCTTATCCGAAACCGGGGACGGCAGCTCCAGCGGCTCCTTGTAATGGCCCTTTTTCAAATAGGCCGAAAAGTCGGGATGCCGGATAAGGTTATCTATTCGCTGACCATTATCCTGCGGCCAGACAAAGCCAAGCAGCAGCTGCGCCAACTTGTTACACCAGAGAATATTGTGCTCTGAATCGAGTACCACGGCCGCATCGGGAAGTGCTTCGGCCCCCTGGCGAAACCTTCCCAGCAGCCCGGCCAACTGACTCACTCGCTTGCGATTTTTACCCTGCAGGCGATAGATGCCGTTGAACACCCCTTCCCAACTGCCACTGCCCTGCGGCGGCGTTAAGCGGCGATCGCGCCACAACCAGTAATTGAGCCGGATAAGCTGGCGATAGTGCCAACCCAATAATAGAAAAGCGCCCAGACACAGTACCAAGAGCAACTGACCAAGCAGCAACCCAAGCAGCAAACAAGCCGCCAGGTACAGCATCAAACGGGAAAACAGCCGATAACCCGAATAGGAATCAAACATAGAAAATGCCCAGGCAAAAGGCCGATGGTTGCACAAGATAACGCAAAACCCGGCCCATGCCCATTGTTACCCCGCTAGATACGGGTAGAGAAGCGGTAACCTGCGCCGCGAACCGTTTGGATCAGTTTATCGTGCCCGGACAGCTCCACGGCTTTCCTTAAGCGACGAATATGCACATCCACGGTTCTGTCTTCGACATAGACATTGGTGCCCCAGACATTGTCCAGCAGCTGCTCACGGCTGTAGACCCGTTCCGGGTGAGTCATAAAGAAGTGCAGCAAACGAAACTCGGTCGGCCCCATCTCCAGCACAGAATCCCCCACTGTGACCCTGTGGCTGACAGGATCCAGGGTCAGGCCCTGCACGTCTATGGTTTCTTCCAGGCGGGTTGGTGCGGCGCGTCTGAGAACCGCCTTGATGCGAGCCACCAGCTCCTTGGGGGAAAACGGCTTGGTAATATAGTCATCGGCGCCCACTTCCAGGCCTTTGACCTTGTCCTCTTCCTCGCCGCGGGCGGTGAGCATGATAATGGGGATCTGGCGGGTAAACTCATCTTGCTTCAATCGCTTGGCAAACTGAATACCGCTGCCACCGGGAAACATCCAGTCCAGCAGAATAAGATCCGGATAAGGTTCCTTGAGCAGTGCCAGCGCAGAGTCAAAGTCCTCGGCGGCACTGGTGGTGTACCCGTGTTGTTCCATAACAAAAGTCAGCATCTCACGGATAGCCAACTCATCTTCTACTATTAAAATCCTTGCAGTCATAACGGTTTCTGTCAGTGAATTTCCACGTGGCCATTATTGGACAGTTTTATTACAAAATTATGAAAAGGGCCGACTCTGACACCTTTAACGCCGCTATTTTGTCACAATTTTCCCGATTAAACACTTGAAACTGGAATGAAAAGCTTACCAAAGAGCCATTATTGACCGCCACGAGCAACAATCTCACTGCAGCTGAATTTAGATTACAAGTCTACAACAAACAATAAGTTAGCCTTAACTTAACCAAGTGCTGCCGCGGCTCCCTGTTAGGCCAGGCGCGAATTATCTTTCAGGTACACGGCACTGACACAATTTCCTGACAACTGTTTTCACACTGCAGGAACGCGCCCAAGAGCCGTTCGGCTGAGTTGGCTGGATTCATCCGCAAAGGCCGAAGGCAAGAACCAACAGCAGCGCGACAAAGAGCTACCTCAATACGCCTCCTGCCTACAAACAGTGCAAGTAAAAAATCCACCTGCATAGCAGGTGGCTTTGAACAGCCCCCTAGAAGGGGGCTAAAAGAATTACCCATCCAAACCAAGCTTGATCTGGCCGTTTGATTCCTCTGCCTCTACTTTCTGTTGATACCTTACATATCTACGAATGATCTCTTCGTTTGCTCCCACTGAATCTACAAAGTAGCCTCTTTGCCAAAAGTGGTTACCCCATAATTTATGCTTTCGTAAGTAAGGGAATTTGTTAAACAGTCTTATCGCAGTTCTTCCCTTTAAAAAACCTACGTACTCCGAGACACTCAAGCTTGGCGGAAGTCTCACCAGTAAGTGAACATGGTCTATCTGGACATTTAGCTCTACTATCCGGCACTTCTTCATGCCGCTATAGATATAAATACTGCGACAAACCTCCTGTCCAACTCGGCCCTTCAAGATCCTGTGTCTATACTTTGGCGTCCATACAATGTGATACTGACAGCGATAGAAGACGTGCGATGCACTTTCATATCGGCTCATACTGCTTACTCCTTGATTTGCTGGTAACAAACCGAGTCAGTATGCAGTATGGGCACTCTTCGGGCTGAGCCCCGACTTGACGATCACCACCTCCATAGGAGGTGGTTTTAGGGTGACAACAAAAAGGAGGCCCAAGGCCTCCTTTGCTGCAGCTGTGGTCGTTTAGAACTTGTGTTCCAGACCAACACCTATGTACTTGTCATCATCGTCCATATCTTCCATGGAGCGATTGGTGTAGAAGGCAAACAGCTTGGTAGGCTTACCCAGCTTGTAGTCGGCACCGATAGACCAGGAATCACCCTTGTCTTCCATGTCCTGCCACTGACCTTTGAGGGTCACCGCGTCAATCTTGTAAGCCGCGCTCAGCAGGTAACCGTTCTTGCTGTCACCGTCCACTGACTTTTCTTCCTGCTGGTACATACCGCCCAGGATGAAGTTGGCCAGCTTGGCCTGTACTGTGGCGCGCAGAACATCGTAGCCCTTAACTTCAGAGTCGTAGGCAATAGAGGCGAATACTGCGCTCTTTTTCAGATCCTTGTCACCGTACATGGCGGCAATAGAGAAACCATCTTCACCGCCTTGTGACTTGGCGGCTTCGGCAGCGTAAGTGGCACCAACTTTAAAACCACCGAATGAAGGCGACAGGTAAGTCACTGTTTGCTCGATACGGTTTTCACCCTTGAACAGGCTCTTGAGGTCGCCTGACAGGTCGTTGAACTGGTCCACTTTACCTTGAGACACTTTCAGCATGGTGTCGTTACGACCCACAGAGACAGCACCGAAGTTACCCTTCAAACCAACAAACTGGTTACGGGCCAGGAAGTTGTCTTTGGCATCATCGCCTGTGTCTACTTCGTATTCCACTGTGTAGAATGCTGCCAGGTTGTTACCCAGATCGAATTCGCCCTTCACGCCAAAACGAGAGGCATTGCTCTGAACCGTGGTTTCAGAATCGTCAGCACCGGCCTCGTCGTTGGACTGAACAGTAACATTCAGCTTGCCGTAAACGGTCAGCGGCTCGGCTGCATGGGCAGAGGCCAGAGAGACTGAAGCGATAGCTGAAGCGAGTAGTGTTTTGCAAAATGCGTTCATCATTAATTCCTTTCGACGTTCTCTTCGTCTTGGTTATTGGTTTGGAACGAGCGAAAGTGTGCAACGAGTCTGTTGCAGTTTTATTTCATCTTTTAACCTGTTGGCTTCATTGGCATCAAAGACCAACCCAGCCACCGGTAAAAGCCCGTCACCACGGGGCCTCGCGGCAAGCAAAGGGCTATATGACATTTTGGTTAAATCTGCCCAGAGCGAAAAAATCTGTGCTAGCAGGGCGGGTTTACCTAGAGGAATTCATGCCTTACACTGCGGCTTTATTTTTCAAAGAGCGCCTGTCATGTGGTTTAAAAATCTCACCGTATATCGTTTCAACAAACCATTTTCCACCGATATAGAGGCACTGGAGACGGCCCTTGAGGGCTTCACCTTTTCTCCCTGCTCCAGTCAGGACATCAGCAAGTTCGGTTTTTCCAAGGCTTTGGGCAAACTGGGGCACACCCTGGTTCACAGCGCCAACAACCGCCACCTTATCTGTGCCACCAAAGAGGAGAAGCTGCTGCCTTCTCAGGTCATCAAGGAAGCGCTGGAAGAAAAGGTGTCGCTGCTGGAAGAGGAAGAAAACCGCAAGCTGACCAAGAAAGAGAAAGATGCGCTCAAGGATGAAATCACCACCACTCTGTTGCCAAGAGCCTTCTCCCGTCGCAGCCAAATCAAGGCACTGTTGCTGCTGGATGAGCAACTGATCCTGGTAGACAGCTCCAGCGCTGCCAAGGCCGAAGAACTGCTAGCCTTGCTGCGTAAGGCGCTCGGCAGCTTGCCTGTGGTGCCAATGAGTACCAAGACACCGATTGAAGTGCAAATGACCGAATGGCTCAAGCAAGGCAATGCCCCTGCCCCCTTCACCATTCAGGATGAAGCCGAGCTCAAGTCTGCCGCCGATGATGGCGCAACCGTGCGCTTCAAGCAGCAGGATCTGGGCGAAGAGGAAGTACTGGCTCACCTGGAAACTGGCAAGCAGGTGCATAAACTGGCACTGCACTTCGGTCAGTCCATCGCCTTTGTGCTGCAATCCGATGCCGGACTGCGTCGCCTCAAGTTCTCGGAAGAGTTCCGCGCCGCCACCGATGATGTTGCCGGTGAGGATCCGCTGGCCAAACTGGACGCCGACTTTGAGCTGATGAGCAGCGAACTGGTTGCGCTGATGCTGGCACTGGTCGACGCCTTGGGCAGCGTTGAAGACAGCCTGTAATCGCTATCTCCAAGTAAAAAGGCGCCTGATGGCGCCTTTTCTGTCTCCAGCTAACCGCCCCACTGCTCAAGCAGTGCCTGCCGCAACACTTCGAGTTTGGCAGAGTGCTGCCTTGAGGGTTGATAAACCAGAAAAAGAGGATGAGGACGAGGTGCATAGGTTGGGAGGATTTCCTGCAATTTGCCTTGCTGCAGTGCATCATCAACAAAATAACGCATCAGTTGTACCACTCCCGTGTCCAGGCAGGCCGCTTCCAGCAAAGGGTCACCGTGATCGAGTATCAGGTTGCCGTCAAAATCATACTCCAGTTGATTGCCGGCCTCACAGAAACGCCAACTGACAGGTTTACCGCTCAGCGGACTTCGCACCCGCAAACAGTTATGCTGCCTCAGCGCGGCGGGCGTATCGGGTGCGCCATGAGAGGCAAGATACTCGGGCGAAGCCAAGGTCGCCCATTCAAGTGCCTTCAGCGGTCTGGCAATCAGGCGTGAGTCCTTGATTTCACCTGTGCGGATGACGGCATCGAATCCTTCATCAACCAGATCCACCAACCTGTCGGTCAGTTCCATCTCTATCTTGAGCTCAGGGTAACGGGCCAACAGGCCTGACACTATGGGTAATACCACGACTCGACCAAAGGCCGATGGGGCGCTGATCTTCAGCAATCCCTTGGGCAGACAAAGATTCTCCTGCAGCGAAATCCTGGCTTCTTCGAGCCCGGAAACCAGTGGCGCGCAGCGGGCGAGAAACAGTTGTCCATCTGGGGTGAGGCTCAGGCTGCGGGTATTTCTGTGCAGTAGTCTGACTCCCAGTTGTTGCTCCAGGCGACTAACAGCCCGGGACAGTCCCGACTGAGTCAGTCCCAACTGCACCGCGGCTTCGGTAAAGCTCAGACATTCCGCCACCTTGATAAATTGACGCACCGCATTAAGATCCATGACTTTATTCATTTCTAAAAGGAATTTATGAAATTTATCAAACTTAAATCATAAGTAATACTGCAACCACCTTAAATCTTTCAGCTAAAAAATCATGTCAAAGTCACTGCCTTTTTCTATCTATCTGCTGGCACTGGGTATATTCAGCCTTATCAGCTGCGAGCTGCAGGTGCTCGGAATGATGCCACAGTTGTCCGCCTCACTTTCCCTGTCGGTTTCCGAAGTGGGTTATCTGGTCTCCTTCTACGCCGGCGCCATGGCGCTGGCCGGTCCCGTGTTAACCCTCTGCCTATCCGGCCGGCCGCCGAAACAGGCCTTGCTCATTCTCTACAGTCTGTTTTTACTGGCCCAAGGGGTTGCGATTATGGCGCAGGACTATTGGCTGCTTGTGGTCACCCGGATCATCATAGGCGCAGCCGCAGGCGCTTTCTTTGGGATCACGGTCGGCCGAGTCGGCGAGCTGGTACCCGAAGCGCAAAAAATGCGCGCCATCGCAGTGCTCTTGGCCGGGATCATGCTCGGCACTATATTGGGCCTGCCTATGGCCAGCCTCAGTGCCGAGTATTTCGGTTGGCGCACTGGGTTCTTTCTGGTCTGGCTCTGCGGCTTAATGGCCGCGCTGCTCAGTGTTCGCTTCTTGCCTTCACTGCCTTCCCAGCCGCCACTGCCACTCAAGGAGGAACTCAAGGCTTTTGCCAGCGCCAGACTCTGGGCCATCTATGCCACCAGTTTCTGTATTATCGGTACCACTTATGCTGCGTTCAGCTATTTTGTCCCCATTCTGTCCGAGCTGGCGGGTTTCAGTAGTCAGACTATCACCCTGTTACTCTTTGGTTATGGCTTGAGTATGTTGCTGGGCAATCATTTGGTGTCCCGCTTCTGTGGCCGCAACGACTTAACACTCCAGGCGCTGGGATTGCTGCTGCAGGCATTATTCCTGTTGCTGCTGGCCCAAGGCAGTGAGTACCCACTATTGGCAGCGGTGGCGGTACTGGGAATAGGTTTCAGCGGTGTCAGCATGAACCCCGCCATGGTGAGCCGTCTGATGCAGCTTCCCCAGGGCAGCCGGGCACTGGTTAATACTGTGCATACTTCGGTTATCACCCTGGGTGTCATGGGAGGCAGTTTTATCAGCGGCTATGCGCTCGCCCGGGGAGCCAACCTCTATGCCCCCATATGGATTGCCATGCTGATTGCGCTACTGGGATTACTGAGCCTAGGTCTGCCTCGGCTTCTGTCAGCAAGTTCCCGAGCAGAAGTCCCCTGCGCTGAGATAAAATAAGCGCCATAAAAAAACACCGGCGCAAGTGAAGATGCGCCGGCGTTTTCGGGACAATCAGACTCAGGACTTATAGTTACCCTGAGCGTCAAACGGCCAGTCTATGCCGAGCCAGGCCTTGAAGAAGGCTTTCTGGGCGCGGCTCACTCTTTCCTTAGGCTTAATTTGCAGCTTGCCGGATTGCTCTGAAGCCAGAGTCACACGCCGCTCTATGAGCTTATCGTCGTGGAACAGGGTCACAGTCAACTCATCACCCGCGTTAAAGTCGGCCAAACGTTTGGCGTAACCTTCGGCGCTGACTTTCAAGCCATTGATAGCCAGCAACTGATCGCCGGCGACTATGCCCGCCTGCCAAGCCGGACCACCGCGCTCAACACTTTGCAACACCAAAGAGCCGGAAATGAGTGTCATACCGGCAAAGGCCTGCTCCTTACTGTCTTGGCCGTAGGCGGTCTTAAGCCCTGCCTGACTCAGCAGTTTGTCAAAGTCCAGCACCAAGGGGGCATTGACATGGCTCTGCCACCAAGACTCATAGTCCTTGCCGGATAAGTTTTTCAAAATACGTTTCACATCCGTGACATTGTATCCCTTGGGGACCTTATGCTCACGATAGAGACTCCGGTGCACATCCCGGTAGGACACCTCTTTATCTGTGTCCTGCAGCAGTGAAAAGTCCAGTGCCAGCGAAGTCAGATAACCTTCGGAATAGATGTTCACACTGTGGTTGATGGCGTAATCGCCGCCTGTGCTGACCCACTGACCGGCACTGGCCTCGGCCACCGACTGAATTTCCCGCCCCGGTTTATGCTGATTGGCATTGACCCGCTTGGCCAGGTCCTCCATAAACTCTTTCGGCGTCATGATCCCGGCACGCAGCAACAACTGGTTTTGAAAATAACTGGTAGAGCCTTCCGCCATCCATAAAAGCTCGGTCATATTCTCCTGCTGATAGTCGTAGGGCACCAGTCCCTCAGGGCGATAGGCCTTGACGTTCCAGGTATGAATAAACTCATGGGAAGCCGTGCTGATAAAACGCAGGTAATCCTGGCGCTCACGGAAGTTGAATCTCGGCAGCTGGATAATGGTTGAGTTCAAATGCTCGGTGGCGCCGCGGGCCCCCGAAGTGGCGTGCACCATATAAACATAACGCTCAAAGGGATAGTCATCCCAAATGGCCGCCGCCGTACCGGATAACTTACCGAGATCGGCTTCTATCTGCTCCAAATCATAGTTACCCTCACCCCAGACCACCAGCTCATATTGTTTGCCATCGGCCTTGAAGGCGCGGTGCTGACTGAGCCCGGTTTCAATCGGCGAGTCGACCAATACATCATAGTTGGCGGCCACAAACGAATGGGGCTTATCCGCTGCTGCCATTCCTGAGTAACTGCGCCAGTCGGCCGGCACATCCAGTGTTACCTTGAGCGGCTCTTGGCGAAACTCGGGGCTGTACATGAATACGCCGCTGGCATCCAGAAAAGCGTGGCTGGCATCAATATGCCTGACTCTTTGCCCCAACTCGTTGGCATAGAGTTGATAGCTGACGGTGACCGCTGTTGGCTTGGACAAAACCACAGTCCATTCACCGCTGGCACTGCGCTTCCAAGGCAGGCTGTTGCCCTGCTCGTCCGTGGCATGAAAACGGCGAACCCCGTCCGCCAGCGGCAATACCTGATACTTGCCGGTGCGCCAAACCGGCAGATTGACCTTGAGCTGTTGCCCTGAATGTTGCGGGAAGGTGACCTTGACCTGAGCCAGATGATGTTCCGGGCTTTTAAGATCTATCTGATAATCGACGTCAGCCCAGGCTGAAGATGCCATGCCCAGAGTTGTCAGTAGGGAAGAGTAAGATATGATTGACAAAACAGCGGATTTCACTCGTAATTCCTTCTTATGTCATTGTTGTTATAAAATCGGCCGAGTATAACAATTCGGGGCGGTCACCTCACCCGTTGCTAATAAAAGCTAACAATTAAGTCCCCGCAGAATGGGACAGAGGCAAATATATGTACTTTTTCAGGGTTATGTTCATCGCATCCATGCTGCTTATGGGTCTGGCGCACGCCGACGAACTGGATGATATAGAGATAAGTTTCAGGGAGCAGCCCAGGCAGCTCCACAGCACTGTGGTCAGTTCACTGCCTGAGTCGTTGCAATATCCCTCGCTTGAACAGTTTCAGTCCAGCGCATTGGAAGTGGGTTTTGCCCCGGATCAGCTGATGGACAAACTCATTCTGCTGGCTCGGCTGGATCTGGATGCCCAAGTGCTGGTTCCCGGGCGGCTGGAACAGGCACAAGATATCATTGAGCAGTTGAAGATCATCGCCCGCAGCGACTATGAAAAAGCCGCCCTCTATAATCTTGAAGGCCGTTATCTCGGCCGGGTCGACCAACAGTATGAACAAACCGTCGCCCTCAATCAGCAGGCGCTCGAGCAGTTGGGCGATGCCCAGGACAAACGCAGCCAACTGCTCAGGTATGTCATCTACGAAGATCTGGGTACAGTTAACCTGATAGCCAAACAGGCTATTCCGTCTCTGAACGCCTACAACCTGCTCAGAGATACCGCCTACCGGCTGCGCAATGACTACCTGATAGCCAATGCCGAAGCGGCTTTGGGCAAGTATTACAATATCAACGGCCAGCGCACCAAGTCGCTGCAGCACTATACCGAGGCCTTCCGTTTGGCCAGCCGTTACAACCATCCCAATCAAAAGGCACTGCTGCAGCTTAACCTGGCCAAACTATACCGGGACATGGAACAGTGGGATGAAGCGCTGGAATACGCCCACGGCGCCGCCGACGCTTATAAAGCCATGGGTTCCGGCTCTTTCCTGTCCCATACCATGACGGTTATCGCCATGGTGTATGGCAACACAGGCGAGTGGAACAAGGCGATTGACTACTACCTCAATGCCCAGCAGATAGATGCCGAGCTGAAGAACTTCATCGCCCAGGGGCTGAACTTCCACAACCTGGGCGAGGCGTATTTCCATTTGAACGACTATCAGGTCGCGCTCGACTACCTGTTCCAGGCCAACGAAATATTCAAGGACAGAAAGAGCAACCACTACCTGGTTTATAACGAGATGCTGATAGCCGAGGTGGGCCAGGCCATGGAGGATTGGCCCTTGACCATGCAGCACGCCATAGAAGCCTTGCGACTGGCCAAGTTGCTGGAATTGCCGGATGAGCAGATAGAAGCCCTTGGCTACCAAACCGCGGCCTACAAGGCGCAGGGTAAGTTTCAGCAGGCACTGGCAAGCCAAGAGGAAAGCATCCAACTGCAACAGGCCATGTTGGAAAAAGAGCAGCAAACCACCTCGGACGTTAATTCATCCGCCGTCACAGAGCAGAAGCTGAAACTGGAAGTGGGCCAACTCAGGCAAGATCAACTGCAAAGACAAGACGCGCTGCATACCCGTAATATTCTGCTGGCAATCAGCCTGGGGCTCTGCCTGCTGTTGCTGGCATTGGCGATGCAGCAGTATAGATTGCGCAAACAAATGGCGAAAAAGAACCAGGCTCAAAAGGCGAAAATGCAACTGGAGCCCATGAGCGGCCTGCCCGGTTATCGCGCCTTGCTTGGCAGTATTTCAAGTAAAACCAAAGGCCTGGCGCTATTGTCTCTGGAGCAGGAATTCAACTCTGACTTCACCTTGGGCAACAGCCTCGCGGCGCCGAGACTGGTGCAGCAAGCCGAGGAGATTGCCGCCCTCACCGGCGCCAAGGTATTCCTGCTCAGACCCGGCCTATTTGCCCTGACCCTTGCCGAAGACACGGGCCCAGCCAAACTTTACCACCGGCTCAGTGCCTGGCAATTCCAGGGGCAGATGCTCAAACCGTCGCTGGGTTATATTCCGCTGCCGCTCCTGGGTAACCCGGATATCAAGCTGTCGGTGGAAGTCCTGTTTGAAACGGCGCAATTGGCCCTTGCTGGTGCCATCAGCCTGAAAAACAGCCAAGGCAGTTATGTCGGTTTCAGTACTTTGGACTTCACCCCGGCCGCCATTTTCTCGGCCCCGCTCTATCTGCAATTGCAAAAGAGTATTATCCGCGGCCTGATAAGAGTGGAGACCAATGGTGAGAAAGATAAGATCTGCTGGCCGGAGTCACAACAGCAGTCCAGAGCCGAACCTGTGTCAATAATTTGATCTGAACGACAAAACTTTGTCACAACAACTGGATGGCAGATTTGCACTCCTGCCGGATTGCGATACCATTTAGAAGTGTCTGGAACTGGAGTCGTGGGGTTTTCGAGCCACTCATGACCCGACTATAGATTCGATCGCGCATCGAAGGAAAATTACAGGAATGAAGGACTCAAACGCAACGGTGTCGCAACTAGGTGTACTCAAGCAGAAATTGCATTCCACCAAAGCCGCGTTGGATGAAATGAATGAGGACAGAAATGCCAAGCTGCAGGCATTGCTGCAGTTTATTGGTCACCTCAGTCTGGCCTGTAAGGGGCAAAACCTGGAGCTGGACAATAAACTGGCCAAGCTCAGACATAACCTGGGAACCTACGAGCGTATCGATGATGTGTTGCCGGATCTGGTCGAGGTAGAGCGTCTGCTCAAGGGGCAATACCATCATGTGATGGGCCAACTGGAAGAAGGCCGCTCCAGCCTGAGCAAGTTCAGCCGCCAACTGCAACGAGTCGACTCCATGCCTGAGCGCCTCAAAAAAGAGGTCAGCTATTTCAAGCAGGAGCTGGGCAAACCTTTCCATACCGTCTGGGATTATATTCCCAAGGTCGAGCAACTGGTGGGGTTTTACGAGCAGCTGCTGGACAACCAGTTTGAATCTGAGTCCCCCATCGCGGTATTACCCAAGCACAGACAACTGGGTCACGAGCTGGCGCAGATGATTTCCAACATAGAGTTTCGCAAAGATCAGCGTGACCAGGTGTTGGTAATCAAAGAGCAGTTGGCCTCGGCCGAGATAGATATCGATGCCCTGCTGGAGGCCTATCAAACCATACTCTCGCTGCTTTTGGATAACATAGCCCGCGAAAAAACCGCCTCACAGGAGTTTCTGTTTGCCCTCAACGACGCCCTTAGCGCCGTGCGTGAAGTGGTCAGCGACTCTTATAACCAATCCCAGCGCAGCCATCAGCTCAAGAGCCAACTGAATCGTGAACTCAACGCCCAGGTAGACAATGTCGGCGAGTCATTGGTGGATATTGAGGATATTACCGAGCTCAAGCAGCAGATCAGCGAGCAACTGGCCGCCATTCGCGCCAGCCTGGCCCGCAAGGAAGCGCTGGAGCAAAGAGAGCAAGCCCTGCTGCGCAAGTCGATGGAAACCATGCGTAAAGAGCTGAGCGACCTCTCCAGCGAAGCCACCACCTATAAGGAAAGGCTGTTCGAGCAGCAGAAGCTCAATATGCTCGATACCCTCACCCAGCTGCCCAACCGCGCGGCCATGGAGGAGCGGATGGAGCAGGAATACCGCCACTTCCAGCGCAACAAACAGCCACTGTGGCTGGCGGTAGCCGACATAGATCACTTCAAGTCCATCAACGACAGCTTTGGCCATACCACAGGTGACAAGACACTGCAGGTTATCGCCATGGCGTTGAAAAACTCCCTGCGTGACACTGAGTTTGTTGCCCGTTACGGCGGTGAGGAGTTTGTTCTCATCATTCCGGATGTTTCACCCAAGGATATAGAACAACTATTGAACAGAGTGCGCGAAAAAATTAAAAATATTCCTTTTAAATTTAAAAATCAGCGTATTACAGTTACAGTATCCATAGGGGCCGCGCAGATATTGGATGGCGAACACATCCAGGAAACTTTCGAACGCGCCGATGCGGCCCTCTACAAAGCCAAACATGAAAGCCGTGACAGAGTCATTATAGATTGACAGCAATGACTCCTGTTTCAGCTCAAGGAGTCGTCATGATAGTCAGGATCAGTCCCCGCGGCAGTATGGATCAACTGTCGCAACTGGAGGCAGACCGCCTCAAACAGAGTGCCAAGAGTGACCTTTACCAACTCTACCGTAACTGCTCGTTAGCCGTATTGGCCTCGGGGCAGCAAACTGACAACGCCAAGGAACTGTTCGACCAATTCCATGACTTTGAAATCAACGTGCTGCGCCGTGAGCGTGGCATCAAGCTGGAGCTGGTTAACCCGCCGGCCAGCGCCTTTGTCGATGAGCAGATCATAGTCGGCATTCAGGAGCACCTGTTTGCCGTGCTCAGGGACATCATCTATGTCAGCAACAAGTACGATGGCCTGAAACACATCAACCTCACCAACGCCAGCCATATCACCAACGTGGTGTTCGACATTCTGAGAAACGCCAGAGCCATTACCCCGATGCAGGATCCCAATGTGGTAGTCTGCTGGGGCGGCCACTCGATAAACGACACCGAGTACAAATACACCAAAGAGGTGGGCTACCAGTTGGGGCTGAGAATGCTGGATATCTGTACCGGCTGCGGTCCGGGAGCCATGAAAGGGCCAATGAAGGGCGCCGCAATCGGCCACGCCAAGCAGCGTATTCATAACGCCCGTTACATAGGCCTGACCGAGCCGAGCATTATCGCCGCCGAGCCGCCCAACCAGATAGTCAATGAACTGGTGATTCTGCCGGACATCGAAAAACGCCTGGAGGCCTTTGTCCGCCTGGGGCACGGTATCGTCATCTTCCCCGGCGGCGCCGGCACCGCCGAAGAGCTGCTCTACCTGCTTGGCATTTTGCTCAACCGCGAAAATGCCGATATTCCTTTCCCGCTGGTGCTCTCCGGCCCCAAGGAAAGCGAAGCCTACTTCCGCGAAATCGATGCCTTTATCGGCGCGACATTGGGCGAGCAGGCGCAGCAGAAATACCAAATCATCATAGACGACGCCCCCCAGGTGGCGCGCATCATGCGTGCCGGTATGGAAGAGGTTAAACGTCACCGTAAGCAAACCGGTGATGCCTACCAATACCAATGGAGCCTCAAGATAGAGCCTGAATTCCAGCTGCCCTTTGTGCCCACCCATGAAGTGATGGAAAACCTTAACCTGCACTTCCAGAGCAATAAGGCTGAGCTGGCGGCCAACTTGCGCAAGGCGTTTTCCGGCATAGTGGCGGGCAACGTCAAGGCGGAAACCATGAAAAACATCGAGCGTCATGGTCCATTCAAGCTCAAGGGCGATCCCGAGCTGATGGCCTTGATGGATAAACTGTTGGGCGCCTTTGTCAGCCAACAAAGAATGAAGTTACCGGGCACCGCCTATGTGCCCTGTTATCAAATAATGAAATGAACCGACTGCTGATTATTGATGGTATGAATCTGGTGCGCCGCCTGCATGCGGCGCAGCCGGATGAAGCCGACATACAAGGGCTGACCGAGCGCAGCCGCAATGCCTGCCAGAAGCTTATTCGCCAGCACAGCCCCACCCATGTGGCCATTGTCTGGGACGGCGATGAAGAGTCCTGGCGCAAACGCCTGTATCCGGATTACAAGAAAGGCCGCAAGCCCATGCCCCAGGCATTGGCCGATGGCCTACCGGCGCTGAAACAGGCGCTGGCAGAAGCGGGGATTGGCTCCATCAATGCGCTATCGGAAGCCGATGATGTTATCGCCACCCTGGCAAGCAAGTTGTGCCTGCGCGGTGGTGAGGCGATTATCGTCTCCACAGACAAGGGCTTTTGCCAGCTGAGATTACCGCGTTTGCTGCTGTGGGATCACTTCAATGGCGCCGCCATGGATATTGCCGCGCTGGAGCAAAAACTCGGCATAGAGCAGAGCCAGCTGCTGGACTTTATGGCCCTCAGCGGCGACAGCGGCAACAAGATCCCCGGCATCCAGGGAATAGGTCCCAAGACGGCCGGCGAACTGCTCAGAAGCTTTCGCACCCTGGCCAATGTCTACAATGCGCTCGATACTTTGGGAGCCAAGCAAGCCAAAAAGTTAACCGAAGGCAAGGAGATGGCCCGCCTCAGCTATCGGTTGGCAAAATTGCGCACGGATCTCGAACTCAATCTTCGTTTGAACCAGTATAGAGTCAAAGAAAACCAAGGCTCCAAGAGCTCAACTTAAGCAATAAAATGGAAAACTGTATGAAAGGTAAGGCCCCCGTAGTTATCGGCAGCATCTTTATCGCCTATCTGGTCTTTGTTGCCGTGGTCATCCTCTTCTATGAACCTAAACCGGAAGATATGAGCTGGGAAGACAGGCAAGCCTATAACCAGTCTAAAGTCACTGAGTTACTGCTGGGACAAACGCTGGAACAAACCATTGAAACCCTGGGTAGAGCCGATTTCAGCGAAGCCATGCAAACCCATGGCCAGTCGCTGCAGGTGCTCTTCTACCGCACCCAGCATGTAAAATCCGACGGCAAGACCACCAAAGACGAATGTACCCCTCTGCTGTTTGCAAATGGCCGGCTCCAGGCCTGGGGGGAAGACACTTATCAGCAGTATCTGCAGCAACATATGCAGCCCCAGCAGACAACACCCAAACAGACACAGGAATAGCGAAACGGGCTCACACATAGGCTTGGTAGCCTTATCGGCTGCTCGTTATTTTTAAAATCTTTTCCAACTGACCCGCTCATTCCCGGTAAAGCAGTTTAAAGGAGTAAACAAGTATGAATGACTACCTGATTTTTCACCGCCGCCAATTCTATCTGGAGCGGAACTGGCTGATAAAAGCCAACACGCCCCAACGCCCGGTGGAATATGGGCCGGATCTGGTGGTGGATTTTGCCCAGTGCCCTCGTCTGTTCTTTGCTGAACCTTTCGCCGACATGCTCTCGTCAATGGAGCCTTTCGGGGTTGAGCGTATTAAAAACCCCTACAAGCCGGATGAAGATATGTATGCCGAGATAGACATAGGCACAGTAGACGAACTGGATTTCATTGATGAAGTGCTCTATGCCTATTTTCATGTCTTCAATCGCTATGATGTGCTCGATATCGACCACACCATCTGGAACTCTGAATCACCCGCCATCGACGCAATACGAACCCCGGTGCTGGATCCGGCCAAATTGGCAGCCATTCCGCTTGAGCAGCGATTATTGTTCAAACTTGACCAAGACCCCTCCTTCTTGCTGGTACACAACAGCGTAATGGACAAGCTGACCGCGGCCAATTTGAAAGATGTCTGGGTGCGCTGGAGCGAATAACGCCAAGGAAGAAACCAGGGGACATGATTCATATCAACAACGAGTATTTTGTCCTGTATTGTGGTAGCGGCGATGTGCCATCCCCCTTATACCGCCTGTAGTAGAGAGCATTATCTTATTTACCGGGGTCCAACGTCGCTGCGCGAGCCCATCTATGCCGAATCGCCGACCGATGAGGAGGGAAATATTCCCCTGATTGACGCCATGGATCTCGACGGTATGCCTATGGTAACGAATGCCATAAAGCGAGAGCTCGACTATCTGGACATCTACCGGCTGCAGCTGTTGCCTGTCTGCTACTGCCCTGCCGATGAGAGCGAACACCTCTATTGAGCCGTAATGCTCGACAACAGCCTCGCAGGCTATGACTTTGACAACAGCCAATCTATCCGCCGGCAAGCAGACGACTCGGTTTCCGCCATCAATATCCGCCTGGACGCCGACAAACTGCTGGCCATTCCTTTTGCCAAACGACGGATGTTCGACGTCAAAGGCATGAGATCTACCTACATAGTACATGAGTCCGTGGCTGAGAGACTCATAGCACTCAATGCCAACGGGTTACATCTGGTGCCGCTGCTGGAATGGGACATGGGCTTTGGCTTCACCATCTAAACCAGCTATTCAGTGACCTTTGCACGGCCTGGCAGCCGGGCAATAATCACGCACAGACAAAACATATTACAAACATACTGTTTACATTGGAGCTGTCGCGAGTATCTTATATCACTCAATACAGAGTGAGCCATCTTGCTCTGGAATGAACCCAGGTTGAGCAATAAAACGGAATAACAGCATGAAAAGTAAGGCACCCGTAGTTATCGGCAGCATCTTTATCGCCTATCTGGCCTTTGTTGCCGTGGTTATTCTCTTCTACGAGCCCAAACCGGAAGACATGAGCTGGGAAGACAGGCAAGCCTATAACCAGTCTATGGTTTCTGAGCTGCAACTGGGGCAAACACTGGCAGAAGTCACCCAAACCCTGGGCAAAGCCGACTTCAGCGAAGCCAAGCAAACCCATGGTCATTCGCTGCAGGTCCTCTTCTACCGCACCCATCACAGTAAATCAGACGGCAAGACCACCAAAGATGAATGCACCCCACTGCTATTCGAAGATGGCCAACTGCTGGCCTGGGGCGAAGACACTTACCAGCAATATCTGAAGCAACATTCGCCGCAGCAAGTGCTATCCAAGGCCCCCGCTCAACCCGAATAAAGGCAGAAAAACCGCAGTTTAAGGAACGGAAAACCAAGGGTAGAATCAACCTGTTCTAGCTCCCCTTCTGCCCAGCAAAAAATGTTCAAATTCATAATTCATTCCCGAAGAGTTTGCCACCTTGCGTACGCCGCACCTTTTTATCCGGGATTGATGATTATTCAGGCAATAGCTACGAACACAGTCAAGACTGGGTTGAATCGCATCGATTGAAACTGGCAGTAGCATTCGCCATTGTTCTGTGCCCCTTTGCGGTCATGTCCACTCACTGCATTTAGTGCTCAAGGTTAACCACTGAATGGGCGCTGGAGCAGGTTGTACAGCGCTGTACGCCGACTTTACAGCACTCCCCTGCTATCCCGGCATTTTCTCCGCTGTGAAACACTTTCTGATATTGAATATCTCAGTTTTCAGCGAACTAAAGTTAATATTGGATGTCTTTGTTTCTTGTTTTAGTTAATATTGGGTGTCTTTTGCTTCTTGTTTCTTTCGGGCCTGCATAAAAAGACGAATTACCCAATTACAGCAGAATTATGCGTGTCAATTCTCTGTCGGTGAACATTCACCAAAGAAAGGGCTGTTTAAGCCAAGACTGTGGCCCCGATAAGAGCATTGTTCAAGATGCTGGTCAGGCAAAAGAGACTTTTGTAAGAAGCAAATGTTTATGATTGATGAAATTTTGAGGACAAAATGATGGAAGTTGCATATATTACCGAAGATTTTAATGAAGGAGACTCTTTCTTTGAGTACGATGATAAAAGATCTTTCTTTTATAACAAGGATAATGACTTTAACCCTACGTCTATTTCAGAGCCTATAGTTTGGAAAGATAACGACCTGGATCATATTGATGCTTTAGACTTAATAAAGCTAGGTTGCTTTAATGTTACCAAGGAAATTGCTCATGTTATAATGAGCTTTGACCCGTATGGCATAGCTTTTTACCCCGCCAAACTCGCTTGTGCCGGCCAGGATACATCTAGCGGGCGTTACTTAATAGCTGTAAACAATATTGTTGATGTAGTTGACAAAAACAAAAGCAAAAACATTTCCAAAGCAATGACTCAGCATTATCTTTCCGAAGATAAAATAAAATCGCTTCCACCATGTAGACAACACGTATTCAAGCCCAAAGGAATGAGTAAAATTTTCTTTTCAAAAGAAATATTTGATGCACTTCACAACATATATGAAGAAGGTAAAATCAAGACCAGTTTAATTGCTTACACATTTGACACATCTGAAGAGTGCCCAAATATTTAACAACATTGGGTATCTTTTTTTCTTTAGCCGTATCTGTTTTGAGGAAATTGAGCAGGATAAGAATGTCGGGCGCAGTGCTAAATTCTGGTAAATCTTGGCTAAATAGATATAAAGCAAGAGAAAGGATATCTGTGCAGTTGAATAAAATGGAGATTCATTAGTCAAATAATAGCCAGATTTACCTTTCTGGCGATGAAGTTTCAGGCAACATGTTTGGTCTTTTGGGAGTTGCTATCGATAAAATTTGACAATGTAATTTCCGAGCAAGTAAAACGCCGTTCTACAAACAATAAAAACCTTAATTACTGCAGACAATAATGAGGAAGCATCAGTCGGTACACAAGGCGGGCTCGCTTTTGCCCAACAACGACTGCCAAAGACAACACTTAATATCCCAAGTCTGCTTGAGTACGCATCGCCCTACCCTATAAACAGAAAAAAGAGGCGACCAATTGGGCCACCTCTGTGAGTTATTTGGGCAGAAAGGGAGTTCAGTCTTCCGCCTTGGGCTCGCGATAGGCTTCGCCCTTTTCAAGCCACTCGGGGGCCTTGGCACCCTTGAGGTAATGATCGAACCAGTCTTTCATCCGCACACTGTAATCCAGCTTGTTGGGATACTTCTTCAAATGGTGCGGCTCATCCTGATACTGCAGCAAGACCACATCTTTTCCGGCGCGGCGCATTGCCAAGTACAGTTCAACCCCTTGCTCCCAAGGCACGGCATCGTCTTTGTCACCGAACATGATCATCATCGGCGTTTGAATACGATCGACATAGAACACGGGGGAGTTTTCTATGTATTTCTGCGGCGCGCGCATCAGGCTTTCACCGATACGGCTCTGGCCGGTTTCATACTGGAACTGACGGGCAAGGCCGGTGCCGTGACGTATGCCGCTGTAGGCACTGGTCATATTGCTTACCGGGGCACCACTGACTGCGGCCTTGAAGATATTGGTCTGGGTCACGGCAAAGGCTGTCTGGTAACCGCCCCAGGAGTGGCCCTGAATACCCACGGCATCCGGATCGGCAATCCCCATGTCGATAAGCTTCTGCACTCCGGCGGTCAATGCCTTGACCGAACTGATACCGGGATAGCCGACTTCAAAGCGGATATCCGGCAGGAAGATGGCGTAATCATCGGCGGCATACCAGGCAAAGTTGGGCCTGTGATTGATTTTCATGTCCGGGAAGGCGTGCAGGCGATCGCTCATAAAGCGGTAGAAATACACCAACACAGGATAACGCTTGCCACTTTGATAGTTGGCAGGCTTGATTAATACGCCGTCCATTTCACGGCCATCACCGTCGCGCCAGTGTACCAACTCTGACTTACCCCAAAGCAGTTTGCGGCGCTGGGCATCAAAGTCAGTTTGTTTGACCGCCTTGGCCGGCTCAAGCAAAGCCGAGCTGTAGAGATCCGGATAGCTGTCGTAACGCTCCTGACTGAACAGCAAGGTATCACCCTTGTCGGCTCTGGCCAGCACAGACAACTTGTTGTCGTTGGCAAGCAGCGGCGTCAGTTGAGCCCGGCCGATAACCGCACGGTAAAAACCGTCGGTCTTGGTCTTGTGGCTATAGCCCTGAAGCAACACAGCCTGGTTGCGCGCCACAGTGGCAGGATAAGCCTTGTCTGGCTGGGCCAGTGCTTCAATACGCAGACTTAACTGCTGCTTGCGGCCCTCGCCACTTGTCAGCATAAAGCCATCGTGGGAGCGGGTATCAAACTGCCAGATATCGTATTTGTCGTAAACCAGCAGGCCTGAATCACCCTCGAGCCAGGGGCCGAAGCCATAGCCGGGCGCCGCAGATGGATAATCATGATCTTCGTCGGCGAAGCTGATCTTGAACTTGCTGCTGAGGTTATGTTTGCGACCGCTGGCCACATCATAGAGATAGATGCCGCCCTGCTGATAAAAGGCCAGGTATTTACCGGCCGGTGACAGGGTTGGCGCACTGCCGCTGGGTTGTTGGGTCAATATCCGGGTCTTGTGACCGGTATTGATATCCACCAGGTAAAAATCCCGGTAGAAACCAGCCCAGGTGATCATCTTGCGATAGGGAATATCCGAGCTCCCCAGCAGCACCCGCTTGTGTTCGCTCAGCTCAATGTCCGGCACCTTGCGGTCGGCCAATTGCACCAGGTTGCGCGAGCCAAGATGCAGCACAGCCAGATAAGTGCGGCTCTGCTCTTTTTCATACTGTTTAACTTCATTGGGCTTAATCAGCGGATCATCCCCGTGCCACAGGCGCAAATCCCGCTGGGCACTGACCAGCGCGGTGTCGTACAGGTCGCTGCTCTGCTCCACCTTGGGAATTTGCAGCTGCTTGCTTATCTCGGGCACCCGACCGAAGAACAGCCGCTCACCGTCGGCCGAAAAGCTCAGCTTGGCATGACGATTAATGAGCCAGCCCTTGCTGTCGCCCTTGCTCGGCAGAATCTGGCTCAGTTTACCCGACTCTCTGTCGTAGAGAGACAAGGCATAGGGGCGCTCATTCGCATCCAGCGCCGCATCTCCTCGGGTATAGGCAAGATAGCGGCCGTCACGGCTCAGCGCCAAGGCGCCAAACTGCTTGTCGGCTTGGCTGCTGACCGATTTGAGTTCAAAGCTGCGGGTATCGAGCACAGAGATGCTGTGGCTATTACTTGCACTGTCATTTTGCGCCAGTGCCAGCACGCTGCCGTTATAAGCCAGTTGCCAGGCGGTCACATGCTCGAAACGCTGTGACTTGCCGCTTGCCAGCGACAACAGCTCGAAACTGCTGCCGGCATCCAGTTTCGGCGTTTTGGCTGCTGGAGCCTCAGAGGCGGATGCTTGAGTGGCTGCTTTGGCTGGGGCCTCTTTGGCATCAATGCCGTTTGCCTCTGCGCTCTCTTTGCTTTCTTCATCGGCCTCATACCAGATAGCCAGCAAAGTACCATCTTCGCTGAAGGCATAAGACTTGACCCGCTCAAAGCGGCGCTGCTCACCTGTAGTGTTATCCAGCAGCAACAGGTCTTTTTTCAGCTTCTTGCGCGCCTTGGGAGCAAGCTTTTCCGATTCGAGCAGCGAAGGCGCCAGAGTAAAGGCGGTATAAAGGCCATCGGCTGACAGCTGCGGCTTAGAGCCACCAGCAACATCATAAACCTTGGTATTGGCCAGTGACTTGACCACACCACGGCTGTCGCCGCGATCCGGCGCAACACTATAGGCCAGCACCTTGCCTTGAGGGTCGAGAACCTGATCGGTAATCGACTCAAACTGCATTATATCCTTAAGGGTCAGTGAGGGGCTGCTCTGGGCACTGACTGCGGTAGCGAAACCGGCTGACAGCAACAGCAGCGATGCTAAGGGCGTTAACTTCAAGATCGTCCTCTTTTTCATTGTTGTTAGACTAAAGTAGACTTTTTATTTTGTTGGCGTTCCATCATGGTCAGACGCCGACTTTTTAGCAAGTCAGCCTACAGAAAAAAGCGTGAGATTGCTCACTATTTCCTGTGAAAATGCGTTGAATGTGTATAGAATAGCGGCGATCTAAATCACAAAATTCTCAGTCGAAAACCGTGTCACTGACATGGTCTGATAAATAGCAGTAACGACCAACCGTGGAAGGACCTCTCCATGTCAAAAAGAACTATTACCGTGATCCCTGGTGACGGGATCGGCCCCAGCATTATCGACTCAGCTCTGAAAATTCTCGATAAGGCGGGGTGCGACTTTGAATATGAATTTGCCGATGCCGGTCTGACTGCTCTGGAAAAACACGGTGAGCTCCTGCCTCAGCGCACGCTGGATCTCATCGAGAAGAACCGTATCACCCTCAAAGGCCCATTGACAACGCCTGTTGGCGAAGGCTTCACCTCCATCAACGTAACCCTGCGTAAGAAGTTCAGCCTGTACGCCAACGTGCGTCCTGTGCTTTCTTTCAAGGGCACCCAAGCCAGATATGAGAACATAGACATCATCACAGTGCGTGAAAACACTGAAGGTATGTACTCAGGCCTGGGACAAAAGTTGTCTGAAGACGGCGCCATTGCCGAAGCCACCAGTATCATTACCCGTCAGGGTGCCGAGCAGATTGCTACCTTCGCCTATGAACTGGCTCGCAAGGAAGGTCGCAAGAAGGTGACCATAGTCCACAAGGCCAACATCATGAAGTCGACTTCAGGCCTGTTCCTGAAAGTGGCCCGTGAAGTCAGCCAGCGTTATCCGGATATCACTACCGAAGAGATGATTGTTGACGCCACTTGCATGAAGCTGGTAATGAACCCGGAAAACTTCGACGTGATAGTCACCACCAACCTGTTCGGTGACATTCTGTCTGATCTCTGCGCCGGTCTGGTGGGTGGTCTGGGCATGGCCCCGGGCGCCAACATCGGCAGCAACGCCGCTATCTTTGAAGCGGTTCACGGCAGTGCCCCGGATATTGCCGGCAAAAACCTGGCGAACCCAACTTCAGTGATCCTGGCATCTATCCAAATGCTGGAATACTTGGGTATGTCAGATAAAGCCGCCGCCATTCGCGCCGCCGTTTCTGCGGTTATCGAAGAAGGCGACCGCACTACCCGCGATCTCGGTGGTACCCATGGCACCACAGATTTCACCCAAGCGGTGCTGGATAGACTCTGATCTAATATCAACTCAGTAAGTTGCTAAAAAGGATGACCCAAGGTCATCCTTTTTTATGCCTGTGTTGGCAGGCAATGGGAAACATCCGCCGCCGGAGGCCCAACCAATGTTTTTGGCTATTTTGAGCTGAAAGCTATGTTAGCCGCTGTGCCAGCGGCGTAAAGTCGTGGAGCTTCGCCCCACTTTCAAGCACAGGCGGAACTGTGACCGTCGAAAACAGGGACGTATTCACGCCGTGTCACAGGATCGCCTGTGCGAAAGGCGCACCGCAGGTGATGGACTACATCGTGGCCGGAAGCTCGCCAATACTAACTTAGGAACTTTTAGCTGGAAGCTATATTAGCCGCTGTGCCAGCGGCCCAAAGTCGTGGAGCTTCGCCCCACACCCGAGGAAAGGGGGCTGTATCGACTCGCCCCCTTTCCAAACCCCCAGCGACCCGCGACGCAGCGGAAAACCCCTTGTGCTTATGATGCCAATTCGCTATCGCGCCAGACGCTCATCCCTGATTCGACTGGCGCTGCTTCGGCATCCATGCCTCGCTACGCGATTGCCATCAACGCCCTGCGGCCGCTTCGAGCGGGAGTTCGTGCAATTCTGTGAGAATGGAGTAGCTTGAAATATCTGAAGTGCTTGCAGACATACACCTAATTTTCAGGCTCTGGCTCTAGTTCTGGTGGGACTGTGACCGTCAAAAACAGGGAAGAATGCAAACACTCAGTCAATTCTGCTTCAAAAACAAACCAAATTAGGGTTTTGTTGCCTTTGTCAAAAACTTGACCTTTGGCTAATTGTTTTCAAATTCAGTACTGGGTATTGTATAACCAATTCAAACGCTTAGCTTTAGCACTTTCTTAAGCTTAAGGCCAGAAGCAGCAACACTTTTCCGATTTCAGCGGAATGCAGGGACAAACGGAGTTTGGACCTGTGCGGTAGCCATGGCCTTACTTAACGTTTTTGTAGGGCTTGGGTTGTAGCGTTTGCGGCGCTCATGAAAAGCACCTCAGAACTGATTTTTTATACAGTATTATTGACGTTCTGGACAAAATGCCGGGAATTTGCAGCTAAGCTTGCGCGTTATTTCCGTAATATTGCAGGAAATACTGTTAAATTCATAATGTTAAAAAATACAGCTGGTAGATAATAGGTTTAGAAACCGCGCATGCGCGTTTAGCTGCAAGGAATATTAGGACTAAATGGTATTATATCCAGCAAATACAAACAGATAGCGATGCGCGTTTACACTCCTCCGAGGACTAAAACGCGCATGCGCACTATACAGCTGTTATGCAAATGGAGTCAAAATGAGAATATTTGAAGCCGATAACTCGATGAAACAAGCTGTAGGTCAATTCTATAAAGAGCAGGGTTATCATAGTGCTTGGTCTAATACCGAAAGAGCATTTATATGCCTTAACGATGGTGAAATTATCGGCTCCGTGAAAGTTGAACTTATTAATAACGTTACAATACTCAGAGGTATGTACATTGCCAGTGATTTTCAAGGTCAAGGTTTAGGGCTGAAATTTCTTAAGTACATCGAACCTGTTTTAAACTTACGCACAGCCTATTGTATGCCTCTTGCTCACGTAACAAATTTCTACAAGCATATTGGTTTTAAAGAAGTTGAAGAAAGTCAGTATCCCGAATTTCTACAAAAACGTTGTGAAAAGTATCGTGAAATGGGTTACTTGATAACTACAATGCGCCGTGAAAAATTTGCATAACAAAGCATTTAAGAGGGATTCACAACGCTTGGCAGTTTTGGTTTGAATTAGCTTAAGTGTTAACTGCACAATGGTTTAGGTTAGGTGGTGGCGTTGTTCACCCCTTAATGCGGCGTTATGCATCAGTAGTGATGCAAATTTAATAATACAAATAGGAAAATAGCATGGATAAGATATCTATATCAGATGAGATCGTTACCGATTTCATTCGTAATTCAAAGAAATATACTTCAGCAACACCTGAGGGAGCAATTTTACGCCAAGGGTATAGTCAAGGTGTTCGACTTCGCCACATCAAAGCTGGCTGGGTAGAATTCAATACAATTAGTCAAACTTGGACTGTATTCAAAGTGTGTTCTTCTTGGTAGTTAATGCTTAACGAGGCGTTCTGCAGCACCATTAGGTAGAGGTATAAGTTTGAGCTCAGAAGTAAATTGGTATTTGGAAGGTCTTAAAATCGTCGCTCAACTTGCAGTAGGTGCTGTTGGCGCTGTGTACGGTTATAAATCAGCAGTAAGAAAATTTTCAGAGACTACAAAAGATACAGACAAAACTATTTTTACCTCTTCGGTGACTAATGAACGAGCCATTTGGCGTAGCGAGCTGCGTGAGGGTATTGGTAAATACATAGAGTGCTCATTCAAATTTATCGAGAATACGGGCAAACTCTCGGAATTGAGTAGCTTGAAAGCTTTAATTATTATGCGCCTTAACCCTAAAGCTTGGTCTTATAGCTCAGAACATATAAGAGAATATGGACACCCTGCGTTAATGGCGCGGTAGTTAGCCACCGACTATGCTTTGTTTAAGCATTTAACAAGGAGGTTATTATGCCGCGCCCTCGCCGAACTCAAATCAGCCTTGAAGATACACCTTACTACCACTGTTGCAGCCGCGTGGTACGGCGAGCTTTCTTGTGTGGTGATGATGCCTACTCGGGTAAAAATTATGACCACCGCCGTGGTTGGGTGGAATCGTTATTGTTTGAACTGGAAGCTGTTTTTGCCATTGATGTGGCGGCATTCGCCATCATGAGTAATCATCTGCATCTGGTGTTGCATATCGATATAGAGATAGCAAACCGATGGACAGATAGAGAAGTGCTTGAGCAATGGCATAAGTTATTCAAAGGTGACGAGTTAACCCGCAAATTCACCCAGGGTGAGCTGATTGAAGCGTATGAAGTCCCCAGGCTGAAGAATACTATCGCGATTTATCGCAGCAGGTTATGTGACATCAGCTGGTTTATGCGTTGTCTCAATGAACCGATAGCGCGTCAAGCCAATCAAGAGGATAACTGTACAGGCCGATTCTGGGAGGGAAGATTTAAGTCGCAAGCCTTACTGGATGAAGCCGCCGTGTTAACCTGCATGGCCTACGTTGACCTCGATCCCATCAGAGCAAAGATGGCCGATACGCCTGAGCAGTCGGAACATACCAGCATTCAGCTACGTATTCAGGCAGCCTTGAAATGCGAACAACCCGCCAAGCTACTGCCCTTTATTGGCAATGAATGCAGTAATCAGCCCAGTGGTATTGCGTTTGGGCTCAAGGATTATCTTGAATTGGTGGATGATACCGGGCGTTGTATTCGCGATGATAAACGTGGCGTGATAAGTGAAAAGAGTACCAAGCTACTGACGCGGTTGAATATCCCTCATGAGAACTGGCTCAAGCTTACCACTGAATTTGGAAAACTATTTCGTGGCCCGGTGGGTACCTTGCAAGAGCTCAGCTGTTACTGCGAACACTTGGAGAAGCGACGACGACATTTTGCAACCAGCTGTCAGTACTTTCAAACGGCCTGAACCCCACGCTATTTAACTCAACCGCAGTCATTGAAATCCCCTGAACCATGGGTAGGGCTAGCACGGCTCAAATCTCGCATTTTTGCGTGAAATCGGTTCGATTTCATCAAACCTCTGCAACTCACGGATATCTTTCTACCTCCGGGTGCTCAAATCCCCTACTGGTGCTTGAACGCAGACTGAAAGAAGATTAAGTTATTGTTTTACAATGGGTGGCTTGATTTTTCTACTGAAAGAAGATTAAGTTATTGTTTTACAATGGGTGGCTTGATTTTTTCTGTTGAAATCCCCTGAACCATGGGTGGGTCTAGCACGGCTCAAATCTCGCATTTTTGCGTGAAATCGGTTCGATTTCATCAAACGACAAAGTAACGTTCGACCTCAGTGTGCTCAAATCCCCTAGCGGTGCTTGAACGTAGACAGAAAGAAGATTAAGTTATTGTTTTACAGTGGGTGGCTTGATTTTGTTTATGACGCAGCAGAAAGGATTTCAGCCATTGCCGTGCCTGGCGCAAATCGAGCATGGCATCTTCCCGGCAGCGGATAAGGTCGCGGATAGCTTCATCCCGCTCATCCGGAACATAAATAGAGTGCAAATCGCCGCTACGCGCTAACCTGGCCAATGTCATGGCATCGCGTTTATCGGTTTTGACCCGGTCGCCCGGGGCTTTGGGGATGAGTGCCGGTGCTACCACCCAGCATTCAATGCCACGGCGCAACAGATGGCGATAGAGCCAGAAGCCGCAGGGACCGGCCTCATAGATAACACAGATTTTACTGGTTTTGGCTGTTTGATTTTTAATAAGTTTATCGAATGAACGCAGGTTGGTTGGGATTGTGCCATGGTAATGCACAGTCTCAGCAGACTTATCAGAAACCCAGGCCACGTCAGTGGTCTCCTTGTGTACGTCCAACCCGATAAAAAGTGTGTTAGCTTTAGACATGTCGGCCTCCTGTGATTGTTTGCCTATTGGATCAACAAACAGTGTGGCTCTGGTTTAACTAATCCACGAGAAAACACGGAGGCCGACACCTGCACAGGGAATCATTATGTCTAGTTTCACCCAGTAACAAGAACAGGGGGTTAAATTGAAAATCATTGATTGGGTAGCAATTTTAGGGGCGTTGGCTTGGATGCCCCATCTTATCTCTTTGATCAAGTCTTACTTTACTAAGCCAGAAGTTAGGATCATTACACAAAAGATTGCTGAAATAGGATTCACCACATATGGACCTATTTTTAATATGCGCATAGCCTTTTCAGTAAAAAATCGTGACGTCGTGATCTCAAATTTTAGAATAAAAGTTACTCACGAAAGCGGAGAAGAAAAAACCTATGAGTGGCAAGGCTTAAGGCAACAAGTAATGAAAATGCACACCAACGATGGTGCAATACCATATGAAAAGGAAAACTCTGTTCTGGCTATTAAACTTAGCCAGCGAGAAGTTGAAGAAAGAATAATTCAATGCCAAGAGATTTCTTTCGTCGCAGGCAAAAGAGACATCGAAGATAAAGCATTAAAAAGACTATCCTACGATAGAGAGCAAGAGGGCTATGACCCGCTTAAGTTTTTAAAGTGTCAAGAGGCTATTGATGTTTACAACTACATTAAGCATGCTTTTACGTGGAAATCCGGCAGGTATAAAGTTGTTTTCGAACTTGAGTCACCAGAACCATTTAACCTCGTTGACAATGAATATGAATTCACATTGACGCCGATGGACATTGAAGAGTTAGAGAAAAACAAGAACTCAATTGAACAAGACTACGTGAATGCTTTTGTTGCTAGCGACAATGAAGCATATAAACAAGTTCATTGGAACTGGCGTAATCCATCAATATACAAAAGAAACTAACAAGCGCATGTTGTCGGACTGCCCGAATTCAGAAAATATGGACACCCAACGTTAATGGCGCGGTAGTTAGCCTCCGACTATCCTTTTTTTAAGCATTTAACAAGGAGGTTATTATGCCGCGCCCTCGCCGAACTCAAATCAGCCTTGAAGATACACCTTACTACCATTGTTGCAGCCGCGTGGTACGGCGAGCTTTCTTGTGTGGTGATGATGCCTACTCGGGTAAAAATTATGACCACCGCCGTGGTTGGGTGGAATCGTTATTGTTTAAACTGGAAGCTGTTTTTGCCATTGATGTGGCGGCTGACCTTTCCCCCGAAAAATAACTTCAGACGCAAAGTTCGATTGGGGAGAAATACTTGGGAGCCGCTGGGATTCAGCTAAACAATTAGCGAGTTTATCTAACTAAAAGGTGTCTAGGAAATCAGTGGCGATTCATAACGCTACAGCAGAGTTGCCTGAAACTCACAGCAAGCAACTCTGCGATAATAGCCTTGGTTTCAACCAAGCTGTGCCCAAGCCTTATTAACTTCTTCGGCGATGATTTCAATGCCGCGGCGCATCAATTCAGGTTGTTGCACATAGTTCATCCGAATACACTCACCGGCGTGTGGCCACTCTTCGGCCAGTCCGAAGAAGAAATACTCCCCGGGCACCACCAATACGCCCCTGGCTTTCAGGCGTCGATAGAGTTCCATGGCGCTGATGGGCAGGCCCTCAAACCAGAGCCAGAGGAAAATCGCGCCCTCGGGTTTATGAATTCTGAACCTGGGGTCCGGCAGAGCCTGTTGCAACATGGCCACGGTTTGCTGCGCCCGCTGCAGATAGAAAGGCCGCACTACTTCATTGCCGAGCCGTAGCATATCACCACAGGCTATCATCTCTGTCGCCATCGCCGGGCCCATACTGCCCGGAGCCAGTGAGATAATACCGTTGATATTGGTCAGCGCCTGGGTGATGGCTTCGTTCGCTATCACTATGCCGCAGCGCAGCCCCGGCAGCCCCAGCTTGGAGAGACTCATACACAACACAGTGTTGTCGTTCCAGAAAGGAGTCACATCTTCAAACAGAATATTGGGGAAAGGTGAGCCATAGGCGCAGTCGAGGATCAGCGGGATCCCGTGCGCTCTTGCCAGCTTATCCAGCTTATCAACCTCTTCATCTGTCAGCACATTGCCTGTGGGGTTAGTCGGCCGCGAAACACAAATGGCGCCGATATCGGCATCGACTTTAAGCCTTTCAAAGTCGATGTGATATTTGAACAAGCCGCCATCCAGCTTGGTGATTTCCGGCTTGAAGGTACGAAATAGTTCATCTTCCAGACCAGCATCACTGTAGCCGATATACTCCGGAGCCAGCGGCAGTAAAATCTTGCGTTTTTGCCCCTCGGCTGTGGTACCGGCAAACAGGTTAAACAGCGCGAAAAAGGAGCTCTGGCTGCCGTTGGTGAGGCTGATATTGTTTTTGGTTAGCGACCAACCGTAGGTATCGTTCAGCAGCTTGGCCAAGGCATTGAGAAAGACATCTTTTCCCTGCGGGCCATCATAGTTGGTCATGGCCGCGAGCAACTCGCCCTTGGCCAACATATCGGCACTAAGCTCGGTAAAATAGTCCAGCATGGAGGGGATGGCCGCCGGGTTACCGCCACCCAGCATAATCGCCCCCGGAGTGCGTAGCCCTTCGTTGAGATCATCCATCAACTGGGTGATACCTGTATAACGGTTAAACTTGTCACCAAACTTGGAAAACTGCATTACTTCTATCCGCAGACTCATATCAAGAAACAGAACTTATTTAGTAGCAGGAACCGCGGCAGATTACACCTTAAAAGTTTTTTAGTTGCGTAATACAACTCAATATTTACCAAGCTTAAATGGCTGCAAGCGCCCAAGTAAGAGTTGCATGGTCATTTGAGAGCAGATTTTTGTGCGCCAGCGAACATTTCGCCGACATCGACTTGTTGATCCATTATCAGGGGCACACACTTAAAAACAGGACAAGCAGCCAGAGGAGTAGCGGGTGTCAGCCTCAAAACTGAGTGAACTAAAGCAGCAACAGCAGAGTCTGCTGGAACAGGAATTGATGCGGGAACAAGCCGGTTCCCTGGGCGTTGCCGGCAAGAAGCTGGAACAAGCACTGCAGGATTACCGGCGCCACCATCACTTGTCACCGAGAAAGAAAGCCGAGTACGTTAGCCTAGTGGCCGATGCCGTCTATAACCTGATGTTGACCCGGGAGCTACTCGGCTTTGTTGACGGCAATCTTGAGTGGGTTTGCGGCCAGTATGACATCCCGGATGCCGTGCTACAGCAGTTGGCCTTGAGCTGAAAAGCATCAAGGCCCGCTTGGGGCCTCGAGTACCAACTCACCAAGGAGAGTTGGGCCGCAGCCATAGGTGCACAGTCACTTCATCCCTGTCGTGATAGAGGTGTTTACAGGCCAGCTTAAACTCTGTGATGCCGTTTTCTTTGAGAATGGCCTGCATATTTTCCAATATGGTGCTCACCTCTTTGTAACGGCTCTTCATCGGCAGTTTCAGGTTAAAGATAGCCTCTTTGAACCAGCCATTGATGGCCCAGGCTTCCATCAGCTCGGCCACCCTGGCCGGTTTTTCCACCATGTCACACACCAGCCAATAGATGTTCTTGCGCTTGGGCTCGAAACGGAAACCGTCGGCCTGGAAGTGAGTTACCTGGCCGGTTTCCATCAATCCTGCATCCATGGGGCCATTGTCGACGGCCGATACAAACATGCCGCGGCGCACCAACTGATAGGTCCAGCCGCCGGGACAGGCGCCGAGATCCACGGCGTTGAGGCCGCTGCGCAAACGCTCTTCCCGCTGCGGCTCGGGAATAAAGTGATTGAAGGCCTCATCCAGTTTCAAAGTCGAGCGGCTGGGCGCATCGGCGGGAAACTTGAGCCTGGGGATCCCCATAAAAAACGGTGACGAGTTATGGCTGTAGGAATAACCGGCAAACGCCTTGCCCGGTGCCACAAAGCACACATGGATTATCGGTCGCTTGGGGTTTTCCTTGGCCAGCAGAGTACCGCTCTGTTTCAAAGACTGACGCAGCGGCACAGTAAACTTGCGGCAGAAGGTCAGCAGCTCTTTGGCTTCGTTGGTATCCGGGGTTTCGACCCTGAGCTCACCGCCCCTGCTGACATCTTCAAGTGCGGCGGTAATTGGCCCTACCCTGTCTTCGGGGGGCAGGTCACTGAGCAGATCGCCGCAGACAAACATCTGCCGGGCGAAGATCAATGAGTCCAGCGCCAGTTCCTGTGCCAGGGTGTCGGCTTCCCCTTCGGCAAAACATTGAAAGATCACATAGGCATCGTTGTTATTGGCCTTGACGAAACCACCGACATTGAGCAGTGCCGCCCGATTTTGGATCTCGGCCGCACACTCTTTTTCATAGCCGGCACGACAAAACAGAAACAGGTTGTTCATTGGTATTTCCAAACAGTGAATCTTACCGGAAAGCCTCCGGCAACTGGCGAAGGCGCGAGTATACCATAGCATTTTGAATAGGAGTTGCCTGACTCGGTGAGAATGAAAAGCCGAGCATGCCAGGCTTGTAAGAAAGCTCGGGCTAAATTGAGCTTGGCCTGCAGCACATATCGGCCTATTCCCCCTGCCCTTCGGCAATTGGGAACAAAACACCCGCCACTTGGGCGGGTGTTTACCTGGGCAGGCCTGCGGACTATCTACTTAAATAGCCATCTCTTTAAATAGCTATCTCTCTAGAGGGCTATCTCTTCAGGTGACAGTTTTAAGCAAACAATGGCTTTAGTAAATAATGGCTTTAGCCAACCAAACTTAGAGCCCGGTTTCATCCATGCGGTGGCGCCATACCGCTGCCGCCAACAATAACCAGCCCACCAGGAAGCAGCTGCCGCCGAGAGGGGTTACCATGCCCAGCCACTTGGTGCCGGTCAGAGCATACAGATACAGCGAGCCGGAGAACATAAAGATCCCGGCGATAAACAGCCCCGCCGCCCAGTCAATCAGACGCGACTTGAACCAGTGACCGGCAAAGGCCAGGGTTATCAAACCAAAGGTGTGATAGAACTGATATTCCACCCCCAGGTTGAATATGGCGATCAACTCGGCAGGTGCAATGGTCTTGAGTCCATGGGCGCCAAAAGCTCCCATAGCAACGGCAAAGAAACCACTGATGGCCGCCAGTAACAATAACCCCTTACGCATAACTAACTCCCGATAAATAAAAGTGATTCTTTCACGGCATCCTGCAGGTTAGCCTTAAGATCCGTTCCGGACGACTTGCGCGGCACAAAACTATGATCTCCGTCGGTAATAAAGCGTACTTTGGCCTGCTCGGGCAGCGCCCAGGAGGCCAACTGCTCGCGCTTGCCGAAGCTGTCGCGCTCGCCCTGCAAAATAAGCAGAGGCGAGGCACACTCCCACAAGGGCTCAAGTCTGGGCTCGGTTTTCTTCGGCGGCAAAAACGGATAACCAAGACAGATAACGCCGCTGGGGGTCATCGCCAGTTTATCATTGGCCGCCAGCATGGCCGCCATCCGCCCGCCCATGGATTTGCCCATCAAAAATAGTCGCTTGGGCGCAAACTCGGCAACCGCTGCCGCCAAGGTCTGCTCGAAGGCCTGCAACAGCACAGGTGCCCGGTCCGGCGGGCGCCGCTTGCCATCCTCGCCGCGCTTGACCATATAAGGAAAGTTAAACCTCAGCACGCTCGGGCCGCTGGCGGACAGCAGCGTGGCATAATCTGCCATAAAGTCGCTGTGCATATCGGCACCGGCGCCATGGGCGAACAACACCAGAGTGTCACTGTCCTTACCTTTATCCAGCAGCCAGTTAGTATTCAAATTCATCATCAGCCCTGTCCGAAGATACAATAATTTTCATGCTTGGATTCGAATAAACCACAATATTAAATACCGTACTTCCCTGACAAATCAATTTATTAAAAAATAGCGTTAAAAAACGACCAAGCGGTAATTATATATCTCTTACCCATACCGTTTTTACATGCTCTCTCAACAAATCAATCACACTTTTATGAATAAACACCAAGCCAAAGTCCTCTTCCAGTTTAAATATTAACCTTTGTTCCACAGGAATATTTTCCAGCTTAGAAAAATCGAACTCTGTCGAGTCAGTATCTAACCAATTCAACTTACCAAATTGCTTTTCTTTATCAGTCAATCTGTACGTCTGCTGGATATAAGGCATTCGATAGTTGTCATATACCTCGAGTTGTTCATCCGAAGGTTGACTTGGCGAATTGTCAACACGAGCATCCAGCCATTCAACACCATGCTGCACCAATGGCTCCAGTTTGGATGCTATATCACCAATAATGAACAGCTTTGGAGAAAAGGTCATTTCCAATAACAGATCCGGTGCTGCAGCACCTACTGGTGCAGGTGTTTGTTGGAATGGGAAAGTATCCATATTTTGTTTAGTGAGTATCGAGTATTCATCTTTCACTTACTATTATCTCCTTGGCGCTTCATCATCGACATCAAACTTAAAAGCGGTCAGTCCGCAAGCTAACCCCTGTAGAGCGATATTATAGAGTTCATCATATACTTCTGAAGAAAAGAAAAAGCTATTGGTACCTTTAACCCTGAAAATGTGTCTGCGGTTCATGGGATAAGACTCGAGTTTTTCTCGGTCAAGATACAATTTACTAACTATGATTGAATGAAAAGGCTTCTGCTCTTCCAATGGCACATCGTAGCCGTGCTTTTTGGGATCATAATTCCTGATAACGTTTTTTATAACTGACTTGTCTTCATCCAATACATCCAACTCGTTATTTATCGCGATAATATATCGCTGCTGAGTCGACAGACCATCCATGCACTGTAATCTATTGGGCAAAAAAGCGACGCCATATGGGTCAAAGCTCATAAAAACGTCTGCTATAGGTTTGGTAACGCTTAAATCCCCTGAATTTGTGATATCGAAAACAGCTTCTGAATAACTGTCTTCATCCTCCCAAATAACCGCACTCAATGCGCTCACTGGAATGTAGTCCATGTCTTCGTACAGGTGCCCTCTGTTATCAGAGCAACTAAACATGGCATCACTCTCTTCCGTGTTTTCGTTTATGTAAGCCAGTTCCATCAAAGTTCCCTATAAACTGCAAGCTTTCACTTCTTTGTAGTGCCTTCCTGTATATGCAGAGAAACGTGTTACCGACTTATCCCGGCAACAATTCACTACGTGACTCCTCAGCAAACATATCCAGCATCCATTCGCGGAACGCGACAATTTTACCTAACTCGGCATGCTTTTGCTGGCACACCAGATAATAGGCATCTTTGCTGACCAGAACCTCCTGGAACGGACAGACCAAACGCCCGGCCTTGATGTCGGGGCGGGCGAGCACGCTGTAGCCCAGAGCTACCCCCTGGCCATGGGCCGCCGCCTGCAGTACCAGAGATGAGTGGCTGAATATCGGCCCCTGGTTCACATTGACATCCGTTACGCCGCATTGGCGGAACCAGGCCTGCCAATCATGACGGCTCATATCGTGCAGCAGGGTATGATATTTAAGATCGGCGGGCTTTTCCAATGGCTTGGGGCCGTTGAGCAGCATTGGCGAGCATACGGGGATCAACACTTCGTTGCGCAGTTTGTCGGCCCTGAGCCCGGGCCAGTTGCCCTGACCATAGTAAATCGCCACATCCACATCGTCGGACAGGGCGCTGAACTCGGCATCCACCGCCTTGATCCGCACATCGATATCGGGATTCTTCTCACTGAATTTTGCCAGACGCGGCACCAGCCACTGAATGGCAAAGCTGGGCGACATGCTGACAGTCAAGGAACCCACGGCGCTACGAGCCAGCAGCCGGTCAGTGGCATCCGACAGTTGGGTAAAAATATCCTTGATATCGAGGAAGTAGCTTTGCCCTTCTTCGGTCAGTAACAGCGAGCGGTTCTTTCGGCGAAATAATTTTAATCCCAGAAAGTCTTCCAGCGCCTTGATTTGATGACTCACTGCGGCCTGGGTAACGAACAATTCTTCGGCGGCGCGGGTAAAGCTCAAATGCCTTGCTGCTGCCTCGAACGCCTTGACCGCATTCAGCGGAGGGAGTCGTTTTGACATAGTGATCCACTTCTCATTTTTTAATTAGTTTTTCTAATCCAGATTGTTACATTTTATCGTTTGTTAAAGCCAGCGCTTTTGGTTAAATTTTGCGCCGAAAAGTTGAATATTCAGACAATCTCTGAGCAGTCGAAGGGAAGGTCTGACACTGGCACTCAGTGCCCGTTCTCACCCGGAGGCATCCCATGTTGAACTTTAAATCCGCTTTTGTGCTCCTGCTGTTTGGCATGAGCACCAGCGCCGTGGCTGCGGAAAGTCTTTCTGCACCGGCGCAAGCTCGTCCTCTGCCAAGAGTCGCTGTCGAAGCACCTGCGGTGCAGATAGACTTCAAACTCCTTGAGCAGGAGCTGAGCCGTAACATTGCCGCCAACAGCGAAGAGCTCAGAACCCATGCGCTGGACGAGCCGACACTGCTGTTGGCCGAAGACGCTGCAGCCAGTCCATCAAAAGTTCAGCTTAACTGAGCCCCATTGGATTTCGCTGAACGTCAGCAGCAAAAAAGCCGCTTCGAGAGAGGCGGCTTTTTGTTTATCAGGGGCGGTAAACCTTGACGTTACCGTGCCCTTGCTCCTGAAGGTAGAGCGCCTGCAGTTTACTCATAACACCGCGGTCGCAATAGAGCAGATAGGTCTTGCTGCCATCAAGCTCGGCAAAGGCGCTGGCCAGCTTGAAGAAAGGAATATGAACTATCTCGACACCTTCCAGTTGCAGCGGCTTGCTCTCTTCCTCTTCCGGCGCCCTGATATCCAGCACCACTTCACCCTGACCGACACTGGCGACGGTTTCGGTTTCCGTTACTTTGGTATCCATGTCGGTTGCTATCTCCCGAATATCCATGACCACGGCATCGGCGATAATCCGGTCCAGCAAATCTTCGGAAAACTTGGTTTCCTCGGCTTCAACCTTGGACAACACCGCCTTGACCGTGGGTTTTTGTGAAATCACGCCGCAGTATTCAGGCATGGACTTGGCAAAGTCTTCCGTACCTATCTTGCGGCTCTCGTTGATGATGTCCTGCTTGTCCATGGTGATCAAAGGTCTGAGGATCAGGGTATCGACACAGCGGTCAATCACATTGAGGTTGGTCAAGGTTTGGCTGGATACCTGTCCCAGGCTCTCACCTGTGACCAGTGCCTGAACCCCCATACGCTCCGCCACCCTGGCGGCGGCGCGCATCATCATCCGCTTGAGTATGACGCCCATCAGGCCATTGTCTATACGCTCGAGGATTTCGGCCACTACGGGCTCAAAGGGAACGGTCACAAACTTGACTTTATGCGACTCGCCATAGGTCTTCCACAAATGGTGCGCCACCTGCTTGACCCCGATTTCGTGCTGGGCGCCGCCCAGGTTGAAGAAGCAGTAGTGGGTACGGGAACCCTTCTTGATAAATTGGAAACTGGACACCCCAGAGTCAAAACCGCCGGAGATCAGGGACAGCACATCTTCCTGGGTCGCGATCGGGAATCCACCAAGCCCGGGGATCTTTCTCTCCACCAGGTAGAGTTTGTCGTTGTTGATCTCCAGATGAATGGTCATATCCGGGTCTTTGAGGCGCACACCGGCCGCTTCGGTAAACTGGTTCAGGCCACCACCTACGTAACGCTCCACATCCTGCGAACTGAAGTCGTGCTTGCCGCTGCGCTTGGCGCGGACACAGAAGGTCTTACCCGCCAGCTCGTCGGCATACACCTTGAGCGCATGCTGGTAGATATCATCAACGGTTTCAAAGCTGTATTCATTGACCTGGCTGATGGTAGAAATCCCGGGGATACAAGCCAGACGCTCGGCAAAAACTTGTTTTAGCTGGGGTTTGTCTTTGGGAACCTGCACCATAATCCGATCCCACTGGCGGGTAACGGCAGCGTCTTCATCCACTTTTTTGAGTACATTGCGGATATTGGACTCGAGCATCTTGGTAAAACGCATTCTTACCGGTTTGCTCTTCATCATGATTTCTGGATACAGCTTTACGATAAACTTCATGGGGATCCCGAGGAAAAAAATTTCAAACAGCAATCGTGGGATTATAACAAAGACCCGCTAACTGGCACAGAGATTTGCCACTCCAAAGCCGTGCCCGGATTGCAGAAGCATAAAAAAAGCAGCCGTTTTCAGGCTGCTCTGATTCTGATGATGCTGCGCCATCAAAGATTGGGATCGACTTCAATCTCATCAGACTCTTTGGCCTTGCCCTGCTCAATGGAGATTTCCACCCTGCGGTTACGGGCGCGATTCTCCGGCGAGTCGTTGGGCACCAAAGGCGCAGTGGAAGCCATGCCCACCACTTTCATTCTGCTGGCATCAAAGCCGGGCACCTTGACCAATTCGTGAGCCACGGCCACCGCCCGCTGGCTGGATAGGTCCCAGTTGGAGCTGTACAGCTCATTGCTTATCTGCATGTCATCCGTGTGGCCGGAGACTGTGATTATCCCGGGTACATCCTTGAGTAGCTCGCCAACCGCCTGCACCACAGGTTTGAACCTGGGTTGCAGGAACCCCGAACCTGAGGCAAAGGCGCCCTTCTCCCGAATACGGATGATAATCTGCTGCCCCAGAGACTCGATTTCAATAGCGCCGTCCACTATCTCTTTGTTGAGCGCCTCGGCCATCTTCTTGACCTGCTCGTTAATCTGATCCTGAGCCGCCTGCTGTTCCTGGGCCTTCTTGTCTTCGGCCTGCTCCTGCGCCGTGGCCGAAGCCTCGCCGCCACGCTGCTCGCCCCTTTGCTGCTGCACGCCACCGGCACTGTCGTCATCCCCTTCCTGATACTCGAGGATCTGCTGGGTCATCTCGTTGGTTTGCTGGTTGATTATTTCAATCGGGGTGGGATCCGGGCGTCCGGGGCGGAACTCCAGCGCAATCACTGAGGTACCTTTGGGAATGTCTTTCACTTCAACCTTGTTCTGCACCCCGAAGGCGTATTTCATAGAGCCGGCTATCTGTTTGAACTTCATGACATCCATTTCGGAGAAGGCCAGCAGCAGCACGAAGAAACACATCAGCAGCGACATCAGGTCGGCAAAGGTTGCCAGCCACATGGGTGCGCCGGGTGGGGGACAATCGCACTTGGGCTTGGCCATAGTGTTACTCTCCGTCCGTTGTATCTATTTTGCGCTGCTTCTCAGACAGGTAATTTTTGAGGAAGCCCTCAATCACCCTGGGGTTCTGGCCATCCTGAATCGCCAGTACAGCGTCCATAATCAGGTTGCGGTTGAGCATCTCTTCGTTCATCCGCAGCGCCAGCTTATCGGCAATCGGAATCGCCACCATGTTGGCAATAACCGCACCGTACAAGGTGGTCAGCAAGGCCACCGCCATTGCCGGGCCGATGGATTTAGGGTCATCCATGTTGGACAACATGGCCACCAGACCAATCAGGGTACCTATCATGCCCATAGCCGGCGCCACATCACCCAGCGCCTTGAAGATACTGATCCCCGCCTTGTGGCGCTCTTCGGTCAGCTGAATGTCTTTCTCCAGTGCTTCACGCACCACATCGCCGTCGTGGCCGTCCACCAGCATGTCGACCGCTTTTTGCATAAAACTGTTGGAAATTTGCGCCTCTTCCAGCGCCAGGAAGCCCCCTTTACGGGCGGCGTCGGCCATGGTGACCGACTGTTCAATCAACTCTTCGGGTTTGTCCAGTTTGAACATAAACGCCTTGGCGGCAATCTTGACCGCCCCCAAAAACTGCTTGAGGTTGAATTTCATCATCACCACAAACAGCGAACCTACCATCACAATCAATACCGAAGGCACATCAATAAAGATTGCAATGCCGCCACTGCTGACCATTGCCATGATAATAAAAGCAAAAGCACCTACCAGTCCTATCAGGGTTGCTAAATCCACAGTGGCTCCTCACCTCTAAAGCAGACCCGACACAGTGTGGCCGGGATCTCTATCCCATACAAGCCGATCCGCCTCAAAGGGTGATATAGGATCTTGGCTATTCGCAGGAGATGAATATGATAATTTTCAACAGTTTCTATTTTGAGTTATCGGACAGGGCTTAGGCAAGTTTAGGAAGATTTTAATTTTCTCCAAAAAAAATCAGCGACAAAGCGTGCTGTTGAGCAAATAACGGGCGCTTCAATTTGACCCTTATCGCGCCCTGATATACCTTGTGTCACGCTGAACATAACGCCAAGACACCTGCAGCCAATCCCCTCCCCTTATACCTTTGCACCGTGACAATCAGGTCGCAGGAATGGGCCGGCAACCAAGGTGCACCAAGGAAACCGATGTGGCCAAAAAACCCGAAAATCTGAGCTTTGAAGAATCTCTCAACGAACTGGAACGCATAGTCGCCGAGCTGGAACGCGGTGAAGTATCGCTGGACGATGCTCTCAAACAGTTCGAGCGTGGCATAGGTCTGGTGCGCAGCAGCCAGGCTAAACTGGAACAGGCGCAACAGAAAGTTGCCATACTGCTGGCCCAGGATCCCCAGGCGCCATTGAGCCCATTTGATGTCGAGGGTGAGTGAGTGTTAACCCAAGCTATTAACCAATACCAGCAGAGAGTCAATCAAAGGATTGGCACCATTCTGGACACCCTGGATGATACCGAGCCCAAACTCAAGGCTGCCATGCGACATGGTGCCCTGCTGGGCGGTAAACGTATTCGGCCGTTTCTGGTTTACTCTGTGGGCGAGATGCTCGGCGTTCCCCTTGAGCGCCTCGATGATTGCGCCGCCGCCATAGAATGTATTCACGCTTACTCGCTGATCCATGACGATCTGCCGGCCATGGACGACGATGCCCTGCGCCGCGGTCAGCCGACAGTGCATATCGCCTTTGACGAAGCCACCGCCATTCTGGCCGGTGATGCCTTGCAGACCTTGGCCTTTGAACTTATCAGCAGCGATATCGAGGGCCTCAGCGACCGCCAACACCTGCGCCTGGTGCAGTCGCTGGCCAAAGCCTCCGGCTACCGCGGTATGTGCGGCGGCCAGGCCCAGGATCTCAATGCCACAGACAAAGAGATCTCCCTTGCGCAGCTCACCGCCCTGCACAGATTGAAGACAGGTGCCCTTATCCGCTGCGCCGTCGAGTTTGCGGTAATTGCCGCCGATGTCGATGATAATGAAAGGCAGGCACTGCTGGAATACGCCGATGCCATAGGTCTGGCATTCCAGGTACAGGATGACATTCTCGATATCACCGGCAGTACAGAAGAGCTGGGTAAGCCCCAGGGGTCGGATCTCGACGCCAACAAGAGTACTTATCCTAAACTGTTGGGACTGGAGGGCGCCAAGGCCACAGCCCAAAAACTGCTGGAAGATGCACTATCAGCGCTGGCCAAATTGCCATACAATAGCCAGTTAATTGCCGAATTCGCCCGCTATATCGTTGAGCGAAGAGTATAAAAAGAGACAAAGTATCTCGTTATGAGTCTGGATATCACTCAGTTTCCTGTGCTGGCACAGGCCAATACCCCGGAAGAGCTGCGTCAGCTTCCACAAAGCCTGCTTCCTCAGCTGGCCGACGAGCTCAGGGAGTTTTTATTAAAATCTGTGGGCATGTCGAGCGGTCACTTTGCTTCAGGGTTAGGCACTGTAGAGCTGACCGTGGCGCTGCATTATGTCTACAACACCCCGTTTGACCGCCTGGTCTGGGATGTGGGTCATCAGGCTTACCCGCACAAGATTCTTACCGGTCGTCGCGATCGCATGCCTACCATACGCCAAAAAGGTGGCTTGCACCCTTTCCCCTGGCGGGAAGAGAGTGAGTACGACACCTTCAGTGTTGGTCACTCAGGCACCTCGATTTCAGCCGCACTGGCAATGGCTGTCGCCGCCGATAAAGAGCAAGCCGGTCGTAAAGTGGTGGCCGTCATAGGCGATGGCGCCATGACAGGCGGCATGGTGTTTGAAGCCATGAACCACGCCGGCGATCTGCACAAAGACATGCTGATGGTGCTCAACGACAACGAGATGTCCATCTCGGAAAACGTCGGCGCCCTCAACAACCACCTGGCACAGCTGATGTCCGGCCGCTTCTACACCACAATACGTGAAGGCGGCAAGAAGGTACTCAAGGGTATGCCCGTCATCAAAGAGATGGCGCGCCGCACCGAGGAACACCTGAAAGGCATGGTGGTTCCGGGAACCCTGTTTGAAGAGCTGGGATTCAACTACATAGGCCCTATCGATGGCCACGATGTGGATGCCCTGGTAGAAACCCTGCGTAACATGCGCAGCCTCAAGGGGCCGCAGGTACTGCATATCATGACCAAGAAAGGCAAAGGTTATGAGCCGGCAGAGAAAGATCCCATCGGCTGGCATGCGGTGCCCAAGTTTGACCCTTCACTGTTTTGCAAGCCGGCCACCAAGCCGGGCAAACCCAGTTTTTCCCAGGTGTTCGGCAAATGGCTGTGCGACATAGCCGCCAAGGATGACAAGGTACTGGGGATCACCCCGGCCATGCGTGAAGGCTCCGGCATGGTGGAGTTCTCCCAGAAATTCCCCGAGCAATACTTCGATGCCGCCATCGCCGAGCAACATGCTGTGACTCTGGGCGCGGGCTTTGCCTGTGAAGGCTATAAGCCGGTAGTGGCCATTTACTCCACCTTCCTGCAGCGCGGCTATGATCAGTTGATCCACGATGTGGCACTGCAGCGCCTGCCAGTACTGTTTGCCATTGACCGTGGCGGCATTGTGGGCGCCGATGGCCCAACCCATCAGGGCGCCTTCGATCTCAGCTATCTGCGCTGCGTACCCAACATGGTGATAATGGCGCCATCCGATGAAAACGAATGTCGGCAGATGCTTTACACCGGCTACTGCTACAATAAGGGCCCAAGCGCAGTGCGCTACCCTCGCGGCAGTGCAACCGGCGCCGAGCAGGTTGAAGAGATGACGGCCATGGCGATAGGCAAAGGCCTTGTCAGACGTCAGGGCAAACAGATTGCCATTCTCAACTTCGGCACTACCCTGGCAGCCAGCCTGGAAGCCGCCGAAAGCCTGGATGCCACAGTCGCCGATATGCGCTTTGTCAAACCCTTGGATGAAGATTTGATCAAGGAACTGGCCGCCAATCATGACTTGCTGGTAACAGTGGAAGAGAACGCCATCATGGGCGGCGCCGGCAGTGGCGTGCTCGAGTATCTGGCCAGCCAGGGGATCTGCAAGCCTGTGCTACAAATTGGCCTGCCGGATGAATTTATCAAGCACGGCTCACCGGAAGAGATACTGACCGAGCTTAAGCTGGATGCCAGTGGTATTCTCGAGCAGATCCAAAATCGGCTCGCATAAGATAAGCATCCGCTATCATTAAAAAAACCGCCTCAGGGCGGTTTTTTGCTTCTCCGACCACAGGAAAGCCAGCTAGAGTTAAACTGAGCTAGCCAAACTAGTGGCGACAATACTATATCTTGGCATTCTCTTATGGTTCTGGGCTTTAAGCAAAGGAGGCGCTGTGCCGGAAAGCAGGGCTTTGGTGTTGGGGGGCGGTGGTGCCAGGGCGGCCTATCAGGTTGGGGTGCTCAAGGCACTGGTGCAGTTTTATCCCCGCAATCACGCCATTCCATTCAAGATTGTTTGCGGCACTTCGGCCGGAGCCATCAATGGTACCGCCATCGCCACCCATGCATCCTGTTTTCACCTTGGGCTGAGAAAGCTGGAATGGATCTGGCGTAATATCCACACTGAGAAAGTCTACCGCGCCTCCAATACCGGCGTGCTGGCACATCTGGCCAAGATGGCCCTTCGTGGCATGCAGGGAGATCTGGTCAATACCGACGCCGGCAGTTTGCTGGACAATGAACCCTTGCGGCAACTGCTCAATGAGCTGATTAACTTCGAGCGAATCGATCGCAACATCCGCGGCGGCTCCCTGATGGCACTGAGCATTGACACCTCCTGCTACAACAGCTCGCGCTCCGTGACCTTCTTTCAGGCCCACAAGGAGCTGGAGAACTGGCAAAGGGCCAGACGCAGCGGCGAGCGCACCCGGCTGCACACAGAGCACCTGATGGCCAGCTCCGCCATTCCTTTGGTGTTCCCCTCAATTAAGCTGTCCCAGTCTTACTATGGCGATGGCTCAGTGCATCAATTGGCGCCGCTGTCCAGCCCGATACATCTGGGCGCCAAGCGGATCATGGTGATCAACCTGGACAGCCCACACAAGAACACCCCCCTTGAACTGGATTATCATCCCAAGACGGCCACCATTGCAGGTCATCTGCTGGATACCATCTTTTCCGATACCCTGAATTCAGATCTGGAGCGGCTCAGGCGCATCAACAGCACTCTGGCGCTGGTACCGGAACAGAGCCGCCAACAGTTGGATTTGAGGCCAATTGATACCTTGGTGATTAAACCCAGTGAAGATCTCAGTGAGCTGGCCAAGCGTTACTATCAGGAGATGCCCTTCGCCATTCGCCGGCTGCTGGCTTTGATTGGCATAGACAGCCAGTCGGACACCAGTATTGTGTCTTATCTGCTGTTTGAGAACGCCTACACAGGCGCCCTGATAGATTTGGGTTATCAGGATGCCATGTGCCAGATTGATGAATTGAAAGCCTTTTTCGATATCAGTTGAGCATGGATCAGGCGAAAAAGATGAGTAGGGCCACCACCAGCAACACTGATACCAGAGTCACGGCAAAGGTTGGTGTGGAGCCTTGCTCCCGCTCATTGGCGGTCGCGGCTATGTTCTCAGCCTGTAAACCATGGGAATCGCTCTCTTGGTTGTCGACTGTGGTTTGCACTATGTGGTGGCGCTGAAACGGAATAAAGGGCTGGTTTGGGTCACCGACATAGAGACGCACTTCCCCCGCTTCACTTCGGCTCACCAGCGGCGGCAGTATGGTCAGCGCATCCAGCTGATAATCCAGGGTCAAATCTCTCAGTTGGACAAGCGTGTAGCCCAGCGCCTTGGCCTGATCCTGCAAGGCGGCCGACATCTCGTAGCTGGCCAGCTCGGCGTCGAGAACTACCAGCTTACCGGGTTTGCCTTCGGGCTGTTGCCACAGACAGTCGGCCAGCCAGATCCCCTTGAGTGAGGCGTAACGGGCAAACAGTGCTTCCACCAGCTCCCAGGCGTCGGCCTCTCCGGTGAGCCAAGGGCTGATTTCCACATTGTTGACCCGCAGTACGCAGTCTTCACCATTGAGGCGCCCCGCCATATAGCTCAGGTAGGCTTGCTGATCTTCCACCGGCAGCACGAGTTTGCCCGCCAGCTCCAGCAACAGCACCTCATTGAAATGAGCGGTCAGAATAAGCCGTTGCCAATGCATGGGTTTGAGATAGTAATCCGCCGGTTGTTTAAGATTCTCTGCAAGCACCCGGCTCGCATCCTGCTCATCCATCATGGGAAGGTAGGCATAACAATGACTGGCCTCTTCATTGCCATCGATATTTACCGGCAGGATCAGCGGCACATCGCCATCACGGCAAAACAGCAGCTGCTGGGTAGAAGTCAAAATCTCAAACAGTTCCTCGAACGAGATATCGAGGCCATCATTACTGTCATGGGTCACGGTTGCCAACTCCTTGTAGGTCACTCGGGTTTGCGCTTATTCAGGAAAAGTCGCTGCAACATGCAGCCAAGCAGTCCTTCCCGGCATTCAGCTCCACAAAGGTCGCAGAGTACCCCATTTAACGTGCAAATAAAACCAACGCCAGCGGCCGGGCAATCAGCCTTGAAGCAAAATAACTTCGGCCTTCTCCACCCTTCTGGGCTTGCCGCGAATAAGCAAGGTATCACCGGCACGGAACTGCCAATCGTCATCCGGCGGCTCGTACTCCCTGCCGCCGCGGCGCACTGCTCTCAGTTCCACCCTGAGCTGTTGCCAGGGGATCTCGGCACTGAATTTCCCCACGGCGCTGGCGCCTCTTGGCAAAGCCACTGCATGCAGTAATTCGAGAGAGAAGTCGGCTTCCTCACCGGAAAAGAAACCGTGCAGATACTGATAGTGATTGCGCCGCTCCGACTCCAGCCGTTTGAGGATCCGCGACAAGGGTACCCCTGACTGATACAACACCTGAGATACCAGCATCAAGCTGCCTTCCAGAGTTTCCGGAATAACCTGACTGGCACCGGCCTGCTCCAGTTGTTCAAGCTCGCTGTCATCCCGGGTTCGCACCATAATCCGCGCCTCGGGTGCCAATTGCCGACACAGCACCAAGGCCTCTTCCAACTGCGGCTGCTCGCAAAAGGTCAGCACTATACTCTTGGCGTGGCGCACATTGGCTTGTTTGAGCAAACTGCGTTTACAAGCATCGCCGAAATACACCGGCTCTCCGGCCCGGCGCGCCTCGGCAACCCGGGAGGGATCCCGGTCGAGGGCAATAAAAGGGATAGCTTCGGCCTTGAGAAACCGCCCTATGGTCTGCCCAACCCGGCCATAACCCAGCAGCAGAACCAGATCTTGCTGGGGATCCAAAGGCGGCAGGTTTTCCGCCGGTTCCGGCCTGAGTTTAAGGCCCTGCAGCAGCCTGGCTATGTCTATGCTATGACGCACCAATGCCGGCGCCAGTGCCATCGACAGTACGGCAACCATCACCAAAGTGTTACTGACACTGGGGGCCAACAATTGATAACTCACCGCCAGGGCCAGCACCACGAATGAAAACTCCCCCACCTGTGCCAAACTGAGGCCGGTGGACATGGCCACCCTGAAAGGCTCTTTGGCCAGCCTCAGCAGGGCAAATACTATCGCCGTCTTGCCGACTATCACCGCCAACAGCAACAGTAAAATTTGCCACCAATAGGCCAGCACCAGACTGAAGTCGAGCAACATACCTATGGAGATAAAGAACAGTCCCATCAAGAGATCCCGAAACGGGCGAATATCCGCCTCCAACTGGCGCCGGTACTGGCTCTCACCCAGAAGCATCCCGGCCATAAAGGCCCCCAATGCCATGGACAACCCCAGCCACTGGGTAAAGGCGCCGGTCAAGAGCGCCACCACCAGAGTCGATAACACAAACAGCTCGTTGGAGCGGGAACGGGCAACTTCATCAAACAGTTTGGGCAGAGCCCACTTACCAAAGGCCATCAACACAATAAAGGCCAGGATCCCCTTCCCCAGAGCAGTCCCAAGCTGCAGAACAGTCAAAGGCTCGCTGCCATCGGCAAGCAAAGGCAGCAGAATAAGCAAGGGCACCACGGCCAGGTCCTGGAACAGCAACACACTGACCGATAGTTCGCCATGGCGGCGCTTGAGCCAGCCCTTGTCGTTGAGCAGTTTCAGCACTATGGCGGTGGAAGACAAGGCTGTCACTGAACCTATCACCAGCGCCTGAGTCACGTCGCTGATAAAGAGTAATCCGGCCCCCATGGCCAGCAAGGTGGTCAATACCACCTGAGCACTGCCGAGGCCAAATACAGTGCGGCGCATGGCCCAGAGCCTGGGTACAGAAAACTCCAGTCCCAGGGTAAACATGAGTAGCACCACCCCAAGTTCGGCCACTGACTGCATCTGGTGCTGCGAAAACCAATTGAACCCGGAAGGACCGCTGATAACCCCCGTCAGCAGGTAGGCCAGAATAGCGGGCAAGCCTATACGCCTGAGCAAGGCTATCGCTACTATGGCAATAACCAGCATCAAGAGGATCTGGATAAAGAATCCATGTTCCATGCGCACTCCCCTGCTCTCTAAGGTTCAATTCATTATTTTGTCGGCGTCAAATACTTGTCACATGAACATTGCCTGTAACACTCCAAAGCTTAACTCAATGAGATCTATATACAAATCAGACAAAAGCCTATCGGGCACGCATTTTGCATTGTAACAGTCGTGAAAGGTTCTGCCTTATTGGAGTATTTATGATGGACTTTGGTCTGGCAACAGAGTTTTACCCTGAAGACTATCAGTATCTGTCTGATCAACCTCAGGCTATCCGTCCCAAGATGGATCTGCTGCAGGCGGTTCAGCGGTTGCATGCGAGTCTCGATCCCCGGACAGTATTTGCCTGCTATGGCAAACTGCTGCAACAATATTTGCCGGTACAGGGAGTACAGCTGCGACTGAAAGGACATCAATTTCACTGGGGGCGTACTTCTCAAAGTACGGTGAGCAGAGAACTGGTCAGTAAACTGGGCACCGCCAAGCTGCGCTACCGGTTGCAAAGGGTGTTGAGCCCGGTGGAGCAGGCAGAGCTTGAACAGATAGAAGCCCTGCTGTCACAGCCGCTGTTCAACGCCATCGCCTATTCGCAGATGTCGGAACAGGCGATGTTTGATTCCCTGACCGAGCTTGGCAACCGCCACTATTTCGGTCAGTGTATCCGTACCTCGCTCGCCAGAGCCGGACGGGCTCACAGCCCGATATCTCTGGTGGTGCTTGATCTGGATAATTTCAAGCAGCTCAACGACAGTCTTGGCCACAAGTTTGGTGACAGAGTGCTGACTCAGTTCGGCAAGCTGCTTAAGTGTGGCATCCGCAATGCCGACCAGGCTTTTCGCATAGGTGGCGACGAGTTTGTGGTATTGGTAGAAGGCAATCTGGAGTCGGCGGTGCGCATGAGCGAGCGCCTGCTCGAAATGCTCGCCAACGAAACCCTGTTTCACCGCCACGGCATCGCCTGCAGCATAGGCATAGCCGCCTGGAGCGCCGGAGTAAATCAGGATCAACTGTTTGAACAGGCCGACCGTGCACTTTATCGCGCCAAGGCCGCCGGCCGTAACAGATATTGTATCGCGACCCGCGACTGAAACTCGCCCGCGATTGAAACTATAAGTCGCGGCGCTTTGCCCCTCGATTTGCCCCTCGACCAAGAGGACTCTCTTGGTTTTCATTTCAACCGCGCGGATTTGGTACTCAAATCCATCTGGGGCTCGTGCTCATAGGTGTATTCGCCCTTAGCCACGTTATTTACGCCAACGGCTGTCGGCGACATCGAGGGGGATTGGTGCAATTCTGTTAGCACTGAGTAGCTTGAAACATCTGAAGTGTCTTCAGACATACACCTAATTTCCAGGCACAGGCGGAACTGTGACCTTCCGAGCTAGGGATGGCGAGGCAGAGCATACAGGGACGTACTCGCAGCGTGTCACAGGATCGCCTGTGCATAAGCCTGCGGCAGGCAATGTGAGGCATCTGTTGCTGGAAGCCCAATCAATGTTATTTGGTTATTTTGAACTGAAAGCTATGTTAGCCGCTGTGCCAGCGGCCTAAAGTCGTGGAGCTTCGCCCCACACTCGAGGAAAGGGGGCTGTATCGACTCGCCCCCTTTCCAAACCCCCAGCGACCCGCGACGCAGCGGAAAACCCCTTGTGCTTATGATGCCAATTCGCTATCGCGCCAGACGCTCATCCCTGATTCGACTGGCGCTGCTTCGGCATCCATGCCTCGCTACGCGATTGACATCAACGCCCTGCGGCCGCTTCGAGCGGGAAAAGTGTACACCTTTAGCATTTGAGGTTCCTGATGATTATCTGAATTTGAAATCGTGCAAAGCCTACAGACATACACCCCACTTTCAGGCATAGGCGGAACTGTGACCGTCGAAAACAGGGACGTTTTCGTCGAGCGCCCAGGGAGGGGGTCACAGCAAGTCACAGGATCGCCTGTGCGAGAGCGCACCGCAGGTGATGGACTACACCGTGGCCGGAAGCTCGGCCAATACTAACTTAGGAACTTTTAGCTGGAAGCTATGATAGCCGCTGTGCCAGCGGCCTAAAGTCGTGGAGCTTCGCCCCACACCCGAGGAAAGGGGGCTGTATCGACTCGCCCCCTTTCCAACCCCCCAGCGACCCGCGACGCAGCGGAAAACCCCTTGTGCTTATGATGCCAATTCGCTATCGCGCCAGACGCTCATCCCTGATTCGACTGGCGCTGCTTCGGCATCCATGCCTCGCTACGCGATTGACATCAACGCCCTGCGGCCGCTTCGAGCGGGAATCGGTGCAATTCTGTGAGAATGGAGTAGCTTGAAACATCTGAAGTGTCTGCAGACATACTCTCATTTCCAGGCATAGGCGAAACTGTGACCGTCGAAAACAGGGACGTTTTCGTCGAGGCTACATGGACGTATTCACGCCGTGTCACTGGATCGCCTGTGCGAAAGGCGCACCGCAGGTGATTGGCCGCGGCTTAACCACGTTATTTTCGCCAACGGTTGTCAGCTACACCGAGGGGGGAATTCGTGCAATTCTGTTAGTACGGAGTAACCTGAAACACCTGAAGTGCTTGCAGACATACACCTAATTTTCAGGCTCTGGCTCTAGTTCTGGTGGGACTGTGACCGTCAAAAACAGGGAAGAATGCAAACACTCAGTCAATTCCGCTTCAAAAACAAACCAAATCAGGGTTTTGTTGCCTTTGTCAAAACTTGACCTTTAGCTAATTGTTTTCACATCCAGTACTGGGTATTGTATAACTAATTCAATAGCTTGGCTTTAGCACTTCCTTAAGCTTAAGGCCGAAAGCAGCAGCGCTTTTCCGTTTTCAACGGAATGCAGGGACAAACAGAGTTTGGACCCGTGCGGTAGCCATGGCTTTACTTAGCGTTTTTTGTAAGACCTGGGTTGTAAGGCCCTTGGTTTTAAGGCCCTTAGTTGCAGGGCTTGAAGCGCTCATGGTAAGTGCCTAAGAACTGATTTTCTATACAGTATTATTGACGTTCTAGGAAAAATGCCGGAAATTTGCAGCTAAGCTTGCGCGTTATTTCTGTAACACTTTAAAAAATAGCATTAAATTCATAAAGTTAAAAAATACAACTGATAGATAATAGGTTTGGAAACCGCACATGCGCGTTTTGCTGCAAGGGATATTAGGACTAAACTCTATTATATCCAGCTAATACAAACAGATAGCGATGCGCGTTTACACTCCTCCGAGGACTAAAACGCGCATGCGCACTATACAGCTGTTAAGTGCTAGGAAAAATAATGAAGCTACTCACAATAGATGAATACGAAGCTACTTTATTTCCAAACATGGTGAATGTTAGTGATAGTGCGGAAGAGATCGTTGATCTTTGGAGTTACGCAGATCTTATCATAGAAAGCGATTATCACAATTGCTCAGCTTGGGACTGGCGTGTGGATCATATTTATGAGAGCCCAAAAGGGGAGTTCCAACATATCGGAATCCCAGTGCCAAAAGATAACACTTACCTAGTGGTCATCGTAGATAAGCCAAAAAAATCGATAGTAGGGCATTTTATATTGGATCTAGGTGCTAAGTATTCGGTGGGTAAAGATGGTGGCACTTAACAAGGCGCAGCAACGGACCTCCGGCAATTGTCACCTTTTGTGCGCTTCGCAGCACAAAAAGTCGCCAATCGCCTCCGGCCGCTGTGCGCGGCGTTAGGTTAATAATCATGTCGAATGAGACTGATAAGAAAAAATGAAGCATTGGACTGAGCCAAACGGAATATTTCTTATTCATATTCCTATCGAGTGGCAGTATCTCAATCAGGCAATTGAAGGCGAGAGTGAAACATCACCATACAGCTTTCAATCCTATGAAGATTCGCTAGGTTGCTTTCAATTAAGTTGTTATCCACTTGCAGAGCTTGCGCCCACTGTTGCCGAAGCCAGCCCCAACGGGGTCAAAGAATTAGAGTGGAAACAGTCCAGAATGGATGATTCTGAGTTTTGTGCACATATTTTCTATGGTGCGCTTGGTGATCAAGCATTGATTGGTAAATTCATTTACGATATTGGCCTTGAGAATGACAAGAGAATAACTAATGAGCTAGCTAAAGTTAGCCAAATATTAAACTCAATAGTAGTTGTCCCCTCAAAAGATCGAAAATTGGCTTCCGATCTTGATAAGTTTGACCGTTTCACCGGTGCTCTAGCTGCGTCACATGACCTCTTACATTCTGCTATTGAGTCAGAATCTTACATTGAAGTTATTGCGATATGTGCCAATCTAATTGATGCTTACCTCCGGCTAAGCATCGTTATTGCAAAACAGTTAAGCGACCAAACTGATAGTATTGAAACCAAATACCTTTTTCAGGCTGATCATGAAAGAGGCATTATGGAAAGAAAAATATTTAATCATGCCTTAGAAGCTGGCGTTGGAGATCAAGAGCTATTTGATGAGCTGGATTCTCTCTATCAATTACGAAACCGAGTAATCCACAGGTACATAATATCAAACATAAAAACTCGTGATTTATTAAAAATTTCTTCCAACTACTTAACTGCTGTAGAAAAAACTCGATTAATCCTTCGTGATTTAGAAGACAAGCAAGCAACGTGTGAGCATGGAGTTTATGGAAGAAAGTTCAAAAGAGCCGACAAAACTGACAATATGGCTATTCAAAGGCTTTTGTCCGAAGTTAATGACAAACATCTTTTAGACAAATTCAATAGGAAATTTAGTGCAAAATAACCTAACAAGTCAATCAACTACGCCCCTTTGGGGCCGGACGCAGCAAAGCTGCGCCGGTTATTGAAGCGTTATGCGCTTATCAGCCGGACGGACACATAAGAGAGAAATATGACTCAGCGAACACTTTTGGCATCCGTCGTCTTGTTTCGTGAGCTTTACGAAAGCGACAAAGATGTCTACGACGTTATTGCCGAATTTATAAAGGCCGCTCTGCTATTTTCCCAGAGATGGTCTTTCAATACGACTGAAGCGGCTGAGATGCTTCGCAGTGAGTTTGAATTCGATATCCCTGATGCAGTGGTGAGCACCACACTTCGTAATCGACTTCGAAAGCGCGATGATATCTTGTCCTACGATAGCGGTATCTACTCCGTTTCTCGGAATCAGCTTCTTGGATCGCAAGCTTTAGTCGACGATCTCCGAAAACTTCAAGATCAGCAGCAAGGCGTGCTTGCCTGTCTAACTACGCATGTTGAATCTACCGTTGGAACACTGACATCTGAGCAGCGGGAGCTTTTAGCTCGGTGTTTTTGTGACTACTTATTCGATAACGAATCAAACACTAGATTTTCGAAAGAAATCAGTGCATTTGTTCTCAGGGGGCAGGGAGATCCTAATTTAACGGCCCAGCTTAACGCCATTAGGGAAGGATTTATCCTATATGACGGGGTTCGCCATGCCCCTGACATGAATCATATAAATGTATGGAGTCTAAGCTAACTGTCTTTCTGGATACGGAACATCTGTTTAACGCTGTCGGCATGAACGGGGTGCTATATAAGCAGCTCGTTCAGGACCTTATTGGTCTCGCAAGCGATGTAAGGGAAAAAGGGAGTCGACTTATACACTTGCGCTATTTTTCAGAATGCATTGATGAGGTAGACAGGTTTTTTCGTGCGGCCGAAGACATAGTTGAAGGAAAAGCTGCGCTTGATCCATCGAAGCCAGCAATGGCGACGATTGTTAACGGCTGCGCTTCAAAGGGAGATGTGATAACAAAAAAGGCCAAGTTTTTTGCCGATCTCAACACTCTCGGTATACGTCGTGCAGAAGCAAGCGAAGAAGTGGTTGTTGAAGAGCTTAACATCGAAAGCTCTAGCCTTTTGGAAAAAATTGAAAGGGAGTTCAAGGAGCGGCGAAGAGATTTTCCAAAGGAAAAATGTTTTAGCACTTTGCGCATGTTTACTAAGATTAACTCTCTCAGAGCGGGAAAAAGCTCCAAGCCACTTGAAGATATTGGATTTATTTTGGTTTCTGGGAGTTACATATCTAATTATTTGGCATTCCATCCAGATGTGAGGAGCAGTGCGACGAGTGTTCCATATGCTACAGATCTGGAGTTCATAACGAATAGACTTTGGTTTAGGGTTCACAAGAATCTAGCTAAGGAGCGAGCCCACCCACAGTCACTTAGCGTGCTAGCGAAGGCTCAAGTAGTTCTGTCGTCTCAGATTCAAGGTTCGGTTTCGGAAAAGTTTGACAAGATTAAGGAAGATTTTGGTGCAGGGAAAATCACTGAGGCAGAAACAAAGATTCTATTCAACGAGTTGCGTGCTCACGTTGCGACTCCTGAGGCGATAACGGATGAAAATATTGATCATGCACTCGCGTTTTTAGATCACAGAGACTATGAGCACCACCTTCGCGAACGGAGTCATTTGGAAAAGCAAGCAGCGGAAGGTAGCGCAGCGATAGAGGAGTTAAATTCCATCCGGGCTATTCAGAGGGAGCGCCGAGTAAGGTGGGCTACAACAGCATCATTGGCCGTTCACCTTGTTGTGGGCCTTGCTTTATTGGCGTTCGTTGTTGGGTGTGGCTACGCTGCCTACAGGCTACTAATGCAATTAAGCTCAGGCGGAAATGACCAGTTATCTGTGCTTGGGCTTATCGTAACGGTCGTTTTTGGTCTCATTCCACTTGTGAAGTATCGGTCAATCTGGGCTTTGGCCAATACATCGCATATAAAGCTAGCAACGCGTCTTATTGGAGCGCGAGCATAACAAGGAAAAAGTTACGCTGCGCTGTAACTTTCCCGGTGTGGCAGAAAAGACAGGACAGCCATATCTTTTTGATGTTTCGCACAGTCTTGACTAGGCTTTGAAATACCCATCAAAGCTCAGTCGAGGTTGGTTATGACCACTGCCCGTCGCCAGTTGATAGATGCTGAAAGTACGCCCTTTTACCACGTGATTAACCGTTGCGTCAGAAGGGCATTTTTGTGTGGTGAAGATGCACTGTCGGGGCGCAGTTACGAGCATAGACGTGGCTGGATAGTGGATAAAATCAGGCAGTTGTCGTCAATATTCTGCATCGACGTTTGCGCTTATGCGGTTATGAGTAATCACTACCATTTGGTGCTCAAAATCGACCTTGCTGCGCAACAATCGTTGTCGCCATTTGAAGTTATTGAGCGTTGGACAGGGCTCTTTAGTGGCAATCCCGTGGCGGCAAAGTTCCTCAAGGGCGATAGTCTCTCAGAAGGTGAGCGAATACTTTTAGATACGCTGATTAGCGATTGGCAGGAACGCCTTGGCAGTATCAGTTGGTTTATGCGCTGTTTAAACGAAGATATCGCCCGCAAGGCCAATCGTGAAGATGGCTGCAAGGGCGTATTCTGGGAAGGACGCTTTAAGTCGCAGGCGCTTCTCGATGAACAGGCGCTGCTGGCCTGCATGATGTATGTGGATTTAAATCCCATTCGCGCCGGTATTGCAGATTCGCTGCAAACTTCTGATTACACATCCATTCAGGAGCGCATAGAAGAACATGCTGAGCCTGCAACTGCCAACGCTTCAATTAAGCCACTGCTGCAATTTGATGGTGCAGCAACGACCGCCGAACAAAGCGGCATTCCGTTTCACTTTGCTGACTATCTGGAGCTGATTGATTGGACAGGCCGGGCGGTGCGGGAAGACAAGCGTGGCTTTATTGCCTGTTCCAGGCCCAAACTACTGCTTGAGCTTGGTATCAGCAACGATGCCTGGATAACTTCCGCCAAGGAGTTTCGCCGTCAGTACAGTGGCATGAGTGGCCGATGGGATGCGATGTGTGCCATGAAGGCCAAATATGGCGGTAAATGGTGCCGGGGTAAGCAACAAAGCCAAGCAATACATCCCCATTAACCTTAAACCCTTGGTGATTTTGCAGAAACAGGCTTAAGCCTGCCGAAAGCATGCCTGGCAACGACAATTCTGCGTGAACCTCCGAAAGTGAGCCTCCCTGAGAGTCTCATTTCCAAAAATACGTCGCTATTTATCAGAGACGGCCCCCTGCAGCGTGCTTCCTTGCGGCTTAGAAAGTGTTTAGGATGTCCTGTATGTTCTTGTATGTTCTACCATCAGAGAATTAAGCCGTTTTTGATGTATTTGCGGGCATTGCTTTTTGAGTAAATCGTGTAAGATATGGACATCACGCGTGGTGTTGGATCTGGTAGTTTTTTGGCGAAATCAATTAGTTCAATCAACACTATGCGTGTCTACTGAATTGAATAAAAAGGAATTATCTGGGGGTTCCCTAGATTAAAGCGTTCAGCCCTAAAACCATGAAGCGATTATCGAGCCCAGGAAAGTACAACGCCACTCTCAATGACTATTTGAGAGAGGTGCATTGTATATGCCCAAAGTGTGGCGGAAATGCAGTAATAACTGCCGAATCAAAGTACTCTTTACCTTGGCAGCCATTTGATGTTTCGCTAACTTGCCATGGTTGCCCTCACAGAGAGGGGTGGCCAAGTTCAAACTGGAATAGTGATTTTGTAAATTACGATCCAGCAAGCGGCATCGAACCATATTTTGGCTACACATTGTCACTTCAAATTTCAATCAAGGGGCAAAGCTTTGGCGTGTTTAGCCCAGTCCACGCTCAAGATATCGCAGAGTACATAACAGCCACTGACAGACCATCTCCAGCTAATTCAAAATGGGCAATGGTCAACCGGCTACCAAAATGGGTAAAACTCGCGAAGAATAGGGGCGTAGTTTTGCGCTCTATTGAAAAATTAATTGGTCATGCAGCGCGCATGGCTTAACAAGACAAGCAAGCGGACGGTTTCACCGCGGAAAATACAGGAGAATACAGGACAGCCATATCTTTTTGATGTTTCACACAGCCTTGACTAGCCTTTGAAATACCAATCAAAGCTCAGTCGAGGTTGGAGTTTTTGCATGAACCTCGCAGATTACTCGTCTCAGAGAGCCTCATTTCCAAAAATCCGTCGTTATTTATCAGAGACGGCCCCTGCAGCGTGCTTCCTTACTGCTCAGAAAGTGTTTTGGATGTCCTGTATGTTCTGTGGTATTGGTGGAAGGCAATCTGGAGTCGGCGGTGCGCATGAGCGAGCGCCTGCTCGAAATGCTCGCCAACGAAACCCTGTTTCACCGCCACGGCATCGCCTGCAGCATAGGCATAGCCGCCTGGAGCGCCGGAGTAAATCAGGATCAACTGTTTGAACAGGCCGACCGTGCACTTTATCGCGCCAAGGCCGCCGGCCGTAACAGATACTGTATAGCGACTCGCGACTGAGACTAGCCGGCGATTGACTAGCCCGCGATCGAGACTATAGGTCGCGGCGCTTTGCCCCTCGATTTGCCCCTAGACCAAGAGGACTCTCTTGGTTTTCATTTCGACCGCGCGGATTTGGCACTCAAATCCATCAGGGAATCGCGCTCATAGGTGTATTCGCCCTCAGCCACGTTATTTGCGCCAACGGCTGTCGGCGACATCGAGGGGGATTGGTGCAATTCTGTTATCACTGAGTAGCTTGAAACATCTGAAGTGTCTTCAGACATACACCTAATTTCCAGGCACAGGCGGAACTGTGACCTTCCGAGCTAGGATGGCTAGGCAGAGCTTACAGGGACGTACTCGCAGCGAGTCACAGGATCGCCTGTGCGAGAGCGCACCGCAGGTGATGAGCTACATCGTGGCCGGAAGCTCGGCCAATACTCACTTAGGAAATTTTAGCCAAAAGCCATATTAGCCGCTGTGCCCACAACTATTTGCGCTAAGGGGTTGCTTCAGCAACCAGCTTCAACACGATTCCGGGTTCAGAGCCAGATGCCAGTGCGCTACGCTCGACAAAACCACCGGCCAGCGCCAGCAGTCGGCCATTTTGCATCAGCAGCGGCACTCTGTCTCTGAGCCAGGGTGGCACTCCGAGTTCATGCCAGAGTTTCTTGAGCTCACGGCCCTTGTCTCTATTGTGGGGCTGACAGCGGTAACTGCCCTTGAGCCCCATGACCAATTCAGGCGCAGCAGCGGTATCTGATGGCTGAACTTTTGCCCCTAGTGACGCCAGTTGTGGAGCCATTACTTGAGCCAGCGCCGCCCTGGGCCCTGAGTCTGCCAATGTCAGCTCCAGGCGCTGCCAAGGGGCGACGAGCCCAACACTCAGACTCTGCCCTTGGCTCAGTGCTTGCAGCAGCTTTGGGCTCAGGGTCAGTTTCGAGGGGTTTGCTGCCAAATCTTCGGTCGCACCTGCGCCATCAAGCAATTGGAATGCTGACCCCGGCAGAGGCGCCATGGCATAGATCTGTTGCCCATAACGCCTGAGGAGCAATCCTTTAAAGCTAAGCTCAAGCTGAGCATCCTCCCTGGCATCGAGTAACTGCGCCAAGGCTTGTTGCAACTGCACCTGCGCCGGTAGGGGCAAGCGCTGCATCTGAATAAACTGCCGCAGCAACTGTGCCTGCCACTGGGGTGACAGCACTTTGAGCCCGGCGCTATCCAGTACCCGAACGCCGCTGAAGCGACAACGGCCGAGCAAGGGCTGCAACTTTTCGGTGCTGACTTCATCGAGCAGCAACTGCTGCTCGGCGCACAGCGCTGCGCTGCGCGAGGCCGTTGTGGCAATCGAAGGCCAGCGCTGCTTGAGTACAGGGATCACCTCGGCGCGCAGGAAGTTGCGGTCATACTGGGTGTCCTGATTACTCTCATCATTGATATAGGGCAGCTCGAGGCTTGCCACCGCCTGCTCTATCTGAGCCCGGCTGCTGTCCAACATGGGCCGTAATTGCCAGCATGGTGCACTTTCTGCCCTGGATATCAGAGCTAAGTGCTGGGCTTGCCCCATGGCCGCCAGCCCCTTGGGGCCCTGACCACGCTTGAGTGCCAGCAGCAGCGTCTCCAACTGATCGTCCTGATGATGGGCCGTCAGCAGAATATCGCCGGGATTGAGCAGCTCGGCAATCGCCTGATAGCGGGCACGCCGCGCCTCAGCCTCGATACTGACGCGCGAACCGAGCTCAAGTTGCACCTTCCGAAGAACAAAATTCAGGCCATAATGCTCGGCTCTTTGGCGACAATGAGCCGCCCAGGCATCGGCATTGCGGCTGAGGCCATGGTGTACGTGCACCAGGGAGACTTGATAAGGCGTCTTGGGATGAGTCTCGCGAAAACGCGCCAAGGTATAGGCCAGCAGCTCTGAGTCCATACCGCCGCTGTAACCCAGCCAGAGGTGGTTGTCAGCCGTGGCGCCGATTTGATCCAGCAGCGCCGTTAACTTGAGTACCAGGGTATCGACCAGAGTGTGAGACATTAAAAGAGGATCCTGACCTTATCTGTGCCGAGCATGGCTTCCAGTGCCATCATGAGTTCATCACTGGGGTTCACCCGCCAGTCGTCACTCAAACGGAACTGTCCCTTGGCCAGGGCCTGACGATAGTTGATTGCCACAGGCACAGAGCCGCCGCGCCAGGGCGAGAGGGTCTCATAAAACTGTGTCAGCCATTCCGGGCTCAATATTGCCGCGTCGAGATCCAGCTCCACCGCCGCCGCAAAGTGGCTGCGGGCTTCGCCCATATCTATGATGTTGCGCGCCGTCATCCGGTTGCCGCCGGAGAAATCATCGAAGCTCACTTCACCTTCACAGATGAGGATCCTGTCTTTCTCCAGCAGGTGATTGAATTTCTCGAAGGCCTCGGTAAACAGCATCACTTCCAGACGGGCACTCTTATCGTCCAGCGTCAGCAGCCCCATCTTGGAGCCTCGCTTGGTCAGCATCACCCGGGTGGCGACCACCAATCCTGCGGCCTTGACCGTCTTGCCCCTGTCTGTGGGGTGAATATCCTTGAGCCGCCCGGAGGTGTAGTGCCTGAGCTCTTTGAGATATTGGTTGATAGGGTGACCTGTGAGGTAAAGCCCCAGAGTCTCACGCTCCCCTTCCAACCAGACCTTGTCCGGCCAACGCGGGCAGTCAACAAACTGTTGCTTGCTGTCCTCTGGGTCGTCGTTGAGCAGACCGAACATATCGCACTGACCTATGGCTTCGGCCTTGGCGTGCTGATCGGCGGCGCGTATCGCCTCCGGCAAGGTAGCCATCATGGAGGCCCGGTGCGGCCCCAGATTGTCCATGGCGCCGGCATTGATCAGCTTTTCAATCACCCGGCGGTTGAGTTTTTTCAAATCCACCCGGGCGCAGAAGTCGAACAAGTCTTTGAATGGCCCACCCTTGCGGGCTTCCAGAATCGATTCGACCGGCCCCTCGCCCACCCCCTTGATGGCGCCTATGCCGTAGACGATATTGAGCTCTTCATCGACGGTAAACTTGAACAGGCCCTTGTTGACATCCGGCGGAATAAGCTTGAGCCCCATGCGCTCACACTCATCCACCAGGGTCACTATCTTGTCTGTGTTGTCCATATCGGCGGACATTACCGCCGCCATAAATTCAGACGGATAGTGGGTCTTGAGCCAGAGGGTCTGATAGGACACCAGTGCATAGGCGGCCGAGTGCGATTTGTTGAAGCCGTAACCGGCGAATTTCTCCACCAGGTCGAAAATCTTCATCGCCAGTTCGCCGTCGACGCCGTTTTTTATCGCCCCGGCTTCAAAACCGGCACGCTGCTTGGCCATCTCTTCCGGCTTTTTCTTACCCATGGCCCGGCGCAGCATGTCCGCGCCGCCCAGGGTATAGCCCGCCAGCGTCTGGGCAATCTGCATCACCTGTTCCTGATAGAGGATGATGCCGTAGGTAGGATCCAAAATCGGTTTAAGGCTCTCGTGTTGCCACTTCTCATCCGGGTAGGAGATGGCCTCGTGGCCATGCTTACGCTCGATAAAGTTATCTACCATCCCCGACTGCAACGGGCCTGGGCGGAACAGGGCCACCAGAGCGATCATATCTTCAAAGCAGTCGGGCTGCAGACGCTTGATAAGATCTTTCATGCCGCGGGATTCCAGCTGGAATACCGCCGTGGTTTCGTAGCGTTTCAGTACCCCGAAGGACTTGGCATCGTCCAGCGGAATGGCGGCAATATCGACCGGCGGCTTGCCGAGCTTGGCGAGCCTTGGGTTAATCATCCCCAGCGCCCAGTCGATAATGGTCAGCGTCCTGAGACCCAGGAAGTCAAACTTCACCAGACCGGCGGTTTCCACGTCGTTCTTGTCGAACTGGGTCACCGGGTTTTTACCTTCGGCGTCGCAATAAAGCGGCGAGAAGTCGGTGATCTTGGTCGGCGCAATCACCACGCCCCCGGCGTGCTTACCCGCGTTACGGGTCACACCCTCAAGCTTGCGGCACATGTCGATAAGGTCTTTGACATCCTCATCGGCCTCATAGGCTTCAGGCAGCGCAGGCTCGGCCTCAAACGCCTTGGCCAGCGTCATCCCGGGCTCGGCCGGGATCATCTTGGAAATTCTGTCGACAAAACCGTAGGGGTGACCCAGCACCCGGCCCACGTCACGCACTACCGCCTTGGCGGCCATGGTACCGAAGGTGATGATCTGCGATACCGCATCCCGGCCATAGAGTTCGGCCACGTGATCGATAACCTCATCGCGCCTGTCCATACAGAAGTCGACGTCAAAGTCGGGCATCGACACCCGCTCGGGGTTTAGAAAACGTTCGAACAGCAGGTCAAATTCCAGCGGGTCCAAGTCGGTGATCTTAAGCGCATAGGCCACCAGGGAGCCGGCACCCGACCCCCGCCCAGGGCCCACGGGAATGCCGTTGTCCTTACCCCACTGGATAAACTCCATCACGATAAGGAAGTAGCCGGGAAAGCCCATCTGGTTGATTACCTTGAGCTCAATATCCAGACGCTCGTCATACTCGCCGCGCTTTTCCGCCCGCACCTGTGGGTCCGGAAACAGGAACTCGAGACGCTCTTCCAGCCCCTCTTTGGAGCGCATCACCAGATAGTCCGCGGTGGACAGCTCACCCGTGGGGAAGTTGGGCAGGAAGTACTCGCCAAGCCGCACGGTAACGTTACAGCGCTTGGCTATCTCCACCGTGTTTTGCAGCGCTTCCGGAATGTCGGCAAACAGCTCGCACATCTCAGTTTCTGTCTTGAGATACTGCTGCTCGCTGTATTTCTTGGGTCTACGGGGGTCAGCCAGAGTGTAGCCATCGTGGATAGCCACCCGGATTTCATGGGCCTCGAACTCTTCCGGGGTCATGAACACCACCTGGTTGGTGGCAACCACAGGCAGGCCTGTGTTGGCGGCATGTTCCACCGCCATATGCAGGTAGCGCTCCTCATCCGGGCGCCCGGTACGGATCAGTTCAATAAAGTAACGGTCGTTGAAGTGCTGCTTGTAGAAATCGGTCAGTTCCTGGGCCTGGTTCAGGTTGCCCTTGAGTAGTGCCTTGCCCAGGTCCCCTTCCTTTGCGCCGGAGAGCAGCAAAATACCGGCGCCGTGCTCCAGCAGCCACTCCTGATCGATAGCGACCCGGTCACGCACCTGACCGCGCAGATAGGCCTTGGAGATCAGCTGAGTCAGGTTCTGGTAGCCGTCGTTATCCATGGCCAGCACAGTAAGCGCGCAGAACTCATCTTCAAAGCCGGGCACCAACATCCAGAAGTCGGCCCCTATGATAGGTTTTATCCCGGCGCCATGGCAGCCACCGTAGAATTTCACCAGGCCACAGAGGTTGTTCTGATCCGTCAGCGCCACTGCCGCCATGCCCTCATCGGCCACCTTGGCCAGAATGGGCTTGACCTTGGCCAGACCATCGGTCATGGAAAAGTCTGAGTGAACACGTAGATGGACGAAACGGGGCTGTGACATGAAAATCCGATTGCTCTGACTGGCTGAAAATCAATAGGGAAAGATAACACGCCGGAAGAGGTTCACCAAAGTTAAAACCGGCCGCCTTGCCGGCAAAATCACGCCAAAGGCGTTATCTGGCGGCTTTTGCGACAAAATCAAAAACTAAGGCCTGAAGCCGAGCCGGGCCTCTCCATTATTTACCGCTGACGAGGCGATAACCTATGCCGATTTCCGTGAGCAGGTATTTGGGGTTGGCGGGCTCAGCTTCTATCTTATTGCGCAGATGCTTCATATAGGTGCGCACATAGTGGCCATGCTCGACAAATGTCGGCCCCCAGACCTGTTTCAGCAGGCTCTGTTGAGTCAACACCTTGCCCGGCTGCTCCAGCAAGGCGTTCAGGAGCTTTAATTCCGTCTTGGTCAGATGCACGGGCTCGCCGTTACGGCTCAGCTGCTGACGGCGGCGGTCGAACAAGACCTCTCCCAGCTGCACCTGAGCTTCAGGCTCATGGCTGTGGCGCAAGTGTCGCCTCAACGCCACCCGCACCCGGGCCAGCAACTCCTCTATGCCGAAGGGCTTGCACAGGTAATCGTCGGCGCCGCTGTTAAGCGCCTGCACCTTGTCGGCTTCATCGCTGCGGGCCGACAGCACTATCACAGGGGCATCACTCCAGCTGCGAAAACGGGGAATAAAGCTCTGGCCATCGCCATCGGGCAAACCGAGATCCAGGATCACAGTATCCGGCTGCCGGGTCGAGGCCTCCATCAAGCCCTGATTGAGCGAGTGAGCGGTGAACACCTCAAGCCCCAACTGCTGCAAGGCCTTACTGACAAACTGACAGATCTCCTGGGCATCATCTATCACCAATACCCTTCTATGATGAAACGGCTGCGGATCAATCAATGCTGGCATAACTGGATTCCTGCTCGGGTAAATACTCTTCTTCACCACAAATCTCGGGCGGTGAAACATAGGGCAAGCTGAAGGTGAACACGGCGCCGCCCTGCTCGCGGTTATGGGCCCAGATACGGCCGCCATGGGCCGAGACTATCGCCTGACAGATGGCCAAGCCGAGCCCCAGCCCGGGAATGCCACACTCCTTGTTGCCGCGCTCAAACTTGGTAAACAGCCAACTGGCATCCTCTGTGGGAAGCCCGGGCCCGTTGTCGGCCACTTCGATATAAAACTGCTCGGCATCCAACTGGGCACTGATGTTTATCTGTACCTCCGGCGGACCATATTTAAATGCATTTTCCAAAAGATTCAACAGCACCCGCTGAATGAGATTGCCATCGCAATAGATAAGCGGCAGCTCGGCAGGGATATTCAACCGAATCTGGGTTCTGGGTTCCAGTTGCCTTAGCGTCACCCCGAGGATCTCCTCCAGATCCTGCCAGTCAAGCTGCAAAATAAAATGGCACGACTCGAGGCGGATCATCTCCATTACATTGTTGGTCAACCGAATGGTTTCACCTATCCGCTGCGCCAGTTGGCGCGCCTGCTGACACTGTTCGGGGAAAGGCGCCAGACTGGTCACCAGGCTGTCGCTCTGGTTGCGGATAAGCGTCAGCGGAGTGCGCAAGTCATGGGACAGGGAAGATAGCATAGTGCTGCGCATCTTTTCGGTTTCCACATTCAACTGCGCCTGCTTGGAGGCCTTGGCCAGCTCGAGCCGCTCAAGCGCCTGCGCCAACAGGCAAACAAAGGCATTGAGCAGCCTTTGCTGCTCAGGTGCCAGCCAACCGCTGAGACTCACAGGCTCGAGCACCACCATGGCCAGCACCCGCTGCTCTATCGCTACCGGCTGATAGTAGCAACCGGCATTGGGCAGGGTATCTGTTCCGGCGCCGGCTGCGCAGTTGTTGGCTATGCTCCACTTGGCAATGGCCGAATCATAACGGGTAAAACCCTTGGTCAACAGCAAGGTCCCCTGCTCTTCGGCCTTCAATACCGCCACCGCCGCGGCGAAGCTCTTGCCGATATGCTGCTGGGCGATGGCAGCCATCTCCCGCTCGGTTTGCGCCGAGCCCAGTTGCTGCGACATCTCAAACAGCTGATAGGTGCGCAGCTCCCGCTGCCGGGCCATTTGCGCCTGAATACGCGTGGTATGCATGAGTTGGGTGATGGCGATACTGACTATGGCCATGGCGAAGAAGGTCATCAGATATTGGGCATCGGCAACCGAGAAGGAGAACCTGGGCTCGACAAAGAAGAGGTCAAAGCAGGCCACATTGACCAAAGTTGCCAACAAGGCACTCATTCTGTCGAGCCTGAGCGACAACAATACAGTGCCCAAGAGGTAGATCATCACTATGTTGGTGGCATGAAACCAGGTCGCCAGCCAATAGCCAAGCAAGGTACAAAAGGCCGACATACCAAGGGCCAGGGCTATATTCGCCGGGCGCAGCCTGGGCCAGGCTCTGGGATTGGCGGCCTTGGGCTGCTTAGTGGCTTGATCAAGGTTGAGGCTGATAATCTCCTCGTCTGCGGCGCGCTTCCTCAAACGCTGGCCCAGCTCCCGGCGCCATGGCAGGTGCCGCTTGCCGCTGTGGTGGCCGATAAGGACCCGCTCCAACCTGTGTTCGCCGGCAAATTCCAGCAAGCCGTGGCAGATATCATGATCCACCAGAGTCGCGGTCTCGGCCCCCAGGCTCTCGGCCAGCTTGAGGTTATCCTGCAGCTGTTGCCGCTTGCTATCATCCCACTGCTGTGCCTCGGGCGTTTCCACATGCAGGGCATACCAGCGGCAATTGAGACGCTTGGCCAGACGCATGGCGTGGCGAATAAGCTTCTCCTGCTGCTCACCATGGGTCAGCCCAAGCAGCAGGCCGCCCCGGAGGCCGGGCTCATTGTCCTGACGCCTGCGCTGCTCCAGCCGCTCGGCGGTGGCGTTGAGGGCCAACTCCCTGAGCGCTGTGAGATTCTGACGGTTGAAGAAGTTTTCTATCGCCCTTTCCACCTGGGATGAGAGATAGATTTTACCCTCACGCATTCGCTGCATCAGATCATCGGGTGGCAGGTCCACCAGCACCACTTCGTCGGCCTCATAAAACACTGAGTCCGGCAGGGTTTCCGACACCTTGATACCGGTAATGCCACCCACCAGATCGTTGAGGCTTTCCAGATGCTGCACATTGACTGTGGTAAACACATCTATACCGGCATCCAGCAACTCTTTGACATCCTGCCAACGTTTGCGGTGACGGCATCCCGGGGCATTGCTGTGGGCCAGCTCATCGACCAATACCAGCGCCGGATGCCGGGCAAGCACGGCATCGATATCAAACTCCTGATAACGCCTGTGCATTATGCTCAGCGCTTTGGGCGGCAGCAGCTCCAGGCCTTCGAGCAGGGCCGCCGTCTCATCTCTGCCGTGGGTTTCCACCAATCCGGCCAGTACATCCAGCCCCTGCAGTCTTAGCCTGCGAGCCTCGCTGAGCATGGCATAGGTTTTGCCCACCCCGGCAAAGGCGCCGAAGAAGATTTTGAGCCGCCCCCGGGAGGACGGCTGTTGCTGTAGCAGCAAATCGGCATTGGGCCTGATTTCTGACAAGTGATTACTCCATTTTGCTCAATGCCAGGTTCAGCAATGATACATTGACCGTGGGCTGGCCGATAAAGGGCAAGGACGGCTGCCGAATATGGCTGTCAATCAGTGCCTTTAACCGCGCCTCTGATACCCCTCTCGCCTCGGCGACTCGCCCCAGCTGCCAGTAGGCGGCCTCGGGTGAGATATGGGGGTCCAGACCACTGCCGGAGGCAGTGACCAGCAGCCCAGGCACAGACGAATTTCCAGGGTTGTGGGCATTCAAGGCCGCGGCTCGCTGCTGCCACAAGGATTGCAACTCACGGCTGTGGGGCGACAGGTTACTGCCGCCGGAAGCCAGGGCGTCATAAGCCGAGGCCGAAGCGCGGCCATGGAAAAAACCGTCCGTCTTGTACTCCTGCCCGATAAGCTCTGAGCCCAGTAAGACACCATCTCGCTCTATTATGCTGCCTCCCGCCTGGTGCGGGAACAGTGCCGTGGCGCCAACAGTTACCAGCAGCGGATAGACCAACCCGGTCACGACAAAGATAACGCCGAATACCCACAAGCCCATTTTCAAGGTTTTCATAACATACTCCAATCAGATCCAGCCAGTGGCGGCAAGCAATGCGTCTATGACTTTAATGGCAACAAAGGGCAACAGTAGGCCGCCAACCCCATAAAACAACAGGTTGCGTTTGAGCACTGCAGCGGCCGCCATGGCGCGATAACGCACGCCCGTGAGCGCCAGCGGCAACAGTGCCACCAGGATCAGCGCATTGAAGATCACCGCCGAAATGACCGCCGACTCGGGCGAGTGCAGTCGCATCAGATTGAGGCTCTCGAGCGCCGGAAAGGTGGTGCTGAAGGCCGCGGGAATGATGGCAAAATACTTGGCCAGATCGTTGGCTATGCTGAAGCTGGTGAGCGAGCCACGGGTCATCAACATCTGTTTGCCGATATGCACCACTTCGATAAGCTTGGTGGGGTTGGAGTCGAGATCCACCATATTGCCGGCCTCCTTGGCCGCCTGGGTGCCCGAGTTCATTGCCAATGCCACATCCGACTGTGCCAGCGCAGGTGCGTCATTGGTGCCATCGCCTGTCATGGCCACCAGGCGCCCCTCATTCTGGTATTGCCGAATCAGCGCCAGTTTGGCTTCGGGCGTGGCCTCGGCCAGATACTCATCCACCCCGGCCTCGGCGGCAATGGCCGCGGCGGTGAGCGGGTTATCGCCGGTGATCATCACGGTTTTGATGCCCATCTTGCGCAGCTGGATAAAGCGCTCCTTGATACCGCCTTTGACTATGTCCTTGAGCGCTATCACCCCGAGAAGTTTGTTGCCTTCGGCCACCACCAGAGGAGTGGAGCCCTGCTTGGCCACCTTGTCCACCAAGGCTCCCAGTTCTTTGGGAACCTCGCCGCCGTTGGCCTTCACATATTGACTGATGGCATCGAAAGAGCCTTTGCGTATCTGCCTCGTCCCCAGATTGATACCGCTCATGCGGGTTTGGGCAGTAAAGGGAATAAAACTGGCGTCGAGTTCGGCAAGACTGCGCTCCCGGATGGCAAACTTCTGTTTCGCCAGCACCACTATGCTGCGCCCCTCCGGGGTTTCATCGGCAAGAGAGGCCAGCTGCGCCGCATTGGCCAACGCCTCTTCAGCTATACCGGCCACAGGCAGAAAATCACTCGCCTGGCGATTGCCCAGGGTGATGGTGCCTGTCTTGTCCAGCAAGAGCACATCCACATCACCTGCGGCTTCCACCGCCCTTCCCGAAGTGGCTATCACATTGACGCCTATCATGCGGCTCATGCCGGCAATACCCACGGTAGACAGCAGCCCGCCTATGGTGGTGGGGATGAGGCAGATGAGCAGCGCCAGCAGCACTGTCATCGAGATAGACTCGCCGCCGCTGCCCGCGGCCCCATAAGCGGAAAACGGCGCCAGAGTCACAGTGACCAACAGGAAAATCAGCGTCAGGGTGATCAGCAAAATATTCAGCGCCACCTCATTGGGGGTCTTGCGCCGCTTGGCGCCGTCCACCATGGCAATCATGCGATCGAGAAAGGTATTGCCGCTCTCCTGGGCGCAGCGCACCACCAGCCAGTCTGACAACAGCCGGGTTCCACCCACCACAGAGCTGAAGTCGCCGCCGGACTCGCGGATAACGGGGGCCGACTCACCGGTAATGGCGCTCTCATCCACAGAGGCAACCCCTTGAATAATCTCCCCATCGCAGGGAATGATCTCACCGGCTTCCACCCGCACGATATCACCGCACTTCAAAGTATCGGCGAGCACTTTTTCAAGCCCCTTGTCTGTCTGCTTGTTGGCCCAGCTGCTGCGTCGAAGCCCCCGCAGACTGTCGGCCTGCGCCTTGCTGCGTCCCTCGGCCAGCGCCTCGGCAAAGTTGGCAAACAGCAAGGTCAGCCACAGCCAGATGGCGATAATACCGCTGAACCAGGGATTTCCGGCGCGCCAACCCAAGCCTATGGCCACCGCCTCCAGCGACAGAAGAATACTGGCGACATAGACCACAAACATGATGGGGTTCTTCAGCTGCACTCTGGGGTCCAGCTTGGTCAGCGCGCTTAGCAGCGTTTGCCTCAGCATGGCGGCATCTATCTGCAGCACAGGATGACGCTTGTTGCAGCCTGTCTCTCTTGGATGATCAGGCGTTATATCAAAACTGAAGGTTTTCATTGTCTGTTTCTCCCTGAATTCATTGAGCTGTCGGCAGTGCTTGCGGCAACGGGAATGTCAGCTGCTCGGCCACAGGCCCGAGAGTCAATGCCGGAATAAAGGTCAAGGCGCCAAAGAGCAAAAGGGTTCCCAGCAACATGCTGGCAAACAGCCAGCCATGGGTGGGCAAGGTGCCTGGGCCTGCCTCTTGGGCGGGTTTGGCAGCCATACTGCCGGCTATCATCAGCACAGGTAGGATCACGCCAAAGCGCCCAAGTAGCATGGCCGCCGCCAGCAGAAGGTTGTAAAAAGGCGTATTGGCGTTGAAGCCGCCAAAGGCGCTGCCGTTGTTGTTGGCCGCCGATGACAGGGCGTATAGCAGCTCGCTGAAGCCATGAGGGCCGGTTTCCTGCAGCGACTCGGGAGAGAGCACCAAGCCAAGCGCCGCGCCGGACAGCACTATCACAGGCGAACAGAGCAGTGCCAGACAGACGAGTTTCATCTCCCGGGTTTCAATCTTCTTGCCCAGATACTCGGGGCTGCGGCCTATCATCAGTCCGGCAATAAACACTGTCAGGAATACAAACAACAAGATGCCGTAAAAACCGCTGCCAACGCCGCCGAAGATCACCTCACCAAGTTGCATCAACCACATGGGCATCATGCCGCCAAGCGCGGTAAAGGAGTCGTGCATGGCATTCACCGCGCCGCAGGAAGCTGCCGTGGTGACAGTGGCAAACAGGCTGCTTGCTCCGATGCCAAAGCGGGTCTCCTTGCCTTCCATATTGCCAGGGAAGTGAATGTCGGCCATCTGCTGCAGTTGCAGCTCAGAGTGATTTATCCATAGAAAGGCCGCCACAAACACCAATGCCATACACCCCAAAATACTCGCCCCCTGGCGCCAATCCCCGGCGCAGAGACCAAAGGCGATAACCAGGCTGCAGGGCAACAGGAAAATACTCAGCATCTGCAGCAGATTGCTCAGCGCCGTGGGATTTTCAAAGGGGTGCGCCGAATTGGCGCCAAAGAAACCGCCGCCATTGGTACCCAGCATCTTAATCGCTTCCTGGGATGCTACCGGCCCCATGGGCAACAGCTGTTGTTGCCCTTCCAACCCGGTCACCGGCAGATAAGCGGCAAGATTCTGAATGGCGCCCTGCTGCACCAACAACAGGGCGATCAACAAAGCCAGAGGCAACAGCAGATAGAGGTTCACCCTCAGCAAATCCAACCAGGCGTTGCCGAGTATAGTCTGCCCCTTGGTTGTCAAGGCTCTGATAATGGCAAAGGCCACCACCATACCCGTGGCGGCCGAGCAAAAGTTCTGCACCGTCAACCCCGCCGTCTGGCTGAAATAACTGAGACTGGTTTCGCCCGAATAGGCCTGCCAATTGGTGTTGGTCACAAAGCTGATTGAGGTGTTGAACGCCAGTTGCCAATCCATCCCCGGCAGGTTTTGCGGGTTAAGCGGCAGGTGTTGCTGCAACAGCAGGATAAGCATCAGGCACAAGGCGCCAAGGGCGTTGAAACACAAGAGCGCCGCCGCATATTGGCGCCAGTTCATCTCCTCAAATACCGCGGTCATACCGGACCATAGCGCCGCCTCGCGTTTGAAAGGCTTTTGATGCCGGATTAATAGCGCCAACGGCTTTGCCAACAATAGGGATGCCGCCAACAAGAGCCCCAGAAAAATCGCCGGCAAGCCTAAGGATTCCATAGTCAACATAGTCAGAAATCCTCTGGATGCATCAGGGCAAAAAACAGATAGCCAAATAGTCCCAAGGCCAGCAGTAAAGCGGCCCACTCCATAACAGCCATAATGAATATCTCCTGAAAAAGACTTTAATTTCAGGGTCAAAGCTTATGAAAACCGGTATAAAAACGGGGTGTAAATATCCGTAGGGTTTGTATAAAAGCTGTATAAATGGGCGGGATTGGCATTGCACTACTGCCAAGATAAACGGCGTATACACTGCATAAAGGCAGCAAGCCATGACATGGCTGGTCAAGCTACAGGGACAATGTATTGCGAAGCCGCGGTTAAATCAGCAGCGAGACAAACCATGGATTGCGGGCGCCATCAATGACAGCGCCCGGGTTAAGAAGTTACAGAAGGGCGTTAATTTGTCGCGCCAGCCAATCGTAGTAAGGCGCTCCACCATGGAACCAATCATGTTGGCCACCGGCATAAACCAGCTCTGAAGCATAGGCCAAAGGATCGGTTATGGTTTCGTTGAAATGACGGGCGGCGTGCAGGAACTCAACCCCCATCTGATCCCAGACATATTCCATGGCATCCATATAAGCCAGCACAAATGGTGCCATTGACTTGGACTCTTCAAAATACTCAACGAACGGGGTATCTGAGATCACCACAACTCTGTGCCCCTGCTCTTTGAGCCTGAACACTATGGTCATCTGCTCCTGCATCTGTTCATTGAAGAAGTCGACATAGTCGCTGAGTTCAATATCCTTGAGTTTTTCGGCTCTGGAATTCCGCATCCATTCAATAAACATGGAAACTGTCTGGTGCGTCTGTAGCCCTATATTTGTCAAGACAACAGAGTCTGCGAGTTTCTCCGATTTTACCAAAGCATCCAGGTTGGCCAGGATCGGCTGCCAGAGCTTTCTCGAATCGGCACTCTCCAGCGGTACCATGATGTCACTCTCCGGACTCAGTACAAATTTATGCTGGGCAAATCCCGAACCATTCATCACCATGCCACCGCAGAAAGCTTGCCCCAGATGTTCAAACGCCTTGGCCAATTTCCCCATATGGCTGTCGCCAATCAGTGTCAGGGTATCGGTCGTGACCTTGGCACCTGTGGCGGTTCTTTGCAAAGCATCCAGCAACTCTTCGTCACAATCGGCTTCAAGGTGATTGGCAACCAGGTTTTCCTCGCAGGCCAACGCCTTGGACCAGTGACGCATCACATAGCCGACTCCCTCTTTGGAAACAGTGCGCCTGTTGTCCAGAAACCGGAAATCCGCAGGCAAGGAGGTAGTGATCAACTCATAGGAGGGAAAGTAACTGGCATCAGCGACATCCTTGCAGAAGCTGCCGGCAACGGCCCGTAAAACAGACTTGGAATGACCATTGGCCACCAACACATGTTCTTCAGTGGCCGTGGCTGTGAGGGGCACAGGAGACACAGTTAATATCAATTTCAGCTTTGGATTGATGCACTTGAGTTGCTGCAACAGCCGGTCGAGATCGATATAGACCTCTTCGTAATCAAAGACCTTGAGCCGGTAACAATCAGGGTCAAACTCGCCCAGTTTGACTCCAGGACAGGAGGGATAACAAACCCCATTGGGATCGATCCAGGTTTCAATCAGCCCCAGAGTGAAAATAAAGCTGCTACTTGCGGCAATATGGCGTTTGGTTTCGGCCACGACCTTGCGACGATATTCGAGCAATGCCTCCCGGGAGGAGTAGCCTTCCTTGCTTGTCGGCAGCAGTAAGTCGTAATAGCGTTGATTTTCTTCTTCAAAATAGATGCTGTACTGAGCCAGTTCCTGTTCCCCCTTGATAAACCATTGCAACAAGGCACGGGCGTTATACAGGTTACCGAAGGCAAAACTGGATGTCACATCTGGATTTAGCTCACTGCGCAGATAAGAGTAGTTATGCTGTTCCAGCCAATTCCCTATGTGCTGGGCAAAACAGGAACCTGCCGAAGAGAGTTGTTGTTTGGTATCAATGGGGAGCCTGGGGATGAGCTCACGAAAAAGCTCAGTCTCGGGCCGAATATCCGCCACCGCTGAACGCCAAAAACGCTCCTTATGAACGGGATCATAAGGTAAAGAATGCTCCATGCCACTGCCTCCAATGCAAAATATTCCTCTACCGCCACCACGGTACAGCTGTGGTTACCCGATCCAGTGCGCGGTGTAGATTAATTGCGACAGGCAACCAAAAAGAGACATTATTTAACACTTTCATAAACTTGACGTCTACATCAGCAGATCACATATTGCAGATGTGGGGCAGAAATTTACCAATTAAAAGGAGCAAGCCAAGCACGGTTTTGGGAAACAAAGCAGACGTTTTGGCAACAACGCAGGTATAGCCGTTGTGATTACGCCATGTCAGAGCCACAAAAAAGGGCAGTCGCTGCTGCCCTTTTGGTTGCATCTTTAGGTTTCAGAACGGCTTATGAATGCTGCTCCAACCATTCGCGTACCGGCCGGAAGCTGCGTCTGTGCTCAGGCAAGACACCGTGTTGACTCAAGGCTTCGAAATGCGCCTTGGTGGGGTAGCCCTTATGGGCAGCAAAACCATACTCAGGGTGGCGACTGTCAAGCTCGGCCATCTCCCGGTCGCGGGTGACCTTGGCTATGATAGAGGCGGCGCTGATGACAGGGATCAAGCCATCGCCCTTAACCACTGCGGCCGAAGGCAGACCAAAATCCGGGGTCCGATTACCATCTACCAAGACTTTCTCGGGACGCACGTTCAAGCCCGCCACGGCGCGCTGCATCGCCAACATGGTGGCATGCAGTATGTTTAGCTCATCGATTTCCGCCGGGCTGGCTCGACCGACTGAGACCGCCAGCGCCTTGGCCAGGATCTCTTCATAGAGGGCATCGCGTTTCTTTTCGCTGAGCTTCTTGGAATCATTAAGGCCGCTAATTGGATTGGCGGGATCCAGGATCACCGCCGCGGTGACCACATCGCCGACCAAGGGGCCACGCCCCACTTCATCTACCCCAGCGACCAGCCCCTGGCACAAAAGCTGCGCTTCGGCTTCCGAGAGTTGCTTATAGACTGTCATCTTTCCTCGGCTTTTTTATCGAGCAAGGCCACAACCGCCTGGGCCGCCTTTTCACTGGCGTTGCAGGCCAGCAGGCTGTGCAGCTTAGTAAACTCGGCCAGCAACGGCCGGTTATCTTTATCCAGCAATTTACCCACCTCTTCGGCTATCCGCTCGGCAGTGCAATCGTCTTGGATAAGCTCCGGCACCAACTCCCTTCCGGCCAACAAATTGGGCAAAGAGAAGTGGTTTATCTGCATCATCCGCTTGGCAATACGGTAAGTGATAGGGCTGACCCGATAGCCAACCACCATGGGGCGCTTGACCAACATGGCTTCCAGCGTGGCGGTGCCCGATGCCAACAAGATGGTATCGCTGGCAGCCATCACTTCCCGAGAGCGCCCTTCCGTCATATGAATTTCCAGATCCGGCGCATAGGTTTCCAGTGCGGCAAGAAACTGCTCGCGGCGTTTTTCATTCACCAAGGGGGTAATAAACTTGAGATCCGGATAGCGCTGTTTCAGCAGCCTGGCCGCCTCCACAAAGGGTTGGGCCAACATCTTCAGCTCACCACCACGGGAACCCGGCAGGATAGCCAGATATTCGGCTTCGACTTTCAAGCCGAGTGCTTCTCTGGCAAGACGCTTGTCATTCTCCATCGGGATCTCATCGGCCAGAGTGTGACCGACGAAGGTGCAAGGCACCTGATGCTTGTCGTAGAAGGCTTTTTCAAACGGCAGCAGTGACAGCACCATGTTGGTAGCGCGGGCGATTTTGAAGATCCGCTTAGGGCGCCAGGCCCAGACCGACGGACTGACATAATGCACCGTCTTGATCCCGCGCGCCTTGAGCTTGAGCTCCAGGCCGATATTGAAGTCCGGGGCATCTATACCGATAAAGCAATCCGGCTGCAGCGCGGTTATCTGTTTGACCAGACTCGAGCGTATCTTCAGCAATCTGGGCAGGCGGGAGAGCACCTCGGCAATTCCCATCACAGCCAACTCTTCCATGGCAAACAGCGACTCGAATCCGAGAGCTTCCATGCGGGGGCCACCGATACCGATAAAACGGGCGTCCGGATAGCGCTGTTGCAATGCTTTCATCAGGCCGGCACCTAAAATATCGCCGGAGATTTCTCCGGCGACCATTGCAAAGACTAACTTTCTATTTTGTGTCATTCGTTCTCACTGTGTCAGCGAATAATTCCTCGATTCGAGGAGGTCACAAAATCAACAAATGCTTGTACCTGCGGCTCTTTTGCGGCGTCTTCAGCCATGGCGGCAACGGCCTCTTCCAGAGTCAGGCTGCTGCGATACAGGGTCTTGTAGGCCCGGCGCAGCGCTTGCTGGGTCTCTTTGGCAAAACCACGGCGCTTCATGCCTTCCATATTCAGACCACGGGGAATGGCCGCCTGGCCAGAGGCCATCACGAAAGGAGGCACGTCCTGCAGCACCAAAGAGCAACCTGCGGTAAAGGCATGGGCACCTATGTGCACAAACTGGTGCACCCCTGTCATACCGCCGAGAATAGCCCAGTCACCCACATGGCAATGACCGGCAATAGAGGCGTTGTTGGCCATGATCACATTGTCGCCCACCACGCAGTCGTGGGCGATATGTACATAGGCCATAAACAGGTTATTGGAGCCGATACGGGTCTCGCTGTTGTCCTGAACCGTACCGCGGTGAATGGTGACAGATTCACGGATGATATTGTTATCACCCATGATAAGCCGGGTAGGTTCACCGGCATATTTCTTGTCCTGGCAATCTTCACCAACGGAGGCAAACTGGAAAATCCGGTTGCCCTTGCCAATGATGCTGGGTCCCTTGATAACCACGTGGGAACTGATCCAGCAGTCATCGCCGATCTCCACATCCGCCCCTATGTAGCTCCAGGGGCCGATAGTGACATTTTTACCTATCTTGGCTTCGGGGTGAACGAAAGCTAATTTATCTATCACTTGCTAATCTCTCTGCGGGCACACATGATTTCGGCTGAACACACCAGCTCACCATCCACTTTGGCCTCGCCGTAGAAAACGCCAATCCCGCGGCGTTCCTTGATCATCTTCACTTCAAAGTGCAGCTGATCACCTGGCTCAACAACCCGCTTGAAACGAGCATTGTCGATACCGGCAAAATAATACAGCACGTCCGGAGACGGCTTGTCGCTCATGGTCTTGAACGCCAACAAGCCGGTGGCCTGCGCCATGGCTTCCAGAATGAGCACGCCAGGCATAACTGGCTGAACAGGGAAATGCCCCTGGAAGAAAGGCTCATTGATGGTGACGTTCTTGATCGCATGCAGAGTTTCACCCGGAGTAAAATCCAGTACTCTATCGATCAACAAAAATGGATATCTATGTGGCAGGTAAGCCAAAATCTCTTTGATATCCATTGTATTTAATTGATTAGACACGAACTCGTTTCCTCATGCCGCTTAACGCACAGCGGTATTAATCTTGGGGTTTAACGGTTTTTTCCAGGGTTTTGACCCGCTGGAACAGCTCGTCCAACTGACGGAAGCGAACCGTATTTTTACGCCACAGCCTGTTGGGCATGGCCACAGTGGCCGAGGAGTATACCCCAGGTTCACGAACATCGTTAGTAATGTTGGTGCTGCCAGTGACGTGCACCCCATCCGTAATGCTCAGATGACCGGAAATCGCGCAGTTGCCACCAATAATACAATGTTTACCTATAGTCACGCTGCCTGCCAGTACTGTGCAGCCGGCAATCGCAGTGTTGGCACCTATGATATCGTTGTGAGCTACCTGCACCTGGTTGTCGATTATCACGCCATCATGGATTTCAGTATGATCGATGGCGCCGCGATCTATAGTAGTACCGGCGCCAATCTCCACTCTGTCACCTATGCGCACGCCGCCGGTCTGAGGGATTTTGATCCACTGACCGCGTTCGTTGGCATAACCGAAACCATCGGAGCCGATAACGGCCCCAGAGTGAACGATACAGTTTTGCCCCAAATGTACATCGTGATAGACGGTGACATTGGCCCACAGGCGGCTGCCCGAGCCTATGATAACGTCCTGACCAACCACTGTACCGGCACCTATCTGGACATTTTCGCCCAAAATACTGTTGGCCCCGATGACCGCATTGGCCCCCACCGCAACGCCCTCACCCAGCTTGGCACTGGGATGAATTTGCGCCGAGGGATGGATATCCTCTGCTGCAACCGGCGTGCTGTCCAGCAATTGCGCAACTCTGGCAAAGCCGACATAAGGGTCATTGAGCACCAAGGCGTTACCGGCAAAACCGTCCAACTCTTTAGGCGAGATCAATACCGCACCAGCCTGAGTCTGCTCCAGCTGGCTACGGTATTTGGTGTTGGCCAGAAAGGTGATCTGATCCGGCCGCGCCTTTTCAAGTGTCGCCACAGAGGAGACAGTCACACTGTCATCCCCACGAACTTCGGCCCCTAACAGCTGGCCAAGCTCTTTCAACGAAAAAGACTTCATCGATTTACTTGCCTTTGCTCAAGGCTTCAACCACTTTGGAGCTGATGTCGGCAGCTGGCTTAACATAAACCACGGCGCCACGTTGCAGTACCATGTCGTACTTCTCTTTTTCAGCTATGGTGTTGATAGCCTTCTGCACTTTTACCAGCAGTTTGTTTTGCTCTTCACCCTGACGACGACGCAGATCTTCATCCAGCGCCTTACCTTTGAGCTGATAGTCAGCCTTCAGGGATTCCATTTTACGAACCAGTTCGGTCTTTTGCGTTTCGCTCATCAGCGCGGCATCACGCTGCTGCTTTTCCAGCAAACCACGGAGGTCTTCCTGCAGCTTCTGTACTTCAGCCATACGATCGCCGAATTCAGTCTTGAGTGCGTTGCTGATCTGCTCGCGTTGTGGCAGTTGTTCAAACACAGCGCCCATATCGACAACCGCCAGTTTCTCCGCTTGTGCGGCCAGGGGAGCACCCGTCAACATCAGCGTCATCAGTGCGCCGTTTACCATTTTTTTCAAAATCAGACTCCTTGTTTTTCTTCAGCAATGCTTGCCGAGTTTATGTAATTTAGAAAGTTTTGCCAATATTGAACGAGAAGATCTCGGTCTCGTCATCGTCGTATTCCTTAACAGGCCAGGCCAGGCTGAACACCATGGGGCCCATGGGTGACAGCCATTGCAGGCTAAGACCCCAGGAAGCACGGATACGGCTCGGATCACTGTAATCGGCCAACTTGGAAAACTCATCTGCCGGCAAGAAACGATAGGAGTCATAATCAAACTCCGTATCCCAGACGTTACCCGCATCGATAAAGAAGCTGGTACGTACTGAGTTGCTATAGGCCTCATCCAGGAAAGGAGTCGGCACAATCAGCTCCATACTGGCCGTGGCGATGGCGTTACCACCGATAGAGCGGCCTGAGCTGATGTAAACTTGGTTTGGATCGCCCGGCAGGCTACAGCCTTCACCATCCGGATTGGGTGAACAAGGCTCGCTGCCGCGATACAGATAGAAAGCCCTTGGGCCCACAGAGTTGGACTTGAAGCCACGCAGTGAACTGGAACCACCTGAGTAGTAGTTTTCCCAGAATGGCAGGATTTGGTCGTTTTCATTGAAACCACCGTAACCGTTGCCATACCCCAAGCGGGCACGGGTCAAGAGCACAAACTTGTGGCTGCGGGTCAGCGGCCAGTAGAAGCTGGTGTCAAAGTCGGTCTTGAAGTACTGCAGATCAGAACCGGGAACCGTGATCTTACCGCTCAAACGCTGGGATGAACCATCGGTTGGGAAGGTTCCGCGGTTAAGGGTACTGCGATACCAGCCGAGGCTGAGCTCGAAGTTGTCGAAGCTCAAGTCAGAGTTGGGGTCATCACTGTCACGGTAAATGTTATAGAAACGGATCGCCTGCTCATAACTGGAAATCTCAGAAATGGTGTTATGACGATAGCCTATGCCGCCGTTGATCCTGTTGTACTCGTTAATGGGGAAACCGCTGTTGAGTGCAATCCCATAGGAGCTGTTCTTATAACGCTCGAGGTTGGCCTCGTTGGCGTCGAACTCGTTCCAGTAGATGCTGCCACCCAGGCTGACCCCATCCTTGGTGAAATAAGGATCGGTATAAGACAGGTTGACGTTCTTGGAGTACTTGTTGGTGTTCAGGTTAATCCCGGCCTGGTTACCCGTACCGAGGAAGTTGGACTGCTGAACCCCGAACTGCAGACTCAGTCCTGACTCGGTACCATAACCTACACCAGCGTTAAAGGAGCCTGATGGCTGCTCTTTCACCTTGAAGGCCACATCCACCAGGTCGTCTGTGCCCGGCACCTGCACGGTTTCGGTGTCGACAGTTTCAAAGTAGCCCAAACGGTTGAGGCGTGCCTTGGATTGCTCGACCAAGGCCGAGTTTAACCAGGCCCCTTCCATCTGTCTCAGCTCACGGCGCATCACTTCATCTTTGGTCACTGTATTACCGGTGAAGTTGATGGAGCGTACATAAACACGCTTGCCGGGCTTGACGTTAACATTCAGGGTGACTTCCTTGGTTTCATCATCGATCTCAGGGAAAGTCTTCACCTCTGGATAGGCATAACCGAAACGGCCCAGATACTTGCTGTACATCTCTTCGGTAAAGGTAACATCGGCGCCGTTGTATTGCTCACCGGCCTTGATAGGCAAGATACCCTTGAGCAGCTCTTCACGGCCCATGAGTTCACCGGTCAGGTTGACTTCCTTAACCTTGTACTGGTCGCCTTCATCGACGTTAATGGTGATGTAGAGACCCTTACGGTCCGGCGTCATCGCCACCTGAGTCGAGGTCACCTTGAAACGGATATAACCATTGTTGTGGTAGTGGGTCTTGATGGTTTCGAGGTCGGCCTGCAGCTTTTGCTTCTGATAACGGCGCTCGCCGAACAGATCCCACCAGGCCACATAGTCTTTGAGCTCCAGCATACCGATAAGGTCGGCATCACTGAAACGCTCGTTACCCACTATGTTGATCTGACGGATTTCTGCCGCCAGACCTTCGGTAAACTTGAACTTGAGTTCTACCCGGTTACGAGGCAGGTTAATTACCTGAGCCTCGACCTTGGCGCCGTATTTACCCACGCCGTAGTAGAAGTCCTGCAGGCCCTTCTCAATACCCGAGAGCATAGTGCGGTCGAGGGCTTCGCCCACCTTCACACCACTGCCGTCCAGGCTTTCCTGCAGCTGTTCATCTTTGATGTCCTTGTTACCTTCGAAGGTAACAGCGCTGATGGTCGGTCTTTCACGTACCGACACTATCAGCACCCCGCCATCGCGGGACACCTGAACATTTTCAAAGTTACTGGAGGCATACAGGCTCTTTATCGCCTGTTGCAACTTGAGTTGATCGACTGTGTCGCCCACTTTTACAGGCAAACTCAGCAAGGCCGCACCGAGTGCCACTCGTTGCAAACCTTCAACTTGGATGTCGGTCACTTCAAAAGGCTGGAAAGACTCTGCCCAACCATTCCCTGAAAACGACGCGCCGACTAATAACATCGAGGCAAAAAGTTTATTCAATCGCATAGCGCACTTCTAATTATTTGTCTGTCCTTGCTCAGAGTCGGGCAAAATCATTGAAAAGGGCAATGCTCATCAACATCAGCAGCAACGCCGCCCCAAATCTGAATCCAATTTCCTGTACCCGTTCGGATACAGGCTTACCTGTTATTACTTCCACCAAGTAATACATCAAGTGTCCCCCGTCCAGCACTGGCAACGGCAAAAGGTTAATAATGCCGAGGTTTACGCTTATCAGGGCGAGGAACCCGAGAAAATAAACCAACCCTATGTTGGCGCTGTTACCGGCCCCCTGCGCGATGGAGATGGGGCCGCTTAAATTTTTAACCGAAACATCACCGGTAAACAACTTGGCGATCATCTTAAAGCTGACTACCACAAGTTGCCATGTTTTATCTGCCGCCACCGAGATAGACTCAAGCGGGCCATACTGCAGATCCAGCAGCATGTTGTCCGGCCACTTGGGGGCTTTGGGCGCCAGGCCGATGACACCTTCCATTTCCCCATTGGCACCCTTGCGGCTGTCCGGGATAAGAGTGAAGGTCTGTTGCTCACCGCCGCGTTTAACCGTCAGTTGCAGCGGCTTTCCGGCAGATACTTTAATTTGTCCGACAAAGGTTTGCCAGTCGCTGTATGCCTCACCATTGACGGCCACCAGAATATCCCCGGCCTTGACCCCGGCCTTAGCGGCCGCACCGCCCTCGGTAACCGTCTCCACTTCAGGGATCACATCCGGACGGAAGATATCCAGCCCCAGGGTGCTGAAGGGGGATTCTTTTTCCGGATCGAAACGCCAGTTGCGAATATCCAACTGATAGGTGCGTCCGGAAGGCTCAAGCCCATCATCTGGCTGAGATGCCTGGCTGAGAGGCCTCAGGGTCAAGCTCATGCTGTCATCGCCGATATGACCGACCAGCGCCAGATTCACCTCTTCCCAGTTGCGTACCTTTTGCCCGGAAACCGCCACTATCTGCTGTGGGCCATCTATCTGCATCACGGCCGCAGGCGAGCCGAGTCTGACATCGCTGATCACCGGCTTGAGTGAAGGCACGCCGATGAGATACATAATATAGAGCGCGAAAATGGCAAAGATAAAGTTGGCTATCGGCCCGGCTGCGACTATCGCGATACGCGCCCAGACACTCTTGCGATTAAAGGCCTGATCTTTAAGCTCTTCGGGCACATCCTCGACCCGCTCGTCGAGCATTTTGACATAGCCCCCAAGCGGGATCATGGCTATCACGTATTCGGTGCCATCTTTACCGAGGCGACGCCAAATCGCCTTGCCAAAGCCAATGGAGAAACGCTCTACCTTGACACCACAGCGCCTGGCTACCCAAAAGTGGCCATATTCATGGGCAGTGATCAGTATCCCCAAGGCGACGATAAAAGCGCCCAGGTTCCATAAAAAATCAAACATCAGACCTTATTTTCCTCACTTGCATCCGGCGATAGCTTCCTCGGCATACTGACGGCTTTGGCCGTCCAATGCCAGAATATCCGCTATGGAATTTAAAGGCGATTGCGGCACACGCGCCAAACAAGCTTCATTGACCCGGGCGATATCGGTAAAGCCGATTTCCCCTTTAAGGAAGCTGGCGACGGCCATTTCATTGGCTGCATTAAGCACTGTAGTGGCTTCCTGGCCCGAAGCGCAGGCAGTCATTGCCAGCTCCAGACAGGGATAGCGGGCAAAATCCGGCTCACAGAAGCTCAATTGTCCGACTTTGAAAAAGTCCAAAGGTTCAACCCCGGAGACAATTCTCTCTGGATAGGCCATACAATGGGCTATCGGGGTGCGCATATCCGGATTACCCAACTGCGCCAGCACGCTGCCATCCTGATACTGCACCATGGAGTGAATCACACTCTGGGGGTGGATAACCACCTTGAGCTGCTCGGCACTGGCATTGAAGAGCCAGCGCGCCTCTACATACTCAAGCCCTTTATTCATCATGGTCGCCGAATCGACAGAAATTTTAGGCCCCATGGACCAGTTGGGATGCTTGATAGCCTGGGCCGGCGTCACACTCGCCAGACTGGCAAGATCGGCGCTCAAAAATGGCCCGCCTGAGCCGGTGAGCAGAATCGATGAAATCCCTGCACCTTGAAGGTTGCAATAACCCAGCTGTTGCTGCACGGCTTCCGGCAGGCATTGGAAAATAGCGTTGTGCTCGCTGTCTACCGGCAGCAGAGTCGCGCCCGATTGGCGGGTGGCTTCCATAAATAAGCGCCCGGACATTACCAGCGCCTCTTTGTTGGCCAGCAGCACTCGCTTACCTGCCTTGACTGATGCCAGTGTTGGTATCATACCGGCGGCGCCAACTATGGCCGCCATCACGGTATCGACCCGGCTGTGAGTCACCAGCTCAAGTAGTTCGGACTCGCCGGTACTGACCCGGGTATCCGAGCCCGTACCCAAACGCTCGGCCAATGCCTTGGCCGCTTGAGGGCAAACCATATGGGCAATTTCAGGTCGGTGGATCGCACACAACTCGGCCATCTTGTCCACATTGGTATTGGCCACCAGCGCATAAACATGATATGCCGCCGGATTATGTTGGATCACACTGAGGGTACTGGCACCAATTGAGCCAGTCGCTCCTAAAATCACCATGTTTTGCATAGCACTACATCCAGAATGCAATATAGATAAGGGTAAAGACGGGCAAGGCTGCGGTCAGGCTGTCGATGCGATCCAGCACACCACCGTGGCCGGGCAATATGGTGCCCGAGTCTTTAATTTTAGCGGCGCGCTTGAACATGCTCTCGGACAGATCGCCAAGCGCCGAGGCAAGTGCGGTAAACAGGGTCACGGCAACCAGCAGTCCAAGCTCCTGTTCGGGAGAGAAATAGCAAACACCGGCCACTACCACCATGGTGGTCAGCAGGCCACCCAGCAAACCTTCCAGGGTCTTGGCCGGGCTGACATTGGGCATGAGTTTAATCCGTCCCAGCGCCTTACCGGCAAAGTAGGCCCCTGAATCAGCGGCCCATACCGTCAGCATCACCAAAAACACCAGGATACCGCCAAAATAAGGGTCAGCAGGACTGCTGAGCGCTTTGAGGGCTATCAGGGAAGCGAAACAAGGTAGCAAGGTCAACTGGCCGAACATGGACTTGAGCATAGGGCTGCCCTGCCAAAGTTTGGCGCTGCAGGGATAGGAGATCACCAGCACCAGAGAGAACAACCACCAACAGGCACCGATAAGAATGATGGCCAGCATAATGGGGTGTAACTGGCCCCTGGACCAGACGGCATCGGCCGGAACCAGAAGATTAATCGCCACCAGCACTATCGCCAGGGTAGCGGTAAAACTCCATTGAGTAACCTCACAGCGGCTGTCGATAATGCGGCCCCATTCTTTTGCCGCAATCAGAAATACCGCCACCAAGGCCCATGAAAAATAACTTGCCGGGAGCAAAAAGATAGCCCCCATAACCAGTGGGATTAACCAAATTGCTGTTATTATTCGTTGTTTTAGCAAAAAATGTCCCTCGTAAGATGTTATACGCTGCGTATTTCTTCTATCTGACTTCCGGTCAGACCAAAACGACGCTGGCGGCTGGCAAAAGTCGCCACTGCCTGGCGAAACGCCTGCTCATCAAAATCCGGCCAAAGGGTGTCGGTAAAGACCAACTCGGCATAAGCCGCCTGCCAGAGAATAAAATTACTGATGCGGTAATCCCCGCCCGTACGGATCATTAAATCAACTTCATGTTGATTTTGCATGCACAAATGTTCTGCCAAGGCCTCTTCGCTGAACTGACTGCTGGTCATTTCACCGGATTCTACTTTTTCGGCCAGTTTACGAGCAGCTTGCATTATGTCCCAGCGGCCACCGTAGTTGGCGGCAACATTGAGGATAAGCTCTGAATTGGCGGCGGTTTTCTCTTCGGCTGCGCGGATCTGCTTTTGCAGCCTCTCGGAGAAGCGGCTGGTATCACCTATGATGTTCAGCCGGACACCGTTTTGGTGCAGCAGTTTGATTTCCCGGCGCAGCACGGTAAAAAACAGTTCCATCAGCAGGCTGACTTCCTGATCCGGACGACGCCAGTTTTCACTGGAAAACGCAAACAGGGTCAGTGAACGTACCCCGAGTTGCCTGGCGGTACTCACGGCGCGGCGCACAGCCTTGACACCGGCCTTATGGCCTATGACTCTGGGTTTACCCTGGGCCTGAGCCCAACGGCCGTTACCATCCATAATGATAGCCACATGCTGCGGGATAGACTGCTTTACCAGCTCTGAAAGCTGCTCCGGTAAGCACTCAGAGGTCAGGCAGTCGCCGGTGCTGGTTGGAGTCGTAGGATCGGCTTCCATATTGGATGACATCTGAATAAACAACCCTTATAAATAGACAAACGCCGCGTAGTATACCCCTACACGGCGCATCAACTCTAGTTTAGCGAGTCAATATCAGACTTCCATCAATTCCGCTTCTTTTGCGGCCAACAGCTCGTCTATCTTCTTGATATGTGCGTCAGTTATCTTCTGCACTTCCTCTTCGCTACGGCGTACATCGTCCTCGGTACACTCTTTTTCCTTCTCCAGGTTCTTCACCGCAGAGTTGGCATCACGACGAACGTTACGCACAGCCACGCGGCCGTTTTCGGCTTCGGCGCGAACCACTTTAACCAGATCACGACGACGCTCTTCGGTCAGAGCCGGCAGAGGGATACGGATAGTGGCACCGGCAGACATAGGGTTCAGGCCCAGATCTGAGCTCATGATCGCCTTCTCTACGGCCTGGATCATGCTACGGTCGAATACGTTAACCGCCAGAGTGCGGCTGTCTTCAACAGAGATATTACCCACCTGCTTGAGCGGGGTCATGGTGCCGTAGTAAGACACCTGGATAGAGTCCAGCAATGCAGGGTGAGCACGGCCGGTACGCACTTTGGCCATTTGCGCCTTGGTGGCATCTACACACTTGTCCATACGAACCTGTGCATCTTCTTTAATCGCATCAATCACGTTAAATGTCCTTTTTGCAATCAGTCGGTTATTTCGTTTTGATCAGCGTGCCTTCGGCTTCTTCACCCATGATCACCCGGCGCAGTGCGCCTGGCTTATTCATATTGAAGACCAATATAGGCATGTCGTGGTCACGGGCCATGGTGAAGGCGGCCAGATCCATGACTTTCAATTCTTTATCCAGAACTTCAGTGTAACTCAGTTCATCGTATTTGACGGCTTCGGGGTTCTTCATCGGGTCATCCGAATATACGCCGTCAACTTTAGTGCCTTTTAGCACGACTTCTGCTTCAATTTCAATCCCTCTCAGGCAAGCAGCAGAGTCTGTAGTACAGAATGGGTTACCGGTACCGGCAGCAAAAATCACCACACGTCCGGACTTGAGCAGGCTGATAGCCTCGGCCCAGTTGTATCTATCGCACACACCATTGAGCGGAATAGCAGACATCAGACGGGCATTAACATAGGCACGGTGCAGCGCATCACGCATCGCCAGACCATTCATCACTGTCGCCAGCATACCCATGTGATCGCCCACCACGCGGTTCATACCAGCCTTGGCCAGTCCTTCACCACGGAACAGGTTTCCGCCACCGATGACCACGCCAACCTGAATGCCGAGCTCAACCAGTTCTTTAATCTCCTGGGCCATACGATCCAGTACCTTGGGATCGATACCGAAGCCTTCTTCGCCCATCAGGGCTTCGCCACTCAGTTTCAGCAGAATACGTCGAAATGCAGGTTTTGGGTTGGTGCTCATCTTTTTCTGTCCTGGTCATAACAAGACCGCAGCGGCTGCTGCGGTCTTGGGAGGGTTAAGAATTGGCGATTAAGCCTTCTTGGAAGCAGCGATTTGGGCAGCTACTTCAGAAGCGAAATCTTCTTCTTTCTTCTCGATACCTTCACCCACTTCCAGGCGGATGAAGTTAGTCACAGTGGCGCCTTTCTCTTTCAGAACTTCGCCAACAGTTTTCTTTGGCTCCATGATGAATGGCTGACCAGTCAGAGAAACCTCACCGGTGAACTTCTTCATGCGGCCGGCAACCATCTTCTCAGCGATTTCCTGAGGCTTGCCTTCGTTCATAGCGATTTCAACTTGAACGGAACGCTCTTTCTCAACCACTTCAGCTGGAACGTCTTCTGGGTTAACGTACTCAGGCTTAGAGGCAGCAACGTGCATTGCAATGTGCTTCAGCGTTTCTTCATCGGCTTCACCGGTAACAACTACACCGATGCGATCGCCGTGACGGTAGAAAGCCATCTTGTCACCGTCGATGTACTCAACGCGACGAACATTGATGTTTTCACCGATTTTGGCAACCAGGGCAACACGCGCTTCTTCGAACTGAGCTTTCAGATCTTCAACAGTCACTTTGGCAGCAGCGGCAGCTTCCAGAACTTCGTTGGCGAAAGCCAGGAAGTTGGAGTCTTTTGCTACGAAGTCAGTCTGGCAGTTAACTTCAACCAGAGCAGTGTAACCAGCACCGTTTTTGATCAGGATAGTACCTTCGGCAGCGATGTTACCGGCTTTCTTGGCCGCTTTAGCCGCGCCGCTCTTACGCATGTTATCGATTGCAGCTTCGATATCACCGTTAGTTTCGGTCAGGGCTTTTTTACAATCCATCATGCCTGCGCCAGTACGGTCGCGCAGTTCTTTAACCAGGGCAGCAGTAATTGCCATTGTTAAATCCTCAATTGATAATTCGACAAATTTAACCTGTTGATAATCAGGTATAAAACAGGGGCCATATGGCCCCTGTTAACCAATCATATCTCTTGGTTAATAAGGGTGATGTACTAGCATCGCACCTTATTATTCAGCTTCGATGAAACCGTCTTCTTCAGCTTGAACAGCCAGGTCCTGACCACGGCCAGCTTTGGCAGCAGCAGCTACAGACTCAGCATACAAACGGATTGCACGCATAGCGTCGTCGTTACCAGGAATGATGTAGTCAACGCCATCTGGAGCAGAGTTGGTATCTACTACGGCAACAACTGGGATACCCAGGTTGTTGGCTTCTTTGATAGCGATGTGTTCATGGTCGGCACCGATAACGAAAATGGCGTCTGGCAGACCGCCCATGTTCTTGATACCACCCAGAGACTTCTCAAGCTTTTCCAGCTCACGGGTACGCATCAGCGCTTCTTTCTTGGTCAGCTTGTCGAAAGTACCGTCAACAGACTGGGTTTCCAGATCTTTCAGGCGCTTGATTGACTGACGAACGGTTTTCCAGTTGGTCAGCATACCGCCGAGCCAGCGCTTGTCCACGTAGAACTGCTCGCAAGATACGGCAGCTTCTTTGATGGCTTCACTGGCAGCGCGCTTGGTGCCTACGAACAGGATTTTACCTTTCTTGGAAGCAATGTTGCTGATGAAAGCCAGAGCTTCATTGAACATTGGCACAGTGTGCTCGAGGTTGATGATGTGTACACCGTTGCGGGCGCCGAAGATGAAAGGCTTCATCTTAGGGTTCCAGTAACGGGTTTGGTGACCGAAGTGTACACCGGCCTGGAGCATATCGCGCATTGAAACTGTAGTCATTTTCTATACCTTAATTTAAGGGGTTAGACCTCCACGCATCCCATGTCTTCGACCCTTTGGCCAAGCCGCGGGCACCCCGAAGAATGTGTCGATACGTGTGTGATTTAGTATTTGAGTTAAATGCCATGTATAATGGCCGCCATCTTTACTCTGACCTGCCAACGAAATGGGATCCCCCACCGAAGGCAGCCCGACTTGAAGTCAATTCGAACTCGTAGAGTCGTCAGCTCAAAGTCACTTAGAGTCAAACATAACGGCGCGCTTTATACCATAAATCGCCGGCAAACACAAATTTTTTACCGCTCATATGTCGGCCTTAAACTCAGTTCAAAGCCGCGCCAGGAGCGTTATTTTACCGTTTCACAAACAAGTTGGATTGGCCTTGGCCAAGACACAGGTTATTAAGAGAAAACCCCCATGAGTATAGTCATCAAGACAGCAGACGAAATTGAGAAAATGCGTGCCGCCGGCAAGCTGGCCGCCAGTGTACTGGAAATGATAGCCCCGCACGTCAAGGCCGGGGTCAGCACCAACGAGCTCAACGATATCTGCGCCAAGTACACGGAAGAACAAGGCGCCATCTCTGCGCCGCTCAACTACCATGGTTTTCCCAAGTCCATCTGTACCTCTATCAATGAGGTGATCTGCCACGGTATTCCCAGCGATCGCGTGCTCAAGGACGGCGATATTCTCAATATCGACATCACTGTCATCAAGGATGGCTATCACGGCGACACTTCCAAAATGTTCCTGATTGGCGATGTCAGCCCAAAAGATCGCCGCCTGTGCCGTATCGCTCAGGAAAGCCTCTACGCCGCCATTCGTAAAGTTCGCCCCGGCATGCAGCTGGGTGAAATTGGCACCACGGTCGAGAAGTTTATCAAGGCCAGCAAGTCAGGCCTGGACAAATATTCGATAGTGCAGGATTACTGCGGTCACGGTATCGGCGCCGGTTTCCACGAAGAGCCACAGGTAGTGCACTACAAAAACAACGACAAGACCATACTGCGTCCAGGCATGTGCTTTACCATTGAGCCGATGATCAACGCCGGTCGCCACACTTCTGTACTGAACAAGGATGACGGCTGGACTGTCACCACCTCAGATGGTAAAAATTCAGCTCAGTGGGAACATACTCTGTTGATCACCCAGACCGGTGTAGAGGTTCTGACGCTGCGTGCCGAGGAAGATTTCCCGAGGATCATCAATCACGCCAAATAAGGCGTCACCCAAGGAATAGAATGAGCACAGCGCTGGCAGCCAAAACGGCACTTTGTGAGCAGAATCAAGCCCTGTTTGACAGGTTTACCTCGCGAGAAAAGATAGTCGAACTGGTTACCAGCCGCTGTCGCTTTGTCGATAAGCAGCTGATTGAACAATGGCAAGCACAGGGGCTGAATGATTATCCCATCGCCCTTATCGCCGTTGGCGGCTATGGCCGCGGCGAGCTGCACCCCTATTCAGACATAGATCTGCTGTTTCTGGTGGATGACAACCTGGACCCGGCAGCCGAGAGCAGGCTCAGCGCCTATATCGCCTTTCTCTGGGACGCAGGTCTTGAAATCGGCCACAGTGTCAGAACCCTGGGCGAAACCCTGCAGCAGGGTCGCCAGGACATCACCATAGCCACCAATCTATTGGAAGCCAGGCTGCTTACCGGCCCGGAAATCCTGTTTGATACTCTCTACGACGCGATTCGCGAGCACCAATTCTGGCCATCGAACGAGTTTTTCAGCGCCAAGCGCGATGAACAGCGCGCCCGCCACGCCAGGGCCAATGCCTTCGATCTTGAACCCAATATCAAGACCTGCCCCGGCGGCCTCAGGGATATTCAAACCATAGCCTGGGTCGCCATGCGCCACTTCGATGCCGCCAAACTCGAAGAGTTGGTCGGGCACGGTTTTCTGGAGCAGGCCGAACTCGAAGAGCTGCTGGAGTGTCAGCACTTCCTCTGGGAGCTGAGATTTGCCCTGCACCTGGCATCGGGCCGTGACGAAAACCGTTTGCTGTTTGACTTGCAGCGTCAGGTCGCCGGCTTGATGGGCTACGAAGATGCCACCCAACTGGCGGTCGAGCAGATGATGAAGCGCTATTACCGCACAGTGCGGCGGGTGATGGAGCTCAACGAGATGCTGCTGCAACTGTTCAAGCGTGCCACCCTGGGGCACACCCAGGCGCTGGAAATCCAGCCTATAGATGAACACTATCAGCGCCGCGGCCGCTTTATCGAGGCGCTGGACTTGGCACTGTTTGACGATCCGGAAGAGATCGTCAGACTGTTTTTGCATGTGGCCCGCAATTCCAATATTCAGGGGATTTATGCCCCGACTCTGAGGGCGCTGAGAAGGGCCAGACGCGCCCAGCCGCAGCCGCTGATGGCCTGGGAAGGCTGCCGCGGGGTATTTATGGAAATCCTCCGCCATCCTCGTGGCATTGCGGCTCTGTCGCTGATGCACAAACATGGGGTGATGTCGGCTTATTTGCCTGCCTGGCGCGCCATTGAGGGCCAGATGCAGTTTGACCTCTTCCATGCCTACACTGTAGATGAACACACCCACAGGCTGCTGCTCAATATCGACAAATTTGCCCAGGCAGAGCAGAAAGAGGAGTTCCCACTCGGCTCTGTACTGATCAATCAGTTGCCGAAAAAAGGGCTTCTGGTCTTGGCGGCCATTTTCCACGACATCGCCAAGGGTCGCGGCGGCGATCACAGTAAACTCGGCGCCGTGGATGCGCAGGAGTTTTGCAAACTGCATGGCCTCAACGACCACGACGGCCGCTTGGTCAGCTGGTTGGTGGAGAATCATCTGTTGATGTCGATTATTGCCCAGCGCCGGGATATTTCCGATCCCGAAGTAGTCGCCGATTTCGCCGACAAGGTTCGTGATGCGGTGCACCTGAGTTACCTCTACTGCCTGACAGTGGCCGATATCTGTGCCACCAATGAAAAAACCTGGAACAACTGGAAGGGCTCCCTGCTCAGGGATCTCTATTTTGCCACCCAGAGGGTGCTCGCCCGCGGCAAAGAAAAGCCGGTGGATATTCGCGCCCGGGTGCGGGAGCATCAGGCCAAGGCCAAGAAAGAGTTGCTGCGGCGCGGCTTCAAGGAAAAGGCGCTGGATCAGCTGTGGCAGAGATTCAAGGCCGATTACTTTTTGCGTCATCAACCCAATCAAATCGCCTGGCACGCCGAGGCGATTCTCAAGCACAAGCAGGATGAGCCGCTGGTGATGGTATCCAAACACACCACCCGTGGCGGTACCGAGCTGTTTGTCTATTGCCAGGACAAACCCAAGCTGTTTGCCACTGTGATGGCGGTGCTGGACAACAAGAATATCAATGTTCATGATGCCAACATCATGACATCCAAGGACAACTACGCCCTGGATACCTTTGTGATCCTTGAACAGGACGGCAAGGCGGTTAGTCAGCTGTCGCGGATACAAAGCATACGCAAGACCCTTGGCAAAGCGCTCAGCGGCGAGCAACCCAAGATCCCGCGTTTTCGCAAATTGTCGCGCAAGATGAAACCTTTTAAAGTTCCGACTCAGGTCAGTTTCCTGCCGACCCGCCGCCATGGTACAAGTATGATGGAACTGATAGCCTTGGATAGCCCGGGCCTGCTGGCCAAGATAGGTGAAACCTTCTATCGCTGTGATGTCACCCTGCTGGCGGCCAAGATCACCACGATAGGCGAGCGCGCCGAGGACTTTTTTATTCTACAAACCAATCAGGGACTGGCACTGGATGAAGCCCAGCAACAAAGGCTGAAAGAGTCACTGATCAGTGCCCTGTCCCAATTCGGGACCCCAACAACCTAAGTAAACGGGAGAAACCAATGGAGGCTTTACGCCAACGTATTGAGGCGGCTTTTGAAGCTCGCGCACAGATAAGCCCAACCACAGTTGACGCCGAGCTGCGCGCCGATGTGGAACGAGTGATTGACATGCTGGACAGAGGCGAGGCCAGAGTGGCCGAGAAACTGGACGGTCAATGGCATGTGCACCAATGGCTCAAGAAAGCCGTTTTGCTGTCTTTCCGTATCTTCGACAATGGCGTAATCGATGGGGCCGAAACCAAGTATTTCGACAAGGTACCACAGAAGTTTGCCGACTATGATGAAGCGCGTTTTCGCGCCGAAGCCATACGTGTTGTGCCACCCGCTGCGGTGCGCAAAGGCTCTTTCATCGGTAAAAACACTGTGCTTATGCCCTCTTACGTTAACCTGGGCGCCTATGTAGATGAAGGCACCATGGTCGACACCTGGGCCACGGTTGGCTCCTGTGCGCAAATTGGTAAAAACGTGCATCTCTCCGGCGGTGTCGGTATCGGAGGCGTGCTCGAGCCACTGCAGGCCGGCCCGACCATTATTGAAGACAACTGCTTTATCGGTGCCCGCTCTGAAATCGTTGAAGGGGTAGTGGTCGAGGAAGGCTCAGTGATTTCCATGGGTGTCTATATCGGCCAGAGCACCCGCATCTATGACCGCGAAACCGGTGAAATTCACTATGGCCGGGTTCCAGCAGGTTCTGTAGTGGTGTCAGGCACCCTGCCCTCCAACTGCGGCAAGTACAATCTTTACGCCGCCATCATAGTCAAAAAGGTAGACGAGAAAACCCGCGGTAAAGTGGGTATCAACGAACTGCTGCGGATGGTCGACTGACCCTTGCCCTCGGGAGCTGACCTCGAGCAATAAGCGCTTTAGCAGGTCAGCAACCCCATCTATGTGTCTGTCTGCTCTGCCCATAAGGGCGCGGGCAGACACATTTACTTACCAAGAGACAAACTTCCACACCTTGGGACACGCCTTGCCCAAGCAGCAACAACTGCTGACAGAAAGCCTCTATTCAATCGCTGGCAAATGCCCCTGCTGCGACTGTACTTAAATGGTACTTGAAGCATCCCCAAAAGGAGCAAGCCATGAACCTTTGCCAACGTACCCGCACCGGCGCCGTATTACTGGCTGTCGCCGGCCTGAGCTTCGGCTCTCTCAGTGCCCAGGCCGCAATGGATCCTTATATTGAGCAGGCGTTGATCCAGGTCTGTAAGTCCAGTGCTAGCAACAGCATGATAGCGTTTTCCAATACCCTGCGTGAGTACCGGATCAATGAACAGCGAGTGTTCCCCCGTCTGGTGTGCAATGGTGAGTCACTGCATCAGTTTGCCATGAGTCACGGCGCCGATCGCACCGCCAAAAAGATTGGCCGCTTCCTGCCCGGCAAAGTGACCATTTCCGATATGGCCATGATCCCAGAGGAGGAAAAACTCTACGTGAGTTTCCGCTGAACCTACTGAGCCCAAAACACTCGGGTTAAAACACCAAGGTCTTGTTGCCGTACACCACGACCTGTTCATTGAGTACCAGCGCCAGAGCCCGGCTGAGAACACTTTTTTCCACATCTCGGCCGGCTTTGGCCATATCTGCCGCGCTGTAACTGTGATCCACAGGGATCACATCCTGCTTGATGATAGGTCCCTCATCCAAGCAGTTATTCACAAAGTGCGCCGTGGCACCAATAATCTTCACCCCGCGCTCCCACGCCTGACGATAGGGATTGGCGCCGATAAAGGCCGGCAGGAAGGAGTGATGAATATTGATGATCTTATTGGGATACTGCTCGACAAACTCAGGGGTGAGTACTCGCATATATTTGGCCAGTACCAGGTACTCAGGCTGGTAGCCGGCGATAATCTCCAACATGGCGCGCTCGTGGGCGCTGCGATCCAACCCCTGATGACAGACGTGATGAAAAGGCACCTCAAACTTGGCCGCCAGCGGTGCCAGGGTATCGTAGTTGGCCACTATGGCGGCTATCTCCACATCGAGAGCACCATAGTAGGTTTTCATCAAGAGATCCCCGAGGCAATGGGCCTCCTTGGTCGCCAGCACCACTATGCGCTTGCGTCCGGCATCCACCAGCTTCATATGGTTTTGTTTAGGCAGGACCTCGGCCAACTCCTTTAGCAGCTTAGTTTCATCGAACTCACCTTCAAGTTCGGTACGCATGAAAAAGCGCCCCTGCTGATTATCGACAAACTCGTTGTTCTTGATGATGTTCAGTCTGTGCTGAAAGCATACCCCGGTGACTCTGGCGATAAGCCCATATTCATCGGCACAATCAATCATCAGTATTTTGCGTGGCATATCGGCTCCTGTCGCTGCATCAAAGTTTGAATATGCCACAGTCTCGCCGCTGGCGCGCTTAAAATTTATTCATCAAAAGCAGCCCGTTATCTCCGGCTTGCCTGGCGACTGTCCAGATACTTTTGCAAAAGCCCTCTCAAGGTCTCGGCCTTGGTGCCAAACACCACCTGGACGCCCTGCCCTACCACTATCACGCCCTTGGCTCCCAATCCCAACAGGCGGGACTTGTCCACCAGCTCTGGGCGTTCGACACTCAGGCGCAAGCGGGTCATACAGGCGCTGAGATTGCGGATATTGGCAGCGCCGCCGAGCGCGCCTACCATGGCCAGCAGATTGCCGCCCGAGGCGGTTTCCGGCTCCAGCCGCCCCGGCGTCTTGAGATTGAATGCCATGATGGAAGCGCGGAAAATCAGATAATAGATGACTGCGGTCAAGGGGCCCAGGATCAGAAACCAACCGGCGTTGGCAGATTGATGCCACAGAAGGGCAAAATCCAGCAAACCGTTGGAAAACACCAATCCATAGTGAATGTCGAGCCAGATACAGACAGCATAAGCCAGCCCGGTCAGCAGTGCGTGCACCAGATACAGCAAAGGCGCCACAAACAGGAAGGCAAACTCAATCGGCTCAGTCACCCCGGTAAGCCAACTGGTTGCCGCCGCCGACAGCATGATGCCGGCCACCCGATTGCGTTCACTCTTGTCGGCACAGCGCCAAATCGCCAGGGCCGCCGCCGGCAGGCCCCACATCTTGATGAGATAGCCACCGGCCAGATTGCCGGCCTGTGGATCGCCGGCGAGGTAGCGTGCCACTTCGCCTCTGAGCCATTCACCATCCTGATAATACTGCCCAAGCTCCAGGTAGAAAGGCGCATTCCAGATATGGTGCAGCCCAAGTGGCAACAAGAGGCGCTCCACTGTGCCATAGATGGCAAAGGCCAGCTGCGGCTTTTGATACACAGCCCAGTTGGAGAACACCTCAATATAGTGAGCCAAAGGTGGCCAGATAAGCGCCAGCAAATAGGCCAGCAACACAGCCAACGGCAACATCAGCAACGGCGCGCTGCGGCGTCCCTCAAAGAAGGAAAAGATAGCCGGCAAACGCAAGTGACGACTCATGGCCATCGCCAGGCAGGTCATCACCCCAAGCAACATACCACCGGCAATACCTGTATCTATGGTTTCCACTCCGAGCCAGACTGAGGTGTGCACGGGGTTTTGCGAAGCCAGCAGCGATAAGGTGGAACTGAATACCCCAAAGCCGAACGCCGCACTGAAGGCAGCAATCCCCTGATCGCGACAAAAGCCTATGGCAATGGCGATGGCAAACAGCAGCGGCATCATAGTGAAGATGAGATTGCCTGTGGTGGCAAACAGCTCATTGAGAGAAGGAGACAAAATACCTGTCGGCGTACTGGCCAGGCCTTTCATCACCCCGGCAGCAGGCAGGATAGCTATGGGGACAAGCAGCGCCTGACTCAGGCGCTGGGCAAACTTAAACCAATGTTGTGAAAAGCCTTTCAGGCGCCCGGTTCTGTTTTCAGCAGGGGTAGCCAGTTGTTGAGCCATGCTTGAGCCTCGACCTCGGGTTCCATGGATTCGCAGGCATCAATCTCCAAACGCTCACCGACACGTTTGGCACCAAGCTCCGCAAACAGTTCATCCAATTGTTTACCTGCGCCGCAGAAAGTCTCATAACTCGAGTCTCCCAGGGCAATAACCCCGTATCTAAGGTCTGGTAAGTAAGGGGCCGTGTCTTTCAGTTCCAAAAACCAGGGCAAAATATCATCCGGAAGATCCCCTTGGCCGGTAGTGGAAGAGACCAGCAACAGATACTCATCGGCAGTCGGTACATATCCTTTAAGCTCATGACTTTGCCAAAGTTTGGCATCCACACCATGAGTCTGGAGCTGCTTCAGGAGTGTCTCGGCAACAAACTGGGCGTTACCATAGACAGTTCCAAACACCAGGTTCACTTTTTTCATGTTATACTCTGCACCTCGGAGCCAATATTCATTGTTCTCCACCATACTGTATCGTCTGCTTGTGCTGCAAGCACAAGCATCAACAGACACCAAGCCGACACGCCACTGGCGATAAGGAAACGCAGCGATGCGACAGAGCAGCAGGCAGAAACTTCAGAAGCAACACCAAAGGGCAACTCATGTCCGCCGTATGTGTTACTTCAGAGCCGCTCAACAAGACCAACACCACGCCCACTATCCACTCGACGCCTATCGTCCCTTACTTGACATGATGCACCAGCGCACCAATAAAGACGAAACCTAAGGAAGGTGCGAACAAGTCCCATGTGTGCTCTGCGTCGGCTTACGGGCCTGGATGCAAGGCGTGGTTCGCCGCAAATGGCCCTAGTCCTTTGCAAGAAGCACAACATAGCAGGCAGGTCTGTAAGCCACGCCCTTCCGGGCTTTCACAGCAACCGGCTCTCTGCGTTATCCGACTTCGACAGGCCCCGGCATGCCTTCAGTCAGATGCCTTGAACGCCAATTGCTGTGCAAGCCAGAGTGCCACGAGGACTTATTCGCACCTTCCCTAAGCCAGCAGCAAACCGCTGTCGGACTCAAGCTGGGTCTCGTCCCAGCCTAGGCCATCGAACACTTGCAGCCATTCGGCCTCCGGCTCTGTCACTATGGTGACGGGTTCGCCTGTCGTTGGGTGAGTGAAACTCAAGCTCTGAGCCAACAACCATAAACGGTTGAGGCCGAAGTGTTCGCGAAAGAAACGGTTTTGCTTGCCATCGCCGTGGGTGGTGTCACCTATAATGGGGTGACGCAGATGAGCCATATGCCTTCTGAGCTGATGCTTGCGCCCAGTCTGCGGCGAGAGACGTATCAAGGCAAAACGACTGCTGGGGTAACGCCCTGACGGGAAAGGGATCTCGGCATTGAGTAGCGGCGCATATTGAGTAATGGCGTCCTGGGCTTCCTTGTTGCGGTCGGCATGTTTATCGGCCACGGCATCGAGCTCTTCTTTGAGTGGATAGTCCAGCGTACCGGCTTGGTGCATATTGCCGCGCACCAGAGCCAGATACTCTTTGCGTGTCTCGCGCCCGGCAAACTGCTGACATAAAATAGCGGCAATTTCACTGCTCTTGGCGAACAACAAGACACCCGAGGTCGGCCTATCCAACCTGTGCACCGGAAACACATGGCAACCCACCAGATCACGGGTCAGCTGCATGGCGAAAAAACGCTCTTTTCGTGCCAGATAGGTTCTATGCACCAGTAATCCCGCCGGTTTATGGATGGCAACCAAGAGTTCATCTTCATAGAGGATACGGATCTCGGGGCACTCTTCATCCACAGGTGTCAAAGCTTGCTCCGAAAGCTCGGCTTGAAGCTGGGTCTCATCTTGCTTGTTTGGTAAGGAGTTCATCCAAGGTTCTCAACAAAGTGATCAAATTACGGTATGTGGGCGCTTCGCCCCAGACATGCTCGGCCATAGGTGCAGTTGCTATGGCTGATGGCAGCAGCATTTCGGCGTCTATCAGCGTGCGCATTTTTGGCAGCAAAATAAACTGCAACCAGGCTTCAAATGCCATGCTGTCGCAGGCAAAGGGCGCCTGACTGGCCATGGCTGCCGCGCCAGGTTCGGTTGCGCTCCACATTCCCAGGGCTTTCAACTCGACCTCTATGGCCAACAGGAGTTTTTCAGTCGCCAGAAAAGGCATCTGTCACCTCGCAGATCCAAAACAATAAATTGGCACCAATCATACCATCGGGCCAAGCTTATCCCTATAATGCACCGCATTTGTTGTACAAGAGTCAAACGAGCATGGACAGTATCACTACCCTCAGCGAACTTCTCAGCGCCGCCAACACCCAATATCAGGTCTATGATCTCGGCCGCCGGGTGCAACACATAGATCCCATGGCTTTTCATCAGATAGAGGGCCTTCAAAGCCCCTATCCCTTCCCCATACAAGGGCATGCCCAGTTTGCCCTGGTGTTCTGGGATGGCAGTAATCAGCAATATATCTGGTTCCTGAAATTACCTTTGGATGAGCGCGGACTCCTGGTCCCTGCTGCACGCAGCCAGTTTATTCAGATGTTGCTTGAAGCCATGGGGGAAAACCTGACCCGTGAACTGACCGAAGCCCAACAGCAACAGATGGCCAATCATCCCTTCAGTTTCAAGCCGCCGCAGGAAAAACTGGCCCTGTTCAACGCCTTGGTGCGCAAACAACTGGGACAAGCCGCTTCTGTGCAGTATGAATATGCCTGCCAATACCTGAGCGGCAAGGTGGCTGCCGAAAACTGGCAACATTTGGGACTGCAAGGGCTGGCGGATATCTGTGCCCGGGTCAATGAACTGGATCACTCAGCCCTGTTGCAACAAGGGTTGAGCAAAGGCGCCATCGAGGTGCAAATTGCCCTTTGCCAGCAACTGGAACATATACTATTGCCAGAGCCGATTGCCGAAACGCTCTTCCAGGCATTCAAAGACGCTGCCCCCGAGCATAAGGTTTACTTCCTTCGCGCCTTGGCATCTCACCCTGAACTCTGCCAACAGGCGATAACAGAGCTGGATAGTCAGCAGGCGCTGAATATTGACGCCTTGATCGCCATCGCCGCCCGTTGCTGGTATAGCCTGAAACAGGATGAGTGCCGCAAAATTTATCTCGAGGCTCTGGCTTTGCAGGAGCAAAGCTTCTTTAATCAAATCTTTGCTGATATTGTGGCCATACCCGGGATACGTACCCAGGTATTGAGCGAACTTCGCAATCCTCACCGCAGTGACCGCCTATCCGGCGCCATCGGCGGTCTGTTCAGGGCGACCACAGAATGATGACAGATTTTCTCCTGATCGCAGCGCTGGTAATGATTGCTGCGTTTTTCTGGCAGTTGCGACAAATGGCCGAACTCAGTCGGATATTTGCCGAGCGGGAATGCCAACGGCAAAAGGTGCAGATGCTGGCCATCGCCATGGAGTCAGCCCGACCCAGCATAGGCGGCAAGAACGGCCTGTGCTGGAATGCACGCTTTATGTTTGAGTTCAGTACCGATGGCATCAACCAGTATCGCGGCCATATCCTGATGCACGGTAAACAGATCCAGAAAATTGAATGGCCAATATTTCCCGAACCCGAGTGGCATGAAGCGCCAACTGCCAGAGGCAGCGTCGGTGGCGGTTGTGGCTCCCGCGGAGGTTGCAGTTCGGGTAAGTGCCGCTGATATTTTGCTGCATCTGACAGAAAACTGAGCCGACCCCGTCGTTGAAGAATCAGTAAAGTTTGCCAGGTTACACAGATAAAAAATCAGAAAAATGGCAGCAGACTCTTGCGCCATCAAAGTTTGAGAACCATTTAAGTCCCCAAATAAAAAATCCCTTAAATAAGAAAGGGCGCGACAATTAAGCCGCGCCCATCTGTTTCTCTGTTAAGCCTTCCAGCTATTAAGTTGCTTCCCTGCACCATCCATGCGTCTGCCGTGCGTCCTGCGCTCCCTGTACCATCCTGGTGAGTCCCTGTACTTGCGTACCTGTTCCCTTAGTCCCGATTATCCCTTGATCGGGCCTTGCTCTATCCTTAAGCGTGTCCAGTATCGTCCTTGCGCATCCGTTCAATACATCCTGTTTCGTCTTCCTGACGCTGACCACATTCCTTGGGTCAGTACCTTTCCCTGTTTGCCATCATCCTGATAGGCATCTTCCTTGAGTCATCCCTGGACCGTGTTCCTCACGGTTTAGGTCTTCCTGACCTTGTTCCCTGAATCATCCTTGTCCTTGGATGATTTAAATACTAATCCAATCCCGGCTCCAGGGTTGTACAGAAACCGTTCAATAACTCGTGCAACTTTTTTGTAGCAATTGAAATGGAGTGCATAACCAATTAATTTTAAAAAGCTTAATTGTTTTTTAACGACAAAACCTGCTGTTTAACTCTTGTTTGTCTCACAGTCTTGTGAGACATCTCGCACACGATGCCCGGCTTTAATGGAAAACGATGTGTAGTTAAAGACACATCGCCTATAAATCAGTACCGGAATGACCCTAGCTTTAATGACGCCCTATAAGAAAAAACAGCAAAAGAAAAGGCGCGTCCTAAGACGCGCCCTATTTACTGCTGTCAGCCATCCCGCTGAGTTGTGCTCCCTGCACCTTCCATGCGTATGAATTTCTTCCTGTGGACACCTTGTCTCAGTTACGACAGCTTCCAAGCTATCTTTTCATCCCTGCTTACAACCATCCTGGTGTCTGCTCAATTCCCTTGAGCCTCCTTGTGGCCTCCTGGCACTCATCTTCCATGTTTGCCCATCCACTAGCAGCTGTCGTCCATGAGTTGGGTATTCCCTTAACCCAAAGGCTGGCATCCCTGAGCCTGTCCTCTACTTCGTCCTGAACGCTTTCCTTAGCAGACCTTCCTGTCTCAAATTGCCTTTCCTGGCGCGGCAATTTCCTTATTACCGGAAAAATCTCCTGTGTATCCATCATGGATACTGCTTTCCCTGCGAGCCATTTCCTTGGCTTGAACTTCCCTGTCTTGATTGTCATCCATGACTGAAATCCATTTAGCAGGCTTCCTTGCAGCTCGTCCTTGCATAGGCCTTTCCAAAACGTGTCATCCTGACACTTGCCCTTCCTTGGCTGCCGCCTTAAACTCCTTGGCGTTGCTTTCCTTGCAGCTCCCTCTTCCTTGAGGCTCGTAATTTCAGCTCCTTTCCTTGGAAGCTCTGTCAAAGCATCCTGCCCTGACCACAACTTAAGTGTACCCAAGGACCCCTCTTTGAGATGGTCAATTTTAGAACAGGCTGGGAATGACAAATATTCAGCAGTCGCTAATGAAATGCTAATCACTTGTTTATTAACAATATTTAATTATTCGCCAGTAAGAACAGCCAATAAGTCTTATGTTTGTCGCACAGCTTTGTGAGACATATCTCACATTGGTACTGGTAAATAACCAAAAACACTCAGAAACGACGTTTGCCACTGACAAATTGGGCCAACATGACCCAGTCAGCCATCAAGCTGTAGACTGGGTATTGAAAGGTCGCCGGCTTATTGTGTTCAAAACCAAAGTGACCAATCCAGGCAAAGCCATAACCCACCACAGGCAGAGCCAAGAGCCATACAAATTGTCCACTAAGCAGGCTGAATAACAGAATAAGTAATACCAGGGTCGAACCTAGATAATGCAAACCTCGGCATACGGGATCGGAATGCTGAGATAGATAGAAAGGATAAAACTCAGCAAAACTCTTGTACTTTTGCTCCACTCTTAACTCCTGTTATTGGTAGACGTCATCATCGGTATGACTGTGGTAAAAGAGCAACTCTCCGGTTAACTGCCCTATATTGAGCTCAACCACGGGTACAAAGCCTTGCTCTCGGAACAGATGAGAATGGCCATCCTCAGTCACAAAGACTCCAACCCCTTCCAGCTCCGGCTGCTCATCACACCAACCCAATACCGCCTGGACGAGCAACTTGCCATAACCCTTGCGCTGCTCGGTTAAAGCTACTGCAATGAACTGTATAATGCCGTATTCAGTAGCCGGCAGGTGCTCCAGAATTGAATTCTCCTTCTGCATCAACTTCTGCGTTGATTGCCAGCCTGTCCCGAGCAGCATTTTCAAACGCCAATGCCAATAGCGCCCCTCCCCCTGGGGAAGTGATGAGGTCACCACGCAGGCAACCCCAATCAAGCGCTCATCGTCGAACAACCCAATAAGAGGCTGCTCCTGTTGCCAAAGCTCATTGAGCTCTTCACGGATCGCAGCTCTGAGCTTTTGTTCATATTCGGCGGCATTGGCGGCCGGCAAGGTCTGCTGAAAAAACGCATCATCGTGATAGGCGTTATAGAGAATTGATGCGGCCAGGCGCAAATCTTCCGCTGTCAGGTAGACGGCACGCAGGGAATCGGGAGTCTGGGTTTCCATTTGTTGTTGTCCTTGTCAGCCAAAAGGGCAATTTCCAATTTAACAATATTGGATCAAAGTGCAATATCTTGATCTTGCTTGCCTGGCATTGTCACTTCATCTTTAGGCAGATTGGTATAAGCTAAGGGGAAGGAATAAGGCTTACTATCTGTTTTATTAAGGCTTGTTCCCCCATCACTCATCACCTTGGCAATATATGTCGGGATTTCAGGAGGTCAGAATATGGATACCACCCACACAGACTTGGCCCATTTATTTGAGCAATTGGGACTCCCCAGCAGCAGCAAGGCGATAGAAGGTTTTATCGGCACACATTCTATCCCCGAGGGAGTCAAACTGGTGGATGCACCATTCTGGAATGAAGCGCAGCGCACTTTTTTAACAGAGGCTCTGGCCGAGGACGCCCAATGGTCAGACACCATAGACCATTTGGACGCCCAGCTCAGGAGTTGATTGGGATTGGGATGAGTTTGAATTACAGCTGCGCGTAGGCCTTATCGCCCCAGCCAATCAGTTGTTGATCGCGAAACACCAAGGGGGTGCACTCATCCTTGGTGGTCTTGCCATCACTGTGTCTGTGGCGGGTACGGTAAAATAGTACCTGTACTTGCTGATCATTGGAGAGAAAGGCTTCATTAAAGTCGGCCTGCCCCATGAGCTGCTGCACCTGTTGCTGATCCATCCCCAGAGTCAACTTGGCCAGTTGTTGCTGATTTTGCTGTTGCTGCAGCTGCCAGGACTCCTTTTCATCCCAGTTGGCTTCGTGATCGCCGACATTGACCACACAGGCACTAAGCCCTAAGCTTGCAATCCCCATCAGTGGCAGTAATAACTTGTTCATTGTCACTCCTTGTTATATTTATCAAATGTTGACTTTTGTTAAGCAAATGCAGCAAACGCTATGCAACATGCAGGCCAACAAATAAACTGATAAATATCAAAATGATAAAAGCAAACAACTGCTGCACTATGTAGCTATTCGCGAAAATGTGAGGTTTTTTACCAAGATGTCCACTCCACTGGAACAGGTCATGGCCGCCGCAGCGGCAGTAGCCCAAAGCGGCCATACTCCCTCTCTGGCACTGATTAAGGCAAGACTCGGCAACAAGTTACCAATGCCACTGCTGGTTGAAGGTCTGCAGCGTTTCAAATCCCTGCCAGAGAGTGAACGGGAAAAACTGCTTGAAGACGCACCTCAACTGCAAGAAACCGTGCCACAACAAGCTGTCACCACAGTAGAAGTTCTCCAGCAGGAAATCAGCCAGCTACGCCAGGAACAGCAGCAACTGAAACAAGAATTCGCGGCCTTGCAACAAAGACTCGCCAAGCTTGAGGAACAGCAATAATGTTTGTCTGCGAACTCAGGTTTGAATGCTTTGCCAACACCACTATCAGCGCCGCAGAAAAAGCCATCAATACCCTGCTTGAGGCCTGGCGGGCCAACGGTCAGGTATTGGGACGGGAATTTGCGGTGGCCTTTAGGGACGGGGAGTTCAGAGTCAGGCTGCTGCTACCGGAAGAAACCAGTCTGGCCAACAGGCACAACAGTCCCTGGGCCAAACAGGCGTTGCAGCAGTTAACCGAGGCCAAACTGCTGGCCCCCAAGGAAAAGCTCATAGGTCAGGATATCAATTCCGAGGTCAGCACCCTGGAGCCCCCAAGCTGGCAGCTACTTTATACCAGCTATGTGCATATGTGCTCACCATTGCGCAGCGGCGATAACTTGCTACCCATTCCCCTTTACCGAATTCCCGCGACCTTCAACGGCGATCACAAGCGGGTGATCCGTTGGCAAACCGAGTGGCAAGCCTGTGATGAACTGCAGATGGCCGCAGCAACCAAGGCCGAATTTGCCGCCCTCGAGGAGCTTTCCAGCCCGGACAGCGATCTGTTCCGCCGCGGCTGGGATCTGCGCGGCCGTATCGAATATCTGACCAAAATTCCTACCTATTACTACCTTTACCGGGTCGGGGGAGAGAGTAAGCAAGCCGAATTGGCCCGTCCCTGTCCCCGCTGCGGCAACCCGGACTGGCGCCAGCCCAGCCCGTTGCTGGATCTGTTTCATTTCCGCTGTGACAACTGCCGGATAGTCTCCAACCTCTCCTGGGATCATCAATAGCAGTGATCATCAATCAATAGTGATTGTGGTAACCCCGACTGTCAGCGGCGGGAAAACAGGTGTTGCCACATGAGCTTCATCCGCGCCCAGAGACCGGGATGGTCGACATCCGCCATGGCCAGCTCCACAGGCTCAACTGCCGGCGCCACTCTGGGGCGCAGCAAAGCGAAAAACTCTTCCAGACTGTCTGCCAGCTTCTTTGAGGGGAGCTCACCCGGGGTCTCACGCCAGACAGCACCGGTTTCATTATCCACGCAGATCATCTCATCACCTTGCCCCAATAGGCCGATAAACCAGGTCGGTGGCTGCTTGAGCTTGCGTTTCATCATCAGGTGCCCAATCAGATTCTGCTGCAGGAACTCAAAATCATCCTGACTCCAGGGCTGCAGTAGTTCCCCTTCGCCGAAATCGGCTTCAAACAACAGATGCGCGGCAAAAAACTGTCCATAAAACTCGTCGATATCGGCATGCAGCGGCAACTCCAGCGCATGACTGACATTGGCAAAACTGCCTGGTTGTTCACGGCGAATAGTCTGCCACAGTAGCGGATCTTCGCCATTCTCCTGCAGCAAACAGGGTGAGGCTTCTCCCCTGGCATAATATCTGGGGCCTTCCCCCAGACTCGACTGGTAACTTTGATGATAACGGCTGAGAAATTGCTCCAACGCCTGGGCACAAGACACTTATCGCACTTCCAAATTCAGGTATAATGGTGGCCTATTTTGACACGGAAACCCGCTTGATGACACAGAATCACGACCCTTACCGGAACGCCGAAGCCTTATCTGGCCTGACACTGGGTCAGCAGACAGATTATCAAGAGCATTACGCCCCTGAACTGTTGCAGGGTGTGCCCCGCAAACTCAACCGTGATGCAATCAACCTGAGTGCGCCTCTGCCGTTTCAGGGGGCCGATATCTGGACCGGCTATGAACTCTCCTGGCTCAATGCCAAGGGCAAGCCCATGGTGGCCATCGCCGAGTTCCAGCTGGATCTCAACAGTGAGCATTTAATCGAGTCCAAATCCTTCAAGCTCTATCTGAACAGTTTCAATCAAACCCGCTTTGACTGTACTGAAGCCGTTGAGCAGACCCTGACCCAAGATCTGAGCCGCTGTGCCAATGGCGAGGTAAAAGTCAGAGTGATTGAGCCCAAGCACTTCAACAGCCAGAGAGTTGTTGAGCTGCCGGGGCACTGCATTGACGATCTGGATATTGAAGTCAGCGACTATGAGTTCAACCCCAAATGGCTCGAAGACAGCACAGACGACAAGCAGATAGTCGCCGAGACCTTGAACTCCAACCTGCTTAAGTCCAACTGTTTGATCACCTCACAACCTGATTGGGGCAGCGTGATGATCCGCTACCAGGGACCCAAGATAGACAGGGAAAAACTGCTGCGTTATCTGATCTCTTTCCGCCAGCATAACGAGTTCCACGAGCAGTGTGTGGAGCGGATATTTACCGATCTGAAGCGTTTCTGCCATTGCAGTAAATTGACCGTCTACGCCCGCTACACCCGCAGAGGCGGATTGGACATCAACCCTTTCCGCAGTGACTTTGAGCACGTGCCGGAAAGCCAACGCCTGGCAAGACAGTAATCGAACATAAAGCGGCTTTAAAGCCGCTTTTTCATTCTTGCCGGTAACCTATTTCAGAGTGCTACTGACCAAGGTGCCAGTGCAGTTGCCAGTTGATGGCTGCAGGCGCCCCCAGCGTCAGGGCCAATCGATAACCCGGCTCTATATGGCCAAGCCAACTCTGCCATTGGGTGTTTTCCTTAGGCTTTAACAAAAGCCCACGGCGCATCGAAACAATCTCGGCTGGCCGCTCGGCCGAGTAGGCTTCCCCTGAACTCAAGTCGAACGCAAACCCATCGAGCGGCTGCGCCAACCCTTTGCCTGTCGCCTTGATATAAGACTCTTTCAAGGCCCAGAGATCGAAAAACGCCTCTCGCCGCGCGGCATCATCCAGATCTCGTAACTGCTGCAGCTCAAAAGGCGCAAAATAGTGGCGCATCACAGTATCGATAGCCGTGCGCATCCGTAAACGCTCTATATCGACTCCGAGTTGCAATTCAGGAGAAGGATGTTTCAGCAATGCCAACAGCAGCCAATCACCGCTGTGACTGAGGTTAAAATGCAGCTGAGTCTGTTGAAACTGCTCATCACAAAGGCACGGCTTACCCTGGGGACCATAATCGAAACACCACTCCCGGGCTGCAAGCGGCGCTTGAGTACTCAGGGTCTTTCTCAGCAAGGCGCGGCTTGTTATTGCCCGTTGTTGTACCTCTTTATGGCTTATTCGGGCAAACTTTTCCCGCTCGGCCGGAGTCAGGCACAGCGCCAGATCTTTGATTTTTAAAGGCTCACTCTGGCGTAAGGGATACAAAAAGAGTTGCACGGCGTTGATGGGAGGCTCCAAAAAACCAAGGGGGAGTAGGCTATTTTGCCTTGGCCTCCCCCTCGGTCTCAAGTGCTAATCATTCATGTTTTGCTGATTCATTTTATCGACATAGGCTCTCGCCTCTTCCCGCTCTCTTTCCCGCTGCTGGGCGGTTGTACAGCGGCGGTTGGGAATATTGCTGCCGGTAACCCTAACCCGGTCGCAGCGGTATCCCTGTTCATCGAGTCTTTGTTGGCGGGCCGCGTCCTCAGGCGACAACTCGGCGGTCGTTGCACTGGTACCACTGCAACCGGCGCCGAGTACAGTAAACAAGGCAGCACTCGCCATTCCCAGTAGATTATTTTTTGTTAAATACACCTGACACTCTCCATTTCTGTTGCTGATTCCTATTCATCCAGTTGCCCTAAAGGCAGATACCCAGGTTGTAACATAAGCTGCAACATAAGCTGCAACAGACCACAGGGGATTAGGGATAAATAGGTATCAGATATCCATTTTTACAGCACAAAAAACCAAAACAACCAATTTATATCAATTTAAAAACAAGTTAACAACAAGCGAAGTTAGCGAACAAAAGTCTTTAAAACAAAAGCAGGATTTTCAGTCCCAGATGATTGTATCGAGCGGCAGGCACTGGTAATCTGCTTCACCTGTTACTGAAATAACAGCCTGACGCTCAGTATTGTGGAAGTTTGCAACCATGGCAGACAGGCGAGAAAGGAAGCCCAAGGGCCCAGTCCCAGCTGATTATGAAGCAAACTCAAACCGGAAAACGGCGTCATCGTAATGCCACCACCACCCCGGAAATGCGCCGCTTTATCCAGGAGTCGGAGCTCAATGTCAGCCAACTGGCACGGTTACTGAATATCAGTGAAGCAACCGTTCGCAAGTGGCGTAAACGCGAGTCGACCCAGGATCAATCCCACACCCCGCATCATCTGAATACCACTCTGAGCGATATTCAGGAGTATGTGGTTGTCGGGCTGCGCTGGCAGCTCAAGATGCCGCTGGACAGGCTGTTGCAAGTCACCCAGGAGTTTATCAATCCCCATGTTTCGCGCTCCGGGCTGGCCCGCTGTCTGAAACGCCACGGCGCATCCCGGCTCGACAATATCGATGCCGCGCACTCGCTGCCGCCGAAACACTTCAATAAGCTGCCGGTCTACAGCGGCAGCAAGATGCAAACCTACACCCTCAACAGCCAAACGCTCGCCGATGCGTTGATGCTGCCCAGTACCGATGAACACACTGTGGTTCAGGTCGAAGCCATGAGTATTCCCATTGGCCAACAGACCCATTCGGTACTCATAGGGATGGATCCCGTCAGCGGTTGGGTCTATGTCGACATCTATCAGGATGACGACACCCACGCCGCCGACCGCTACATAGCCTACGTCCTCAAGCGAGCCCCGTTTGCCCTGCGCCGCTTGCTGGTACGCAACTATCATATTTTCCAGTCCAGGTTTCCCGCTGCCGCCAAGGCAGGGCGCAAACCCAGGCCGCAACTTGCAGCCACCAATGGAGATGCTCAATGAGCCAAGAACAAGCCTCTCAGATAGACAAACGCCTCAACAAAAGGCTGAAAGACACGCCGATTGCCATAGTCGGCATGGCGAGTCTGTTTGCCGGCAGTCGTTATCTGAACCAGTTTTGGGATCTGATCTGCGACAAGATAGATGCCATCACCCAAGTGCCCGCCGACCGCTGGCAAGTGGCAGACTATTTTGACCCCGACAAGAAAGCCGCCGACAAGAGTTACTGCAAGCGCGGCGGCTTTATCCCGGAAGTGGATTTCAACCCCATGGAGTTTGGTCTGCCGCCCAATATCCTCGAACTGACCGACACCTCGCAGCTGCTGTCGCTGGTGGTAGCCAAAGAGGTGTTGGAAGATGCCGGTATTCATGAAGGCTCGGACTATGATCGCGACCGCATCGGCATCACTTTGGGGATTGGCGGTGGCCAGAAGATCAGCCAAAGCCTCAATGCCAGGCTGCAATACCCTGTGCTGAAAAAGGTGTTCCGCGAGAGTGGCGTCAGCGAGCAGGACAGCGAAATGCTGATCCGCAAGTTCCAGGACCAATACATACATTGGGAGGAAAACTCCTTCCCTGGGTCGCTCGGCAATGTTATCGCCGGTCGGATTGCCAACCGTTTCGATCTCGGCGGCATGAACTGTGTGGTCGACGCCGCCTGTGCCGGCTCTCTGGCGGCAATGCGTATGGCGCTCACCGAGCTGACTGAAGGCCGCAGCGATATGATGCTCACCGGAGGCGTCTGCACCGACAACTCCGCCTATATGTACATGAGCTTCTCCAAGACCCCGGCCTTTACCAGCGATGAGCAGATAAAGCCGTTCGACGCCGACTCCCGCGGCATGATGATAGGCGAAGGCATAGGCATGGTGGCGCTGAAACGCCTGGATGATGCCGAGCGCGACGGTGACCGCATCTATGCGGTGATCAAAGGGGTTGGCGCCTCCAGCGACGGCAAGTTCAAGAGCATTTACGCGCCGCGCCCCGAGGGCCAGGCCAAGGCACTGCAGCGGGCCTACGATGATGCCGGGTTCCCGCCCCATACTCTGGGCCTGATGGAAGCCCACGGCACAGGTACTGCCGCCGGTGATGTGGCCGAATTCAGCGGCCTCAACGCCGTAATGAGGCAGGATAATCCTGAGCTGCAGCATATTGCGCTGGGTTCAATCAAGTCCCAGGTGGGCCATACCAAGTCGACCGCCGGCACCGCCGGTGTGATCAAGGCGGCTTTGGCGCTGCATCACAAGGTGTTGCCACCCACCATCAATGTGAAGCAGCCCAACCCCAAGATGGCAGTGGAGCAATCGCCCTTCTATCTCAACACCCAAACCCGCCCCTGGATGCCAAGAACCGACGGTACACCGAGGCGCGCCGCCGTCAGTTCCTTTGGCTTTGGTGGCACCAACTTCCACCTGGTATTGGAAGAGCACAGCCCCGAATTACCCAAGCAACCGGCTCGCCTGAGGCGCACGCCTTTGCCGCTGCTGTTTTGCGCGCCGGACAAACCGGCGCTGGAGCAAGAGATAACCGCTCTGCTCAAGACGCTGAACTCAGATGCCCATGGCGACCTTGAAACCCTGTGCGCGCCCTATCGCCTCGGCAGCCAGACACAGGTACAAGGCCCCAGGCTGGGACTGCTTGCCTGCAACACCATAGAGCTGCAGCATAAGTTGCAACTGGCCTTGAGCAAACTGCAAAGCACGGCTGAAGAACAGCCGCAAACCCGTTGGCAACTGCAGGGAGTCGAGTACCGCAGTGGGCCTTTGACTGAGGCCAAGACCGCCGCCCTGTTTGCCGGTCAAGGCAGTCAGTATCTACAGATGGGCTCTGGGCTAACCCAGCTCTATCCCGAGCTTCGCGCCGAATTTGCCGCCGCCGACCGTGAGTTTTCCCGCCAGGGCGTAGCCGACAAGTACGGCATGGGCCCCTTGTCGGCGCGGGTGTTCCCGATAGCCAAATTCACGCCCCAGGCCAGCAAAGAGGATGAACTGGCACTGGCCAATACCCGCTTTGCCCAAAGCGCCATCGGCGCCCTTGGCATGGGACAGTTTACTCTGCTTTGCCAGGCCGGATTCCAGGCGGATATGCTGGCCGGTCACAGCTTTGGTGAGCTGTCGGCACTGCGCGCCGCTGGTGCCTTGAGCCGTGAGAGCTATTACGCGCTGGCCTTCGCCCGAGGCGATGCCATGGCCAGTGTCCCCGAAGATAAAGATCCGGGCGCCATGAGCGCCGTTATCCTGCCCTCGGCCACTGAACGCAATACTCTCGAGCAGCTGCTGCAGACTGAACCCGAGGTGCAGATAGCCAATATCAACAGCCCGGTTCAGCTTGTGATTGCCGGCGCGAGTGAAGCGGTGGCCCGGCTCAACCTCAAGCTGAACGAGACAGGTTTGCGCGCCATAGCGCTGCCGGTATCCGGTGCCTTCCACACTCCGCTGGTGGCCCATGCGCAGCAACCCTTTGCCGAGGCGATTGCCCACCAGGGCTTGAGCGATGCGAAAACGCCTCTGTATGTCAATGCCACAGGTGACAAGCTGGCACAGGATGCCGAAAGCCTCAGAGCCAACCTGGAGCAACATATGCTCAAGCAGGTGCGCTTCAGTGAGCAGATAGAGAGCATGTACCGGGACGGCGCCAGAATATTTGTCGAGTTTGGCCCGAAAAACACCCTGGCCAGGTTGGCACAAGCCACCTTGGGCGATCGCGCCGCCGAATGCCTGTTCCTGTCGCTGGACAACCCAAGCTGTATCGATTCACTGGCCGCCGACACTGAGCTGAAGCAAGCCCTGCTCAGCCTGGCATTGGCGGGCCTGCCTCTGACAGATCCCGATGCCTATCGCGCCGTACAAACCCAGGCCAAACACAAGGCCTCACCGATGACTATCAAGCTCGGTGCCAGTAACTATATCAGCCCGGCGACCGCCCAGAAGATGGCGGCCTCACTCAAAGAGGGCCGGGTCAGTCAACAGACAAAAATAGTCGAGAAAGTCGTGGAAAAAATCGTCGAGATCCCAGTAGCGGCCGCAAGCCAGAACCCGAGTCAACCGAGCCAAGCTACAGCGCCACAAGCTGCAAACGGCCTCCCAGCAAACAGCGGCAGCGGATTACAGCAGTTTTTCAGCGCCCAGCAACAGTTGGCCGAGCTGCATCAGCAGTTTCTGAATATCCCACTGCAATATGGCAACAGTGTGCAGCAACTGCTCGCAGAGCAAGTAAAACTGGCGACGGCCGGCAAAGCGATTCCTGACAGCCTCAATCAGACCCTGGCCATGTTCCACCAGCACCAGGCCGAGACGTTGAAGATCCACAACGACTTTATTCAGTCGCAAAATCTCGGCGCCCAGCAGTTGTTGCAACAACTTCAGGGCGGTGCTGTGTTACCAAATTCTGTGTTGACCAATGCTGTGTTGACCAAGATAGAGCAAACCGAAGCAGTACCAGTGTCAGTGTCTATGCCCGCTCAAGCTGCAGCGCCTTTAACTCACGCCGCAGCGCCAGTCAAAGCAGCAAGCACGCCACAGCAACCAAGCCAAGTGCTACAAAGCCGGCCTCAAGCTCCAGCCCCTGTCCCAGCAGTAGCCGTAACCACAGCCAAGCCAAGCACAGGTGTCGAAGAGTTGATGTTGCAAGTGGTGGCCGATAAGACAGGCTACCCCACAGAAATGCTGGAGCTGGGGATGGATATGGAGGCCGATCTCGGTATCGACTCCATCAAGCGTGTGGAAATTCTCGGCACAGTGCAAGATCAATTGCCCAACTTGCCACAATTGGATGCCGCCACTCTAAGTGAATGCCGTACCTTGGGGCAGATTGTCGATTATCTGCAGCAAAGCGCCGGAGTGGATTCCAGTGTGCAGCCTGAGCCAGTTTCAAATCAGAATGATGTCACGGCACTGATGCTGCAGGTAGTAGCCGACAAGACCGGCTACCCCACAGAGATGCTGGAGCTGGGGATGGATATGGAGGCCGATCTCGGTATCGATTCCATCAAGCGGGTGGAAATTCTCGGCACAGTGCAAGACAAACTGCCTGAGCTGCCGCCGCTGGACGCCGCAACTCTAAGTGAATGCCGCACCCTGGGGCAGATTGTCGACTATCTGCAGCAAAGCGCCAGTGTGAACGCCAGTGTTCAGCCACTCCTGGCTCAATCAAACGCAGCTCAATCAAACACTGCTCATGCAAATCAGAATGATGTCACTACACTGATGCTGCAGGTAGTGGCGGACAAGACCGGCTATCCGGCCGAAATACTCGAGCTGGGGATGGATATGGAGGCCGATCTCGGTATTGATTCCATCAAGCGGGTGGAAATTCTCGGCACAGTGCAGGATGCCTTGCATGAGCTGCCACAATTGGACGCCGCCACCCTAAGCGAATGCCGCACCCTGGGGCAGATTGTCGACTATCTGCAGCAAAGCGCCGGTGTGAACGCCAGTGTTCAGCCAACCCTGGCTCAATCAAACACAGCTCAATCAAACACTGCTCATGCAAATCAGAATGATGTCACGGCACTGATGCTGCAGGTAGTGGCGGACAAGACCGGCTATCCAGCCGAAATGCTCGAGCTGGGGATGGATATGGAGGCCGACCTCGGTATCGATTCCATCAAGCGAGTGGAAATTCTCGGCACAGTGCAGGATGCCTTGCCTGAGCTGCCACAATTGGACGCCGCCACCCTAAGCGAATGCCGCACCCTGGGGCAGATAGTCGATTATCTGCAGCAAAGCGCCAGTGTGAACGCCAGTGTGCAGCCTGAGCCCGTATCAAATAAGAGTGATATCACGGCAATCATGCTGCAGGTAGTGGCAGAGAAGACCGGCTACCCGGCCGAAATGCTCGAACTGGGGATGGATATGGAGGCCGATCTCGGTATCGATTCCATCAAGCGGGTGGAAATTCTCGGCACAGTGCAAGACCAATTGCCAGAGCTGCCACAGCTGGACGCCGCAAGCTTAAGCGAATGCCGCACCCTGGGGCAGATCATAGATTGTTTTGCCGGTTCAAACGCTGAGCATGCAGCCGAGCCGCTAACCCAAACCGATGAGACGCCAAACACTCAGCCGAGTGTGGCCTTGCCGCCCCATTCGGGAGTCAGCCTAAAAAAGCTGCCGGCGGCAGATAGATTCTCAGGCGCAAGCGCCGAGGCTCTGTTTGCCGCGAACAGCTGTGCGCTGCTGCTCGATGACGGCCACAACGCCGGTGTCCTGGCCAAGAAACTGACCGACAGTGGCATCAGTGTCACTCTGGTGCGCCCGGCGGCAACCGATTCGCAATCGGCACTGGATAGCAAACTGCCAATCCTGACTCTGGCCAGCAATGATGATGCCGGAGTCAAGGCGCTCATCGCCGGGCTCAAACAGCAAGTGGCCATCTATATCCATCTGCAGCCACAACTGCCGCGGGAACAACTCGAAGAATTGATGCCGCTCAACATCACGGCCAAGACTCAGGTACAACTGAGCTTCCTGTTCGCCAAGCATTTGAGCCCAGCCTGGCAAACGCCGACAAAAGGCCGCCGCGCCTTTATCACTGTGGCGCGCATGGATGGTCAGCTGGGTTTCAGCGGTCAGCCCTGTGAATTGAATCAGAGCGCCCTGTTTGGCTTAACCAAGACCCTGGCGCAGGAATGGCCTCAGGTGCATTGCCGCGCGTTAGATCTTGCTCCTGAACTAGATGCCTCGGCGCTGGCCTCGCAAGTCATGGATGCGCTCTACAGCCCGAGTCAGGATCCGTTGGAGTGGGGCAAAAGCGCCGCCGGTAGAGTGACCCTGGTAGCGACTTCGGCCGATGACCAGAATGCTGCCGATACAAGCCTGGCGCCATGCAGGCTCGATAGTTCAGATAAAATACTGGTGACCGGGGGCGCAAAAGGCGTCACCCTGGACTGTGCCCTGGCGCTGGCCCGCCAAAGTGGCAGTCACTTTATTCTCGCCGGTCGCAGCAAGGCCTTGGCATTGGAAGCCTTTCCCGATTGGGCCCAAGGGCTTGAGAGCGGTCAGCTAAAAGCAGCCGCAATCACCGCGCTATTGGCCAAGGGGCAAAAGCCCTCGCCCAAGGAAGTGGAAGCCCTGATAAAACCTCTTGTCAACGCGCTTGAGATTCACGCAGCGCTCAAGCGCTTTGAGGCTATAGGTGCCAGCGCCGAATACCTGAGTCTGGATGTCAGTAACCCGGATGCGGTCGCGTCCACACTGGCGCCCATTCAGGCATTGGCGCCTATCAGCGGGCTGATTCACGGCGCCGGGGTGTTGGCCGATAAACACATCGCCGACAAGACCCTCGCCGAACTCGAATTGGTTACAGGCACCAAGGTTGGCGGCCTCTCCGCCTTGCTAAGAGCCTTGGCGCCAAACCAAAAGGCCGCCGAGCACTTAAAACTGTTGGCGCTGTTTTCCTCCGCCGCCGGTTTCTACGGCAACACAGGCCAGAGCGACTACGCCATGGCCAATGAAATTCTCAATAAAACCGCTCATCGGCTGCATCATGAGTTGCCGACCACCCGAGTGGTCAGTTTCAACTGGGGCCCCTGGGATGGCGGCATGGTCAACGCGGCGCTGAAGCAGATGTTTGAGTCCCGCGGCGTCTATGTGATCCCAAGAGAAGCCGGTGCCAAGCTGTTTGCCGAGGCGATCCTGGCCCGCTCAGAGCCGCAGCTATTGATTGGCTCCAGCATGCAAGGCCCGGGGGGCAAACAAGGCCTGAACCACACAGATACGCTGGAGGCCCAAGCTAGCCCTCAAACCCTGAGTCGCAGCATCAAGCACCAGGAGCTGGCGCTGCTGGAAGATCACTGCATAGGTGGCAATCCGGTATGGCCGACTGTCTGCGCGCTCCAGTGGATGCTGCAAAGTGCCCAGAGCCTCTTTGGCGGCGATTGGCGCGCCGTGGACTATAAGCTGCTCAAAGGCGTGGTATTTGACAGTGATGAAAAGCGATTGCAGCTCAGCCTGACTCTGGGAGCCGACGGCGAGCTGCAGGCGAGCATCAGCTGTGATGAGCGGCCTCAGTACCAGGCGACCCTACTGCCGTTAATGCCGCAGCAAGCCAGTCAGCCACTAGCGCATGTTTCTATGACTGAGATAGGCGAAGGTGAGCCCCAAGTGCGTCAAGGCAGTGAGTTTTATCACAGCGGCGCCCTGTTCCATGGCCCGCAGCTGCAGGCCATTACTGAGGTGCTGCAGTTTGACGATCAAGGGCTTAGCTGCCGATACCGGCTACCGGATGCCGCATCGAGCGAAGATCGCGCCCTGATCCAGCAAGACGCACTGCTGCAGGCCATGTTGATCTGGGCCCGGCTCAAATACGATGCCGCCAGCCTGCCCTCCTCACTGGCGGCGCTCTGGCAAAACGCCCTGCTGCCTGAAAATGACACCGGCCTTATTCGCCTGCAGGTGACCAAGCACTCCAGCCGTCAGCTCAGCGCCGATCTGGCCCTGTTCAACGCCGAGGGCCAGCTGCAAACCGGGCTGGAAAATGCCAAGGTCACCATTAGCAAGGGGCTCAATGCCGCCTTTGAACCGGCCAAGGCCGCCACAGGTAATAGAGAAAGGCCTTGAGCAAAGCGATAGGCCCTATGCCTCACATTGGAGTAAAGCCAGCTGAGTCCGCGGCCGAAAAGCCGCTGCGGCTGGCACTGTGCCTGGTCGAAGAGGAGCAAAGCCTGGCGCCCGAGCTTCGGGCAGCCTTGCGCACTATCGCGTTTGATAGCAATCAGGTTCTCGACTGGCCTTGGCTGGTGGCCGAGGTCAAGGCCGGGGCAAGCCTGAGCCTGGTGCTGCCATCAAAGCAGCGGCTATTGCTGCTAAGCGCAGTCGATGCGGCGCAAGCAAGACTGCATCCGCAAGCCTTGCTGCAGGCCTTAAGCCATGGCGCTCACAAGCCGCAGCAGCTTCTTAAGCAGGCCTGGCAGCAGGCAAAACGCCCGGAAACGGAGGAAAGGGACACTCTGTTTCTGGAGCAACCGCTGACGCTTGAGCCGTTATGCCTGCAACTGGAGGCATTTGCCAGGCGGCGCCTGGCGCAGAAAATGGCGGGGTTGCCTTTTCAAGGCAAGTCTCTGGCGCTGGCCAGTAACTCCCCGGCTATGGCGCTGATCCTCAGCCAAGGCACAGCCTTGAGCGGCTCTTATGATAAAACAGCCCTGAGCGGTTCTTATGATAAAACAGCCTTGAGCGGTTCTTGTGATGAAGCAGCCTTGAGCGACTCTTGCCTGAACAGCTCTGGTGTGAGCGGCTTGGCTTCTGGAAAAAAATTAACCTCAAGCCTTTGCCCCCAAGGAGCGCCCTGGCTTTTGCCACTGACCTTGATTGCCAACCCAAAGACTCTGCTCAGTGAGGCGCAAACTGCGCTGCAGCAAGCCCAAAGTCGCCTGAGCCAATCGATGAGCACTCATGCTCTGGCGCGCTGGCTGACGGATGAATTGAAAACCCTGGAGCAGAGCTTTTCAGGCACAGCGCCCGAGGGCGGCGAATACTATTCGCTGGTGCTTATTGGCCGAGATGCCACCGAGCTTATTGCCGAGAGCGAATTGCTCCTGGGTCAGCTTCAAAAAATAACGTCTTTGGCTGAACTGCCAGAGCTTGAGCTTATTACGCCAAATGGCAGCGTTTTTTGCGCCAAGCCACTGGGCCCTGCTCGCCTCTGCTTTGTCTATCCGGGTGTCGGTACGGCTTACCATGGCATGCTCGGCGCCTTAAAACAGGCCTTTCCACACAGTTATGCCGATTTTGAGGCCGCAGCAACAGCCGAAAATGTCGCCCTATCCACCCTGCTGCCAGCAGCCTTGAGCGATATTTCTTATACATCAGCCTTGAGCGATGCTTCTAATGAAACAACCTTGAGCGATAAAGAAGAGGCCACACCCAGTCCGGCGCCAACAATGACACTCGCCGAGCAGGCCGTTGCCGGGGTCGGCGCCAGTGTGCTGCTGACGCAGATACTGCGGCGTGAGTTCAAGCTCCGCCCGGCCTTTGCCATCGGCTACTCTATGGGCGAAGCGGCCATGTTTGCCGCCAATGGCGTCTGGGACAAGCCTTTTGCTTTGGTTAAACCTACGCTGGAAAGCCGGATTTTCTCAGAGCAGATCTCGGGCGCGCTCACAGCCGTGCGCCAGGAGTGGCAACTCGATGCCAGAGATGCCATCGGCTGGAACAGTTTTCTGCTGCGCATTGATGCCGACAGCATCACGCCATTATTGCAAAACCCGGCTTACTCGCGGGTCTACCTCGCCATACGTCAGGGGCCTAGCTGCGTGCTGGCCGGGGATGAGGCTCAGTGCCGGGCACTGATAAAGGCCCTCGGCAAACGCGGCGTTGCCGCCAACCGGGTCACCGCCATGCACACACCGGCGGCCCTGCGTGTAAAGCCAGAATTGACCACCTTTTATGACAGGCCACTCTCGGGGGAGCTTGAACAGCCGCAGCCCGTCTATATCAGCGCCGGCAGCGAGCAGCCGCTCAAACCTGCCAGGCTTGAGCGCAAGCCGATAGCCGAGACCATAGCGACTTGTTTCAGTCAGCCACTCAATGTGGAGTCGCTGCTGCAAAGAGCCCGAAAACATGGCGCGCAACTGTTTCTGGAGGTCGGCGCCGACAGCCAAACCAGCAGCATTATTCAGGCGATGGCCGGAAAACAGCTCTCCAGCGATATCAAGGCCTTTGGCTGCGATCGCAAGCATAGCGGCGCCGCCGATAACAAAGCATTACTCAAGGCCCTGGCTCGACTCATCAGCCACAGGGTCCCACTGGCCACAGCGGCACTGTATCCACAGCTTGCCCGGCCCGATAACTTAGTGACGTGAGAAAGTGAGAACAGAGTGACAAGTAAACAAGCCGAGCCCATTGCCATTGTTGGCATGGCCGCCCGCTTCCCGGGCTGTGAGGATCTGGACGCCTTCTGGCAACTGCTCAGCGAAGGCCGGGATGCCATCAGCTCCCTGAATGACAGCCAATTGGGCGCCAGTGTCAGCGATTATCAAGGCGCAAAAGGCCAAAGCGACCGTTTCTATTGTGATCAGGGCGGTTATATTCGCCAGCTAAACTTCTCACCCGAGGGCTATGCCAGATCAGCGGATGAAATGGCAACGGGTGCCGAAACCTGGGATCAGCACCTGTTGTGGGCACTCGATTGCGCCCGCAAGGCCCTGCAAAGCGCCGGGATCACCCCAGCGCAAAACGCTCCCGACTTGGCGCGCTGCGGCGCCGTGATGGGCACGCTTTCGTTCCCTACCCAAGCTTCCAACAAGGCCTTTTTACCGCTGTATCATCACAGTGTCAATTCGGCGCTGCGGCGCCGTTTCCCCGGCATGCCGCCATTGGCGTCAGCCATAGATGCGGGAACAGACGCAAATACCGGCCCAGGCACAGATGCAAGCATTCGCCATTGGGATACGGATATCGCCGCCCAGGGCTCTGAACTGCTGTGCGATTGCCTGGGCCTTGGCGGCCCCAGCCTGAGCCTGGATGCCGCCTGCGCCAGCTCAGTCTATGCATTGCGCCTGGCCTGCGACTATCTCAGTAACCACAGCGCCGATGTGATGTTGGCCGGTGCCGTCAGCGGTGCCGATCCCTTCTTTATCCATATGGGCTTTTCCATTTTCCAGGCCTTCCCCGAGTCGGGCCAAAGCGCCCCGCTGGATAACAGTTCCGGCGGCCTGTTTGCCGGTGAAGGCTGCGGCGTATTGGTGCTCAAGCGCCTGAGCGATGCCCAAAGGGATGGCGATACCATTCATGGCATAGTCAGAGGCACAGGGCTTTCCAACGATGGTCGTGGCCAGTTCGTCTTAAGCCCCGCCAGCAAGGGCCAGGTACTGGCGTTTGAACGGGCCGCCGAGGCGGCAAATATCGCGCCATCCCAGGTGGAGGTGATTGAGTGCCACGCCACGGGCACGCCTCTGGGTGACAAGGTGGAACTCAGTTCCATGGAGCAGTTTTTCGGCCCATGTCTGGAAGGCAGCGCCGCGCCTAAAATCGGCTCGGTCAAGTCCAACCTCAGCCACTTGCTGACCGCTGCCGGTATGGCCGGCATCATCAAGTTGCTGCTGTCGATGAAACACAAGCTGTTACCGGCCTCGGTGAGAATATCGGCGCCGCTGAGCTCGCCCAACGGCGTGTTTGGCGAGCACAATATAGTGCGCAGTGCCATCCCCTGGCCGACCAAAGCGGGCAATCCCGGCCCGGTTGCCGGGGTGTCTGTGTTCGGATTCGGAGGCTGTAACGCCCACTTGCTGCTTACAGGGCCAGATGCTGCCCAAGAGCTTATTCCGGCCAAACCTTCGCCGGGAGCGGCTGCAAACCAAGGCGCTGACGGCCTGGCGATTGAGGGCGCCTCCGCGCATTTCGGCGCCGCCGACTCGCTCGAGACGCTTGCCAAACTGATAGCCAAAGGGCAAACGGCCACCAGAGCCCTGCCCCCCAAACGCTGGAAAGGCCTGGAGCGAAACCGCTCTTTGCTCTCCAGCATGGGGCTTGAACAGGCGCCCAATGGCGGCTACATAGACAAGTTTGAACTGGATTTCCTCAAATTCCGCCTGCCGCCCCATCCGGGAGATAGACTGGTGGCGCAGCAATTACTGCTGCTCAAGGTGGCCGATGATGCGATTCGCGATGCCAATCTGCCCATGGGTGGCCGGGTGGCTGTGTTGGTCGCCATGGAAACCGAGCTTGAACTGCATCAGTTCCGCGGCCGGGTCAATCTGCATAGCCAGATTAGCCAGAGCCTTAAAGATGCCGGCATCACCTTAAGCCAAGATGAGTATCTCGAACTCGAGCGTTTGGCGATGGACAGCGTACTGCCCAGCGCCAGCCTCAATCAATACACCAGCTACATAGGCAACATCATGGCCTCCCGGGTCGCCTCCCAATGGGATTTCAACGGCCCGGCTTTCAGTATTTCGGCCGCCGAGCTGTCGGTTCCCCGGGCGTTGGAAGTGGCCGCCAATCTCTGCCGCACCGAGGCGTTGGACGCCGTAGTAGTGGCCGCGGTGGATCTCGCCGGCAGTGCCGAGCGGGTATTGCACTCGGGCAAGCGTCTGCAACAGCTTGGACTGTTACCGGGTGAAGGCGCCGGCGCCTTGGTGCTGACGCCGTCAGTTGCGCATCAAAGCGGCCGCTACGGCGCCTTGACAGAGCTGAGTTTCAAGCCGTTTTCATCAGTGGAATTAACAACTACAGAGCCTCTCTCTACGGCAGACTCAAGAGAGCAAGCACTTTGCCGGGACGCACAGCCTGAGGTAGATGAACACAGCCCCAGCTTCAAGGCTTTTCGTCGTATCGCGGCCACCAGCCACAGCGCCGTCTCGCGTATGGGGCACAGCTTTGTCGCCGCAGGGATGGCCAGTTTGCTGCACTCGCTGCTGCGCCTGACCCAGGATAGGGATAAAGAATCCCACACCCTGCTGATAGATGGCGAGCGCCGCTGCGCCGCGGTTACTTTGCAACAGTCGGCGGAGCAAAAAGCGCACCTGCAACAGGCGCTGAGCACGCAGAATAAAAAGAGCTGTCAAGAGAGCAGTCAAGGGGCCAGTGAAAAGCCCAGTCAAAAGATAGCCGGCGCAAATGTCCGCCAGCTGTGGCAGACCATCACCCTTGGCGGTGACGCCATAGAGCAGCATATCGCCACCGCCGAGCTTAAACACGAGACCGGCATTCGCCAAAAGCTTGCCCAGGCAAATAACACTCAAGCCCAGGCAGCGCCGGAAATGCACACCAGCAGCCAACAAGTTAACAGTGAACTGACTCAGGAACTCATTCAAGAACACTCTCAGGAACTCACTCAGGAGCTCAGCCCGGTGAACAATCAGCACGCCCCATCAGCTCTCAGACAATCCGTGCCCGGCGATAAAATTGCAGCCGCCCCCCATAAAGCCGGTACCAAAGCGCACCTGCAGGCACTGGCAGATAATCAACGGCTGGCACGTGAAGCGCACCTGGCCTTCCTCAAGAGCCGCGAAACCGGACTGGCACTGGCCAGCGCCCTCTTGGGCGCCGGGACTGCGGCCGAAAACCGCTTAAGCGCTGAGAATATCGGTTCAGAAGACAAGCGCTCGGCAGACCTGAGCTCCGCCTCAGTAGCGCCTTTACCAGCGCGCACGCCCAAGGAATCGGTTCAAACGGCTGCTGAAACTGTTGCCAAAACCATTACCTCCAAAGCGACATCCCAAGTGCCCAAGGACAAACCCTGCATCTGGAATTATCAGGATCTGGTGCAATACGCCGAGGGCGACATAGCGCCGGTATTCGGCCCTGAGTATGCCGTGATCGACAGCTACCGCCGCCGGGTGCGACTGCCCACCACAGATTATCTGCTGGTCTCCAGGGTGACTAAACTCAATGCCCGTCTCGGCGAATACAAGCCAAGCACCATGACCACAGAGTATGATATTCCCGTGGACGCCCCCTATCTGGTCGATGGCCAGATCCCTTGGGCGGTGGCCGTGGAATCGGGCCAGTGTGACTTGATGCTGATAAGCTATCTCGGCATAGATCTGGAGAACAAGGGCGAGCGGGTCTACCGTTTGCTCGACTGTACCCTCACCTTCCTCGGCGATCTGCCCCGTGGCGGTGATACCCTGAGATACGACATCTCCATCAATCACTTCGCCCGCAACGGCGATACCCTGCTGTTTTTCTTCTCTTACGAGTGTTTTGTCGGCGAGCGTCTGATCCTCAAGATGGACAACGGCTGCGCCGGTTTCTTCACCGATGCCGAGCTGGCCGATGGCAAGGGAGTCATCCGCACCGAAGAGGAGATCAAGGCCCGCAACCTGGCGATGGCGAACAAGCGCCAATTCCAGCCCTTGATCCACTGTAAACAACAGATATTTGATTACCAGCGAATGAGGCAACTGCTGAGCGGCGATATCGGCGCCTGCTTTGGCCCATCTCATGACTTGGGTTACCGCCAAGCCTCGCTGTGTTTTGCCTCGGAAAAGTTCCTGATGATCGAAGAGGTCCGCAGAGTCGAACCAAGCGGCGGCGCCTGGGGCCTGGGTCTGGTTGAAGGGCACAAGCAACTGGAGCCGGATCACTGGTATTTCCCCTGTCATTTCAAGGACGATCAGGTGATGGCCGGTTCCTTGATGGCCGAGGGCTGCGGTCAGTTGCTGCAGTTCTATATGCTCTATCTTGGCCTGCACAAACACACCCGCAATGGCCGTTTCCAACCACTGGAAAGTGCGCCGCAGAAGGTACGTTGCCGCGGACAGGTACAGCCGCAATCCAATCGTCTCACCTATCGGATGGAAGTCACCGAAATAGGACTGACACCCAGCCCCTGGGCCAAGGCCAATATTGAGATCTTGCTCGACGGCAAGGTCGTGGTGGACTTCCAGAATCTTGGCGTCATGCTCAAAGAAGATGAAGACAGTCACAGGTACGCCGATGACAGCAACCAGGAGCACAGCGGAAAGCCGCAACAGGTTGCCGCCTCGGCAAGTGATGCTAACGAGGCGCTGAACGCCGGGCGCCAGGCATCCATCAATGCTCCCTTGATGAGCCATGAAAGCTGCCCGGATTCCCAGCCCATTCACGGCGTGCTCCCGGTCAGGCATGTTCCGGCACCAGTAACGCCGGACTACCCGAATCGCAGGCCCGATACTACGCCCTTTACCCCATGGCATATGTTTGAATTTGCCACCGGCGATATTGAGAACTGCTTCGGCCCCGACTTTGCCGCCTACCGCGGGCTTATCCCACCGCGCACCCCTTGCGGCGATCTGCAGCTCACCACCAGGGTGACGCAGGTGATTGGCAAGCGCGGCGACTTCAAGTCTCCGGCCTCCTGTATCGGCGAATATGAAGTGCCACCCAAGGCTTGGTACTTTAGTGAAAACAGCCACCCGGCGCATATGCCCTACTCGATTTTGATGGAGATAGCGCTGCAGCCCAATGGTTTTATTTCCGGCTATATGGGCACCACCCTGGGCTATGGCGACACAGAGCTTTTCTTCCGTAACCTCGACGGTAAAGGCACACTGCTGCGCCGGCTTGACCTGCGTGGCAAGACCATCAGCAACGACTCGCGTCTGCTGAGCACTGTCAAGGCGGGCACCAACATCATCCAGAGTTTCAGCTTTGTGCTCAGCGCCGATGGTGAACCCTTCTATGAAGGCGAGGCAGTATTTGGTTACTTCAAGGCCGAGGCGCTGAAAAACCAGTTGGGACTGGATAACGGCAAGGTGACCGAGCCCTGGGATAAACAGCAAGGGCTTGAGGCCGATGTGAGCTATGATCTTCGCGCCGCCGCTTGCGCTCTATATCATGGCTCTTGGGATCAAAAACACCTGCGCCTGCCGGGCGGTCGACTCAACTTTGTCGATTCTATCCGCATCTGCCGCCAAGGCGGCCATTCCGGCTTGGGCTACATCTATGGCGAGCGCAAAATCGATGCCGCTGACTGGTTCTTCCGCTTCCATTTCCATCAGGACCCTGTAATGCCGGGCTCGCTCGGGGTGGAAGCCATGCTGGAACTCCTGAGTGCCTTTGCCCTGGACGCCGGGCTTGGAAGCCAATTCAGTAACCCAAGATTCGCCCATTGTCTGAGTCAGGTACAGTGGAAATACCGCGGTCAGATCAATCCCCTGAACCGGCAGATGTCGCTGGAGCTGCATATCACAGCCATAGAGGATACGCCGGACAGAGTCACACTGACAGCCGATGCCTGGCTCGCCAAAGATGGCCTGCGAATTTATGAAATAAAAGATCTGGCTCTGGCCATTGAAGAAGCCTGAGCCCTCAGGCAAAGACAACCGAACAGATAATGAGAGCAACAAGATGACAAGCTTCAATTGGCCCTGGGCCCTGAACCCGAACAGTGATGATGTCTTTGCGGCCACGGATAACTGTGCCGGCAACGTAATCAAGGCGCTGGATAAGCCGCTGTTTGTCGCCAGACAAACCAAGGATGAAATCCTGTTTGCCAATCAGGCGCAGCTTGCCGAGGCGAGTGCAAGCGGCAATACACTGCCGGTTTGCGCCATGGTGCCGCCGCTCAGCGCAGCAGCGCTCGGCGATCCGGCCTTTGCCGCCTGCCACAAAGTCAAGTACGCCTATTATGCCGGCGCCATGGCCAACGGTATCGCCTCCGAAGAGCTGGTGATTGCCCTCGGCAAGGCCGGCATACTCTGCTCATTCGGCGCCGCCGGTCTGGTACCCGCCCGAGTGGAAGCCGCCATCAGCCGAATTCAGGCGGCGCTGCCAAGCGGTCCCTACGCCTTTAACCTGATCCACAGCCCCAGCGAACCGGCACTCGAGCAAGGTGCGGTCGAGCTCTATCTCAAACACCGGGTACGTACGGTCGAAGCCTCGGCCTTTCTGGCGCTGACCCCTCACATAGTGAGATATCGGGTGGCCGGACTGAGCCGGGACAGTGACGGCAACACCCTAATCGCCAACAAGGTGATAGCCAAGGTGAGCCGCACCGAAGTCGCCGCCCACTTTATGGCGCCGCCGCCGGAGAAAATCCTCCAGCAGCTGCTGAGCCAGGGATGGATCACCGAACTGCAGGCCGAACTTGCCCGGCAGGTGCCCATGGCCGACGACATTACCGCCGAGGCAGACTCCGGCGGTCATACCGACAATCGTCCTCTGGTTACCCTGCTGCCCACCATTATCGCCTTGCGGGATAAAATGCAGGCAAAATACGCCTACCAAGAACCTATCCGGGTTGGAGCGGGTGGCGGCATAGGCACGCCGGATGCGGCTTTGGCGGCCTTCAATATGGGCGCCGCCTTTATTGTTACCGGCTCTATCAATCAGGCCTGTATCGAAGCCGGTGCCAGCGAGCACAGCCGGAAGCTATTGGCGACAGTGGAAATGGCCGATGTCACCATGGCACCGGCCGCAGATATGTTTGAGATGGGCGTCAAGCTGCAAGTGGTAAAACGCGGCACCCTATTCCCCATGCGGGCCAATAAACTGTACGAAATTTACAGCCGCTACGACTCGATAGAGGCCATTCCGGCCGATGAGCGCCAAAAGCTGGAAACTCAGGTGTTTCGCGCCAATCTGGATGAAATCTGGCAAGGCACGGTTGCCCACTTTATGGCGCGGGATCCCGAACAAATTCGCCGCGCCGAAGGCAATCCAAAGCGCAAGATGGCGCTCATTTTCCGCTGGTATCTGGGGCTATCGAGCCGCTGGTCCAACACAGGGGAAAGCGGTCGGGAGATGGATTACCAGATCTGGGCCGGGCCGGCACTGGGCGCCTTCAACGCCTGGGCCAAGGATAGCTATCTGGATGATTACCGTCAGCGCCGTGCCGTGGACTTGGCACTGCAACTGCTCGTAGGCGCCGCCTATCAAAACCGGGTCAACCAGTTGCGAAGCCAGGGCATAGTCCTGCCATCCAGCTTGGGCCATTATCGGCCGCTGAAATCGCTGGACTGAGCAGGATTACGGCTCATCAAAAAAGGTCTTATAGGCCTTTTACCATGCACCGCAAACGGGCACTCTGCCTGTTTGCGGTGCGATTCAAATAACACCACTCAATTTTGGGCCTGTAGCCAGTTTGTCATATAGGCCCACCCGCACCGCGTCCAACCTCAATTCCACGTCTAAAATGGCCATCTTTACAAAGATGGCATAAGCATTGCCACGTTCGCTGCTTGGTCAATAGCGCCAAGCCACTAATATAGCGAGCCATAGCAACGAGCAACACCATGAATATCATGCCCAAAGAAGATTCAATGCAGATCAGAGCCGGTGATTTAAGCCATCCGGCGGTTTTGCAACTGCTTGCAGAGCACCTGCAAGAGATGCAGGCCACATCGCCGCCCGAGAGCGTGCATGCCCTCGACCTCAGCGGCCTGAAACAAACGGATATCCACTTCTTCACCCTTTGGGTAACAGAAATACCCGCCGCCTGTGGTGCCATCAAACTTCTTGGCAACGCCGAGGCCGAGCTTAAATCCATGCGCACAGCTGCAAGTTTCCGCCACCGAGGGTACGCCAGAGCCATGCTCAGACACCTGCTGCATCATGCCGCAGGCCTGGGTGTCCAAAGGCTTTACCTGGAAACTGGCACTATGGCCTATTTCGCCCCGGCCCGAGCCTTGTACGCGAGTGAAGGCTTTAGCTTCTGTGCCCCCTTCGCCGACTATCAACAAGACCCGAATAGCTGCTTTATGAGCTTAAAGCTGGCAGCGCTGTAGGTCATGCATGGATGCATTTGTATAGCGGCTATCCAACTCTAGGCCTTAAATCGCTATCCTACTTGGCCCGGGTTTCCGTCGAAACGGCAATCCATCACCTGCTTTGTGAATAGCTGAGCTGCCTTTTGGGAAGGTGCAAATAAGTCCTCGTGGCACTCTGGCTTGCACAGCAATTGGCGTTCAAGGTATCTGACTGAAGGCATGCCGGGGCCTGTCGAAGTCGGATAACGCAGAGAGCCGGTTGCTGTGAAAGCCCCAAAGGGCGTGGCTTACAGGCCTATCTGCTGTGTTGTGCTTCTTACAAAGGACTAAGGCCATTTGCGGCGAACCACGCCTTGCATCCAGGCCTGTAAGCCGACGCAGAGCACACATGGGACTTGTTCGCACCTTCCTTAGCACAGACGAAAGTCCACAGTAGTTAGCCGCAAGGCTGATGACTCTGGGGGATAAGCTGCAGATGCAGCTCGCCATCTTCAGTAAGCCCCAAGGATTGCCAGCCGAGATGGCGATAGAAGCCTTCGGCGCGGGTACCCGGCTCGGTACTGAGTTGCAGCTTGCTGCAGCCACCGGCGTGGAGCCAGTCAACAGCTTGCTGTAACAGAGCCTTACCTATGCCCTTTCCTTCCGCCTCTTGAGCGATAAAAAGCGCCCAAATTCTGGCATCATCACGGTCGGCGCAGGTAAAGCCGAGCAGTTGGGTGTCAGTCTCGGCAACCCAGCTTCGCCGCCGGCCGCTCAGGTAACCGAGATAACAGGCATGAGTGATCCGCCCGGGATCCTGCAGGCGATTTTCGCTCACATTCAACCTCAGTGACATCATGGCGGGGATATCGCTTAACCTGGCGATGCGTATGTTTATGCTCATGCTCGCGTTTGCGGCTAAAAAGACTCTCTTCATAGTGCTCAAATTAGCGCCAACTTAAGGTGACTGTCCAGTTGCCGAGAGTCCGGTTGCCTTGAAACGATTAAGGCACTGGCACTGGCACCGGCATTGTCATCTTCACCAAGCACCATATTCCTTGGACATCGCCAGCACATTATGGCGTGAAAACCACACAAGTTGGCGCCAATACCAAAGCAACACCCAGCCTGATGCGGCACCATGCCGTTGCTTAACAGAAAAGCTTAACCGGGACATCCCCCGGGATAGACCAATAAGGAGCCGAAAATGAAGCTGGATCCCAAAGAGAAATTGTTAGCCGGCAGAGTGCAACAGATATTGGGCCGAGTGCTGACCCGCGCCGATTGGCAACTGGCATTAACGCAGGACTTTCATCCGGAGTATCGTCAGTGGGTGGATGGTAAGGAGCTGGATTACCGGGCCTTTTGTGCTCACATTCACTGGCTCAGAAGCCAGGTAAAAATTAGCGAGATCGGCTTTGAGCAGCTTATTTGTCAGCAGCAAAAGGTGTTTTCCTGTCATAGAGTGGCGGGAGAGAAAGCCGATGGCAGCCGATTCAGCATCAGAGTATTCGCCCTATTTCAATTCGAGGCCGAACGTATTATCCGCACCGACGAGATGAGTTGTGTGTTAATCGGCGATGATAGCGCCAAGCGACTGGCGCAGAGCTACTGAGGATATGACTGGCGCCGGAAGAAATTGTGATAAGCCGCCGAAAACGCACTGAGATTCTGATAGCCAAGCTCCAAAGCCACCTGTGTCATCGGCTGCCCTTGCCGCAGTCGGCGCTGGGCTTCGAGCATAAGGCTACGACGGCGCCAGTCCTTAAAGCTCACCCCCAGGCACACACGGAACAAGCGATTCAGCGTCCGCTCGGAAGCGCCGCAGTGCTTGGCAAAATCCTCTAGACGCAGCTTAAGATTGGGTGAACGCTGCATGGTTTCGATAACTGGCAATAGCCTGGGGTCCAGACTCTGGTAAAGCGGCTCGAGCCGGCCTTGAGGCTGAAGCTGACACAGATTATCCTGCAGCACTTCAAGATAGGCGGCCTCCTTGTCTTCAGTGACAGTTTCCAGTCTTTGCAGCAGCGCCGACCACAGTGGACTGACGCTCATGGGCGCAGGTCCTTGATGCAATCCATGAGACTGCCAATGCTGCGGCAATACCTCGGGCCGCAAATAGAATAAACTGCAGCGTGTATGTTTCAGCAATCTATGAGCATGCTCGCACCCGGGCGGCAGGTGCAGGAGTTGACCGCTGAGCAGCAAGGACTCGGCTTGGCCACTCTCCAGCAAAACCGCGCCATGATGCAGATAGATAAGCTGACCGATATCGTGGCTATGGCACCCTGTGGCGTCGCTTTCACTGTAGTGTCTCAATAAATGCCGCATCGCTTTCCCTTATCTCCTTGCCTTGACACAATCTTCCGGCTCATGCCCGGAACGCAAGCATAGCGGCGACGTCCCCTTTCGCTCAAGCGAGCTTGGTTCAAGGTTCCCACAAAGAGCAAACCACAGGCAACAGGACTGCAATTGTAAGATGCCTGAATATACGCTAGGTTTATTCAGTTAATTCAGCCAGATAAATCTGGCAAACGTCAGTACACAAGGATGGTCGCCATGAACGAACAACGCCCCGACTTTATCTACCCTCCCGGCTCAGTGCTTATGCACTCTCCTCTGGTGTTAACCCAGGCCGATATGTACGGCTTTTTCCTCAAGGGCAAGCTTGCCAATTTACAACAGAGTGTCGATCAAACCCTGAACCGGGTCGCCAACAACAAGATGCATTTCAAGGTGTTGTCTCCTTATGTACTGACAACTTTCACTCAAATCGCCAAGGCTTATTCCAGTGTCGAGGTGGATCGCAACAAGGGTTGGATTCAGGAAACCGATATCATCACCTGGGTGATGGTGGGCAAACAGGCCGGTGCGGATTCCGGCGAAATCAGCGAAATTCTGTTTCAGCCGCTGCATATCTGGGTCAATGATGCGATGGCATTGATCAATGGCCGCGAGCTGTTTGGTTATCCCAAATACGCCTGCGAATACCGGATGCCTGGCGTAGATGAGCCGCTGACCGAACTGTCGTTGTCGGCCAAGAGTTTTCAAAAATTTTCCCCGGATGCCGAACTGGCAATGGCACCACTGCTCCAGGTTAAGTGTAGACCGCAGCAGGAGAATGCCCTCTCTCCACTCGAAGCCATAGGCCAAACCTGGGACTTTATTCAGGCCCAAAGCGACTTTATTCCCGATCTGGATGCTCTTGGAGCCGAGCAGGTATTCGAACTGCTGTTCAAACCGGCGGTGGAGCAAGTTTTCCTGAAGCAGTTCCCCGACGCTTCCGGTACCAAGGCGGTATATCAGGCGCTGCTGCAGGCGCCGGCCAGAGTCAACAAGGTGCATCATCTGTCGCTGCTGGATAACTCCCTGGTGGCCACCGTCTTTGCCAACGACAGCTTCCCGCTGGCCGACACCCTGGGGGTACAACTCGGCGAGCAGCAGGTGTTGCTGCCCTACCATGTGAATTTTGACTTTGAGGTGCCGCCGGGCGAAGTGTTGGTGGACAACTCTGTGGTCAAAAAAGAGAAAATTGCCATTCTCGGTGGAGGCGTTGCCGCCATTACCGCGGCTATGTGCCTGACCGAACAACCCGGCTGGCAAAACCGGTACCAGATAGATATCTATCAACAGGGCTGGCGCATTGGTGGCAAGGGAGCCTCCGGGCGCAATGCCGCCATGGGGGATCGTATCGAAGAGCATGGGCTGCATATTTGGTTTGGTTTCTACCAAAATGCCGCCGCCCTGATGCGCAAAGCCTATGAAGAACTGGGGCGAGCGGATGACGCGCCGCTGGCCAGCTTTGTCGAAGCGTTCAAGCCCCATAACTTTATTGTGCTGCAGGAGCAGATAGATGGCCGCAGCCTGAGCTGGCCCATAGAGTTCCCGCCTATGCCGGGGATCCCGGGCGACAGTACAGAAACCCTGACGCTGTGGAAATTGGTCAAGGCGGCCTTCTACTGGATCCGTCAATGGTTAAAACAGATGGATGAAGTCGATGAGGCCGTGGCCAAGGATAGCCCCAGAGACTGGTTCTCCCGCGACTGGTTTGAACGTCTGAACGATCGCATCGAAGAGGCGCTGGATGACGCCAAAGATAGCCTGGAAACCCTGGGGGACAAGCTGGAGTGCCGCTTCAACCAGCTGATATGCCAGGAGTGTGACGATCACCACCACGACACTGTCGAGGACGATGGCCTAATCGAGAGTGCCGTCGATATACTGCATCGGCGTCTCAACCGCCGCTTTGGCGATCACTTGAGTGGCAATGACGAGCTCAGGCGCCTCTACATAGGTGCCGACCTCGGTCTGACCATACTCAAGGGGATGTTTGTCGATGGGGTATTCAAGGGCGGATTCGATGTTATCAACGGCTATGACTACCGCGAATGGCTGCGTCGCCATGGCGCCAGCGAGCGCTACACTGTCGATTCAGCACCGGTCAGGGGCTTCTACGATCTGGTGTTTGCCTACGAGCAGGGCGATTTCTCCCGCCCCAATGTGGAAGCCGGCACCATAATCCGCTCCATGTTGCGAATAGCCCTCTGCTACCAAGGGGGCGTGATGTGGAAAATGCAGGCCGGCATGGGCGACACAGTATTCACCCCCTACTATGAAGTGTTGAAACGCCGCGGAGTGAATTTTCACTTCTTCCATCAGGTACAACAGCTGCATTGTCAGGGGCAATCCGTCAGCAGCATAGAGATAGTGGAGCAGGCCAGCCTCAAACCCGGACTCAGCGAGTATCAACCGCTGGTGGATGTCAAAGGACTCGGCTGCTGGCCAAGCGAGCCTCTGCTATCACAACTGGATGAAACTCAAGCCAGATTAATTGCCGAAAACCGGGTCAATCTGGAACACTTCTGGAGTGATTGGCCGCAGCTGTACCAGCAAGAAACCGGCCACGTTCTGCCGGTGAAACAGCTGCGTAAGGGGATTGATTTTGACAAGGTGATCTTCGGTCTATCCATAGGAGCCGTTCCTCATGTGGCTAAAGAGGTGATGACCCAAAGTCCGGCGCTATCTCAAGCTGTGGCCAAGGTGCAAACCGTGGCGACCCAGGCCTATCAGTTGTGGCTCAACACAGATCTCAACGGCCTTGGCTGGCAACTTTTTCCGACTTCCGGCGAAGAGCCTGTGCTGTCGGCCTTCAGCGAGCCCTATGACACCTGGGCCAGTATGGATCAATTGATTGACAAAGAAAGCTGGCCGATAGGCAGCGTCAAAAATGCCAGTTACTTCTGCTCGGCGCTGCCGGTTGCCGAATATCCACCCAGAGAGCAGAGTGACTTTAACCAGCAAATGAATGCCGTGGCCAAGTCCGGGGCTCTGGGGCAACTCGAGCATCAAATAGGCAATCTCTGGCCGGAAGCCAAAAATGGCTTTGTCTGGGATTGGCTGCACGACCCGGAGGAACGTCAAGGACAACAGCGCTTTGACAGCCAATACTGGCGTGCCAATGTCGACCCGTCCGAGCGGTATGTGTTGTCGGTGAAAGATAGCTCGCGTTTTCGCATCACCACAGACGGTACTGGGCTGGATAACCTCTATGTCACCGGCGATTGGATAAAAACAGGGCTGAATGTGGGCTGCGTCGAAGCCGCAACCATGGCGGGTATGCACACCTCCAAGGCCATCAGTGGCTATCCGCGCCATATCAAGGGTGAGGAAGACTTCTGATAGGCATCCAGGCGAGATTTAGCCTGTTCGACTCAGCTTTGGACTTGCTCTGGACTAAGCTCCTGACTTAGCCCAGGAATTAGTCCCGAAATTAGCCCCGTGAGTTTAGCGGGGCAGGCCTTCGGCTGCTGCAAGTTGTCTGGCGTGCAGCTCACGGCGACGCAGACTCTTGCACTGATACAAGTCTTTGTCGACGGCGCGGACCCAATCCTGGATCTTTTCTTTATCTGTACTGGTGGCAGAGCCATGATTGACACAGAGCTCGGCAAAACCTTCACTGGCAATACGCTGCTCCAGCCTCGGCAGTAAGTTCTGCAGTTGCTGCGCCTCGGCTTCCGGCAACAGCAAAGCAAAGTCATCGCCACCGATACGAAAAGGCTTTAACTTGGCCACAGACCAGCTCTTTAGCTCTTCGGCTATCGCCAGCAGCAATCTGTCCCCTTCCCCATGCCCCAGGGTGTCATTGACCCGTTTCAGCCCCTCAATATCCAGCAATACCAACATATATCCCGGCTTGGGCATGCCACTACTCAGGCAAGTATCCGCCAGACTCTCATCATAGGCCAAGCGGTTGGCAAGACCTGTGAGGCTATCACTGCGGGCTCGCTCCCAAGCGATGCCCAACTTGCGGATATACTCCTGGCGCTCTTCCGACAAGAGTTTGAGCTTGCTTGCCAACGCCAAGGACAGCAGCAGAGCATCGGCAGTGCCGCCCAGCAGAGTCGCCAGCTCGGCATACTCAAAGAAGTCCGGGGTGATACCCATGTTACCGGGCAATATGATGATTGCCGGCAATAGCAAACAGCTGAAAGCCATGATGAAATAGCGTGCCGGCGAGAAGCCTTTCATCAGACAGACATTACCGCAAACTATCGCCAGTCCAATCCAGAGCATGATAAGCACGGAAGCAATAATCGCCGTGTAGGACAAAAGCCAGATACTGGTAGGCAGAGCCAGCACACAGGCCCACAGTAAGATGCGGCTGAGACGCCAAAGCTTGGGCGAATAGAGAGAAAGCTGCAAAAAATTGTTATAGAACAATATGTTCAATATTGGCAGGCTGATAAAGAACAGGTGGTGCAACTCGAGTTGCCGAAACTGAAACAGGTGCACAGGCAAGTGGAAGGTCAAGGCCCAGCCGCAGAAGTAGGCCAGCACATAAAGACCGTACCAAAAAAACGCCTTGTCACGGGTGGTAAAGAAGATGAACAGGTTATAGCAGGCGATAAAAATCAAGCCCCCGAGGCATAGCACCACGGCGGTGGCATGCCTGTCGGCACTGAGCCTGTGTTCCCTTTCCGGTGCCAGACGGATCTCGGGTGCCGATGAGTAGTAACGGCTCTCGACCTTGACCACCAACCAATAGTCTATCCCTGGCTTGATGGTGAACCGCCTGCCGTAATCAAACAGATACTGATAGTCGGCATCATAGCCAGAGTGGGCTTGTTGCATGCTGCCATCCTGCCCAAGCAGCAGAAGGTCGATGGATTCTATGATGGAATTGCGTACGTCTATGACCCAAGTCTGTTCACGACTGGCCACCCGCAAAGGGTTCACCATCCAGTAACTGCCACCACTCAAACTCAGGCTGGTTTCCTGTTGCGCTCGGATCCAGGCAGGTACCCCCTCGAATGAGGTCGGAGCCAGCTGTTGTGGCTCAGCCTTAAGAATGTAGCTGTTGTCGAGCACCTGAGCGGCCCAGGCACCAACACTGAATTGGAACAGAACAAACGCAAGCAGTAGCCTGAAAAGGTAACCTGGGTGTTTATCCATATTGAAGGGCGAACGTTTGTCTGTCGGCAAATCGATTTCCGTCCAAGACCATGGCCGTATCCTTATCCCTGAGCACAAAAACGCCCAAGGCACTGAATCTATTTTTATTGTTGGTGATTTAACTCTATTTCGGCTAATGGCATTTTGCAATCTGGCTCACGGCATTCGTGACAAAATTCTGTCAGGAAACGCAAGTTTGCCACGAGCTGATGACAAAAAAGTGTAAATTCAGTCGATTCTGACCCTATCCCCCACCAACTTGAGCATTTCTGTAGCGACATCCACTTGAGCGGCCAATACTAAAAAGTACCACCCCACGGTATTGCCTGTGCCCCTGATACTCAGATAATTACCCCAAAACTGCATCCCGGACTTGAGCAAGTTGTCACGACTGGCACGATTCTCTTCTCTAACTGTAGCAAACAATAGCCGAATCCCCATTTCCCGGGCGATTTGGATCCGCTTTCGCGTCAAGGCCGCCGCAATCCCCCGCCGCCTGTACTCAGGATGCACCATTAAATACCCAAGCTCGGCGATATCTCCTCGCCCGGCCTTAATCACAGCGCAGCCCACCAGCTCCCCGGCCCCGTTTTGCGCCACTATCACGGCACGGGAGGCCATAAAGGCCTGGTGATTCAAGGGGTGAGCATTATCATCGCGGCTGTCCACCAAAGCGCAAGCGGCAGCAATCAAGTCAGGGCTTTGGGCCAGGGAAACCGTGATTTCCTGGGTAGGATTAGGCATAGATACTCCTTTGGTGACTATACTTGGCGGATATGTGAGCTATTGAAGGGGACATCCCCCATAAAACTTAACCTCGGATTAACCAGATTAACGTATGGCCACAGGTAAAAGCCGCAATTAGTTCGGGAAGGTGCGAATAAGTCCTCGTGGCACTCTGGCTTACACAGCAATTGGCGTTCAAGGCATCTGACTGAAGGCATGCCGGGGCCTGTCGAAGTCGGATAACGCCGAAAGCCGGTTGCTGTGTAAGCCCCGAAGGGCGTGGCTTATAGGCCAGTCTGCTGTGTTGTGCTTCTTGCAAAGGACTGAGCCATTTACTGCGAACCACGCCTTGCATCCTGGCCTGTAAGCCGACGCAGAGCACACATGGGACCTGTTCGCACCTTCCTTATGTTAGCCCCATTGAGGGAGTTTGTGGCAGACAACAAACATAATTCTCTGAGTAACCCCCGGTAATCGGGTAGCTGTCACGCTCCGGGAAACAACAAGAGGAACCAAGATGAAAAATCGTATCTCGACTATTGCACTGCTTTGCGGCTCAGGCCTATTTCTGACGGCCTGTGGTGGTAGTGACAATGACACCCCGCCGACACCGACGCCTGATACCGCCAAAGTCAGCTTTGCCGTGTCTGATGCCCCGGTCGACAGCGCCGAAAAAGTGGTAGTGGCATTTGACAAAATTGAGCTGGTAAGGGCGGGACAGGATAACATCATCCTCGAGGTCTCCGGACCTAACGGCGAGGACTACCGCCAACTGGATCTGCTGGAATATCAAGGCAGCGACAGCGCCCTCATCCTCAGCGATGCCGAGTTGGAAGTAGGCACTTATTCAGAACTCATCCTGCATGTATTGGATGAATCGGTCGGTTCAGATCTCAGCTATGTGATCGACGAAACCGGTCAAGTGCCACTCAAACAACCCAGTAATAAACTGCGTTTGGGCAGCTTTGAGGTTGGCAGCGCCGGCGTTCAGCGTTTTACCATAGAGTTTGACCTGCGCCGTAGTCTGGTGGAGAACCAAAATGGCCAGCGTTACAACCTCAAGCCTCATGGCGTGACTATAGTCGACAACGCGACTGTGGCTTCATTGTCCGGCCAAGTGGATATCAACCTGTTCAACGCAGGTGAATGTGCTGCCGATAGCGGTAACTTTGTCTACCTCTATCCCGGCCACGATCTGGACCCAACACTGCTGACCGACAACCTGGATCCGGATGTCAATCAGAATGCCGTACCAGAAGGTGCCGTAGTGCCTTACAACTCGGTCGAAGTAGAGTATGAAGTGGGTAACTTCGGCAAATACGCCTTTGGCTTTATTCCCGCCGGGGATTATACAGTAGCCTTCAGCTGCAGCGCGGAAAATGACGATCCAGAGCAATATGATGGTCTTATCATTCCCAACCCTGCCCCTCAGTTGCATCAGGTCACCCTGAGCAACCAAACCGACACTGTGCAAGATTTCAATGCCGTTGTTGCCCAGTAAATTTCAAAGCCTTTTGTGAAAGGGAGCCTGTGCTCCCTTTTCTTTTGACTGTCTTCTATTGAGCCCACTTTGCAGAAGTGGTCAATGCTGTCACGTAAAAAGCTAACGACTATAGATACAGCAAGGTTGCCAATCCAAGGAAGGTAAAGAAGCCGACAACATCCGTGACCGTGGTCAGGATCACCGAGCCGGAAAGCGCAGCATCCTGATTGAATTTCTGCAATATCATGGGTACTGCCACCCCGGCCAAGGCCGCAACCAGCATATTGACCAAAATTGCCACGGCTATCGTCATACCAATCAGGTTATCGTCAAACCAGAGCCCGGCCACCAAACCTATGAGTATGGCCCAGAGAATGCCGTTGAGTGCCCCTATCCCGAGTTCGTTCTTCATCAAGGAAAACAGGTTGCCTATGGAAATCTGTCCCATCGCCATGCCGCGGATCATCAGGGTCAATGATTGCGATCCGGCAATACCACCCATAGAAGCCACTATCGGCATCAATACCGCCAGCGCCACTACTTTTGCCAATACATCCTCGAACAAACCTATGGTGGCAGAGGCCAAAAATGCCGTCAGCAGATTGATCCCCAGCCAAATGGCGCGGCGACGCGCGCCCTTGACGATAGGCGCAAACAGGTCATCGGATTCATCCATACCGGCCGAAGCCATCAAACGCGCTTCATAGTGTTCTCGCACCAAGGCGGTTGCCGTTCGCAGCGTCAAGCGGCCGATTAAGGTGCCTTCTTCATCGACCACCGGCAGCTCAATGTCTGAGCTATGCTCTATCGCTTCGGCCGCCTCTATCAAGGATGAATCGGCCGACAATACCCGGCTGTCCGGTTCAATAAGCGAAATAAGCTGGGTTTGTGGATCCTGGCGAAAAATCTCATAGCGACTGACTGTCCCCTGGTAATGATTATCCTCATCCACCAGATAGAGATTTTCGCAGCAATCCAAGTCAATGCGGCGGAAAAAACGCTGCGCCTGTTCCACCCGGCTTTTGTTACTGAGCACCAAGGCCTGATGTTCTGTGTAACGGCCTATTTCATTTTCCGAGTATTGATCATAAAGCTCGTAGCGCTTGCGTTGCCGCTCACCCATTTGCGCCAAAGCGCGGTCGATAAAGCTGTCGGGCAGATAATCGCTCCACTCGATCATCTCTTCAGCTGACAGCTGCGCCAGCAACAGATCCACCTCTTCCACAGACATCTGCCTAAGAAGGCTCATCCTGGGTTCGGCGCGCATCAAGCTGAGCACAGCCGAGCGCTCAGCAAAGGCTATCTGATTCCAGCGCTCATAGCGTTCATCCAGCGGCAAGGACTCCAGCAATAAGGCTATAGTGCCAGGTTCGGCCTCTTCAAGGATCTCACCAAAGACCTCGGCCTGAGCTTCGCCCTCCAATAGCGTTAACTGCTGTACCACCTGCCCCACTTCTGCTTGAGGTTGAAGCTCCGGCTCGGCTGCTGTTTGTGTCACTCAACTCTCCTCCCTTTCTTCTTGTTGGTATGCGCTTGGGTCAACATTTAAATTGCACACAAATAAATTGCTGACAATAAAACTTGTGATATATAGTAAAGCCTCAACCAAGGAGCCACTATGTCTAACTCAATATACGCTATCCCACTGGAGAATATCCAAGGACAACAAACGGATCTCAGCGAATTTCAAGGCCGGGTCATGTTACTGGTCAATACCGCCAGTGCCTGTGGCTTTACTCCTCAGTATGCCGGATTGGAAAGCCTGTATCAGGAATTCAAAGACCAAGGCCTGGTTGTACTCGGCTTTCCATGTAACCAGTTTGGTGCTCAGGAAAAGGGCAATGAGCAGGAGATCCAGTCCTTCTGCGAATTGAATTTTGGTGTCAGCTTCCCACTATTTGCCAAGCTGGAAGTCAATGGCCCCAATGCTCATCCCTTGTTTAAACTGCTCAAGCAGCAGGCCCCTGGCGTGTTGGGTTCAAAAGGGATTAAATGGAATTTCACCAAGTTTCTGGTCGATCGCCATGGCAAAGTCATCAAGCGCTATGCTCCCACAACCAAACCCGAGGCTCTGCGTGAACAGATTCACCAACTGTTACAGGATAAATAATCAATTGAAAAATAAACCAATTAAAAAAACATGACTATTTTTTGCCATTCTGGGGGAACCAAAACATCACTAAAGACTCCAACATAGTGAGCAGTGAATTTACTTTTTCATGTTCATCATTCTCCCTAAGGGGCTTCTAGCGCGGCCCCATTGATCTTCGATAGATCATAAGGCAGTCCTTAATGGCTGCCTTTTTTTATGCCTGCCGGCTCCCCAAGAAAAATCTCTTTATGGCTGAACTTTTTCTCTCCGAATGGCTCTGAATAAGTGAAGCGATTTTAACGGTTTCATCATCATCTCCCTTTGGACTGAGATACTGGAGCTAGCGCACAAGATCTTTGTCCCCTGCATTTTTTAGGCAGTCCTTTGGACTGCCATTTTTATTCTCTATTTTCATGCTGTTTGGAGACTTGCCTTTAATCATGCTTGGCATGTCGCAGATAAAAAACTTATCCACCAGGGAAACTTTTTCGTCAAAGCCGACTCTGAATAACTGAACCTTTTTCAAGTGTTTCATCATCACCTCCCTTGGATGGGAGCCCAACGCTAGCGCAGCGGGTTTTCATTCTTTGCATGACTTAGTTTTGTACAACCTAGTTTTGTACGAATTTGTATGGCAGCCCCTTGGGTTGCCATTTTTTTATCCCCGGTCTTTCATTGCATACCAAGGCCTGCAAAAAAAATTTCTCTTCCAGGGAAACTTTTTCGTCAAAGCCGACTCTGAATAACTGAACCTTTTTCAAGTGTTTCATCATCACCTCCCTTGGATGGGAGCCCAACGCTAGCGCAGCGGGTTTTCATTCTTTGCATGACTTAGTTTTGTACGACCCAGTTTTGTACGAATTTGTATGGCAGCCCCTTGGGTTGCCATTTTTTTATCCCCGGTCTTTCATTGCATACCAAGGCCTGCAAAAAATTTCTCTTCCAGGGAAACTTTTTCGTCAAAGCCGACTCTGAATAACTGAACCTTTTTCAAGTGTTTCATCATCACCTCCCTTGGATGGGGGCCCGACGCTAGCGCAGCGGGTTTTCATTCTTTGCATGACTTAGTTTTGTACGACCCAGTTTTGTACGAATTTGTATGGCAGCCCCTTGGGTTGCTATTTTTTTATCCTACAGCTCGACTCATTCGGATAGATAAATAGTTAATGCCAATATTGCCATTCAAGAAAATGAAAAGACTGAGTCAAAATCACTGTAAGAGCATAATGTGACAGACTTTTTGGGGTTCTACTGATAGGCGTGAAGCAAATAAAACTGAATTATTTTGCTTGGTGCGGGAACTCGCGGAAAAATCGGCAGTCAGAATTAGTGAACCGAGTGTTTCATCATTATCCTCCCTTCAAGATGGTTTCTAGCGCACCATCCAGAGTTTAGATTGAACTCTGACAGCGACCCAAATGGGTCGCTTTTTTTATGCCAGGATTTTACTGTTTGTCAGGCCCATTGAGGTGCGGTTTGTGAACTTTGCAGGAGCGTGGTCAGCATATTGGCCAGCTTATCCAACATCAGCTTCAACCCCTTTGGCATACTTTGAACATCTATGCCGAGCAGCAAGTTTTTAACCTCGAGGCCCAATTCGGTATCGCCTTCAATACTGAGTCGGCGCTGGAAAAACAGGGTGTCAGGATCCTCTTTGGCAGCGGCGACCAGCAAGAGTTCGGCGCTATTGGCACTGAAGGTGACTTCCGGGGCCGTAAAAGGCCGCACCTTGAAACCTTGTTCGAAACTGACTTCAAATGCCAACTCCATGTCCTCGACCCGAACGCCCACCCATTGCCCTTCAAGAAAGTCCAATTCACCATCCTTAACCTGTTCGCTGAGCAATACCGCCAATAGCTGCTGCAGTACGTTCGCCTTGATGGCGAAGGGAACCAAGGTCAGCGGTTTTCCAACCAACTTGGGAGCCAGAGTGAGAATATCGCGCGCCGCCTTGGCGGCTAAAGCCGTGCGCATCTTGAGTTACTCCTGATTAAAATGCCAAAACTCCGGCAGTCTAACCAAGTTTTATGATCATAAACCTGTTTTATATCAATTCTGTGAGATCCAAAGGTCGATAAACTGCGGCTTTGTTTGTAATTAGGGAGAAAGTTAACATGGAACTCCTGTGTCCGGCCGGGAACTTGGCATCACTCAAGGCTGCTCTCAACGCCGGCGCCGATGCCCTCTATCTGGGGCTGAAAGACGACACCAATGCCCGCTCATTTGCCGGACTGAACTTCACACCGACCAAACTGCAACAGGCAGCCAAAGAGGTAAAGTCTCAAGGACGCAAGCTGTATCTGACTATTAATACCTTTCCGCAACCGGGTGAAGAGAAACGTTGGTACCAGGCCGTCGATCTGGCCGCCAACACGGATATAGATGGACTGATCATGGCCGATCTGTCGCTACTGGATTATGCCCATAGCCACTACCCTCACCTGCCGCTGCATCTTTCGGTACAGGCCAGTGCCACCAATCTCGGCGCCTTGGCACTTTATAAGCGTGAATTCAACATTGAGCGCGCCGTACTCCCCAGAGTGCTATCCATCAAGCAGGTCAAAGATCTTGCCAAGGCCAGTCCGGTTGATCTAGAAGTGTTTGCCTTCGGCAGCCTGTGTATCATGGCCGAAGGGCGCTGTCAGTTGTCTTCCTATGTGACCGGGGAATCGCCCAATTCAGGTGGCTCCTGCTCACCGGCAAAACATGTGCGCTGGCAGGAAAATCAGGGCTGTCGCCAGACCCGCCTCAACGAAGTCTTGATTGACAGCTCGGGGTTGAACGAGCAGATGGGCTACCCGGTTGTGTGCAAGGGACGTTATCTGACCGAAGAAGACAGCCAGCCGGGCTTTTTGCTGGAGTCCCCCACCAGCCTCAATACCCTGGACTTGCTGCCGGAACTGGCCCAGGCCGGCATAGTGTCACTTAAAATTGAAGGTCGCCAACGCAGCCCCGCCTATGTGGAACAGGTTACCCGGGTTTGGCGCCAGGCGCTGGACACCTATCAGAATGCGCCGGAGCGGTTCCAATCCAAACCCGAATGGCATGCCGCGCTGGCCAAAGTATCCGAGGGACAAACCACCACGCTGGGTGCCTACGAGCGCAGCTGGCAATAGGAAGTTTTCTATGAATATTTCTCTTGGCCCGCTGCTCTATTGCTGGCCCAAAGCACAAGTGCAGGCCTTCTACCGTGAAGTTGCAGACAGCACTATTCCACTGGTTTATCTGGGTGAAGCCGTTTGCAGCCGCCGCAGGCAGATGAAGTTTGCCGATTATCTGGCCCTAGCCCTTGAGCTCAAAGCCGCCGGCAAACAGGTTGTATTGTCGACTCTTGCCTTGATAGAGGCACAATCCGAGCTTAAAGAGCTTAAAAAGCAACTCGATAATGGCGAGTTCATAGTTGAGGCCAATGATATGGCCGCCGTTGGTATGGCGCGGGAGCAGGGACTGCCTTTTGTCTGTGGTGCCAGTATCAATAACTACAACAGAGCCAGCCTGGAAAAGCTGCATCAATGGGGCATGCAGCGCTTTGTGATGCCCATTGAGCTGTCAAAAATGTGGCTGCAAAAAGTCACCGCCCCGACGCCAAACTTTGAAATTGAAGTACTGGGTCATGGTTATTTGCCATTGGCGCACTCGGCCCGTTGCTTCACCGCCCGTCATCAAGGGTTGGCAAAGGATGACTGTCAGACGGTATGCATCAAGCATCCAAAAGGCCTGGTCGCCCAGACCCAGGAGCAACAACCACTATTGCGACTCAACGGCATACAGACTCAGTCGGCAGCCCGCTGCGATCTCAGACGGGAAATACCAGAAATGAAACGTATGGGTGTTGACTGGTTCAGGGTTTCACCGGATGGCCATGACTCCATCGCTTTGGCGGAGTCTTTACTGCAAAATGCAGGGAGTGAAGTCGATGCTGAAACAGGCAAAGAAGCCTGTAATGGATACTGGCACGGCGCACCTGGCATGGTCTATAGACGTTAGCGTCAAGGTCTTAAGCAAACCCGTGCTGTGGGCTTTTCCGGCCTTTAATAAGGACTTTCAACAGGCTCCTGTTCATCGGGGGCCTTTTTTGTGCACAGCAACAAACACAAGACCCAGAGCATAAAGCTGCCGAGCCCCAGCCATTCGAGGACTGCCGGCCACCAAAAGTCAGGCCGAGGTAATTGCAGCACCAACTCATGGTAAAAGGGGTTATCCCCCTCGGTAATACCAAGTTCAAGATGCGGTAGAAACAGAAACGCGCCCAGACTGACGCCGCTGATAAGCGCCGGGATCAGAGTCCACAGAGTGGCGGCACCAAAGGGGCGCTGCAGCAGATAAACCAGGTAGCAGCCGACACTGATACAGCCAAAGATAAAAAACCACTTCAGCATCAGGATATGAAGGTGATAGACATTGACGGGAAACAGGCCAACACCGGCCAGGGCCATACAAGTCAGGGTCAGGCTGAGATACAGGAGATGGCCGCTCAATAAGCGAGACAACTGCAGGGTGAATAACCAACAGAGCACCAGGCTCAAACTGCCGAAGAACAAACCACCATTGAGCAGTACCGCCAACTTAGAATGGCCATAACTGCCCAGCTCACTCAGGCTGTGATTGAGCAGGCTGAACTCCCGCCCATCGCCGCTCTGATAGCCCCAGATAACCAAACCCAGGCCAAGCAGCAGTCCAAAGAGTCCCAGCAAACCAAAGCTCAACGCCATTCTTGCCAGTCTCTGTCTTCTTAACATGCCAGTGTATGCCCCGGATTCATTTTCTGCTGTCTAACTTACATGCTCCAGATTTTTTTTAAAGCCCGGGCAAGGTCTTTTTGCGTTACCGATCGCTTATTTACCCGAGTTTAAACAACAAAATTCGCTTCCGGTCGAATTATTGCACTTTGATGCCTCGGCCATTCTTTGCTGTTCTGGCATACCCTCCCGCAGGAGATGACAGTAACCTTGGTTAGCAAGATCATGCCGGGTCTGGAAACTGCAGTTCCGCCCAAGAGCAAAAATACAGCGCTAGCAGATTTCACTGTGTCCAGCCGTTGGATTGCTTGTTTGCAGAGTTTTATCCCGACTAAAACACTGGCCATCGAAGTTTTCAATTAGTATACATATCAATAACCTGCAAACGCTTTACCTCTAAAAAAGTTGCAAAAAGCGCTCACTCAAATAACCACAAAAATGTTATGCTTATCACACTTAAAACGATAATAAGGCCTGAATCAATATCGGGCCACTAACTCTGAGCCGGAATTAAAGATGTCCAGAAGGAATTCCACCACCACAGACAGGGAAGTCTGTCTGCAATCCACCGACGAACTCATTTCCACCACAGATCTTCGCGGCGTTATCACTTACGTCAACCCGGCCTTTGCTGAGATATCGGGTTTTTCTGAAGCCGAGCTGTTGGGCCACAGCCACAACATGGTTCGCCATCCCGACATGCCCAAGGCGGCCTTTGCCGAAATGTGGCAATGCCTCAAGGCCGGCAGTTCCTGGCGGGGATTGGTCAAAAACCGTTGTAAGGACGGTGGTTTTTACTGGGTCGATGCTTTCGTGTCCCCCATCTTTGAACAGGGAAAAATCATTGGTTATCAATCTGTCAGGGTTAAACCCAGTCAAGGCACCATCAAACGGGCCATCAAGGTATACAGTCGCCTGAATCAGGGCAAAAGAGTCAAAGATCCGCTGACGCTGACGCAAAAACGCTTGCTTTCGGCACTGGTGGCCGGCTCTGGCTTACTGCTTAGCGGCTATATCTGGGGCTGGGGCGTGGTGTTGGCCGGAGCCATGTTGATGGCGCTCAATCTGGCTATCTTCTATGACGAAGCCTTTCGTATTCCGGCACGATTGATGGCACTCAAGCAAGAGTACGATTCTGTCAGTCGCTTCATCTATGCCGGGCACGATACGTCATCCGTGCTCGAATTTCAGTTGCAGCGTAAGACCGCCATGCTTCAGGGCGTTTTGGGCCGGACTCAGGATCAAGCGCTTAAAACCAATGATATTGCCGCTCAGTTGGTGGTGGCCACAGAGCAGGCCAGAGTCGGCATGGATCTGGAACAACAACAGATGCAGCAGATAGCCAGTGCCATCGAAGAGCTGCATGCCACTATCAGTGAGGTGGCTGACAACACCCAGGCAACCTCAGGCCGTATAGATGAGGCTTATGGCCTATGTCGTCAAAGCCGGGATGTGATGCATCAGAACAGTGAACACATTCTCCACCTGGCCGATGATGTTGCCAGGGCGGCTTCCAATGCCAAACGCCTGAACGATGAAGCACAGCAAGTTGCCAACGCCATGTCGGAAATCGACGCCATTGCCGACCAAACCAACCTGCTGGCTCTCAATGCAGCCATAGAAGCAGCCAGAGCCGGCGAACAGGGACGCGGCTTTGCGGTGGTCGCCGATGAGGTCAGAGCCTTATCCGGCCGCACCCAGCAGTCCACCAAGAGTATATCTGCCAGCATAGAGGCCATGTTCAGCATGCTGACCCAGTGGGCCAATGAGATGGAAGCCAGTAGACAACAGGCACAGAAGTGCGCCACCGAAGCATTGTCGGCTGTGGAGTCCATCAACACAGTTAACCAAGGGATGGCTGAAATACACGATCTCGCCAGACAAAACGCCGTGGCGGCAACCCAGCAAGGGCAAGTAGTGCAAGAGATAGCAGGCGGCATACAGACGATTCACGGCGCCACCAATGACAATGTCAGCGCCCTGTGTCAGGTTGAGCAAGCCGTATTGCAGTTAAAGGCCAGTGCCGACAGGTCGCTGAACCTGAGACAGACTTTCGGCTGATACCAAAGCCCAGGTTCAGCCTGAATAACAAATATTTAACCATTTCTTTTTGAAGGATTTTTCATAAGGAATTGCTCAAATAATAATTAAGCAAGGACAGGAAATAACTATGCTGTTGTGATCAAAGAGACAGAACTGACAGCGAATGAATTTACATAGCCGCGCTAAGGGGGTAATCTTGCCCCCTTAAATTCGGGGGCCGGTTGAATGAAAATGCATTCAGAGCCAATATTGCCCCTGGCGAGTAGCTTTGTTACTCATCCAATTAGTGTAGATTCAGGGTGTAATAACCGTGGCAGACGAAAAACAACCCCGCAACATAACAACCATACTCACCTTCCTGGTGCCATCTCTGCTCGGCGTCTTACTCTTTATGACGCCTATCAGCTATAACAACGAACTGACCATTCCTGTGGCGGTGTTGGCCGGTGAACTCAAGAATTTGCTCAATGATTATTTGACCAGCATAATTTGCGCCATAGTGGTATTTACCGCCACGGCCAGTGTATTGGTGAAACTCCTGCGCCCCGGTTTTATCCGCCGCAGCAAGTTTCTCAATTCCCTGTTGAATATCAGCCCTGCCTGGCTCTTGGTCAGGGTTTTGGGCGCCATATTTATCTGTCTGACCTTCTTCCAGGTTGGCCCTGAGATGCTCATAGCCGATTCCACCGGCGCCTTGGTGATGAATGGCCTGTTGCCACTGTTGTTCTGTGTATTCTTTTTTGCCGGTATGTTCCTGCCTTTGTTGCTCAACTTTGGCCTGCTGGAACTCTTCGGAACCTTACTGACCAAGTTGATGCGGCCGGTGTTCAACCTACCGGGACGCAGCGCCATCGACTGTATGGCCTCCTGGCTCGGGGATGGTAGCGTTGGTATTTTGCTGACCAGTAAACAGTATGAGAACCGCTTCTATACCCAGCGTGAAGCGGCGGTTATCGGCACCACCTTCTCGGCAGTCTCCATCACTTTTACCCTTGTGGTACTCACCCAAGTGAAACTGCAGGCAATGTTTGTACCCTTCTACCTGACAGTCTGTCTGGCCGGCATTGTTGCCGCCATAATAGTGCCCAAGTTGCCGCCGCTGTCGCGCAAGAAGGATGTTTATGTTGATGGCAGCCCCAGACAGAAAGATGATGAGTCGCTGCCAGAAGGTCATAACTCTCTGTCCTGGGGACTGGATCTGGCGCTCACCAAGGCGTCCCACACAGGTGGCGTATTCAAGGTGCTCTCCGAAGGGGTGAAAAATGTCATCGATATGATCTTCGGTGTGCTCCCCGTCGTAATGGCATTAGGTACCATAGCTCTGGTCATCGCCGAATACACCCCGGTATTTAACTATCTTGGTAAGCCTTTTATTCCATTGTTGGAACTGATGCAGATCCCCGAAGCTACCCAAGCCTCCAAGACTATCGTCGTCGGGTTTGCCGATATGTTTATCCCCTCGATTCTGGCCACCAGCATAGAATCCGACATGACACGCTTTGTGATTGCGGCGCTGTCTGTCACCCAATTGATCTACATGAGTGAAGTAGGTGCCTTGCTTATCGGCAGCAAGATACCGGTGAAAATTTGGGAGTTGTTTGCCATCTTCCTGCTGCGAACCCTGGTTACTCTGCCTGTGATTGCCGGGATGGCACATCTACTGTTCTAAGGGCAATTTAGCCGGACTTCCCCACAACGGCCGCTACATGCGGCCGTTTTTTATTTCTAAGCACTAGAATGTGCTCACAAAATTCGCATTTCGGCCACCAGCATCTACACTGAAAAAAGTTCGTTTTTGAGGCTTTTCGGTGAAAATCTTTGCGTTGCTGCTCCTTTTTACGGCACTTTGGTGCCTCGATAGCCTGACGCCGTCATTGGGCTATCGCCCTGTCCTTGAGCAATTTCAGGCCGAAGACGGCTTGTCGATGAACACTGTCAATGACCTCGCCACAGACGATCGTGGTCACCTGTGGATAGCCACACAAGCCGGACTCAACCGCTTCGATGGCGAACATTTCAGAATCTACAGTAAGCAGGACGCTCCCTACGGTCCTAGTGGCAATCACATTGAAAGGCTACTGTTTTCAAGCCAGAAGGAGTTGTGGCTGCTGACCTTGAGCGATGGCCTGAATCTTTATCATCCGGACAGTGGCCGCTTTGAAATATTGGGTGCCGAAGCCGATCTGCCGCTGACCGGGATCCGCGAGCTGGCAGAAGACAAGCAAGGCATGCTCTGGCTGCTGATGGATGATGCCAAGGTTTGGCGCTACGACCCAAAACGCCGCCAACGCCTGGATAGCCAGCAGCTTCAGACAAATACCGTTTCACAACTGAGGTTTTATGCAACGCCTTCCGGCGACTTGTATCTTGCAGGAGACTCGCTCTGGCAGCTGGATGACAGCAAGTCCTGGCAACAGATGACAATATTGCCGCAGTCTGCTCAGGTAGAGTCTCTGATACAGGCCAAAGACGGCAGTTTATGGCTCGCAAGCAAAGGAACGCTCTGGCACTGGTCTTTGGGAACCGAGGCCGTGCCTTACTCCATCAACCAACTTGGCGATGCCGGCATTCGGCATATGGTTTTGGATCCACAGCAACGTCTCTGGTTGGCGGTGGATAAACTCGGTCTAGTGCGGTTTACACCTCAAACCCGGGAGCTTCTTTGGCAACAAAACAGCGATGGCAAGACCATCCAGACGCTGCATCTGGATGACAGCAACCAACTTTGGATAGCGACCAAGGGAGCCGGTCTCGGTAAGCTGGATCTCAATCAGGAAGCCATGGGAAAACTGCTCCCCAACAGTTTCGAGAACCACAACCTGGGTAATGGCGATGTCAGAGCGATTTTTCGCGATCATCTGGGGCAACTCTGGGTCGGCACCGCCAGCGGCCTTTATCAGGCACTGGAGTCTGACTCGGGCAAAATTCAAGGCTTCAAACCCTCGCCGCTGGCAAGCCAACTGCTGGATAAGGCCTTTATCGGTTTTATCAAAGAAGACAGTCAGGGCCGGCTGTGGATTGGCACCCGGGGCGAAGGCTTACTGATCTTCAATGCCGAGCGCGACAGCTATCTGCACTATCGCCATCAGGCCAATGAACCGGGCTCACTGCCGGCCAACACCCTCTACAGTTTAACCTTTGATCAAAGTGGCATTGCCTGGATAGCAACCAAAGAAGCCGGAGTCAGCCGTTATCTTGGTATCGAAAAAGGCTTTGCCGCGCCGGACGCCACGCCGCTGCCCAAAACAGAAACCACTTCGATACTGGAGGATAACGGCGGCAATATCTGGATCACCAGTTACGGTGAAGGCCTATTCAGGCTCAAGCCGGATGGCAGTGTATCTCATTGGTCCACGGATACTGAAGTCCCTCTACCCAGCAAGCACCTGTTTTCCATCTACCAACATCCGGATGGACAGTTATGGGTAGCATCCAGCGACGGCGTATTCTCATTCGCCCCGGATAGCGGGCAGTATCAAATGTTTGACCGCCAACACGGCCTGATAGGCGATGTCGCCTACCTGATGCAACATGATGCCGACAACAAACTCTGGGTTGGCAGCGCCAGCGGCCTGTCGTGGCTGGATCCCGCAACAGGCACAAGCCGGAATTTTGCTTATGAAGATGGCTTGCAAGCCAACGAGTTCAACTTTGGCGCCGGATTTCTCGATCGGGACGGTAGCCTGTTTCTCGGCGGTGTAAAAGGCCTCAACCATATTCAGCCCCCCGCTTTACCCGCGAGGAAACCTCCGGAGCAGCCGATCATAGATGAACTGCAGGCCCTGGGGCAAACACAAGAGCACGCACCAAAACCCTGGAGCCGACAGAAACTGGTTCTGGGGGTTGATGCCTTGCCGCTGAGTCTCAAATTCCACAGCCCGAACCTGCATCACGCCAGGCATCTTGAGTATCAATACAAACTCGAAGGCATGCAGCAGGAGTGGCTCAATACACGGGGGGCCAGAACCGCCTTCTTCCCGGCGCTCAAACCCGGTGACTATCGCTTTATGGTCAGAGCCGTGGATATTGACGGCAATACCAGCCCGGCGCAGAGCCTGCAGCTGAGCATAACCCCCAGGCCCTGGCAAAGCCCCTGGGCTTATACTATTTACAGCTTATTGTTGCTGAGCTTGATATTTGGCTTTGCCTATAACAGGTGGCAGAAGTTTATTGAGCAACGAAAACTGCTGCAACAGGTGGCGAGCAGCGAGCAAAAGCTGCAACTGGCACTTATCGGCAGTGGTGATGAGTTTTGGGATTGGGATTTGCAGGCTCAGGAGGCCAATCGCAATAACGCATTTCTCTGGTATCCCGAGCCCGAAACCCACCTGAAAGATACACTGGAGCGCTGTGTCCATCCCGAAGACTTGCCGCTCATCTGGCCCGAGATTGATGCCTGCCTCCATAAAGGCCGGCAAGAATTTGAACTCAGCTATCGCGGCAAGACCCAGGACGACAGCTGGCTTTGGGTACTCAACCGTGGCCGGGTCATGGCCAGGGATCAAGAGGGGCGCCCTTTAAGGATTACAGGAACCATCAAGGATATTCAGAAACTGAAAGAAACCGAATCGGCACTGCGTCGTTTCAATCAGGAGTTGGAGCAGAGGGTTAAACAGCGCACTGAAGCGCTGCAACAGAGCAATGATGAACTGAACCACACACTGGAAGAGTTACGACTGGCGCAGTCTGAGCTGCTGGATAAGGAGAAAATGGCCACACTTGGTGGTCTGGTTGCCAGCATCACCCATGAAGTCAACACTCCCATAGGTATCTGTGTCACCGCGGCTTCGCATCTGGCGGAGAATGTTAAAGCCTTCAACAAGCGCTTTTACGCCGAGGATGTCGATCAGCAGGATTTCGAACAGTACCAGAGTGAAGTGGCCGACTGCAGCCGACTGATGCTGACCAACCTGGAACGCGCCGCCAAGCTGATCCGCAGCTTCAAACAGCTCTCCGTCGATCAGTCCCATGAAGAACTGCGGGAATTTAACCTGGGGCACTATCTGGATGAGATTTTCCTGTCGCTCAACCCCATGTTGCACCGCTCGCCTCACAAGTACAGCTATCAATGCCCAGCCGACATCACCCTCAACTCCACTCCGGGCGTCTTTTACCAAATTATCAGTAACCTGTTTACCAATTCGCTGGTACACGCCTTTCCAGAAGGAAGCGAGGGACGGATGTCGCTCAATGTCAGCCGCACAGATAACGGCATAGAGCTTGTCTACCGTGATGATGGTTGCGGCATGAACACCGAAGTACAGCAGAATATTTTTGTTCCCTTTTTTACCACCAAACGCGGTAAAGGCGGCAGTGGCCTGGGGATGAACATAGTCTATAACCTGGTGACTCAAGTACTTGGCGGCGAGATCCGTCTGATCAGTGCACCGGGTCATGGCAGCGAGTTCCGCATCATACTGCCAAATGATATAGAGGTAAGTTCAGGGGCGTCACAATAAGGTCATCAAGACGTCACTTCAAAGTCAAATAACCGACTTAGAGTCTTTCACAGTCAAACCCGTTTCACTGGTTTTATCCAGGAGCCGCGATGAAAGACAGCAAGTCATTGGTCAACAAACCATCGACATTTCACCCATCCTCCCGCCGCGCAGCCGAGTCTGTCATCAAGCTCAACGCCCTCTGGCTCTCGGATATTCACCTTGGCAGCATTGACTGCAAGGCCGAATATCTGCTGCATTTCCTAAACAGCGTTCAGCCCAAGGTGCTGTATCTGGTGGGGGACATAGTCGATATCTGGGCCCTCAAACGCCGGGTATTCTGGCCCGAGAGTCACAACCAACTGCTGCAAAAACTGCTGCAAATGGCACAGAGCGGCATCAAGCTGGTGTATCTGCCCGGCAACCATGACGAGCTGTTTAAGGATTACCACCAGCTGCAACTCGCCGATGTCATTATCAGCAAAGAGTACCGACATCAAACCCTGAGTGGCAAGACCCTGCTGATGCTGCATGGCGATCAGTTTGACTCCGAAGTCTGTATCGGCCGCATCACCGCCCGCCTCGGCGATCACCTCTACGATGTATTGATGTTTCTCAACCGCCAGTTGCACAAGGTTCGCCGCCGTCTCGGTTACCCCTATTGGTCTTTGGCCGGCTTTATCAAGCAAAGAGTCGGCAAGGCTCAACAAGCCATCAACAGTTTTCGCGAAGCCGTGGTGCGTTATGGCCGCAAGCAGAAGGTGGACGGCATCATCTGTGGCCATATTCACCAGCCGGAGCTCACGGAAATGAGCGGCTTTATCTATGCCAATGATGGTGACTGGGTAGAGAACTGCACCCTATTGACTGAAACCCTCGAGGGCGAGCTGCAACTCGAGCGCTGGAATGAACAACTGGGCCGGACCGAAGTACTGAAACGCTTCGCCTGGCAGGGACAAGAACAACAAGCTGCTTAAATCAGGTACCCCATTATGATGTTTACCGTCGATAAAGTCGTGGAATCCAATCTGCCCAATATCAACAGCAAGCCTTGGCTCGCCAAGCCAACCAAGGCCTTACTGCGTTATCTGCTCAATGAGCGGGAGTGCAATGATATCGCCGGCCAATTCAGTTTTCTCAAGGGCGTGGATTTTGTTGAACAAGTGCTGGAAAGCTTTGCCGTCAGCTATACAGTGCCGGACAGTGAGGTGGAAAACATTCCCCATCAGGGCCGGGTCGTTATCTTCGCCAATCATCCGATAGGTTCGCTGGATGCTCTGGTGCTGATAAAACTAATCAGCGAAGTCAGGCCTGACATTAAAGTAGTTGCCAACGAGCTGCTGATGACACTGACGCCACTGCACAACATCCTACTGCCTGTTCGTAATATGACAGGCGGAACCCCCAGACAACACCTGGAGAAGATCCATCAACATCTGCGCAGTGAAGGCGCTGTGCTCATCTTTCCATCGGGTGAGGTATCCAGGCTCAGACCAAACGGCATTCGCGATACCCAGTGGCAAACCGGCTTCCTGAAGATGGCTATCAGCTGCAATGCGCCGCTGCTGCCCATGTATGTCGATGCCAAGAACTCGGCGACCTTTTATGGTGCTTCCATCTTGTATAAACCTTTGGCTACCCTGCTGTTGGTCAAGGAGATGTTTAAACAAGCCAGTAATACTCTGCCGGTGCGTATCGGCGAGCTTATCCCGGCCGAAGCGGTCAGCGGCAGTGACTTCCCACTCAAAACCCGGGTCAGTCTGCTGAAGAACCACCTCTATCGCATAGGCAAGAACCGCAGCCCACTGTTCAACACCCAGAGCGCCATCGCCCATCCGGAAAAACGTCGTGAGTTGCAACAGGCTTTACTGCAGTGCGAACAACTTGGTCAAACTCAGGATGACAAGCAGATCTTCCTCTATCGCCATCAGGGCAGCAGCCCAGTGATGCGGGAAATAGGTCGGCTGCGGGAGCTGGCTTTTCGCGCCGTGGGTGAAGGCACGGGAAAACGCAGAGACATAGACAAATACGACTCCAGTTATCTGCACCTGGTACTCTGGGATCCCAAGGAGCTGGAGATAGTCGGCGCCTACCGTTTTGCCGAAGTCGCCCGCTTGCACAGTGCAGGTGAAAACCTCTACAGTGAGTCACTGTTTCACTATCAAACAGAATTTGCTCCCTATTTCGCCAAGGGCCTGGAACTCGGCCGCAGCTTTGTGCAACCTAAATATTGGGGAAAGCGCAGTCTCGATTATCTCTGGTACGGCATAGGTGCCTTTCTGGCTCGTCATCCCGGCTACCGCTACCTTTTCGGTCCTGTGACCATAAGCAATCAGTTGCCGGCACAGGCCAAGGAGATGTTGGTGCACTTCTACCTGCAGCAGTTTCCCTGTAAGACACAGCTGGCACAGTCTTTCACGCCTTTTGGTCTGCCTCCTGAGCGCCAGGCTGAACTGGATAAGCTCTATGTTGATTCAGATTACCAAGGCGCATTCAAATTGCTCAAGCAGACCCTTGCCAGTATGGGCGCCGCTGTGCCAACTCTCTACAAGCAATACGGCGAACTTTGCCAGCCTGATGGGGTGCGCTTTCTCGCCTTTGGAGTGGATGCCGACTTTGCCGACTGTATCGATGGTTTGGTGCTGGTGGACTTGGACAAGCTCAAGTTCAAGAAACGCAGCCGCTATATCGATTGTCATCTGCAAGAACTCAATCAGCAAGATGACAACGCTCCGAGTTAGCATTATTGACAGGGCTCTGATATAACAAAGAAAAGGTTATGGAGGATCCCTATGCAGCTCTGCATCGCCGATATCATGATCACCCGGGTCGTTACAGTGGAAATGGACGACCGCCTGAGTGTGGCCAAAGAGATATTTCATCATGCAGGCTTTCATCATCTGCTGGTGGTGGATGATGAAGGCAAGCTGGAAGGCGTCTTGTCCGAGCGGGATCTGCTGCGGGCCTTAAGCCCCAATCTTGGCAGCGAAACGGCCACCAGCAGAGATCTGGAGACCCTCAATAAGCGGGTGCATCAAGTGATGAGCCGTAATCCTGTGACCGTTGCGCCGCATCTAGGCTTGGCTCAGGCATCCAGACTACTGCTGGAGAAAGATATAGGTTCACTGCCGGTACTGGAAAACGGTGAGATTGTCGGCATAGTGACCTGGAAGGATCTATTGCGAGCCTATTGCTGTTAACCACAATAGGCTCAGACTTCATAGGCCTGGGTGAAAGCTATCTCAGAGTTACCTCATCCAACTTGCGGGCCTTTTCAGAGCTGAACTCCTCATTGAGCAACACACACTCACTGGCCTGCTTGATATAGTAACGTTTCCCCTGAGTATCCTTGAGCGGCTTGCTACTCAAACGCGCCATCAATAGCGGCTGCTTTTCCAGATCCCAACGATAGAAGGCAATTTGCTCTCCCTTGCTGGTGATCAAGTGACACTTCACCTCTTGCCGCTCGGCGGCTTGGGTTGTCAAAACGATACCGGGCAAGATGAGCAACAAGCCATATTTGATTGATTTCATCATTTCCAACACTCCGCAGAGGCGCCGCCTTTAACCCCGGCGTCAGTCAAGGTCAGCGTCTTGCACTTGCTGTCACGACTGGCTTGTACCCCTTGCGCCGTTGCTGTCAGGGTAAAACTGCCGGTGCCGGTTGACGCTATGCTGTAGTGACCATTTTCAGTAATAAAGGGGCTGGCATTGAGCCCCAGTTTGGTCATATCCGTGGCGTAAGTGCGATTGTCCAAATAGTACTGCTCCTGCAGATTGGCCAGTCGCATCAAGGCTGCATGAGCCTCAGCCCTGGTACTCTTGGCAATGTACTGCACATAAGAGGGATAAGCGATCGCCGCCAGTATGCCGATAATGACCACAGTGATCATGACTTCTATCAGGGTAAAACCCGCTGCTTTTTTCATCTCTTATCCTACTCATTCACATGATAATAAATCTTGTTGGTACTCAGGCCTGTATCCAGCGCCACTGTACCGGAACAGTTTTCACCGGTTTCATCACACTCACCGCGACCAATAATCAAGGCAGCATCTGGATTGTCCGGATTATCGGGGTCATCTGGATCTTTGGGCGGGGTAATGATCTTGGGTGGCTGAGGAATACAATCCTCACACACTTCCAAAAACTCATAATTGTAACGCCCGCCTTTATGCAGGTCGAAGCTATATAAACGGCCTGTTGATGATATTAAGCAACTACTCTCGGTTTCAGCTGTATCCTGAGCAGGAACAAAGGAGGTGAAGTAGACACGCCCTTTGATGATGGCCGAAGGTGAAAGGCTCTTCTCACCAATGACAGAGAAGTTATAGTACCAGCCCAGCTTGGTACCAAAGTCGATATTCTCACTGTCGCTGCTTGGCGCCGCAGATGTCACATTGTAAAGGTTGGCCAAAGTGATCGGGCTGGGCACAGTCGCACCTGAGCCGCCAAAAGTCTTGGTCACCACGTTGCGATCCTGCAGTACAAAGAACATATCTTCAGTATCAGAATCAAGTGGTGATGCCCTGTTACCACTGCCGAGCGTGACGGCATCATAAGGTACGTTTTGATATGCCGTAGTAGTACTGGTGTTACCGTCGGCATCTGTCGTCGTCACCCGGGTGACATTGGTAAATACCGTCTGGGCTACCACAGGCTCATAGAAGAAGCGGCGATCGGAAGATGCCAGCGCGCCGCCCACAGAGGCAAACTTGAAGCCACTCCAACTGGAGGTGTTTTCTGAAGGCATATCCATGCGCCAGACATTACCACCAAGGTCTGCGGCATATAACCTGTCTGTAGCACCATCGCTGTTGCTGTCGAGAGTGGCTATTGAACCGGCAATACTGTGTTCTATGCCGGTCAACGCTGTGCCACCACCGACACCAAAGCTATGCTTGAGTACTCCGGTTTCGGCGTCGACCAAGTACACATTGCGGCCATCTGAGTTGCTGCCTGTGTTGGCGTCATATCCCAGATTGTAACCACCGCCGAAGATCACTACAGGTTTATCTGAACCCGGCACCTTAGTCACAACCGGTGTCGACCAAGTCTGCCCCATATTGGCAAACCCGGCGCTATTGTTGTCAATCCGCCACATCATTCGAGGTGAATCCGGGGCGGTAACATCGAAGCCATAGTAAGAACTCCCGCCCCGGCGCATGCCGAAAAAGATCCAAGCCTTGGTAATGGCACCCGAGTCGTTGCGCTCCAAATAGGAAACCGGCGAGCCATCTATGCCATAAACACTGTGACCATTGGCATAGCTGTTATCTCTGAGTTCCTGCACATTACTGAGTAGCTCATAGGGCATAAAGGCCCAACTCTCTTCAACACTGCTACCCGTGTCTTTGAAGGCATGTAACATACCATGGTTGGTGCCAACGAAAATGCGCACATTGCTATTGCCATCGCCACCAAAGTCAATGGCAAGCGGTTGCGAGTGCATGGGGTCACCCATGATATCGCCGCGAACCCCGTTGTAATCGTCAGAGGTAAATTTGCCGTTTTCATCTTTATCGACATTTTTACCCCTGATCCACTCAAAGGCTTTTTCCAGCTCAGAGCTTTCTGTACCGGCGGCTACACTCATGTTCATATGAGTCAACAAGGCAAGGTCACCACCGGCATAGCTGGAAGCCTGATTCTTGCTCAGAGTCGCCAGGCCGCCACCTACCTTGATGTTACTGTAGAGAGTACGGCTGTCAGGTACTATGGTTCTGGCTGCACCGCCTTCCTGTACATCGTTGCCATCAGGGTCCGGAGAGCAGTTACTCCATAGACTACAAGCCGTGTCCGCAATACCACCCGAACTTGAGATAGCCGGTCTGTCGTTGGCATCTATCAGTACGCCAGAAGGGTTCACCTTCAACTTCTTTAGGTTACCGGCCCACTTGGGCCCTTGAGATGGGCTGAACAAGGCATAATAGGCAGAGTCCAGAGTACGGGTTGGGTCAGCATTACTGAAGGCTACCCCAGGCGCCGAAAACCTTTGTCCTTCGTCCGTGATACTGTCAAGCACACTACTGAAAGCTTGCTGTAATTCAGCCACGCTATTGGCGGCATGGTATTCTCCACCACCTCTCCTGGCCGCCTCCACCAATAAAGGCTCAGCAGCAGAGCCCTCCTCCAGCGCAAAACCTATGGTGTGAGTTACCACTCTTTGAAATTTTTGTGTCGAGGGCAGAATATCATTGCGGTTCATATAACTAGTTAATGCCGGTAAATAGCTTTTCTTTGCCCCGTAACGATCATAATCGTAGGTAAAAGGGTTGTAGTTACCATCGGAAGAAACACCAGAGGCACTGGTTATTGAAACAATTCTGTTGTTAGCAGAGTCGTCCAGGGTAGGCACACCGTCTGTTACATAAACTATATAGGCTACATCACTACAGACACTCATTGGAGATTCATAGCGGCCATTAATCTCGATAGTTGTATCATACATAGGCCGGTTGGCCTTGTACTTAATACTGCGGCTACTGTAGTCGCGATCATCGTGTCCAAAAGTAATAGGGCCGCCGCTAAAGTACCGGTAGGCTTCAAACAAAGTTTCACATAGTGGTGTGTTGGTTTCAGCTGGCAGGTTTTCAACCGTACTGATAAGGGTGTCTTTTTCAGGTGAAGTTCGCTTCTTTATTCCCGCAACTATCCGACCACCATCCCTATCACCTTCACGGGAATAATTCATGTTAAACACTGCCAGGCCAAAATCGACCGTCGGCATCGAACTTATTACCCCGGAGATAGCCGTCTTGGCAATATCCAGTCGGCTGAGATCCTGAGTATCATCCAACTCGCCGTTTTTATGTAAGGTATACCAACGCAGATAATTATCTGTATAAAGAGTAACTAGCTCTCCTTGGTTAAAACCTAGCTGTTTAGCATTATTCAGTGCATTGGCATCTGTGCCACCATATGGAAGATAGACTTTATTTTTACCGGCTCCAGATTCAACATTGTTCTGAGGATATCCACTACTATAGGTAACACCATCAACAGTAACTCCATTATTACCCGGATTGACTGCTTCAATATCCTCCCAGCAGTCCACCGGGTTGTTTTTTTCGGCACCGCTGTTTTCCTTAATAGGTTGCCAAGTCCCTTTACCTTGACCGGTAAATCGATATTCACGGATGTAACCGGTAAAACGGCCATACTTATCCAAAGCGGCTTTAGCGACGGCACAACCATTAAGCACCCCATTAAAACGTCGCGACTCCGAAGGACTGTCCGGCACAGGTAATGAACTATCATCCATCCCGGAGCCGACGGTAAAGTAGATCATCCTTCCTTGATATGAATGAGAAGAACCTACTGGGGGATAGTCCTTAGCTGGATCATAACCACCGGGGACATCCTGCTCAATTGTCCCCATGGATGCCGAATTATCAAAAATAATCAGCACCTTGGCCCGTCCCTGATTTGGCGGCGGGATCAAGTAAAGGTCTGTATCATCGGCCGAGACTTGCCCGGAAGAGCCAACCAGCACAAACAACAAACCGCATAAACACTTTTTGAGTTTCATGATCCGCTCCCGTTAAGCACTTCCTGCTCAACTCCTTCGATAACTGTCAGTTGCCCGAGGTTGTCCCGGCCGTACCTAACCTGGCTGGAAACCTCCACTCTTCGGCACTTGATAAGATCTGTACCGCTGGCATCCCTGCTACGCTGACAGGAAACATTCCTGGCATCCACAGTGCCATCACTCTTCAATGGCAAAGGCGTCAAAACCTGAGTGCCACCCGAATAGTTGTTGCCTGAATCTATCGCTGTCATTGTCGCCAATTCTGCTTGGCTCTTGGCATTCAATACCGCCTGCAAACCACCGTCGGCCAAGGCCTTGGCTTCCACCCGCTCGGCACCGGCGCCGGCCATACGCAGCGACTGACTGGAGTTAACTGCCAGAGCCACCCCAATCAGGGTCAGAATAATCAAGAGGATAAGTGCGAAGAACAGTACGACTCCCCGCTGTTGTCTTATTTTCATCTGCTTAGTTCCTAATCAACACAGGGTTTTCAAGTACCACTGTGGTCGAAACCACTTTCCGGCGGAAGTTATCGCCACCACCACTGATGGCTCTGTCGCCGGTTTTGTCGCCCAGTGAGTAAGTCGCATTATTGGTGTAACTATTGTCAGCATTGGGCGAACGCACCAATAAAAATATTCTCAATGCCACTATTCGCTGGAACAACTGGTTGTCCCACATCAGATCCGTCACATTCTGTACCGGCATAAAGCTATCGGCCGTGTCATCACCGTTCTCGTCGAAACCATAGAGAATACGCATGTTTTCGATACCCTCGACCAAGGGCTCGTCTACGTTCATTCCGCTGGCAGAGAGTGATTTACGGGTCAGAACCGGCACGCCGTTGTTATCTTTAATAAAGTAGACATGGTGTTGGTATTCCCATACCCTCTGGTTTTCAAGGCCGGGATCTGTATCTTTAAAAAACACCGCCTGGCTGGCCGTTGCTGCCACCCGAAAACCGCTGGTGGCTCCGGGAGGGCCTACCAGTCGTTTAATCTGAATTACATCTGTCCCTGTCATCGCTGAATTGACACAGCTCAGTGAGCCGGCACTCACCCCGGCCTCATATCCCCAAAGACGTCTGAAGTGGGCCGGTTGGCCATTGGGCAGAGTGGCATTGTTGAGCCCTTGGCCGATACAATCTGTCCCGACAGCATCATCGACCCGAGCGTTGGTACCCAGCACGAAATCTGTCCCTGTCATATCGCCAAAGAAGCCTACCTGACTCAGATCCGGCACCATGATGGCCAACGCAATACGGCCATTTTCCTGTAACTGATTGAACTGCCCTGTGGTAGTGACATTAGTGGCAGACATACTGAACATGGCGAACAATCCGAGCGCCAGAAACAGACTGATGACCATGGCCACCATGAGTTCTACCAGAGAAAAACCCGACTGCTTTGAATTTTTCACACTCACCGCCTTAACCTTGATTGATCACTGTCTTGAGGATAAAGACCCGCCGGCGCTTACCCAAGCTACTGCCGCAGTCAGTCGTTTCATAGGCGGTGCCGGCGGTTTCCTGAATGCCTCGCCATGCCATCACAATAGTGACATTGCTGCCATTGACATTCAGACAAGCGGTAGCACTGTCGAGGCCGCCGACATTCTGGCTGCCCACGGCTTCAGCGGCGCCGGTAAAGAGTTCTTGCCATTGGTAAAGATCCCAGGCCAGGGTCTCGGCAGCAGTGCAGGTCACCGTGGCGCCAAGGGCCACATCGCAGGATTTTGCAGGAGCACTTCCGCCCCCGGAATAGGGAGAGCCGTCGTCGTAATTATTCAGTACCGTGTTATTAAGCTTCATCCGATTGAGGATATCGTTGGCAAAGTACGCCGCCTGAGTCTGTTGAAATGATTCAAAGCTGGCGCGCTTTGCCACTATATGTAAATTAAATATCCCGATAAGCCCTATCACCAAAATGACGAGCGCTACCATAACCTCAATCAGAGAGAATCCCTCTCTCCGTTTTTTCATCTGTGTCAAATCTCCAGACAATGCCATGTTTTTGACAATAAATTCAGCCTATTAGTTCTTTAATATCTTATAGTTAGCTCAAGACCACAATAATACCTGTTAATGATAGTTGAGTCGAATGTAAATCTCCAGTAACAAAGAACGCTAATAAATTCAAGCCTTATAAGAGGTATTTTTTCCATAAAAAAAAGAGGCTTAGATAGCCTCTTCTTAAAATGCTTTTTGCTTATATAAGCGCAATAAATCCGCGGCTTCTTACCTTAGCTCCACAGGAACGGCAAACACGGTATCTTCCTTGCGCCCTTCCACTTCGGTCACCACGCTTGGCGCCAGTTTGGCTATGGCCTCAACCACCTGCTGCACCAACACCTCAGGAGCAGAAGCCCCTGCAGTAACCGCAACCTTGCTGACGCCATCAAACCAATCCCGCTCAACATCATCGGCGTTATCCACCAAATAGGCCTGAGTGCCAGACTTGAGCGCCAGTTCGCGCAGTCTGTTGGAGTTGGAGCTGTTTTTGGAGCCAACCACTATCAACAAGTCTACATCCTGGGCCATCTTACGTACCGCATCCTGGCGATTTTGGGTTGCGTAGCAAATATCGTCTTTACGAGGACCTTCAATCGAAGGGAACCGCTTCTGCAGCGCAGCAATAATATCCAGGGTATCATCCACCGACAGCGTGGTTTGGGTGACAAAGCAGAGATTGTCCGGCTCTTTCACCTGCAATGCATCCACGTCGGCCGGAGACTCAATGAGATAAACTCCCCCTTCAGGGTTATCGTACTGCCCCATGGTGCCTTCCACTTCGGGATGACCGGCATGACCGATAAGAATGCATTCAATTCCCTTACGACTGGCGCGGGTCACCTGCAGATGCACCTTGGTCACCAAAGGACAAGTGGCATCAAACACCTTAAGACCGCGACGCTTGGCCTCATTGCGCACCGCCTGTGACACCCCATGGGCACTGAAAATCACTATGCTGTTGTCGGGTACCTGATCCAGTTCGTCGACAAAAATCGCCCCGCGCTGCTTGAGATCTTCAACCACATAACGGTTATGCACCACTTCATGGCGCACATAGATAGGCGGGGAAAAGAGTTCCAGCGCCCGTTCCACTATGCTGATGGCCCGGTCGACACCGGCACAGAAGCCTCTGGGATTGGCCAGCAATATGTTAAGACCGGTAGATTTTGCTACTGACATATCAAAGCTCCTGCAATACTTCCAGTTCAAATGTCACCTGATGGCCCGCCAGCGGATGGTTCAGATCCACTGTGACAGAATCACCGGCTATCTCCCTGACAATTCCGGGTATTTCACTGCCGCCTGGGCCGGCGAAACTGACGATAACGCCGGGTTCCAGCGTCATATCTGCCGGGAATCGGCTGCGATCCAAGTGATGAATGGCATCGGGATTGAACTCGCCGAAAGCATCGGCAGGGGCCAAGGTAAAGCTGTGATTGTCGCCGGTTTTCAGCTTAAGAAGCTCAGCCTCAAACGCCGGGCTCAGACTGCCGTCACCGATATTGAGCCGGGCGGGTTTACCGGATGCTTTGGTGCTGTCGGCGGTCGAGCCGTCTTCCAGCAGTATATTCAGGTGACACAAGAGGGATTTCACATCAGACATCTGTGTTACTCCTTGGCTTCATTCTGCTTGGCTGCGGCCTTGTCACCGCCGAAAAATGAATCCCAGATGATCAGGACTGCGCCAACACAGATAGCCGAGTCAGCGATATTGAATGCCGGGTAGTGACTGGTTTTCCAGTAGAAATCGAGGAAGTCCACCACAAAACCGTGCATCAGGCGATCGACAAGATTTCCCAGTGCACCGCCAATCACCAGGGTGTAAGCCAGGTTGAGGCGCCACAATCCGGCCGATTGCCGTCTGAGCCAAACGGTCAGCAACACACTGAAACCGACAGCGACGGCAGTGAATAACCAACGCTGCCAACCGCCGGCATCGCTGAGGAAGCTGAAGGCGGCGCCGTAGTTGCGCACATAGGTCAGATTAAAGAAAGGCAACAGCTGCACCGATTCATACAGCTTGAAGTTACCCAATACCCACTGTTTGGACAGCTGGTCAGCCAAAAAAGCCAACACAGCCACCCAATACCAGCGCAGGCCACTTTGTTTCCAGTCTGCGGGCATGTTTATTATCCTCAGGCGAACAGGCGCTGTTCACCTTCTCCTTCGATATTGGTCACACAGCGGCCACACAGCAGTGGATGCTCGGCGATCTGGCCAACGTCTTCTCTGTGGTGCCAGCAGCGGTCACACTTGGCCGCTTCGGACTTGGCGACGCTGAGCTTAAGTGATGCCAGCTCAGTTTCACGGGCATCGGCAGGCGCATCGCCAAGCGGCTTAACCACGGCTTTGGAGGTCAGCAGCACAAAGCGCAGCTCGTCACCCAGTTTGGCCAGAGCTTCGGTCAGCGCCGCATCGGCAAACAGAGTTACCTCGGCTTCCAGCGCGCCGCCGATTAGTTTATCGCGGCGGCCCTGCTCCAGTGCCTTGTTGACTTCATCACGAACCTGCAGCAACTGTGCCCAGTATTCATCACTCAGATCTGAGTCCAGCTGTACGGCCTTGAGGCCCTGGTACCATTCCTGAGTAAACACATAGGCGTCACGTTTACCGGGCAGCAACTGCCAGATTTCATCGGCAGTGAAGCTGAGGATAGGGGCAACCCAACGCACCATGGCTTCGGCAATCAGATACAGAGCCGACTGACAACTGCGACGGGCGTGACCATCACGCTTGGCGGTATACTGTCTGTCCTTGATGATATCCAGATAGAAGCTGCCCAATTCAACCGAGCAGAACTGCATCAGCTTCTGGGTCACTATGTGGAAGTTGTAGGCATCATAGGCTTCCAACAACTCTTCCTGCAGCTTGGCGGCGCGGCGCACCACCCAGCGATCCAGCGCCACCATGTCTTCGATGGCGATCATGTCTGTCTCTGGCTCAAAACCGCTCAGGTTGGCCAACAGGAAGCGTGCAGTGTTACGGATACGGCGATAAGCATCGGCGCTACGGTTGAGGATCTCATCGGAGACCGTCATTTCACCGCTGTAGTCGGTAGAAGCCACCCACAGACGCAGAATATCGGCGCCCAGTTTGTTGGTTACCTGCTGTGGTGCAATCACGTTGCCGATGGACTTGGACATCTTGCGGCCCTTGCCATCCACGGTAAAGCCGTGAGTCAGTACCTGCTTGTAAGGAGCCTTGCCGTTCATGGCGGTTGAAATCATCAGTGATGACATGAACCAACCACGGTGCTGATCCGAGCCTTCCAGATAGAGGTCAATTCCCTGCCCCTGGAATTCAGGGCGGGCGGCAACCACTGAGGAGAAGGTAGAACCTGAGTCATACCAAACATCCAGAGTGTCGGTCACCTTGCGGTACTGTGCTGCATCTTCACCCAGGAGCTCAGACTCATCCAGATCCCACCAGGCTTGAATGCCCTGCTGCTCAATGCGATGAGCAACACGCTCCATCAAGGCCACGCTATCTGGATGCAGCTCTTCGGTTTCCTTGTGAACAAACAGAGTGATAGGCACGCCCCAGGTACGCTGGCGCGAGATACACCAGTCAGGACGATTCTCGACCATCTTCTCAATCCGGCTCTGTCCCCAATCAGGGATCCACTGGGTTTGCTCGATTTCACCCATGGCTTGAGCACGCAGTCCTTTGTTATCCATGGAGATAAACCACTGCGGTGTGGCGCGGAAAATAATAGGAGTCTTGTGGCGCCAGCAGTGTGGATAGCTGTGACGATAGGCTTCACGGTGCAGCAAGACATCTTTTTCCTGCAGCAGCGCCACAATTTCATCATTGGCCTTGAACACGTGTTTGCCGGCAAACAGCGGGGTATCCGCCTTGTAAACGCCGTTATCACCCACAGGATTAGCCACTTCCAGGCCGTACTTCTGACCAACCACAAAGTCGTCCTGACCGTGTCCAGGTGCTGTGTGTACTACACCGGTACCGGATTCGGTGGTCACATGATCGCCAAGAATCGCCGGCACACTGAAATCATAGAAAGGGTGCTGGAACTGCATCAACTCAAGCTCGGCACCTTTGGCACGACCAAGGATCTGATGGCTCTTGACGCCATAACGAGTGATACAGCTTTCCACCAGGGCTTCCGCCAGAATAACAGCTTGCTTGGCGCCTTCTTCAGACTCAATCTCCACCAGCACATAGTCCAAATCCGGGCTCAGAGACAGCGCGCGGTTGGCAGGTAAGGTCCAGGGAGTGGTAGTCCAGATAACCATGGAGACTGGCGCCTGGTAGGCGTCAACACCGAAAGCGGCCAGAACTTTAGTCTTGTCCACAGCGGCAAAGGCCACGTCTACAGCCGGTGAAGTCTTGTCTTCATATTCCACTTCGGCTTCGGCCAGGGCAGAACCACAGTCGGTACACCAATGCACCGGCTTAACCCCTTTGTGCAGGTGGCCGTTGTCGATCACTTTGGCAAGTGAACGAATGATGTTGGCCTCAGTGCTGAAATCCATGGTCAGGTAAGGTTTGAACCAGTCACCGAGCACACCGAGACGGATAAAGTCATTGCGCTGACCATCGACCTGTTTGGCGGCATACTTACGGCACTCGTCACGAAACTCGGCAGCAGAGATTTTCTGCCCTGGCTTACCAACTTTCTGTTCTACCTTAAGTTCAATCGGCAGACCATGGCAGTCCCAACCTGGCACGTAAGGCGCATCAAACCCCGACAAGGTCTTGGATTTGATAATAATATCTTTGAGGATCTTGTTAACTGAGTGACCAATATGAATATCGCCATTCGCATATGGAGGGCCATCGTGCAGAATGAACAGCTTGCGGCCAATACGGCTATCACGGATCTGTTGGTACAGATTCTCCTCGGTCCAGCGTTTCAACATCTCTGGCTCGCGATTTGCCAAATTACCACGCATCGGAAACTCGGTTTCCGGCAAATTCAAAGTTGATTTATAGTCGCTCATTGATCCTATACCATTAATTTAGCTAAGAGAGCTCAGCCTGCTTCATTGCTGAGTAAGGCGCGAGCCTCATCAGCGTCATTCATTATTTGTTTCTTAAGTGCCTCAAGGGACTCGAACGGTTTCTCGTCACGGATCTTGGCCACTAATTCCACTTCTACTTTACGCCCGTAGAGGTCACCTTCAAAGTCAAACAGGTGCACTTCCAACTGGCAGTTTTGTCCCTGAACCGTGGGTCGAAACCCCACATTGGCAACACCATCGTATTGCTCACTGCCATCCCACCAGAGCCTGACCGCAAATACGCCCCTCACAGGAACCACCTTGCGCTTCATGGCGATATTGGCAGTGGGGAACCCCAGCGTCCGGCCCAGCTTTTTCCCATGGGCCACCTTACCACTGAGAGTATAGAGATGTCCCAATAAACGTCTGGCCTGCTCAAGATTGCCCTTGGCCAGCGCATCTCTGACCATGGTGGAACTGACCCTGTGATCGCCAACCAAAAAGCTTTGGGTACTGACTACCGCAAAACCGTGCTGTTCACCGGCAGAGCGAAGCAGCTCAAAATTGCCCTGACGAGCCCGTCCGAAACAGAAATCGTCACCGACCACCAGATACTTGACCCCAAGTTTACGCACCAGCAGCTCTTCGACAAACTCCTTGGCCGGCATTTGGGCAAACTTTTGATTGAAATTGACACACACAAGCCTGTCTATTCCAAGTTCAGCAAGCAGCTTGACCTTGTCGCGAAGCAGGCTCAAGCGCGCAGGGGCATCCTGGCCGCGAAACAGTTCCTGCGGTTGCGGCTCAAATGTCATCAGGGTGGCCGGTAAACCAAAGTGACGTGCCTTCTTGACCAGATTGGCTATCACTTCGGCATGGCCCCTGTGCACGCCATCGAAGTTACCTATGGTCAGCACACAACCGCGATGGGCCGGCAATATATTGTGTATTCCGCGAATCAGTTCCATGAAATCAACGACCGCTCAAACGTAAATTGGCGGATTATATAACAGCTCGGCAGCAGAATCAGCCCTCAGTTCCGGGCTTTGAGCCGCCATGGACGGATCCCAAGCAGCACCAGTGCAATAAAATACCCCAGAGCGCCACCTAAGATCAGGGCAAACAAATGGCTGATTCGCTCAACAAACGACCAGCCAAGCCATTGCGCCTGCTCTGGAGAAAAGTAGAGCAATAGGGCCACCATCACGACAGTAGCAAGTAATGCCTTGATAAAAAAGATGATTGTTTGTTTGCTGACTCGATAAACACCGGCCAGATGCAAACCGCGATATAACAGGGAAGCGTTGAGTAAAGCAGACAGAGAAGTGGCGATCGCCAGCCCCACATATCCAAATGGCACGGCAAAAATAATATTGAAACCCATGTTGCTAACCATAGCAATGATGCCATAACGCACAGGTGTCTTGGTGTCCTGACGGGCATAATATCCGGGCGCCAGTACCTTGATCAGCATAAAACTCAACAAACCTGTGCCGTAGGCCACCAGAGAATAGGAAGCCATTTCCACGTCACTGATGCTAAAGGCGCCACGCATAAAAAGCACCATCAACATCGGCTGAGCCAATACAACCAGCCCCATCATGGCCGGTAAACCCAGCAGCATAATGGCACGAATCCCCCAATCCATGGTGCGACCAAAGCCCTCACCCTCGGCATTGACATGGTTTTTGGATAGAGCAGGTAAAATAACAGTGGCGATGGCAATACCAAATAATCCCAGCGGAAACTCCAACAAACGGTCTGAATAATAGAGCCAACTGATAGAACCTGTGACCAGGAAACTGGCAATAAAGGTATCCAGCATCAGGTTAATTTGCGACACAGATACCCCAAACAGTGCCGGGATCATCAGAGTACGGATTTTGACCACTCCCGGATGATTCCAGCCCCATGAGGGCCGGACCAGGGCTTTTTCCTGCAGCAGAAAAGGAATTTGAAACAAAAACTGAATCACACCACCAAAGAACACCCCCCAGGCCAAACCTATTTCAGGCTTATCCAGGGTGGGGCTCAACCATAGGGCAGCGGCGATAATGGCAACATTGAGAAATACCGGGGTAAAGGCTGAAACGGCAAAGCGGCCCCGGGTATTGAGAATCGAGCCGGCCAAGGCGGTGAAAGTGATAAACCATAGATAGGGAAAGGTGATCTTCAGCATTAACGAGGCCAGTTCAAACTTGGCACCGTCAGGCTCGTCATTGACCCAGGCCATAAACCAGCCGGCTCCGAACAAAGCGGTCAATATTGGCGAAGCCAGAACCCCTATCAGGGTCACGACTGTTACCAATAACCCCAAGGTACCGGCAACCTTTGATAATAAGAGTTTGACCTCTTCGCTGGACTCTTTCTCCTGATACTGAGTCAATACAGGTACAAAAGCCTGAGCAAAGGCACCTTCAGCAAACAAGCGCCGCAAAAAGTTAGGGATCTTGTTGGCAAAAAAGAACACATCGGCACTGCTGCCCGCGCCCATCAAGTTGGCGACTACCACATCCCGTACCAATCCCAGCACACGAGAAATCAAGGTCATGACGCTGACAATGGCGCCGGACCGTACCAATTTTTTGCTCAAATATTCCCCCAGAAGACTCAAGCCGCCATAAACGGCGACAAGTCTCAAAAATTCCACTTAAGCTCTGTCACATGCCAGCAATTGCTGGTAGAATTGCGCCACATCTTACACGAGTTGGGTTGAGGATAGCCAAATCAGGTTGGATTAATTTATCTTTATGATGGATATTCAATCATTGTCATTGACAAAGTGGCGAAAACCGGGCATTCTCCTCGGCCTTTAAAAGTATCAAATCCAGTTTTTAGGAGTTGCACCTTGGCTAATAGCAAGACTGCAAAGAAGCGCGCGCTTCAATCAGAAAAGCGTCGTCAACACAACGCTAGCCGTCGCTCTATGTTGCGTACCTACGTGAAAAAAGTTATCGCTGCTATCAAAGCTGGCGATCACAAAGCGGCTACTGAAGCTTTCGCTGTTGCACAACCCATTCTTGACCGTATGGCAACCAAAGGCCTGATCCACAAGAACAAGGCTGCCCGTCATAAGGCTCGTCTGAACGCTCGTATCAAAGCACTGGCTGCTTAATTCGATACCAGCATAAAAAAAACCGGCATTTGCCGGTTTTTTTATATCTGAAATTCAATAACATCAATGACAATAGATGTTATTCAACAGCTTGATGATTTCGCGCACTTCTTCACTCTTGAGCGAATAGTACACTGTCTGGGCTTCTTTGCGGGTTGCCACCAGATTGTCTTTCCGCAACCAAGCCAGATGCTGAGACAAAGCCGACTGACTCAATCCCAGTTTCTTGTTCATTTCCCCAACGCACATCTCTCCCTCACTCAGGAGATAGCACAGAATAAATAAACGCCTCTCATTGGCCAGCGCCTTCAATAATACGACGGCATGGTCCGCTCGCTGCTGCATCAACTCAATATTCATGACGAGCCTATTCTCCTAATACAAACTCCGTCCCTAATATAGCCTTGCCTTACGGAGATAGTCGGGACATAAAGCACACTTTTTGTTAGATTGTTTTCAAAAATGGGACATACCTAATAAAAACAAAGGAAACACATGAAAAACTATCGAACCGCCCTGTTACTCCCACTGTTGATTTCTTCACTTATTGGTTGTCAATCCCCCTCTCCTTCCAATACAAATCAACTGCTTGCTGAATCATTGCAGCAAAAAGCCCTAGATTCTGACCTCGGCTTTCAAATTGTGGAATCTTTAACAGTGGAAGTCGGCCCTCGCCTGGCCGGTAGCCCAAAAGACGCCATGGCGGTTGCCTGGGCGGAGAAAAAGCTACAGTCACTGGGTTTTGACCGTGTCTATAAGGAAGCGGTGGAAGTCCCAGTGTGGGAGCGCGGTGAAGCCAGCGCCAGCATAGTGGCCCCCTTCCAACAGCCTCTGGTCATCACGGCCTTAGGCGGCAGCGTTGCCACCCCGGCAGAGGGCATTACGGCCAAGATAGTCCGCTTTGACAGCCTGGCTGCACTTAAAGAAGCCAATCCTGATGATGTTGCTGGGAAAATTGTCTTTATCGATCAGAAAACCGAGCGCCACAAGACAGGTAAAGGTTACGGCAAGAGCGTAGGTGGCCGCTCAAGAGGCGCCATAGAGGCGGCGCGTAAAGGAGCCTTGGCAATAGTTATCCGTTCGATAGGTACAGATCATGACCGTATGGCTCACACAGGTACCATGCGCTATGAAGAAGGCTTGAAGCGGATCCCGGCTGCGGCCATGTCGGCGCCGGATGCCGATCTTGTCAATGCCATACTCAAGCGCTCTGCAGATATCACTCTCACGTTAAAGATGTCACCCGAGAACAAGGGCAGCGCCATTTCCTATAACGTCATCGCCGAAGTCACCGGCAGCAGCAAGCCAGATGAAATCGTGCTGATAGGGGCTCATCTGGACTCCTGGGATGAAGGTACAGGGGCCATAGATGACGGTGCCGGGGTCGCGATTGTCACCGCAGCCGGGAAGCTTATCCAGGATTTACCGGTAAAACCTGCACGCACAGTACGTGTCGTGCTTTATGCGGCCGAAGAGATAGGCTTGGTTGGTGGTAAGGCTTATGCCAAAGCCCACGCTGCAGAGCTGGATAAACACTATATCGCCGCCGAATCCGATTTCGGGGCTGGCCCTATCTACCGCATTGACTTTCAGGTCAATGACCAAGTGCTGCCCAAACTACAGCAACTGACCCAGGTGATGCAGCGAAACGGCGTTGCCGCCGGTGACAACAGCGCCTATGGTGGCCCGGATGTTTCCATGCTGCCGGCCAGTGGCGTGCCTGTCGCCTCCCTGCGCCAGGATGGTACCGATTACTTCGACTACCACCATACCCCCAACGATACCCTGGACAAGATAGATCCCAAGGCGCTTGCACAAAACATTGCGGCCTATGCCCAGTTCGCCTATTTGATGGCACAGTCTGAACTGGAACTGCGGCCACTGCCTGCCAAACAATAAATCACTGCCGCCTTCTATATAGAAAGCCGTTCAATAATGAACGGCTTTCTTATCTTTATATACAGGAAAACACTATCAGCTCTGTTCTTCCCGCAGGAACACTGGAGTATCAGTGCTGGACTCGGCTTCACTGTAATAATAGCCGGCGCTGTTGAATGCCCTTAACCGCTCCAGACTCTGTTCCTCTTGCTCCAATAGGTAACGAGCCATCATGCCTCTGGCCTTCTTGGCATAGAAGCTTATCACCTTGTACTGACCTTTTTTGCAGTCCTTGAACACAGGCGTAATGATACGCCCGTCAACCTGCTTGGTTTTAACCGCCTTGAAGTACTCGTTGGACGCCAAATTCACTACAATATCATCCCCTTGCTGATCCAATGCCTGATTAATGGCATCTGTGATGATATCCCCCCAGAAGGCGTACAGGTTATTGCCCCTGGGATTGGCCAAGGAGGTGCCCATTTCCAGCCGATAGGCTTGCATCAAGTCCAGAGGCCTCAAGAGGCCATAGAGACCTGACAAAATACGCAGATGCTGCTGAGCCCGAGCAACTGTTTCCGGGGCAAGGCTGTCAGCATCCAGACCTGTGTATACGTCACCACGGAAGGCATAGAGTGCCTGCTTGGCATTCTCCGGGGTGAAATCAGGTTGCCACTCGGCGAATCTGGCAGCATTCAAGCCGGCAATTTTGTCACTGACTTTCATCAAAGAAGCAATATTGGCTGGAGTCAGATCCCGGCAAACCTGAATAAGCTCGCTGCTGTGCTCAAGAAACTGTGGCAGGCTGTATTCAGATACCGCCGCAGGGTTGTCATAATCCAGGGTCTTGGCCGGTGAAACCAAAATCAGCATATTCACTCCGTCTTATTAATATAGATTTACCTATGATACTGGCAGGAAGTAAAAAATCCACCTGCATAGCAGGTGGCTTTGAACAGCCCCCTAGAAGGGGGCTAAAAGAATTACCCATCCAAACCAAGCTTGATCTGGCCGTTTGATTCCTCTGCCTCTACTTTCTGTTGATACCTTACATATCTACGAATGATCTCTTCGTTTGCTCCCACTGAATCTACAAAGTAGCCTCTTTGCCAAAAGTGGTTACCCCATAATTTATGCTTTCGTAAGTAAGGGAATTTGTTAAACAGTCTTATCGCAGTTCTTCCCTTTAAAAAACCTACGTACTCCGAGACACTCAAGCTTGGCGGAAGTCTCACCAGTAAGTGAACATGGTCTATCTGGACATTTAGCTCTACTATCCGGCACTTCTTCATGCCGCTATAGATATAAATACTGCGACAAACCTCCTGTCCAACTCGGCCCTTCAAGATCCTGTGTCTATACTTTGGCGTCCATACAATGTGATACTGACAGCGATAGAAGACGTGCGATGCACTTTCATATCGGCTCATACTGCTTACTCCTTGATTTGCTGGTAACAAACCGAGTCAGTATGCAGTATGGGCACTCTTCGGGCTGAGCCCCGACTTGACGATCACCACCTCCATAGGAGGTGGTTTTAGGGTGACAATAAAAAAACCACGCACTGATGGCGTGGTTTTTTCGATGGCCCCAATCTGGGGCCGGATTCAGTTACAAGCCTTTGTCACTGCGAACCACAGGTTCACCGGTCCAGATCCCCTCTTCGATATGGCCTTCAAGCTCTGGGAATTGGCTCTTGTCAAACACAGGCTCTTTGCCTTCGCTCAACTGATCACGGTAGTCATTAATCACCCGCATGGCAACACCGGAAAGCAATACCAAGGCGATGATATTGACTGTGGCCATCAACCCCATGGACAAGTCTGCCATATCCCACACCAGCTGGATCTTGGCAACAGCGCCAAACATCACCATGCCGAGTACACACAAGCGGAACAGGGGCAGTACCTTGCGGCTGTTATTGGAAAGGAACAGCACATTGGTTTCAGCGTAAGAGTAGTTGGCAATAATGGAAGTGAAACAGAATAGCAAGATGGCAAAGGCCACAAACAGGCCGCCCCAATCACCAACATGGTTGGTCAAAGCAGCTATGGTCAGTTGGATCCCCTTGTCTCCCTCGCTGACGTTGACACCACTGAGATCACCGGCCAGCAATATGATGGCAGCAGTAGCACTACAGATAACGATAGTGTCCATAAACACACCTATCATCTGCACAAAACCTTGAGATGCTGGATGGTTAGGCGTTGGCGACGCGCTGGCAGCCACATTGGCGGCACTACCCATACCAGCCTCGTTGGAGAACAGACCGCGGGCAACCCCGGACTGCATCGCCTGAGCCACAGTATAAGCGACTCCCCCTGCGGCCGCTTCCTGCCAGCCGAAGGCACTGTTGACTATCAATTCAATAATGGTCGGCAGTTGCTCAATATTCATGCCGACAACGACCATGGCGATCAGGATATAGGCAAAAGCCATAATAGGCACAACCACCTCGGAGACCCGCGCAACCTTACGCAGCCCCCCCATGATCACCACACTGCTGGCCAGCACCAGGAAAATACCTATCCAATAACTGGCTTTTACATCAAACCAGTAGGCCTCTTTTACATCAAACACGATCTCCAGAGCACCGGCTATGGTATTGGACTGCACCGCATTAAATACCAAGCCGAAGGCGATGATCAGAAACACGGAGAAGAGAATCCCCATCCAGCGTTGTCCCAGTCCCCGTTCCATATAATAGGAGGGACCACCACGAAACTGGCCATCTTTATCTTTTACTTTATAGATCTGAGCCAGAGTCGACTCAATCATCGCCGTGGCCATACCCAGAAGGGCGATGAGCCACATCCAGAATACGGCTCCAGGGCCACCAGCCCCTATGGCAACCGCCACACCGGCCATATTACCGGCCCCGACCCTGGCGGCCATGCTGGTGCAAAACACCTGAAATGAAGACAAACCACTTTCACAGCCCTGTCTACTGGTTGCCATCACCTTGGCAGAATGCCCCAGGTGAGTAAGCTGAATGAACAACAACCTCAGGGTAAAGTACAGGCCGGCCCCCACCAGGGCATAAACCAATAGTTTTCCCCAAAGAAGAGAGTTCAAAAAACCGACTATGGTTTCGATAGTTTCTATTATCATAATTGTAAGCTTTCCCGTGGCAAACCTGGCCCATCACTGACTGGATGACGCCAAATTTGTGGTTAAGATTCCTTCCTGAATGAAAAAGGATAAGCATCGGCCAGTTTCTTTTCGAATTATCCTACATACACTAAGGTATGCCGGCCGCGCTTGAGGGCGGAGAAAATAGCATAGGATGCTAAAATTCTCGCGTGATCAAGATCACACTTAATCACTCATGTGACAGTAAATTCACCATAAAAACACCAGAACAAGCTAGTGTTATAACCTAAATAACAAGGGCATCACAGAGACTTTCGAAAAAAGCCACCGGCTAAACAAACTTTCAAAACTTGGATGCGGGACACATTTTTGTAATAAAACTACAAATATAGTACCTACAAGATAATCTGATTCACTTTTAGCTAGCTCAAGCGAGGCACGATATGACCCAAAAGCAAGAGATAGGTGCACTGAAGAAATTTGTCCGGGCCACTAACTTCCTGGCAACCTCACAGATTTACCTCAAGCACAATGTATTGTACAAACGCCCGTTGCAACACAGTGATATTAAGCCAAGGCTCTTGGGTCACTGGGGAACCTGTCCGGGGATCAACTTTGTATACGCCAACGTGAACAGATTGATTACCAAGCACAAGCGCCCATTCCTCTACCTGGTCGGCCCAGGTCACGGTTTCCCAGCTGTACAGGCTAACCTCTTCCTCGAAGGCTCTCTCAGCCATTTCTATCCAGAAACCATTCCGTACAACGAAACCGGTATTGAAGATATCTGTCGCAAGTTCTCCGCGGCTTACGGCTATCCTTCGCATGCCAACCCCGAAGCTCCCGGACAAATCCTTGAAGGGGGTGAGCTGGGCTACTCCTTGTCTGTCGCTTGGGGCGCTGTTCTGGATAATCCTGACTTGATTGCCGCTGTACTCGTTGGTGACGGTGAATCTGAAACCGGTCCACTGGCTGCCTCCTGGTATGCCAACCGTCTGGTTTCTCCTGCCACCAACGGTGCCATACTGCCAATAGTGCATATTAATGGTTACAAGATTTCCGGCCCAACCCGTATGGGACGCATGAGCCACGAAGAGCTGGAACTTGAATTCAGAGGCCTGGGTTATCACCCCATCATAGTGGACAGCGAGCAGGAAGAAGATGTCTACCTGCAGATGACCAAAGCGATGGATACGGCTTATGAGATGATCAACGACATCCAGAAACGTGCCCGCAACGGCGAAGATGTGGTCAAGCCACGTTGGCCGGTGATCCTGATGCGCACCGCCAAAGGCTGGACCGGCGTTCCAGAATACGATGGTAAGAAACTCGAAGGCAACTGCGAGTCTCACCAGGTAATTGTCAATAAGTGTGCCACTGACAAAGGTCATCTGGCCGCATTGGATGGCTGGCTCGACAGCTACAAGTTCTCTGAACTTTACTCTATCAATGAGCAGAACCAGATTGTCTTCGACAAAGACATCCAGTCACTGCTGCCCCCTGCAGAACTCTGCTGTGGCCGTCAAAAGATGAGCTATGGTGGTGAAGTGGTGCGCGCCCTCAGCAATCCTGATCTGGAAAAACTGGCCTATGGCCCCGAAGTCCCAAGAGGTCATCGTGGTTATTCCATGCTGAAAATGGGTCAGTGGATGCGCGAAGCCTTCCGCCTCAATAAAGATCAGCGCAACCTGCGGATCTTCAGCCCTGACGAAACTTACTCCAACCAGCTGCAAGCCGTATTCGAAGCGACAGATCGCGCCTGGCAATGGCCGATTGAAAGCTGGGATGAAGATATGAGCCGCGATGGTCGGGTCATGGAGCTGTTGTCTGAAAACCTGCTGTTCGGCATGATGCACGGCTACACAGTTACCGGCCGTCACGCCATGTTCCCTACCTATGAGTCTTTCTCTCAGGTAGTGTCTTCCATGGCCGACCAATACTGTAAGTATGTCTATGCCAGCCAAGGGGTTCACTTCCGTAAGCCGCTGCCGGCTTGCAACGTGGTTCTTTCCTCTCTGCTGGAACGTCAGGATCACAACGGTTACTCTCACCAGAACCCTTCTTTCCTGGGCGCCATGCTTGAGAAACATCCGAAGATTATCTCGGCTTATCTGCCTGCTGATGCCAACACCACTCTGGTTTACACAGAACGCGCTTTCGCCGACCGCGACAAACTGAACATTCTGGTCGCCGGTAAGAAAGAGCTGCCTCAATGGCTGAGCCTTGATGAAGCTCGTAAACAAGCCAAAGACGGTGTAATGGTCTGGGACTTTGCCTCAGATGAAAACCCTGATGTCGTCCTGGCTGGCTGTGGTGACTATGTCACTCAGGAGTGTATGGCGGCATTGGTATTAATTCGTGAACTCCTGCCAAGAGTGCGTATCCGCTTTGTCAGCGTCACTGAATTACACAGCAGTGGTCTGGGTAGCCTCAAGTTCCAGGAAAAACCTTGGTTGATGGATGAGATATTCACCGAAAATAAAGGTGTGGTATTTAACTATCACGGTTATCCAAACACCATCAAAAAACTGATCTTCGATTACAAAGGTAGTCACAGATTCAGAATTAAAGGTTATGAAGAGGAAGGTTCAACCACCACACCATTTGATATGGGTGTTCGTAACGGTACTTCCCGTTATCACCTGGTAATAGACATGGCTTACAAACTATTCCAGCAAGGTGTTATCGATGAAACCCGCCACGTTGCGATTACCACAGATATGTTACAACGCTTGGTTGATCATAGAAATTATATCAAGGCCAATGGTGTGGATCCTGAGTATATCGAGAACTGGATTTGGACCCGTTAAGCTGAACCTTAGCTAAACAATAGACAAATAATTTAGTTATAAAATTGTTTGCCAAAAATAAAAAAAGCGCCTTCAAACAGGCGCTTTTTCTTTATTTTAAATTGTTAAGCAAAGCCCAAGAGCAAATCTTGAACAATAAATTTATTGGTCGATAAGTGGAAAATTGCTTTTTTTCAATGGATAATTGACCCAGCTAGCTAAAACACTAAAGGAAATCCCACATTAAGTGCTAGTCATGTTTCCTATACGGGACATCTGGGTAATTGAATAGCAATGGACTTGGAGAACATGATGAATAAGACATTTAAAGTATTGTTGCTCGCATCTATGATGCCTTTTGCAGCATCTGCAGCAGACGAGCTCAGCCCATGGTATGTGGGTGCGGGCCTCGGTGTAAATAACTACGAACCTAACTGCGATCAGAAAACCATGAAAACCTGTGGTGAAGACGATCCATATGCATGGGACGTGTTTGCAGGTTACCTGTTCAACGATTACTTTGGTGTAGAACTGGGTTATCGTGACCTGGGTCGTGCCGAATGGACCGACTATGCCAACAAGCTCAATGACGTAGGTGCCAAGGGCGCCACTCTGGGCCTGGTGGCTTTCTGGCCTTTCGCTGACAAGTGGAGCCTGTCAGCTGAAGCCGGTGCCATGAACTACCACATTTCCAACAACAGACAATGGGGTAGCGAGTACTACAGTGACAGCGGTGTTGCACCTTACTTCGGTGCTGGTATCGGTTACAACATCACAGAGAACCTGAAACTGGCCGCCAAGTATCGTCGTTATGAAAACCTCGACGAAGAAAAGTGGAACACTCTGGCAATGGAAAGCAACTACTGGGGTCTTGAACTGAGCTACCGTTTCGGCAGCACTTCAAAGCCTGCTCCAGTAGCGCCAGTGGTCATAGAGCCAGTTGACAGCGACAACGACGGTGTCAACGACGATATGGACCAATGTCCAAACACACCAGCTAACCACAAGGTAGACGCCAACGGTTGCTCTATCTATGTTGAGAAGCTGGAGAAGCTGGAAGTTAAGGCTGAGTTCGATAACAACTCATCTGTACTGAAAGCCGACTCTATGGCTGAAATCCAGAAAGTCGCTGACTTCATGAACAAGTACCCTAAAGCCGATCTGGAAATCGCCGGCCACGCATCACTGCCTGGTAAAGCCGATTACAACCAGTGGCTGTCTCAGAAACGTGCCGACGCAGTTGCCAAAGTACTGGTTGACCAGTATGGCATCGATGCCAGCCGTATCAACGCCAAGGGCTACGGTGAAAGCCAGCCGCTGATGCAGGGTTCTTCTGCTGAAGCCAACAAGGTTAACCGCCGTATTGAAGCTCACATGAGCTTTAAAGAAAAAGAAGCTCTGCTGAAGTAAGCTGAACTTCTTCTGGAAAAGTCGCTGCCCTGCAGCGACTTTTTTGTTTTCAGCCTTTGTGTCATTAGAATTCCCCCGGTTATGGGAGTACACTTCCTTTAACCGAAAACGGCCCTCATTGACAATTTCTCACCATTTTTGTAATTTTTTTTCAATCCTGGTTGGAAACGAGGGCAAAATCGCTTTTAATAGCGTCATGCAATCCCCGCGTAAACGGCCGCAATCTGAGAAGGATGTTTTTCATGGCAAACACACTCACGCAACTCAAATCCGTTACAACCATAGTTGCTGATACCGGCGACATCGAGGCGATCAAGCTCTATCATCCGCAAGATGCCACCACCAACCCATCACTGATCCTTAAAGCCTCTCAGATCCCTGAGTATGCCCCACTGATCGATGATGCTATTTCCTGGGCCAAATCTCAGAGCCAGGATCCGCAGCAACAACTGGAAGACGCCGCAGACAAGCTGGCGGTCAACATAGGGGTAGAAATTCTCAAGCTGGTACCAGGGCGTATTTCAACCGAAGTAGATGCCCGCCTGTCATTCGATAAAGCCGGCTCCATCGCCAAGGCCTATAAGCTGGTTAAGCTCTATGAAGCAGCCGGTATCGATAAGTCACGCATTCTGATCAAACTGGCTTCCACCTGGGAAGGCATCTGTGCCGCCAAAGAGCTGGAGCAAAACGGTATCAACTGCAACCTGACACTCTTGTTCAGTTTCGCCCAGGCCAGAGCCTGCGCCGAAGCCGGAGTTTACCTGATCTCGCCCTTCGTCGGCCGTATTCTCGACTGGTACAAGAAGAACACCGGCAAGGACTATAGCGCCAGTGAAGATCCAGGCGTGGTCTCAGTAACCCAGATCTACAACTACTATAAACAGCATGGTTATCAGACAGTGGTTATGGGTGCCAGCTTCCGTAACACAGGTGAAATCATTGAGCTCGCCGGCTGTGATCGCCTGACTATAGGCCCATCTTTGCTGGAAGAACTGGCCAACTCAGACACCCAAATAGTGACCAAGCTGCAACCTGCCACTGAAACCCAAGAACCACCCAAGCCGTTGACCGAGGCTGAGTTCCGCTGGGAGTTCAACGAAGATCCCATGGCAGTGGAAAAACTGGCTGAAGGTATCCGTAACTTCGCCATAGATCAGGGCAAACTCGAGACCATGCTCAAGGCTAAACTGAGCTAAACAAGGTCTGTGCTGAAATTGAAGATCAGGGACAACTCATGACACATTTGACTCAATCCGCTAGCTGGCAGGCTCTCAAGGCGATGAGTGCAGACCTGCCTCACATGCGTGAACTCTTTGCCGAAAACGCGCAGCGCTTTGAACAGCTGTCGCTCAAAGACTGTGGACTGCTGTTGGATTACTCCAAGAACCGCCTTACTGATGCCGTGCTGCAGGAGCTGCTCAAACTCGCCCGTGAAGCCGGACTTGAGCAAAAAATAGCGGCTATGTTTGCCGGCGAAGCAATCAATACCACGGAGCAGCGTGCCGTGTTGCACACAGCTCTGAGAGCACCGGCCGATGCGGATATTCGCGTAGATGGCGTCAATGTAGTCCATGAAGTTCAGCAAACCCTGGCGCAAATGGAGGCTTTTGTCGAGGCGCTCTATTCAGGTCAATGGCGCGGCTATACCGGCAAGAAGATCACAGATCTTGTCTCCATCGGAATTGGCGGTTCCTTCCTCGGCCCCAAGATTATCTCCGAGGCCCTGCGTCCCTATTGGAACGGTAAGCTACAGTGTCACTTCGTCGCCAATGTCGACGGCACGGCCATCAGTGAAAAACTGAAGAAGCTGGATCCTGAAACCACCCTGTTCCTGATGTCGTCAAAGTCCTTTGGTACTCAGGAAACCCTGACCAACACCCTCAGCGCCAAAGAGTGGTTCCTAGCCAAAGGCGGTTCACAGCAGGATATCGGCAAGCACTTTGCGGCAATTACCTCCAATGTCGCCAAGGCAACGGCGTTTGGCATAGATGAAGACAACATCTTCCCCATGTGGGATTGGGTTGGCGGGCGCTATTCTCTCTGGTCGGCCATAGGTTTGCCCATAGCCGCCCTGATAGGCATGGATAACTTCAAGGCGCTGTTGGCCGGCGCCAGAGCAATGGATGTACATTTCGCATCCAGACCTCTTGAGCAGAATATGCCAGTGATCATGGGCCTGCTCTCTGTTTGGTACAACAATTTCTTCAATGCCCAGTCCCACGTGGTGTTGACCTATGATCACTACCTCAGAGGGCTTCCGGCCTATTTCCAGCAGCTGGATATGGAGAGTAACGGCAAGTCCGCCACTCTGGACGGCAATTCAGTGGATTACAGCACAGGGCCGGTTATTTGGGGCGGAGAAGGCACTAATGGCCAACACGCCTACCACCAGCTGTTGCACCAAGGTACAGCTTTGATCCCGGCGGACTTTATCCTGCCGCTGCAAAGCCATAATCCTATCGGTGAGCATCACGCTCAGCTGGCATCCAACTGTTTTGGTCAGACCCAGGCGCTGATGCAAGGACGAACCTTCGATGAAGCCTTGGCCGAACTGGCCGACAGCCCACTCTCAGAGGCTGAGAAACAGCTTATTGCCAAACATAAGGTCATGGAAGGCAACAAGCCGAGCAATACCCTGTTGATGGACAAGCTGACCCCAATAACCCTGGGCGCCTTGATTGCTCTTTACGAACACAGAACCCTGGTTCAGGGCGCTATCTGGGATATCAACTCATTCGATCAATGGGGAGTTGAGCTGGGTAAAACGCTGGGGAATGAAGTGCTGTCGCGTATCGGCGCAGAGCAAAACAGCCAGGATCTGGATGCTTCCAGCAATGCCCTGATCAATCTCTTCAGACAAGGAAAAATCTAGCCCGTTAACCTTGTAAATCAACAGATACCAGCCAGCTCCACTGGCTGGTATTTTTTTGCCCGCCATCTTGTCTATACGCCTTCATCAAAGCATCACTCAAGTTTAACAAAATAGAAACATTCTTCTTGCACCCTGTTTGCCAAGTATGATATTTAAATGTTGATAAAACATACAACAACAGGAGGTTGCCATGGATCGTTTGGATTATGGTAGTGCGCTAGACGAAGTCGTTGAAAGACCAAGCCGCTCTCGAAGCTCCAACAAGAAGCGCAAATGGCGTGAAATCGAAGCGCTGAAAGATAAACATCGTCTGTTGAAGGAACTACAGGAGATAGACAGCAGTTTTGACTATGATATCGACAGCCTCCTCTGAATATGAGAGACATTAAAAAAGAGCGCCAAGCGCTCTTTTTTAATGTCTGCTTCCCACAAGGTTATCTGTCTGCGGTTTGAATATAGCTTCTCAGCTCGTCGAATAGCTGGTTATCATCGCTGCTGAACAAAGGATCCTCTATCAACTTCAACTCACACATGCTTTGGATCTTCTGCCAGTCTTCATCCTTCAGGCTCTTGGCAAGCAAAGGAAAGATCTCCCGCTCTTCGTACAGCATGTGCTTTTCCTGCAAATCCACATATCCCTTCAATTCAGCAACCAGTTTTTCCTTGGCCACCACCACATCGTTCAGGATCAGGTTGAGTGTCGCCATCAAGGCCGATGAAGCTTCAATCAATTTTTGGTGCTCTTCCTCAAGACGCCGGGTCGGCTCGGTACGGCTCTCCTTGATAAGGAAATAGTCGTAAATGATGTCTTCGAGTGGATGATGGCTGTGCTCGGCATAGCCCTGCATATATTCGACAACATCCCGTACCAGATTAAAATTGACGTGCTCACCTTCGGCCAGCTTCAGGTATTTCCCCTTCAGCAACTTCAGCAATATGGCAATATGCTTGTGGTCATTCATCAATCTTTGCAGCATAGGGCACTCCATTTTGAGTCGGGCCTTTCTAGGTAATAGTAGTAAACAGGCCAAATATTACTCAATACTAACCATAGATGTTTTCCGGGGACATGATAAAGATCAAGGAAAATAACCTTCTAAATCAATAATTCATAAATTAGCACCTTGTATAATCTTCAATGGCCTTACGCTGCTTGCCCGAAAAGCGGGCCAGGCGCCTCAGCCCCCCTGGCTTTCCTCCATCATCACCAGCATCTCTTTGAGAGAGCCACGGATACGATTGAAGGCTTCACCGGCAGAGCTGGCTTCGCGCAGATGTCGCTCAACCATGGAGGTAAAATAACTCTCCTGCTCTTCTGTCATGTCCAGCACATGAAAGCTGCTGCGAATTTCAGTAGTGATCCCCGATAAGGTATCGCAGAAGCGCTGATCCTGTTGCTGCATGGAATCACCCAACTGCTTCATCAGCAAGTGTAACCTATCCATCACCCGTCGCAGCATCTGCTGGCGCTCTATGTCCAACACCCTGGCCTCCAATCCTTCGACCACAACAGCAATCACATCCCTGAGGCGGCCGTAAAGCACCTCATCCTTGACCGGCATATTCTTGATCAAGAATGACACATGCTTGTCATTGCACATGGTTCGGTTACCAAAGTCATACAGGCGTCCTTGTTTGTCCAAAAGCTCGAAGATATTGGCTTCTATTGGGCTTATCTGGGCATTGTCCGGCACAAAATATTCGGCGCTGTCTGTGCGTATTTCCAGACAGGTATTGAGGTTGAGCTGAGTCATCAGCTCAAAAAAGGCATCGGCAAGGGCACGGTAGTTGTTACAAAGAAAACATTGGCGGAAGAATTGCAGCACGCAGCCATATTGGGACGATTCACTCATGGACTGAAACGCCATATTTCTCGACATGGACTCGGCCTGCATCAGAGACTGTTTGCGCTGTTGATATTGCGCCACACTGCGTACCTTGGCCAACAGCTCTTTCAGCTCAAAGGGTTTAGCGATAAAGTCTACCGCCCCGGCCTCATAGGCCTTGAGGCGCTCATTGAGGGTATTCATACCGGAAACAAATACCACTGACGCCTCTCGCCCCTGTGATTGCAAGTGAGCACATAACTCCACACCGCTGGAATCCGGCAGATTGATATCCATCAGGATAATTTCCGGTGTCGCCGACCCCAACGCCGCCAAATAAGCTGCCGCCGAATCAAACACTTTGACGGAGTAATCATCCTGTAAGACTTCCTCTATCAAAGCCAGATAATCAACATCATCATCCACTACCCAGACAGTTAAATTGTCCATAACTCTCCCTTACTGTCATCAGCAAACCTAATTCCCACCTGCTTGAGTGCCAGAATCAATCCTGTCAGATCAAAGGGTTTATGCAGTACCGGAAACGGCATCTCATCGGCGCTGGAAATACCTATGTCCTGAATAAAGCCGGAGATCAGCAACACAAGCAGTGAGTGTTTAACATTGAGTTTTTGTGCAAGTTCGTAGCCGTTGATACCGCCAGGCATCAACACATCTGTGATAAGAAGCTCGGCATCACAACGCTGCTGCTCGTAGCGTTGCAGCACTGTGAGGGGGTCGTGGAACAGCTCAGCCTCTATCCCCAGCAGGTCGCAATAGTCGGCCATCACTTCCAGCATCTCAGGCTCATCATCCACCACTATCGCCTTTATCGGACGCCTGACTCTGGGCAATTCCCCCGTATGGGCACTGAGTTGTGGCTCAGTCGCCAACTTACGACTCTGCGGGAACCATAATCTGAATTCAGTGCCGGCAACTCCCGTGTTCAGGATGGCGATATAACCCTTGGAACGTTTAACAAAACCGTACACCATGGCCAGTCCAAGACCTGTGCCCTTGCTCTTGTCCTTGGTGGTGAAGAACGGGTCGAATACCTTGTCCTGAAAGGCTTCAGGAATACCAACGCCGCCATCAATCACACTGATCCATACATAATGCCCGGGCTCTACCTGGGTCTTGCCTATGGCGATCCCGGGCAGATAACCACTCAAATAGCAACTGCCGGTACGGATCTTGAGTTCTCCCTTGCCCTCCATGGCATCGCGACCATTGAGCAGCAGATTCAATAAGGCGTCTTCCAGGTCCCCTTTGTCGAGCATCACAGGTTTGTTATCCGGTGCCAGCTCAATACTCAATGTTATTTGACTGGTCAAGGACTTAGCAAACAACTCCTGCAAACCTTCAATCACCTCATTGACCTGGCAAGGCTCGGCATTGAACTGTTCCTGGCGCGAAAACGACAATAGTCTGCGGGTCAGATCTGTGCCCCGTTGGCAGGCCTTAAAGGCGGTATTGAGGTATTTTTCAGCTTTGGGATCAGAGGTTTTAAGCTGCATTAACTCCAGGTTACCCTTCAATACCCCGAGAATATTGTTGAAGTCGTGGGCTATGCCACCGACCAACTCCCCAATGGCCTGCATCTTCTGGGTTCTGGCCACGGCCTGCTGCAACTGATGCTGCTCGCTGTAATCGCGACCTATAACGGCGTATATGCGCCGACTTTGGGAAATACAGTAACAATTGAGATGCAATAACTCCCTGCCGCCATCGCCCTTATGACACCAAAGTTCCCCGGTATAACTGCCCTTGCGGCGCAACTGCTCCCTAAAGGAGTCACTTTCTTCGCCTTCAAACAGCAGGCCGGTTAAATTGGCGCCCACCAATTCCCGGTTGGCATATAAGGTCACTGCTGTGGCTGCCGGGTTGGCGTAAAGGATGGGTTCTCGCTCAGGTTCGAGACTAAACAGCAGTAATAAACTGTCGGCACCATCTATAACGGCCTTGAAGCAGAGTTCATCCTCTGCCGACTGTGACGAACTGCGGCTGAGCTGACATTGATAGATAGCCCCCACCAAGGGGCCGATACTGGCCTGGCATGAGGCCAAAGACTCAAACCAACCGGGAGTAGATGAGTGGAAAAACAGCAATAGATCTGAATCTTTGATTGGCCAGACGGTAAATTTCAGCCATTGATGAAGCTCTTGTTGGCTCGCTTCTTTGGCCCATTGATTAACACTGCTCCAAAGCGTCAAATAGATAACCGGATCCCGACACCAGCAGGTGACTGATTCCGGCATATCGTTGGCGCCCAACTCTGAGCGTTCCACCATCAGCAAAGCCTCTGCCCCTGAGGCATGTACCAGGGTCTGGCACAGGGCCGGCAATACGTCCTGTCCCTGGGTCAAACCCAGTTGCAATTTAGCCAGTTCAATCAGCAGTCGGGACCAGTCGCCAGGGAATTCGGTTTGAGCCTCAGAGGAAAACACGTTAAAGTCCCTTTCCGTTGTTTTTCAGTCATTCAAGCATAGACAAGTTTGCAATATTAGCGACTTATCCAGCTTGCCAAACGCTATAGAGGAGTCTGGGTGACGAGTCAGGAAAGGTGGGTTGGTGCCCATGTCAGCGCCCAGGGTGGTGTGGAAAATGCTCCGCTCAATGCCCACAAGATAGGGGCCAGTGCCTTTGCACTGTTTACCAAGAATCAACGTCGCTGGCAGGCGGCACCTTTAACCGAGCAGTCCATCGCCGCCTTTCAGGAAAACTGCCAACAGTTGGGGTTCAGACCCGAGGCGATTCTGCCCCACGACAGCTATCTGATTAACTTGGGACACCCGGATCCCTTGCTGCTGGAAAAATCCCGCGATGCCTTTGTCGATGAGATGCTTCGTTGCAAACAGTTAGGATTAACCTTGCTGAACTTTCATCCCGGCAGCCACTTGCGACAGATAAGTGAAAACCACTGTCTGCGTAACATCAGCGATTCAATCAACCTGGCATTGGCAGCTTGTGATGGCGTCTGTGCCGTCATCGAAAATACCGCGGGACAAGGCTCCAACCTGGGACACAGATTTGAACAACTGGCGCAGATCATTGACTGGGTTGAGGATAAATCCAGAGTCGGTGTTTGCCTGGATACCGCCCATATGTTTGCCGCGGGTTACGACATGCGCACTCAGGAAAGCTGCCGGGAAAGCTTTAACGCCTTTGGCCGTATCGTGGGCTTTCAATACCTCAAGGGCATGCACCTCAACGACAGCAAGACGGGACTCGGCAGCCGGGTCGACCGCCACGACTCCTTGGGTATGGGCGAAATAGGCAAAACCGCTTTCGAGTATATTCTCGGCCACCCAGCCACCAAGGGGATACCCTTGATATTAGAAACCATACGCCCGGAGATCTGGCCCGAAGAAATTGCCTGGCTGAACAGCCTTAGCCGCTAAACCATCCATTCGCTCTCCGTCGATTCAATCTCCTGACTGCCCCAGTAAAAAGCCGCAAATGATGCGGCTTTTGGGATAATTGCTGCATTAAATTCAATCCTTGGCAGCCCTATCGACCTTCAAGGGCTGAACCAAGAGCCGAGCCAAAGCCTTAGTTCAATAACGCAAACATGTGCTGTTTAAGGCTATCAAAATCGGCCGGCAGAACAGCCGAAAGCAGCGGCTTATCAGCCACCCTTTGCAATGCCTGAGGCAGTGGCAGACAGGTGTTCAACTCGCGGTCGACCACATCCTTGAATTTGGCCGGATGTGCCGTCGCCAGAAAAATCCCCTGCTCTTCATCCTGCAGTGACAAACGCAGTGCCTCGGCGGCCACCGCTGCATGGGGCTCTGCCAGATAACCTGTCTGCTCAAGCGCTAACATGGCCTGACGGGTTTGCCCCTCGGAAAGCGCCAAGCCGGACAAGTCAGACAGCGGCCATTTCATCTCGGCAAAAATCGCTTCCACTCTGGGCCAGTTGCTCGGCTCGGACACATCCATGGCGTTGGACATGGTCGCAACAGTTTGCCGCGGCGCCCAATCACCAAAACTCAAATAGCGCGGTACAGTATCATTGCTGTTGGTGGCCGCCACAAAACGCTTGATGGGCAATCCCATGGCTTTGGCCAGCAGACCCGCGGTCAGGTTACCGAAGTTACCACTGGGGACACTGACAACCGGCGCCGATTGCTGCTGCTTTCTATGCTGGGCGACCGCTTCAAAGTAATAACAGATCTGCGCCAGCAAACGGCTGATGTTGATGGAGTTGGCCGAGTTCAGGTGCAAACCGTCACGAATATCACTGTCTTCAAAGGCCTGCTTGACCAAATGCTGACAGGCATCGAAGTCGGCTTCGACCGCGACGGTGTGAATATTGCCGCCCAGAGTGGCAAACATCTTCTCCTGCAACTCACTGATCTTGCCTTTGGGATAGAGCACCATCACCCGCACCTTATCCAGGCCAAAGAAGGCATCGGCCACCGCCGCGCCCGTATCCCCTGAGGTCGCGGTCAAAATGGTCAGCGGCTCTGAGCCGCCAAGCTGGTTGAGACACTGAGCCATAAAGCGGGCACCGAAGTCTTTAAAAGCCAAGGTTGGCCCATGAAACAGCTCCAGACAACTGCGCTGCGCATCCACCTGCACCAGCGGCAGAGGGAAATTAAACGCCTTCTCCACCAGCTTGTCGACACAGTCCTGTCCCAGTTCATCGGCGAGCCAGGCACCGAGTATCTGCTTGCTGCGCTCGACAAAAGGCAGAGCCAACAGGGCATCGACATCTGCCAGTTTCGGGATCCGGGTCGGGAAAAAGAGCCCTCGATCCATGCCAAGACCCAGCTTGAGCGCTTCAGTAAAACTTACCCGCTGTGCCGGGTGCTTGAGGTTATAGAGTTCCATATTGATGCCTTAAATTCTTTTTTGGATGAAAATGCGTTTCAGGACAATACCCGGGTGCCTTGCATATCCAGGCGGCAGATGTGAGCAAAGCCGCCCGCTTCGGTTAAATAGTGTTGTTCCAGGTAGCGTTTGGCCTGCTCGGCGCGGGCCAGATCGGCGCTGATGGAAAACAGGGTTGGGCCACTGCCGGAAATCCCGGTGGCCAACATACCCAGCTCAGACAATCCGCGCCGCGCCGCCTGATACCCGGGAATAGCCTCGGCCCGATAGGGTTCGGCCAACACATCTTTCAACACAGTCAGCGCCAGCGCCTCATCCTGGCGATAACAGGCATGAACAAAGGCACTGAGATTGCGGCCAAATTCTATGCAGGTTCCCTTGTCGTATAGGTTCGGCATCAAGGCGCGCATGGCCGCCGTCGATAATGAAATCCCAGGATAAGCCACCAGCCAGTACCAGGAATCAAAGGCCGGCAAGGGCTCGCAGATACGCCCGGGCAAATCCAGCATCAGTTGCAATCCCCCCAAGTAGCAAGGCGCCACGTTGTCATAATGCACCGAGCCACTGATCTCCCCTTCAAAACGCCCCATTAACCCCAGCAAGGCCTGCTCATCATAGGGACGGCCGAAATACTCATTGAGACCATAGAGCGCCGCCACCACTGAACTGGCACTGGAGCCAAGACCACTGCCAACCGGCAGGTTCTTGGACAGGGTCAAGGAAACGCCTTGATTGATCCCGGCCTCACCTAAGAAAAACTCGGCGCAGCGATAGACAATATTCTGCTGCGGCTCCTGTGGCAGCTTATGAGCCCAGGGGCCAAGTTGAGTGAGAGAAACGCCGCAAGGCGCTGGGCCCACTGTAACTGTATCCCCCAGCAAACTGCCATCAATGGGGGCCAGTGCGGCGCCCAGCAAATCAAAGCCGACACCGACATTTCCCATAGAGGCGGGCGCATAGACAGTCACAGGTGCATTGGCGGGAATAAACTGTCTCATGCGCTGACCTCCCGAGTCCAGTTGAGGGTTCTGAGCAAGTCGGCAAACACCCCGGCGGCAGTGACTTCAGTACCGGCGCCATAGCCTCTGAGCACAAAGGGGATCGGCTGATAGTAGCGGCTGTAGAAAGCCAGCGCATTCTCACCGCCTTTGACGCTGAACAGGGGATCATCAGCCGCCACTTCGGCGATACGCACCCTGCAACCTGACTCATCTATCTGGCCGACATAACGCAGGCGTTTACCCTTGGCATGGGCGGCAGCGACTCGCTCGGCAACGGCGGCATCCAGCTGTGGCAGAGCCGCCATAAACTGGGCCACATCGCCTGATGCATCGAAGTCATCCGGCAAGACAGACTCCACCTGAATATCATCAAGCTCCAGCGGCAAGCCCACTTCCCGGGCCAAAATCAACACCTTGCGCGCTACATCCATACCATTGAGATCGTCCCTGGGGTCCGGCTCGGTGAAGCACTTTTCCCGGGCTATGGCCGTGGCCTGTGACAGACTCATCCCCTCATCCAGCATACCGAAGATAAACGACAGCGAACCCGAGAGTATCCCCTGGAAACGCAGCAGCTTATCACCGGCAAACAGCAGCTTTTTCAGGTTATCGATAACCGGCAAACCGGCGCCGACATTGGTTTCATAAAGGAACTGGCGCCGCTGGGCCAGCGCGGTTTGCCGCAGCGCGCGGTAAAAAGCTAACTCACGGGTATTGGCCTTCTTGTTGGGTGTCACCACGTGCAAACCGGCATTCATCACATCCAGATAACGGCCGGCAATGACATCCGAAGAGGTGCAATCCAGCAATACGGGATTGAGCAACTGCTGCTCCTTGGCCCAGGCCAACATCTTTGTCAGATCAAAGGCGACGGGCGAATCGTTGAGCCTTGACTGCCAATCGGCCAGGGAGATACCGGCGGCATCGAGCAACATCTTGCCTGAGTTGGCGATGGCGCAAACCCGAATACTGATATGTTGCTCCTTGAGCATGGCTTCCTGCTGTTTTATCTGCTCCAGCAAGCCTGCGCCTATATTACCAGCGCCAACCAGGAAGACATCGAGATACTGCTGCACATCGAAAAAGCCCTGGTGACAGGCCGCCACCGCATGACGCGTCTTGCGCTGCTCGACCACGGCCGAAATGGAGCGCTCGGACGAGCCCTGGGCAATGGCGATGATATTGACACTAGCCTGGGCCAGAGCCTGGAAAAATCGCGCAGCCACGCCCTTATGGGTACGCATACCGTCACCTATCAGGGACACTATCGCCAGTTGATCCCGCATCTCCAGCGGCTCCAACAGTTCACTCTTGAGCTCAAGTTCAAACTCCTGCTCCAGCGCCCACTTAACTCTGGGGGCATCCAAAGTGGCCACACAGAAACTGATGCTGTACTCACTGGAGCTTTGAGTGATCAGCGATACCGAAACCTTGGCTCTGGCGATGGACTCCAGAATACGCGACGCCATGCCCACCATGCCTTTCATTCCCGGGCCTGAGACGTTGAACATGGTTTGGTTATCCAGATTGGAAATCGCCTTGACCTGCAGCCCGGTCTGATCCGGCAGATTGGATACCAGAGTACCCGGCGCCTGGGGGTTGAAACTGTTTTTGATGTAGCAAGGGATTTGGAACTGGGCTATGGGTGAAATGGTCTTGGGGTGCAGTACCTTGGCGCCAAAGTAGGAGAGCTCCATCGCCTCCTGGTAACTGAGCTGGGAGAGCAGCTTGGCATCGGCAACCACCCGGGGGTCGGTATTGTAGACCCCATCGACATCTGTCCAAATTTCGCAGCTGTCAGCATCCAGACAAGCGGCCAAAACTGCGGCCGAATAATCCGAACCATTGCGTCCCAGAGTCACCACCTTGCCATCGGCACCGGCGGCGGTAAACCCGGGCATGACCCACACTCTCTGCTCATCGAGTTTAAGCAACGCAAATCTGGGCTTACTGACGGCGATATCCACCACAGACTCAAGAGGTGTGCCGACGCCCAGGAATAATTCTCTCGGGTCGAGTAAACCTGCACTGACTCCCTTGGCCTTGAGCACTTCAACCATCAAGGCTGCCGAGAGTCGCTCCCCGGCTACCAGGATCTCGGCCCGCACACTGTCAGGACACTCCCCCAGAAGCTGAACCCCAGCCAATTTTGCCCGCCAACTCGCCAGTTGCTGTGCCAACACCTTCTTCAGCTGCTGTCTGGCTTCCTCTGCGAGAGATACAGATGCATCGGCATACAAGGCTTCAAATACCTCAGCCACCTTGGCAAGCGCCTCGTCGACATCCCCCTTTGCCAATACCATATCAACCATGGCCAATAGATTGTTGGTTACGGTTGCCGGAGCCGACAGCACTGTGGCCACTTGCTCTTCTCTGGCACTGGTCAGAACTATTTCTGCTGCCATTTCAAACCTTTGCCAGTTTGCCAGCGAGGTACCGCCGAACTTCATTACTTTCATCTATCTCTCCTTTAAATACCGCGCCCGCCCAGAAAACAAAAAAGCCCGCTCCTTGGTGGGAGCGGGCTTCTTGTTTGCAATTCTTCAGGGTATAGTCAGCCCGCCCCCACACTGGTAATGGTGGTGGTTGTAATGGTGGTAATTACAACTGAGCTTAGCTGATACATTGGGTTTCTATACTCGTTTCGTTCTCTTGTGTTCAGGCCGGTTCATTCAGGAGTTGAGCCCGAGAATGACAGCAATGCAAACAGGATTGCTTTTTTTTGTAGCCCTTGTCAAGGGGCGTTTTCATGAAAATTTTAATGAAATGGCAATCTTATTGAATAAGCCTCACCAAAGTCTGTTTTTAACTGGATAAGCATCAACGAAATCTCCTCATTGCAATTAACCTTGACGTAAAGTGTATTGGATAAAAGCTGAGTATCAGCCAAGCAGGAACCGTCGAGCACACCAAGGTGAAAGCCTACAGGGTTCAAAAACGCTCAAGTCAAGATTTTTGGAAAGACGTTTGAAAAATAATGGCTTTTTTAGTGCCTTTCCAACCCAAAATGTCGTCATGGTGGCAAAACTCTGTGCAACAGTTGGCATAAGCAACGCTCGGATATCGCCAGCGCGGAAAAAGCACGTTATCATGCGGCCACATTCTGAACGGGAGGCGATATGCAAATCACCCAACACAGCGCGGTTACCATTCACTACCGCCTGACTGACGCCAAGGGTCAGTTGATAGAAAGCTCTTTTGAGGCAGATCCTATGGTCTACCTTCACGGTATGGAAAACCTGATCCCGGGACTTGAAAAGGCACTGGAAGGCAAAGGCAAAGGCGATACGCTGGAAGTGACCATAGAAGCCGAGGAAGCCTATGGCCCGTACCACGATGGTCTGCGCCAGGAAGTTCCTCTGGAAGCCTTTGGCGATATCCAGGACATAGTACCAGGCATGCGCTTTATCGCCGAAACTGAAATGGGCCAGCGCCCGGTACAAGTGACCGAAGTACTGGACAACAGTGTTATCGTTGATGGCAACCACCCTCTGGCTGGCCAATCACTGACCTTTAATGTGGAAGTGATGGACGTGCGTGAAGCGACGGCTGAAGAGGTCGCCCACGGCCATATCCACGCCCATGGTGGTTGCGGTGGTCACGGCCATGATCACGGCGGATGCTGTGGCGGTCATGATCACGAGCATGGCAGTTGCTGTAGCTCAGATGCCGAAGAAGGCGCCAAGAAAGAAGGTTGTGACGGTAACGGTGGTTGCGGCTGCCGCGGTTGATAGCCAGTCACACCGACGCCTACTACTGATATCAATCGAGAGTCCGGCCAACGCCGGACTCTTTGTTTGTGCCACTTTAGAAAACAAGGCTGGGGCTCATGCTTTGGACTAGAATCAGTAGATAACCTGGATGCGAAGGAATGCCCCGTGATCTTGTCCAGAATGGTCTATGAGAGTCTGCCCTATCTGTATTTTTTTACCGGTAGTCTGGCACTCTATCTACTCGATCCCCTACTTGGGATCCTGGGTTCCGTTTTGCTTATATTGGTCGCGGCCTGGATTTACAACTTGCGTTCGAGTCACAGACGCAGCGATCCCAAACGCCTGCGACGGGGAGGAATTTGGCCCGAACCCCTGTATGCAGGATTGCCTTTCCTCTGGTTACTGTCGGGCATGCTGCTGTTGAGATTTGCAGATAAGGAAGTGTACCAACTGCTGGGGCTGCTCATTTGTGCCTGGGGAAGCTATATTCTGAGTCAGCGTCACCTCTACCGCCGCCACAAATTGCCGCGACAGCCTCTGATGTAACTCAAAGGATCAAGGCGCGGATCTTTTCTTTCAGCGCTGCGGGCATATGCTTCAAATAGTTGGAGCAACGGGTGATTGTCGCAATGCTCACCTCATATTCGGCAGCTATCTGTCTTTGACTCATCTCCCCTTCAAGCAATACCTGAAACACCTTCAAACGGCCGGCGATGGCATGTCTTTCATCATCGGTCAGCAGCAGCTCAAACAGGCAATTAAGATCTTCTGGATTGTTATGGGCTAGCACTTTATCCAGTACTGATATCCAATCTGGGCGCATATAAACTCATTCGTGTTCACGTAATGGTACGTGAACACAGTATAGCCTCGTTTTCCTGCGAAAAAAAGTCGTGTTTTAGCAGCCAGTTACTGACAAAACTTTACATGTAAACTGAAAAAGCCTACTCCCTCTGTCACACAAAATGTGTACAATAGCCAAGCAATGTCACATTAACGCACAAACTTGTGAGAATGATAATGAAAAAATACTTACTGATGTTAGCCGCCACCGCGGCGCTTAGCGCTACAGCTGTTCAGGCCCACAACTTTGAAAGCAGCGATGATGCCATCCAGTACCGTCAGTCTGGTTTCAGCCTGATGGCCTATAACTTCGGTGATATCGGTGCCATGCTCAAAGGCAAGAAAGACTTTGACGCCGATGTTGCAGCTATGCGTGCAGCCAATGTGGCCGCCCTGGCGAAACTGCCACTGGAAGGCTTTATCGACGGTTCAGACAAGGGTAATACTGAAGCCCTGGCCAAGATTTGGGCTGACAAGGCTGACTTTGAAGCCAAGTTCAAAGAACTGCAAACCAATGCCGATGCCCTGGCCATAGCGGCCAAAGGTGGCGACAAGAATGAGCTGAAAAAAGCCTTCGGTGCCGTTGGCAAGAGCTGCAAAGGCTGCCACGACGTCTACAAGAAAGACTAAGCTCTTTCGTCGATTCCATTAAAAAAGCCTGCATCAAGCAGGCTTTTTTAATGCTCGGAAGCTTACAACATGCCGATCACGGGCATCATCAAGAAGTGCACCACAGGCACGGCAACCACCAACAAAAGCACCAGTGCCAACATCAGAGACGCAAATCTGGGCTGCTGTGCTTCTGCAGCAGGTAAGCGCTTATAGCCACTGAACATGGCCCCCACCAGCTTTTCACCTTTGAAGCGGTGCAACAAGACGGCGGCCACATGAATACCGGCAAGGATCAATAAAAGATCGAAATTCTTCTTGTGTAACCAGGTAAACCAACTGGCGGTTTCACCGCTGACATAGGAGACCAAGGGCCCTTCGGTGAATATCTCATCTGTGGCAAACAAACCCGACACCAATTGCAGACTGATGATGACCAGCAATAGCACCACCATATAACCCCCAAGAGGGTTATGCCCTAAAGAATGAGGAGCCTGCTTGGCCCGCATCTTGGCAAGATAATCCAATGCCTGGCGGGGATGACGGACAAAGTGGCTGAAACGGGCTGTGTCGCTGCCGATAAAGCCCCAAATAAGCCGCACCACCAGCAAGATCATCAGACTATAGGCAAACAACTGGTGATAACTCATCTCCCCCTGATCGGCGCTCCACCATAGCCCGGCCAGGAGCAGCAGCATACCCCAATGAAACACCCGCACAGGTATATCCCAGACCTTCACTTTAACTTCGTTGTTATTCATAAAGTACTTCCTGTTATCACCCGTTTTGGCCCAAACGGCATAAGGGTAAAGAGTTGTAGATGACAAACATGATGATATTTAAAGCGAGGGAAGGAGGCAATCGGAAAGGACTGATACTCAGTGATCTCATCGAATATGACCCTTTATTGACAAGGGTTCAAGGCTTTTTAGGGCAAAATTATCCAAACTTGTCTAAGTGATCAAATAAGTGACAAACGCTCTCTGACTCGCCATAAATATTGATCTGGATCACATTTTTAACCTCAGGTATTGTTAGTCTGAAGTCAAGGAAACAACAGAGGGTTTGACAATATGCTAAAGATCACCAGCAAGCAATTTGAAGTCACAGCTGCTATCCGTGAACGTGTTGAGAGCCGCCTTGCCAAACTGAACCGTTACGATACCCAGTTGATTAATCCCCATGTCATCATCCTCACAGAAGGGCCACTCTTTAAAATAGAAGCATCAATTAAACTGGCCAACGGACAACTTTTTGCCCAGGCGAAACATGAAAATCTCTACGCAGCCATAAATGCAATGGGACAAAAGCTGGAAAAACAGCTCAATCGCCTGACCCACAAACCCGCAGCTCAGCGTGGTGCCTTGGAAACCGAAGCCACCGAACCTGAGTTCGAATATGATTATAAGGAGGATTACGCAGCTTGATATTTCAATCTCCCACTAACCAGCGCACCTCCGGGTGCGCTTTTCATTGCTGAACCCAAGGATTTTTTGATTGACAGCCCAAGGGGATAGTTTTAGCTTAAACGCCATGAAATACCTCAATCGCTCATTTTTTATTTTCTTTTTTACACCTCATTTCCGGAGGCGGCCCTGACGTGTAAAAACGAAAGTGAAAATTGCCAAGCCTCCCACCCGGGAGGCTTTTTTGTCTGTATCATGCACTGAGTATTACTGGTTTAGAGGTCAGAATGAACAAAGTACCATCGCTGGAGCGAATAAGGGATGACATCACTACCCTGGACAGGGATCTGTTGGCACTGTTGGCCAAACGCCGGCAACTCAGCCTGGAAGTCGCCCGCAGCAAAGAGGTGGACATTCGCCCTATCCGTGATACCCAGAGAGAAAAAGAACTCTTGGCCAGGCTGGTTCGCCAAGGGCGGGAACAGGGGCTGGATGCCCACTATGTCATCAGTCTGTACCAGGCCATTATTGAAGATTCTGTACTGAACCAGCAAGCCTACCTACAGGGCAGAGCCAATCCCGAAACCCAGAAACAGCAATACTGCATCGCCTATTTGGGCGCCAGAGGTTCATATTCCTACCTGGCCGCCAGCCGCTACTGTCAACGCCGTCAGGTAGAGATGCAGGATCTGGGTTGTCAGAACTTCGATGATATAGTGCAGGCCGTCGAGTCCGGCCATGCCGACTATGGTTTTCTGCCGATAGAAAACACCTCATCCGGCTCAATCAACGAAGTCTACGATGTGTTGCAGCACACCAGCCTGGCTATTGTGGGTGAAACCACTATAGAAGTGGGTCACTGTCTGCTGGCCAAAGCGGGAAGCAAGCTTGCGGATATTAAAACCGTCTACGCCCACCCCCAACCCATCAGCCAATGTAGCCGCTACCTGAGCCGCCATCCCGACTTTCGTCTGGAATATTGCGCCAGCAGCGCCGAGGCAATGGAAAAAGTTCTCCAGGGCGATAACACTGTGGCCGCTATCGGCTCCAGTGAAGGCGGCGCCCTCTACCAGTTGGAACCTCTGGAGCAGGAACTGGCCAATCAAAAAATCAACCAGAGCCGCTTTATCGTAGTGGCCCGCAAGGCGATAGAAGTGCCGGAGCAACTGCCGGCCAAGACTACTCTGATTATGGCCACCGGTCAGAAGCCAGGCGCCTTGGTGGAAGCCTTGCTGATCCTTAAAGATCACAACCTCAATATGAGTAAGCTGGAGTCACGCCCTATCCCGGGCACGCCTTGGGAAGAGATGTTTTATCTGGATGTCGATGCCAATCTGGCATCCATAGCTATGCAGCAAGCACTTGCCGAGCTTGAGCGGCTCACCCGCTTTATCAAGGTACTTGGCTGTTACCCTTGTGAGACGGTCGAGCCAACCCAGCTGAGTCACAGCCAACTGTTGATTGAACCTGAGAGTTCCAGGCAGGACAGCGCCAAACCGTCACCCCAGAGACATTCCCGCCACTATAAACCGGCCAGCACAGAAATTAGTTGCGGCCAGCTCAAACTGGGGCAAGGCCAGTTCGCCGCCTTGGCGCAACTGAACCTCCCCATAGATGCAGCCAGCTTTGCCCCAAGCGCCAAGGCCCTCAGGGAAGCGGGATTTCAAGGGGTGGTTCTCAGCACACTGACGCGCCAACCCAATGCCAAACAGCAACTGCCCAAGTTGCAGAGCCTGTTAAACCAAGCCGGGCTGCAGAGCATTGTTGCCTTGGAGCATGCAGAAGATCTGGCTCTGGCCCAGACTGCGGCCGACATGCTGCTGCTCAGCGGTAAACAGATGTACAACACAGAACTGCTCAATGCGCTTGGCGGACAGAACCTGCCGGTAATATTGGAGCGTAATCCCATGGCCAGTCAACAGGATTGGCTGGCCAGCGCAGATACCCTGCTCGCCGGCGGGAATCAGCAGTTAATCCTCTGTGATGCAGGGGTCAGTGGATTGAATCAACCAGAACAACTTGTGTTGGATCTCGCCGCCCTGGTGGAACTAAAAACCCAGAGCCACCTGCCGCTATTGGTAAATCCAAGCCTGTGCCTCAGCCCAAGCAGCAGTGAGCAAACACTGACGGCTCAGGCCTTGGCTATCAAGGCGTTGGGCGTAGATGGTTTAATCATCGCAGCCGATGTCCGTCATCCACAGCAACATGCAGGCTTAATCGCCAAGCTGTATCAGACAGCCTGAGTCGATTCGGCAGCGGCTTTACCGGCCTCTGCCGCCTCACGGCTGCGGCGGATCAAACGGGAAACCGTTGAGCCCTGCACCATGATAGAAAAGACCACCACGGCATAGGTCATTACCAGCAAGAGATCCCTGAGCTCCAGCTCGGGGGTCAGCACTATCCCAGCCGGAATACTCATGGCCATAGCCAGCGCCAGGCCGCCCTTGAGCCCGCCCCAGATCAGGATCCCCTCCGCGCCTTGGCTGTATTGCCGCATACGCCGGAACCCCAGATAAGGTAAGTACACGCTGACACATCTTCCCAACAACACCACAGGGATACTCAGCAGCACAAACCACCAGAGTTGCATATCCAGATGGGTCAACAGTAACAGGAGTCCCAATAGCAGGAACAAGAGCGAATTGAAGAAGTGTTCAAGCAGGCCCCAGAACCTTTGCAGCAATATTCTCCCCGTGACCCCAAAGCATTTTGGCACGGTGAAATTCCCCAGCACGATTCCTGCGGCCACCATGGCCAGAGGGCCGGACACCGAGAGCTTTTCTGCCATCACATAACCTGCGGTCGGCACCACCAAGGTAATCAAGAGTCTCTGGGTTTCTTCATCCATGAGTTTCATCAGTTGATGCAGCGCAAAGGCCAGCGCCAGGCCATAGGCAATGCCACCAACGGCCTCATGGAAAAACAGCGCGCCGACATCGGCCAGGCTCAGAACCTCGGCGGAAAAAGCCAGCTGCGAGACAGCAACAAACAGCACCAGGCCAATGCCATCATTGAACAGCGACTCACCCTCAACCTGAATGGCAATATCCTCAGGCGCGCCGAGTTTTTTCAAGATGGCCAAAACCGCTATCGGATCGGTTGGTGATATCAAGGCCCCGAACAACAAACAATAACTCCAGGGTAGCGCCAGCCCCAGCAGCGGCATCAAATAGAAACAAAGCGCCGCCACCGTCAGAGTGGAAATCACAGTACCAAGCAGAGCCAGACAGAGAATTTCCCATTTCTGGCTTGCCAGCACCTTGAGCCTTATCTGCAGCGCACCGGCGAAGAGCAGAAAACCCAACATACCGTTCAGCAGCAGCGCCTGAAAGTCGAGCCGCTGCAATACTGAAATGGTTTTGATATGGATATCCAGCTCAAACCACTTACCCACCACCAGGATAATCAGGCTAAGGAGCATGGCCAAGCCTGTGATGGCAATGGTTTCTTGCAGTGAGTGAAAACGACTGGATAACAGCGAGATAATCAGTGCCAGCGCCGCCAGCACACAGAAGAGTTGATAGTCCGTCATATTTCCTTGCGATCAGGCTGACCGCTTCCCTGGTAGCAGACAAGAGCTACATGGCTTGTCCATCTGTTAGGCTGAGCCAGCCCTTGAAGATCCGGTAACTGAACCAGATAACCCCCAGGGCGCACAAGCTGAGGCTGAGCCACAGCGGATTGACCCAGTAGCCCATAGCCAGTAACAGTGCCAAACCCATAATACTGCGCCTTTGCCAGCGCAAGTGAGAGCCCAGCAGCGACAGAGGTGCAACCTGCCTTTGGCTTAAGTTAATCAACAGGCTCAGGAGCACAGGCAGGAAAAACAACGGAAAGGCACACATAAGCGCATATAAAAAATGGCCCATGCTGCGATCTTCACTGGCAAATGCTTCTGAGGGTAAGCTGGTCATAGTCTGTCTCCGGCCAACATCTGGAATGCAGGGCCCAAAGCTCTTGCCCTGCTTTAACCATACTGTGAGATCGCCACTTCTGCAATGCCGGAAACAGAATTAGAAGGGGCCGGTTTCCAGTTGAATATCACTCTTCACCCGGCTGGAGCACGCCAGCACCATACCTGAGTCAATCTCATCCTGGTTGAGCGTCTGTTGGCTGCTGCTTTCCACCTCACCGGAGACAACCCGGCACTTACAGGAGCCACAAACGCCGCTGCGACAGGCGGCAATAATGGGCAAACCTTCAGACTCCAGCGCTTCGAGCAGGGTCTGATCGCCATTGATGCTGAGCTCAAGGCCGGCAACACTCAAGCGATAATTGGCCGAACCGTCACCCGCGGGCGCCGAGGTATTTTCAGCAAAGCTTTCCTTGTGAAAACGCGTCATATCGAAATCTGCTTGCGCCAGCATCTGCTCTGTGGCCGTCATATAAGCCTCAGGGCCACAGACATACACGGTGCGCTGGCGATAATCCGGCACAAGTTGTTCCAGTGCCGCCAAGCTCAGGCGTCCCGGTAACATAGGGCACTCGGCAAGGTCCCCGGAGACTGAGGCAGTCTCACTTCCCTGCTCCAGCAGATAGCCCAGCTTAAAATTATCGTGACGGCTGTTCATGGCCCGCAAACTGCCTCGGAAGATGAGATCCTGCTCGCTTCTGGCACAGTGAATAAAGGCGATATCGCTGTCAAGATAACTGTCGGTCAGAAAACGACTCATGGAAAACATCGGCGTGATGCCACAACCGGCGCTTAAAAACAGGTAGCGCTCGGCTGGTATATCGATAAGGTTGAACTGGCCGTAGGGCCCGGAAGCCATCAGGCTGTGGCCCGGCTTAAGATTATCGATAAGGTAGTTGGAAATTTTGCCGCCCTCAACCCTCTTGATGGTCAGCATCAAAGAATTAGGCCGAGATGGCGAAGATGAGATGGTATAACAGCGGCGATACTCCTCACCGGCCATCTCCAATTGCAATGCCAAAAACTGCCCGGGCTTGAAATGAAAAGACAGCGGCTGGGCCGCTTTAAAACGAAAACTCACCACATCCGGGGTTTCCTGCCAGCGGGCGACACAAATGAGCCGCAGCTCTCCGGGAACCCATTGACCAGCCTGAAATTGACTGATTGCCGGCGAAACTTGTAATGGATTGAGTGTCATCGAAACTCCCTCTACAGAGAAAGAAATGGCCGGAATGCCGCTGGCATTCCGGCCTCAAGAGATACGCATCAAGCGGCGCCGAGAATCGCCTCCAGGTCTTCCTCAACCGTGCCGACATTGCGCAGGCCGAACTTATCTTCCAATACCTTCAGCAAATTGGCGGTCAGGAAGGCCGGCGGAGTTGGGCCGGTACGTATGTTCTTCACTCCCAGTGACAGCAAGGTCAACAGGACCACTATCGCCTTCTGCTCAAACCAGGACAGCACCAGACTCAGCGGCAATTCGTTGATATCACACTCAAATACCTCGGACAGTGCCAGCGCCAGCTGAATCGCCGAGTAGGCGTCGTTACACTGGCCGATATCCAGCAGTCTGGGGATACCGTTGATATCACCGAATTCGAGCTTGTTGAACTTGTACTTGCCACAGCCCAGGGTCAGGATCAGGCTGTCTTTTGGGGCCGCCTTGGCAAGGTCGGTGAAGTAACTGCGCTCGGCCTTGTCACCATCACAGCCGCCAATCAGGAAGAAGTGGCGGATATTGCCGTTCTTGACGTTTTCAACCACGGCAGGCGCCGCGTTCATCAAAGCGTTGCGGGCGAAACCTATGGTGATCATATGGGGGATCTCATCATAGGCAAAGCCTTCAAGCGCCAGTGCCCTGTCGATAACGGCACTGAAATCGTCGCCGGTCAGGTGAGTCACGCCCGGCCAACCAACGATACTGCGGGTAAAGATGCGGTCGGCATACTGACCGACATTAGGGTCGATAATGCAGTTGGAGGTCATCACCACGGCGCCGGGGAAGTTGGCAAATTCCTTCTGTTGATTTTGCCAGGCGCTGCCGTAGTTCCCCACCAGATGCGGGTATTTCTTCAGCTCGGGATAGGCCAGCGCCGGCAACATCTCACCATGGGTATAGACATTGATACCCTTGCCTTCTGTCTGTTGCAGGATGAGCTCGAGATCTTTCATATCGTGGCCAGAGACCAAGATTGCCTTGCCCTTCACCGGTTTGGTGTTGACCTGAGTCGGCTCTGGATGACCAAAGGCCGCGGTTTCACCGGCGTCTAGCATAGCCATCACAGAATAGTTGAGCTGACCTATCTCCATCGCGGTGGCAAACAGCTTGTCCGCATCTGTGCTGTCGGTCGCCAGAAAGGCCATGATTTCGTGGAAACGACCGGCCACTTCGCTGCTGGTCTGATCCAGAACCCGGGCGTGTTCCATATAGGCAGCCGCCCCTTTCAGGCCGTAGAGGCACAGGAGCCGCAGACCGAGAATATCTTCATTGAGGTCATCACCTCGGTTGGGCGCAGCCACTTTGGCCTGTTGTAATAGCTCGGCCTTGGACGCCCCCAGCAGCAGAGTCGCCGCGGCGGACATAGGCTCGGGTGTCACGCCCCTTTGTTCGCAAAGCTCCAGATAGCGCTGCTTTAACTGATCTCGCAAGCGAGCGGCCTCTTTTGCATATTCGCTAATCCGCTCATCGTCGAAGTTGACATTGGTCAGAGTGGCGAAAAATGCCTTGGGCACAAAGGTATCGACTTGCGGATCGATAACCTCAAACTCCCGGAGTTTGACAGCATAGGCCGACAGCCCCTGCAACATGTAAATCAACAGATCCTGCAGATCCGAGGTCGCGGCCAATTTACCGCACATCCCCTGGGCATAGCTGCAGCCATTACCGGCCGGGGTTCGAATGGTTTGCTCACACTGAATACAAAACACGGCATATCTCCTTTAATCATGCTTTGTTTTTGCATGTTTTAAATCAGTGTACTCTTTCATCGCTCAGACGAAAGAACGTGAGTCACAAAGCTTGAAGGGGATCACCTTAAGCGATTGCTGAACAAATGGCTTTTTGACTTCTATCTGGCTGATACAAATGAAAAAGGAGCCTAGAAGGCTCCCTTGGATAAATCGCGTTGCACCGTCGGCTGAGTTAACGGCCTTGAGATCAGTGACTCTTCATATCATTGACCGACTGCAGCATGCTGCGGCTCTCGCTGCGAAACTGTGGTGCAAAGTCACCGAACCATTCGGCCACCTCACGGAACTGGCGCACAAAGCCATCTCTGTCACCGGCCTTGAGCATAGCCAAAGCGCCGGCATAGTTGTCCAGATAGTCGGAGATAGCACCCAGACTCTCCTGCTGGGCGAAGATGATATCGGCGTAAAGCTCTGGGCTTTGAGCAAACAAGCGACCGACCATGGCCAACTCCAGCCGGTAAATCGGCGAGCTGAACTGCAGCAGACTATCGAGATCGGCCTGCTCCCGGCACAAGTTGAGGCCATAGACAAAGCTGGAGAAGTGGCGCATCGCCTGCACCAGTTGCATCGCCTTATCATGCTTACCGGCATCCGCTTCCACCAGCCGTGCTCCCCAGATAGCTATCTGCTCCAGCAGCCAGGCATAGGCCTCACTCTGCCGGCCATGGCACACTACGACAACCTGCTTGGCGAGGCTGCCCACATCCGGGCCAAACATGGGATGAAGCCCCACCACAGGTCCGCTGTGGGCCTCGAGCATGGCTTGCAGCGGCTCCGACTTTATCGAGGTCAGATCCGCAAGAATGCAATCCTTGGGCAAGCCTTGTAAACGGGAGCGAATAAGCTCACAGGTAATGGCAATCGGCACAGTGACCAATACCAGACCGGCCCCGTCGAGGATAGCATCGGCATTATCCCAATCATCTTTATCGAGCAGATGTACTGGATAGCCTGAGAGCGTCAGCATCTGGGCAAACAGAGTGCCCAACTGGCCACGACCGCCAATGATCACCACCTTGTTGATATCCGGGTTCACCTGCTTGAAACCCACATCCTTCTCGTTGAGATAGGATTCCCGCATCAAGCGCCGGAGCACATCTTCTATCAACTGCGGCGATACCCCCAGACTTTCGGCTTCTGCACGGCGCTTGGCCAACATGGCGGCCTCCCGCTGCGGTGCATAGATGGGCAGGCCGGCGTTGTGTTTGACCGCGCCGACCTGGGCCACCAAATCCAGCCGCTGACGCAGCAACTTGAGTAACTCTTGGTCGACGCCGTCAATCAGTCCGCGTAACTTTTCCAGCTCTGTCGTGGTTTTCTCACTCATCTCAAATCTTCCGTCAGCCATTTGCCACCCTGAGCATATCAAAGCGAGTGGGTAAAATAGAACTCAGTTGCGCCGCTCCTTGCCTGAGCAGTTGCTCCGTGTCCTGCCAATCTATGCAGGCATCTGTGACCGAAACCCCATAGTCAAGCTCGGCAAGCGGCTGATCACAGGCCTGACTACCGGCAAACAGATGGCTTTCCAGCATCAAACCTATTATGGAACGATTGCCCGCCGCTATCTGGTCAAATACATCCCGGCACACAGGCAGTTGCCGCCGATGATCTTTGTTGGAGTTGCCATGACTACAGTCGATAATCAGTCTGGCATTGAGCCCGGCACCATGCAGCTGCCGTTCACATTCGGCCACCGAATCGGCGTCATAGTTGGGGCCCGCCCCACCTCGCAGGATCACATGCCCGTCCGGGTTACCGGCGGTTTGCAGCAAAGCAACCTGCCCTTGTTGATTGATCCCCATAAATCTGTGACTGCTGGCCGCCGACTTGAGGGCGTTAATGGCCACCCCCAGATTGCCATCCGTGCCATTCTTGAACCCTACCGGCATGGAAAGCCCGGAGGCCATCTCCCGGTGGGTTTGTGATTCTGTGGTTCTGGCGCCTATGGCTGACCAAGTCACCAGCTCGGAAATATATTGCGGACTGATGGGATCCAGCGCCTCGGTGGCAACCGGCAACTCGAGTTCGGCCAGAAACAGCATCAACTCCCGCGCCATCCGCAACCCTTTTTCAATATTGAAGGACTCATCCATATCGGGATCATTGATCATCCCTTTCCAGCCCACTGTAGTTCGGGGCTTTTCAAAGTAGACCCGCATCAGGATAAAAAACTGATCCTTGAGCTCGTCATGGAGCTTTTTCAGTTTGAGGGCATATTCCTTGGCCGACTCAATATCGTGAATAGAGCAAGGGCCGGTGACGACCAGCACCCGGTTGTCACGCTTGTGAACTATGTCGGAAACCGTCTTGCGGGCACTGAGAATATAGCGATAACCGTGATCAGAAAGTGGCAACTGCTGCTTGAGTTCTTCGGGAGTTATGAGGACTTGTTCGGCACTGATGTGCACATTCTCTATATTACTGGACTGCATTCTGATCACCTGAAATTAATTTGCGCGACTTGCTTAATCGCATCATCGTAGCGGTACACCATTACAGCATTACACTATGCCGAGACTGAGCCAAGAGATCAAGGGCGAAACCAGAAAAATTTTCATGTCGTCGCAAAGGTGGGAGCAATAGGCTGGGCACTTAGTCTGTGCAGGCGTGCAGGATTGTGAGCTTGGCTGTCGCCAGTTCGTGGAGCAGCGAAAGAGAAAACAAAAACCCGCCATATAGGCGGGTCTCTGTGCGAACACTTGCGTCTTTATGTAGCGGCTTACTTAGTAGCCAGCTTCTCACGGATACGTGCAGACTTACCTGAACGCTCACGCAGATAGTACAGCTTGGCGCGACGAACGCGACCACGACGCTTAACTTCGATGCTGGAAATCAGTGGGCTGTGCGTTTGGAAAGCACGCTCAACACCTTCACCATTAGAGATCTTACGTACGGTAAATGCAGAGTGCAGACCGCGGTTACGCTTAGCGATAACCACGCCTTCAAAGGCCTGCAGACGCTCTTTGTCACCTTCTTTAACACGAACCTGAACGACTACGGTATCACCGGCACCGAACTCAGGTACGTCTTTTTTCATTTGCTCATCGTTGAGCATTTTAATGATGTTGTTCATAACTTACTCCGTTCTAGAATTAACTGAGCTGCGACTAGGCTGAGTCCATTGCGTCAACGAACTGCGCTAATAGAGTCGTCTGTTCGTCAGTCAGAGCTAGATTTTCAAATAATTCTGGTCGTCGCTGCAGTGTTCTTATCAAACTCTGCTGTAGACGCCAGCGTCTAATTTGTTCGTGGTTGCCGCTGAGCAACACCGCCGGAACATCCAGTCCATCGAGACATTCAGGCCGGGTATAGTGAGGACAATCCAATAATCCGTCAGAGAAGGAATCCTGCTCTGCCGATGCCTGTTTGCCCAGCACGCCGGGAACCAGTCTCGAAACCGAATCTATCAGGGTCATTGCCGGCAATTCACCGCCCGAGAGCACGTAATCACCAACCGACCACTCCTCATCCACTTCCGTCTGAATGATGCGCTCATCGATACCTTCGTAGCGACCACACACCAGGATCAGCTTGGATGATTGTGCCAGCTCAGATACGCCTTGCTGAGTCAGCTTGCGTCCCTGAGGTGACAGATATATCACCTTGGCTCCCTCACCTGCCGCAGCCTTGGCTGCATGAATGGCATCGCGAAGGGGCTGAACCATCATCAACATTCCGGGACCACCACCATAAGGTCTGTCGTCCACAGTGTTGTGTCTGTCATGGGTGAAATCCCTGGGATTCCACGTCTGTACTTCCAGCAGGCCATTCTTCACGGCCCGACCCGTCACGCCAAAGTCTGTTACTGCTCGAAACATCTCCGGGAACAGGGTGATTACCCCTAACCACATAAGCTGTTTCCTCGACTCAGAAGTCCGGATCCCAATCCACTAAAATCTGTTTTGCCGAAACGTTCACCTCTTTGATGAACTGTTCGGTGACAAAGGGGATCATACGTTCCGCTTTGCCAAAGCTATCTTTGGCGTTGGCCTTCACCAGCAAGACGTCGTTGGATCCTGTTTCCACGATCTGATCGACCTTGCCCATGTTGTAGCCCTTGGTGTTGATCACTTCGCAGCCGATAAGATCACGCCAGTAGAATTCATCTTCCGGCAGGTCTTTCATCTGCTCAGGCAGTATGCCGATCTCACAGTTAGTGAGCATCTGCGCCCGCTCCCGCGTCTCTACCCCTTCAAGTGCGGCAACAACCGCCTTGCCCTGATAGCGCCACTGGGTGACCTTCACTTCACGCCATTCGCCCTGTTCTTTAATGAGCCAAGGTGAATAGTCAAAAATACCTTCAACAGAATCGGTATAGGCGGTGATTTTCAGCCAACCTTTAATGCCATAGCTGGAACCAAGTTTGCCCAACACGATTGGCTGTGGGTTACTGCTCATCAATCTATACCTTAAACGCTATTAAGCAGCTGCTTTACGAGCGTCTTTGATCAGTTTTGCTACGCGTTCTGTAGTTGCAGCACCGTTTGAAACCCAGTGCTCAACACGGTCCAGATCCAGGCGCAGAGTTTCTTCCTGGCCTTTGGCCAGAGGGTTGAAGAAACCTACACGTTCGATGAAACGACCGTCACGGGCATTGCGGCTATCAGCAACAACGATGTTGTAAAATGGACGCTTTTTCGCGCCACCACGAGCTAAACGAATGGTAACCATGCGTTCTTTATCCTCTAATGATTTGCTTTTCAGCAAAAATAAAAACTGGAACCCCGTGTTCGCGAAGAGTCCCAGATAGAAAGCCGGAAGATTTTACCTGACTTTCGGGCGAATGCAACCGATCCCGGCTAATTTTACAACGCCCATTCACAGCTTATCCCAAGCGGGACAATAGCTAAGGAAGGTTTGCACCTTCCCGGTAAGGTCTTTTGGTATCAGCGGCCGGGGAATTTCATTCCCGGAGGCAACATGCCTCCCAGGCCACGCATCATCTTATGCATGCCGCCCTTGGCGGACATTTTCTTCATCATTTTCTGCATCTGGGTAAACTGCTTCAGCAAGCGGTTTACATCCTGAATTTGAGTGCCGGAACCGGCGGCGATGCGGCGTTTACGCGAGCCCTTGATCATATCCGGGCGCTTACGCTCATCTGGCGTCATGGAGTTAATAATAGCCTCCATCTGACCTGTGAGCTTACCGTTTTGCACCTGCGCCAAAGCATCGGGAGGCAGTTGACCGACACCGGGTAGTTTTTCCAGCATCCCCATCATGCCGCCCATATTCTTCATCTGTTGCAGCTGCTCACGGAAGTCTTCCAGGTCAAAACTGCCGCCGGACTTCACTTTTGAGGCCAGCTTAAGAGCTTTTTCCTTATCGACACCGCGCTCAACTTCTTCGATGAGCGACAACACGTCTCCCATCCCCAGAATACGGGAAGCGACCCGGTCTGGATGGAAAGGCTCAAGGGCATCAGTCTTCTCACCGACCCCAAGGAACTTAATGGGTTTACCTGTAATATGGCGAATGGACAGGGCGGCACCGCCTCTGGCATCACCATCCACCTTGGTGAGGATCACCCCGGTCAGCGGCAGCGCTTCATTAAAGGCCTTGGCGGTATTGGCCGCATCCTGACCTGTCATGGCGTCGACCACAAACAAGGTTTCAACCGGCTTGACCGCAGCGTGCAGTGCCTTGATCTCATCCATCATCGCCTCGTCCACATGCAGACGACCGGCGGTATCCAGAATCACTACATCGATAAACTTACGCTTGGCGTAAGCTATGGCATCATTGGCGATATCCACCGGTTTCTGGCTGACGTCCGATGGGAAAAATTCGACTTCAACTTCATTGGCCAGGGTTTCCAGCTGCTTGATCGCCGCCGGACGGTATACGTCGGCACTGACCACAAGCACAGACTTCTTCTGTCTGGTGCGCAGGAACTTACCCAGCTTGGCGACACTGGTGGTTTTACCCGCGCCCTGCAGGCCCGCCATCATCAATACGGCAGGTGGCTGGGCGGCCAGGTTGAGGGCCTCATTGGCCTCGCCCATGGCTTTTTCCAGTTCACTCTGGACAATTTTGACAAACACCTGGCCCGGGGTCAGGCTCTTGGCCACTTCCTGGCCAACGGCACGTTCTTTGACGCTGCTGACAAATTCCCGCACCACAGGCAGGGCCACATCGGCCTCCAGCAATGCCATACGAACTTCGCGCAGGGTGTCCTTCACGTTCTCTTCAGTCAAGCGACCCCGACCACTGATATTTTTCAGGGTGCGGGACAATCTGTCGGTGAGATTCTCAAACATCGTCCAGTTCTATACCGTTTATGAATGTAAAATGATGGGGCGTATTATAACTATGCCGGGGTATTAATGCAGCCCTGTTCTCAAGATGGGGTTAAATAGACGCTTATCAAGGTGCAAATAAACATTTTGCCTTAATGCGGGTGGGAACCAATTGCCGTATTTTATGCACTAACTGTCGGGAACTGCATAATTTTGTCGTCTGGGTCACTGCCCAATTACCGACGGCTCATGTTATTCTAACGCAAACAAGTTTTTCCGATGCCGCCCACAGAGGCCAATTACACATAAGGATAGGTTAATCCCAGATGGTCATTCTCTCTGCTGCCGCGATGTTTTTCTACAGCATAGCGCTGATATTAGTGACAAGCCGCTTATTTCATGCCGAGGGGCCCAACCGCCGCGCCGTAGCCGGTTTTGCCGCCTTGGGTGTGATACTGCACGCCGCAGCCCTGTACCAGGCGATCTTTACCGCCGATGGCCAGAACTTCAGCCTGACCAATGTGATATCCATGGTGAACTGGATCATCGCTTTGGCATTCACTCTGGTGCTTTCCCGTATCAAGGTCATAGTCTTGGTGCCTGTTGTGTATGCCTGCTCTGTGATATCCGTAGCCCTGCTATGGCTGCTGCCGCCCAAATACATTACCCATTTTGAGCTGCACCCCGAAGTGTTGGTCCATGTGGTGTTGTCACTGATGGCCTACAGTGCCTTGATGATAGCGGCACTCTATGCCATCCAGCTGGCCGTTATCCAGAACAAGCTGAAGAAAAAGCAGCTGATGTTGAGCCCGGCTATTCCGCCGCTGATGACGGTCGAAAAGCAGCTGTACCACCTGATCATCATAGGGGTGATTTTGCTGAGTCTGTCGCTCGCCACCGGCTTTATCTTCCTTGATGATATGTTTGCCGATGGCAAGGGTCACAAGGCGGTACTTTCCATTCTGGCTTGGTTCGTCTATATCGCCATGTTGTGGCAGCAATATACCGTGGGTTGCCGTATCCGCACGGCGGTGATCTACAGTCTGACAGGCGCCAGCCTGCTCTCCCTGGCTTACTTTGGCGCCCGCATCGTCAAAGAGCTCATCCTGAGCTAATCTGAGTCGAGTCGGGCAAGGCCTAGACCTTTGCCTGACTTGACACTCCATCCAATTGCCAGTATTTACTAACTTTCGCTATTCCTGACGGGGCCCCTTTTTGGACGATATATCGACCGGCATACTCCTGATAATTCTACTGCTGTTAATTCTGATTTCGGCGTATTTTTCCGGTTCGGAAACCGCCATGATGACCCTAAACCGCTACAGGTTACGTCATCTGGCCAATAATGGTCACAAGGGCGCCAGACGCGCCATTAAGTTGCTGGACCGCCCCGATAGGCTCATAGGCCTGATCCTCATAGGCAACAACCTGGTCAATATCCTGGCCTCCTCAATCGCCACAATTTTAGGGATTCGACTCTGGGGCGACTTGGGATTGGCCATAGCCACCGGGGTACTGACACTTGTGGTATTGGTATTTGCCGAAGTGACGCCCAAAACTGTGGCTGCGCTGCACCCCGAACGTATCGCCTTCCCCTCCAGCCTGGTACTCAAGTGGTTGCTGTGGCTGTTTTCGCCTCTGGTCAAGAGCGTCAATATTATCACCTCCTTTATTCTCAGGCTGATGGGAATACGCTCCATTCGTGCTGATGATGCCCTGAGCCAGGAAGAGCTGCGCACAGTAGTACATGAAGCCGGGGCCCTGATCCCAAGACGCCACCAGGAGATGCTGTTGTCGATTCTGGATCTGGAAAAGGTCACAGTGGAAGACATCATGGTGCCCCGCTCCGAGCTCTATGCCATCAATATCAATGATGACTTCAAGAGTATCAACAAGCAGGTTATTCAGAGCCCGCATACCCGGGTACTCTTGTATCGTGACAACATAGATGATGCCGTGGGTTTTGTGCATCTGCGTGATGCCTTGAGACTGCAGTCCAAGGAGCAGTTCAGTAAATCCTCGCTACTTAGAGCCGTGAAAGAGCTGTACTTTATTCCCGAGGGCACACCGCTCAACGTGCAATTGGCCAACTTCCAGCACAATAAGGAACGCATAGGCCTGGTGGTGGATGAATACGGTGATATTCAAGGATTGGTGACGCTGGAAGATATTCTTGAGGAAATCGTCGGTGACTTTACCACTTCCATGGTCACTACTCCCAGCGAAGATATTACCCCGCAGCAGGATGGCAGCTTCCTGATCGATGCCACCATCAATATCCGCGATCTCAACAAAGAGATGGAATGGGACTTCCCCACCGACGGCCCCAAGACCCTCAATGGTTTGATCCTGGAATATCTGGAAGAGATACCTCAGGCCAATACCAGCCTGAGGCTCGCGGGTTACCCGATGGAAGTGGTGGAAGTGGCCGACAACATGATCAAGACAGTGCGGATCATGCCGCAGTTTTATCGCCCATCCTGAAACTCAACCCGCTTTGAGCTGAGTCATTGGGCAGTATTGTCTGCCCTTCTGGCGGCTTCCAGTGCCCGGCGTTTGTCCCGGGCTATCGCGGTGATGGTGTTATCCAACTCACCTTCCAGCCCCAGCATAAAAAACACTTCGGCCATCAGGAAAAAGGGGCCAATAAGCAGTTGGTTAAGATCATCGATAAAGGCCGGTTTGGCCTTTTCATACTTGTGGCCAATAAACTGGAATATCCAACCTATGACAAAAACCGTTATGCCCAACCAAATACTGGCATAACCCAGGGTATAGAGCCATTCGGTTGTCAGAATCACCGGCAGGATAAACAGTGCCAGTCCCAGCGCCAAACGCCAATGCAGCTTGATGTAATAAAGCATCACCCCAACAGCCAGCAACATGGCGACGCTGAGAGTGCCACTTGAAAAAGGCAGGCGCCACAACGACAGCATTAAAAATACTGACCAGATAATCAATGGGATACCGATAAAATGAGTTTTGATATTGGTAGGGTTCAGATGCACACTCTTATAAGTGGACAACTGTTCAACAGCCGACTTCATGACGCTCTCCTTGGTTTTGTTATTATTCTCCTCCCGCCAAGCAGGGACCTCGAGTGTCTATTTGATTCCGGTGCAGGCCCATATACTTGAGCTTCAGATAAGTGCCTGTACTCAGATGCGATTAATACACCTGATGGTTTGAGAGTACCGCAACAATTAACCAGTGACAACGCCATAAAAAAGGAGCCTCTCGGCTCCTCTCATGCTTTGACAAACCTGACAAACAGCCAGTCTGACGACTTGGACAAGGCCCTCAGTACCAGGCAAGGCTTAGTTGTGCTAGTCGCTTAAGATAACAGTCGCCACCGCATAGTGACGTTCATCGGCAATGGACAGCAGTGCCCGCTTGGCGCCCAGTGTTTCCAGGCGCTGGTGCGCGCCATCACTGAATTCAAGCTGGGGCGCACCATCGGCATTATTGCTGATATGAATATGCTGAAACGAGACTCCACGGCCTATTCCAGTTCCCAGCGCCTTGGCAGCCGCTTCCTTGGCCGCAAAGCGCTTAGCCAGAAATCGCGCCGGTTCGCTCAGCGTCTGAAAGCGGACATATTCGGCCTCGGTCAGCACCCGTTTGGCCAGCCTATCGCCACCCCGCGCCAACTGAGCCTCAATGCGGGCGATTTCCACTATGTCGGTTCCCAGTCCCAGCACAGCCATTACTCGCCTCTGCGACCTTCCAGCATGAGTTGCTTCATATCTCTGACCGCCTTGTCCAGGCCGTCTATCGCCGCCCTGGCTATGATGGCGTGGCCGATATTCAGCTCATGCAGCTCGGGGATGGCCGCTATCGGCTTCACATTGTGATAGTGCAACCCGTGCCCTGCGTTGACCACCAGGCCCTTGCCATGAGCATAGGCCGCCATTTCCGTGATACGGGCCAACTCCTCGCTCTCCTCTTCGGCGCTGTGGGCGTCGGCGTAGCGGCCGGTATGAATTTCTATCACGGGCGCACCCACGGCTACGGCGGCATCTATCTGCTCGCGGTTGGCATCGATAAAGAGTGATACTTTAGTGCCCTGCTCGGCCAGACGTTTAACCGCCGCGGCGATTTTTGGCTGCTGACCGGCAACGTCCAAGCCGCCCTCTGTAGTAAGCTCTTCACGTTTCTCCGGCACCAGACAAACATAGGCAGGCTTAACCTCACAGGCGATATCCAGCATCTCTTCGGTGACCGCCATTTCCAGATTCATCCGGGTCTTGAGCGTCTTGGCCAGCAGATAGACATCGCGATCCACTATGTGGCGTCTGTCTTCACGAAGATGGATAGTGATCCCCTCGGCGCCGGCGTGTTCGGCCACGGCCGCTGCATGCACAGGATCCGGGTAATGGGTGCCACGCACCTGCCGCAAGGTGGCGATATGATCTATATTCACCCCTAACAAGATTCTATTCATCTTTAACTCCTTGATAATTCCTGGAATGCACCAGCCTGTTCGGCGGTATAAAAGCAGTTTCTATTCTCTGCCCATTGTAACGGCAGCATTTGAAAAAAGCGGGCTGAAGAGCTCATTTCTCTCCTCGGCTGGGCGGCTGTGGGACCCTTGACGAATTTTCCCCCCGGCGGGCAAACAACTGCCTGCTGAGCAGTGGCTTATCACCGAGCAGTGGCCGGAGCAATTGCCGGGTCAAGACTTTGGCAGCTTGCCAATCCTCTTGCTGAAGGCGGTTTTCTGCCAATGCCAATAGAGTGCTTCCCGGTAGCGCCTCTTGCCGCTTGGCATCACCAATAAAGGGAATAAACCCCTGTTCGGGAATAAGTCTGTAGCAGCCATCGGCTTGGATATCGGCGCCATCGGCATCCTTCACCAATGAGGGCATGCAACCAAGCTCGGATAAGAGTCTTAGCTCGAAATAACGCAGTGTTGTCTGCTCAAAGCCCTTGGCCAGCGCCAGCAGGCTCTGATGATAACTGAAAAACAGCGCTTCGCCACTCTGGTGGTTGCCCAGTACCCGCACCAAGAGTTCATTGAGGTACATGGCCGCATATAAAGCGTCCCCGGACAGGGGCACTGCCGGGGACGCACTCTCAATTTGAGTCAGGGTTCTGAGATCGCTGCGGCCACTCAGTTGGAACAGCAGCGGCTGAAACGGTTGCACTATGCTCTTTATCGAGCGCTTGCCACTGCCGACTCTGGCAACGGCGTCGACCCGACCAAGACCATCCACCAGCAGGTTCAACAACATGCTGGATTCCCGATAGGGCCGGGCGTGCAGCACATAGCCTCGCAGCATAGTCGGCCTCAGTCTTCGCCATAACCCAGGCTGCGAAGGGCACGCTCATCATCGGCCCAGCCCGACTTCACCTTGACCCAGACTTCCAGGAACACTTTGTTATCAAATAACTGCTCCATGTCCTTGCGGGCCTCTGTGGCGATAGTGCGGATCCGCTCGCCCTTCTTGCCGATCACCATGCGTTTCTGGCCGTCGCGTTCAACCAGAATAAGCGCATTGATCTGATAGACGCCATTCTCCATCATCTTGAACTGCTCGATTTCCACCGTGGCATCATAAGGCAATTCATCACCGAGAAAACGCATCAGTTTTTCACGGACGATTTCAGAGGCCATAAAGCGTTGTGAACGGTCGGTAATATAATCTTCCGGGAAATAGTGCACGCTCTCGGGCAGTGACTCTTTCGCCAGCGACATCAAGCGGCCGACATTGGTACCCGACTTGGCTGAGATGGGCACAATTTCATCGAAGGCATACTTCTGCCCCAGGGCTTCCAGGTGCGGAAACAGTGTCTCCTTATCCTTGATATAGTCGACCTTGTTCACCGCCAGCACTGTCTTGCGCTCACTGCCGCCATGACGCAGCTTATTGAGCACCATTTCGTCATCGGCGGTCCAGTTGAGACCATCGACCACAAAGATCACCATGCAGACATCGGCCAGCGAGCTGGCAGCGGCGCGGTTCATCAAACGGTTGATGGCGCGCTTTTCCTCTATGTGCAATCCAGGGGTGTCGATAAAGACTATCTGCGATGGGCCTTCGGTGTGGATCCCCATGATCCTGTGGCGGGTGGTTTGCGGCTTACGGGAGGTGATACTCACCTTTTGGCCAAGCAAACGGTTGAGCAAGGTGGACTTGCCGACATTGGGGCGACCGACTATAGCCACCATACCGCAGTAGGTAACATCATAGGCGGGTGTCGGCGACGGCTGGTTCATCTTGGCCAGCAGTTCATCCAGGCTCGGCTCCTGGGCCGGTACCTCTGGGGTCTTACTCATTTTTTCAGTAACTCCAATATCCCAGCAGCGGCTTGCTGCTCGGCTTTTCTGCGTGAACTGCCGGTGCCGGATACGGCTTGAGCCAGCTCTTCGATACGACATTCTACGGTAAAGGTCTGATCGTGCGCCTCGCCGGAAACCGCCACCACTTTATACTCAGGCAGAGGTTTCTTATAGCCCTGCAGGTACTCCTGCAACTGGGTCTTGGCATCTTTCTGGCTGACCCCGGGTTGAATCGCCTTCAGTCGCTGCTGGTACCAGCCCAAGAGCAGTGGTCGACAGGTTTCCAGATCTGAGTCCAGGTAGATGGCACCTATGATGGCCTCCACCGCATCGGCGAGTATGGATTCGCGGCGAAACCCGCCGCTCTTGAGTTCGCCCGGGCCCAGGGTCAGATAGTCACCCAGCTTAAACTCCTTGGCGATTTGTGCCAGGGTATCACCGCGCACCAAGGTGGCACGCATCCGGCTGAGATCGCCTTCCGTCGCCTTGGGGAACTGATGATACAGGGCATCGGAAATCACTATCGACAGGATAGAGTCACCGAGGAATTCCAACCGCTCGTTATGCTTGTTGGCCGCACTTCTGTGAGTCATGGCCTGCTCCAGCAGCGTCATGTTATTGAATTCATACCCCAGAGTACGACACAGACGGGCAAAATTCTTCACAGGTTCTCTCACTTCAAACCACCTACACGCTCAAAACGCACACCGCTTGGCACCCAGGTAGGTAACCAATCCTGAGGCTGGCGCTCAAACTCAAAGCTTATCCAGATTGCCACAGCCTTACCCACCAGGTTGGCTTCAGGCACAAAGCCCCAGAAACGGCTGTCGGTACTGTTGTCGCGGTTATCACCCATGGCAAAATAGTGGCCTTCAGGTACGACAAACTCCCCTTGAGCAAAGCCTGGCTCACGGTAATAGAAGGCCGATGGCTCAGGGCGAGCCGGGTTGATCAGAATATCGTGAGTCACCTCACCCAGTTGTTCGCGAAAACGCAGCAGATCCACGCCGTCATCCTGGAATTCGCCTTTATTGACCGGTGCTCTCAATACCAGTTTAGGACCTGGACAAGGTTGTTGCTCTTTACAGGCTTCCTGAATATAGAGTTCCTTGTTGCGATAGATGATCTTATCGCCTGGCAAACCGATAACCCGCTTGATGTAATCGACCCGCTCATCTTTAGGGTATTTGAATACTATGATATCGCCGCGCTCCGGCTCGCCGGTTTCCACCAGCTTGCTGCGCCATACAGGATCTTTCAGGCCATAGCTGAATTTTTCCACCAGAATGAAGTCACCCACCAGCAAGGTTGGCATCATGGAGCCGGAAGGGATCTGAAACGGCTCGTACAAAAAAGATCTCAGGATTAGCACAAAGGCTATCACAGGGAAAATGGACTTGGAGGTTTCCACATAACCTGGCTCCTGGATAATTTTTTCAGTGACTTCATCGGTCAAGGTGCCATTTTGCGCTTGAGCCAGTGCCAGTTTAGCCTGACGCTTGGGGGCCAGCACAAAGGCATCTAGCGCCCAGATAAGGCCACTGACCAAGGTCACCAGCACCAGAATAATGGAAAAATAGGCTGCCATTGGTTATTTAACTCCTGCCTTGTATTAAATTGGAATAAGTCTTGTCAGCTTTAGGGAAGGTGCGAACAAGTCCTCGTGGCACTCTGGCTTACACAGCAATTGGCGTTCAAGGCATCTGACTGAAGGCATGCCGGGGCCTGCCAAAGGCGGATAACGCAGAGAGCCGGTGCTGTGCAAGCCCCGAAGGGCGTGGCTTACAAGCCTGCCTGCTGTGTTGTGCTTCTTGCAAAGGACTAGGGCCATTTGCTGCGAACCACGCCTTGCATCCAGGCTTGTAAGCCGACGCAGAGCACACATGGGACTTGTTCGCACCTTCCTTAGTTAGTTTACCCATATTTGCCGTTCCAGGGACAGGTCTCCCCTTAAACTAACTAAAGCGCCGCAAAATGCGGCGCAAATGAGATGTTGCTATCCAGGGCGCCGAGGCGCCACAGGATCACTCGTTCAGTTTCAATACCGCCAGGAAGGCTTCCTGTGGAACTTCCACGTTACCGAGCTGCTTCATCCGTTTCTTACCTTCTTTCTGCTTCTGCAGCAGTTTTTTCTTCCGGGAAACGTCACCACCGTAACACTTGGCGGTTACGTCTTTACGCAGTGCTTTCACGGTCGAACGGGCCACAATCTGACTGCCCACTGCGGCTTGGATTGCAATATCAAACATCTGCCGCGGGATCAGCTCTTTCATCTTCTCCACCAGGGCGATACCACGGTGGCGTATGTTGCCCCTGTGGATGATCATCGCCAGTGCATCGACTCTGTCGCCGTTGATCAACACATCCAAACGCACCATGTCGGCCGCCTGGAAGTAGACAAAATTGTACTCGAGCGAAGCATAGCCACGACTGGTGGACTTAAGCCTGTCAAAGAAGTCCATCACGACTTCGGCCGCCGGAATATGATAGGTCAGTGCTACCTGGTTGCCGTGGTAAACCATATTCTTCTGCACACCGCGCTTTTCAACACACAGAGTGATCACGTTGCCCAGGTAATCTTTGGGCACCAGAATATTGGCTTCGACGATAGGCTCACGCATCTCTTCGATATAGTTGAGCGCCGGCAACTCGGATGGGTTATCCACATAGACAACATCGCCATTGGTCAGTTCAACTTCATATTCCACAGTCGGTGCCGTGGTGATCAGATCCAGGTCGTATTCCCGCTCTAATCGCTCCTGGATGATCTCCATGTGCAGGAGTCCCAGATAACCGATACGGAAACCAAAGCCCAAGGCGGTGGAGTTTTCCGGCTCAAACTGCAGTGAAGCATCGTTCAGGCTCAACTTATTCAGCGCATCACGGAAGCTTTCATAGTCGTCGGTAGAGATGGGGAACACACCAGCGTACACCTGAGGCTTCACTTTCTTGAAGCCAGGCAGAGGCTTGTCTGCGCCGTGTTTGGCATGGGTCAGGGTATCCCCCACAGGGGCACCGTGGATCTCCTTGATACCGGCGATGATAAAGCCGACTTCACCGGTTCTCAGTTCAGTTTTTTCTGTCTGCTTGGGTGTGAAGATCCCCACCTTGTCGGCGTTGTAAGTCTGGCCTGTGCTCATGACCTTGAACTTATCGCCCTTCTTGAGCACGCCGTTCTTGATCCGCACCAGAGACACAACCCCTTGGTAGCTGTCGAACCAGGAGTCGACGATCAGAGCCTGCAGCGGCCCTTCCGGATCACCTTCCGGTGGCGGAATTTGTGCCACTATGGTTTCCAGCACTTCGTCTATGCCAACACCAGTCTTGGCAGAGCAGCGTACAGCGTCTTTGGCTTCAATGCCGACTATGTCTTCAATCTCGGCCGCAACCCGCTCGGGCTCAGCCTGAGGCAGGTCAATCTTGTTGAGTACAGGAACGACGTCCAGATCCATTTCCAGCGCGGTATAACAGTTCGCCAGTGTCTGGGCCTCAACCCCTTGACCGGCATCAACCACCAACAAGGCTCCTTCACAAGCCGCCAGCGAGCGGGAAACTTCATAGGAGAAGTCAACGTGTCCTGGGGTATCGATGAAGTTCAGCTGATAGGTTTCACCGTCTTTTGCCTTATAGTCGAGTGTAACGCTCTGGGCCTTGATGGTGATACCGCGTTCGCGCTCCAGATCCATTGAATCCAGCACCTGAGCAGCCATTTCACGGTCGGTTAAGCCGCCACAAACCTGGATCAGGCGATCTGAGAGGGTAGATTTGCCATGGTCGATATGGGCAATAATCGAAAAGTTTCTAATATGTTTCATTATGCTGCAATGACTAAATTCTAATGGGAGACTGTGCTCAAAGGTGCGAAATTGTACCCGATTGCTGGGCCAATACCAATTAGATTCACACTTTGAGCCTTTGTGGGAAGGACAGGATTAGTGGCAGTGAGTTTCTGAAGCGCTCTCCATGGCTTGGCCAAGATTGGCGAGAATGACGGGTTGAGCCCGGTTTTCAATCCTGCGTGCCTGAGACTTGCCCAGTTGCCAAGCCAGCAAGGCAAAGGCGATCGCCATGGATATGGCGCCGCCATCTGTACTGAACCCGGCGAGTGAGGCAACAAAGCGCCCCAATAACCCGCCCATAAACAACCCGGCCAAAGGCAGCATGTAAACCAACAGAGCCGCCTTGAGCACTACGCTTTCCGGCAAGCCCAAACGCAGCAAGGTGCCTTCGGGATAAGTTTCAGTGCTGGGCAGGGAAAACTCCTGCAACCGACTGCCAAACGCCTTGGCAACTGCCGAAGTGCCGCAGGATTCGCTGCTGGAACAGTGATTGCAGGCGCTCTTCAACTCCACCTGCACCTTGACCCAACCATCACTGTCTGTACCTATGACCTTAGCCACCTGTTCCATCATAACCCTGTCCTCACTCCAGCCTTAGACCCGAAGCGATACGGATAAGCGTTTGTGTCGGCACCTTACCGACAGCAACCACTTCCAGGTTACCGACTCTGTCAGCCGCCATGGAAAGGCCATTGCGGGTCATCAATTCTTCCGGCATGGGCGCATCACCGGCGCGGGCAACGTAGACAGAGATATTGCTGAGGCCATCGGTGAGGGCAATGTATTCCACCGGCTCATGACTGCCTATCAGGCGATGATGATCGCGAACCACCACCTGAAAACCGGGCGGCAGCCAATCAAATTGCCAGTTCTGGCCATCTTCCCGCTCTGATGGATTCATCACCGCCGGCCATTCCTGCTTGTAGGCCTCCACCAGCAGAGGTGCTGTTTCCTGCAGTTCTATCAATTCAATGACCAACAACTGCTCCAACAACTGCTTGTCCTGATTCAGCATGTCATAGCGCAGCGGCAGGAAGGTTTCCATATCCATCCACACCTGGAAACCATAGCGATATTCATCATTGGGTAAAATGCGAACCATCTGTCCGGGACGTCCGGCAATACGGCTGCGGCCACCCAGCACCAGTTGGTACCCGGCTTCGAGGTCGCCACTGTCACCGAAGAAGGCTGCCGGCATCACCCCTTGAATACGCTTGGCTTTGATGCTGTAGGCGGGCTGTTCGTGTTCGATAAAGGTCACTGTATTGCCGACACGAACGGCATTCTTTGGCGGACCATTGAGGTGTTCGAGAAAGGCAACTTCCTCGCCGTTGACTTTACCGTGCAGGTATACCAAAGGCCGAATATTATCGGCCTGAAGTTGGATGAGAGAAATCTTGTATTCTTTTTCGCGCAGAGCCTGACTCATTTTTTCAAGCCAGGCTTTGGCGGACATATCATCCTGCGCTAAGGCAGGTACTGCAAAGGCCAGAATGGCCAGGAGGAAAAGGCGCAAGAGATTTCCTTAACGATTCATAGGAACAGGAACGACCTCATTATTGTTATCCATAACCACACCGGCATTCAATCTCTGTTGCAACATATGATCCTGAATATAGCTGTTGATCCTGCGGCGTTGCTCAATCAACTGCTCATTGGTATAGCCCTGTGGCTGCTGAACCGGCCCGGTTTGCAGGCTAACGGGTGAGGCGCTGCCCACCAAAGGACGGGTAATAAGCACAGGGGATGCAGGATCCTGGCTTTCGGGAGTCTGGTTGTAGTTCTGAACACCAACAATCGCAACCATGGCAACGGTGGCGGCAATCGCATACTGGCCAAACTGCTTGAACATGGGGATCACTCTAGCACCGCTGGCAACCTGACGCTGAGGCTCATCGGCCACAGATACCGGGGTTGAGGTGACAGGTGCGACAATCGCCGGCTCCTTGTCGATAGCGGCCGCAATACTGGCGGACAGATCCAAGGGGATAGCTGAGGGCAACTCGCCACGCATGGCATCACCGATAAAATGATAGTTACGCCACTTGTCGTGAGAAGCAGTGTCACCAGCCAGTTCTGCCAGCGTCTGAGCGTCGGTTTCGCCGTCCACTGCCGCAGAAACCCACTCCTGACCTAATTTATCCATTACTCACCTGTCTCTATTAAAGGGTCATCTTTCCAGCAAAGGCTGGAGCTTCTTGTCTATGGCTTCCCGGGCACGAAAGATACGGGATCTCACAGTACCTACAGGGCAATCCATCACATTGGCAATATCCTCGTAGCTCATACCATCAAGCTCACGCAAGGAGATAGCCATCTTTAACTCTTCCGGCAGCGACTCGAGAGTGTCGAAGACAGTCTTCTTTATCTCGTCTGAAAGCATCAACCGCTCAGGAGAGGCGAACTCTTTCAGGGCATCACTGCCATCGTAAAATTCGGCTTCATCGGCATCCACATCGTTCGCAGGTGTTCTGCGCCCCTGTGACACCAGATGATTCTTGGCCGTATTTACTGCTATTCGGTACAACCAGGTATAAAAGGCACTCTCACCGCGGAAATTAGGTAACGCCCGATAAGCCTTGATAAAAGCCTCTTGCGCCACGTCTGCTACATCGGCCTGATTCCGTACATAACGGGATATCAGGTTGATGACCTTACTCTGGTACTTTTGCACCAGCAGGTTAAAAGCGTTTTTATCGCCACGTTGTACGCGCTCAACCAGTTGTTGATCACTTGTTTGTCCACTCATCCGAGCCGACTTCTCCCAAATCTTATAATGCTGATTTCTCAGTCGCTCGAATCATATTCACTTATGTAGACTAGCGTGCTTCGAAAAAGTTCTGATGTTTTGCAAAAAATGTACTGTGAATATCCTGAGCTGGGTTGTATCCATCCCTCGCGAGTTGGTTTACCATAACCGAACCCCAGTCACATCTCATGATACCCGATGAAACAAGTAGTTGAACACCAATCTGACGTCCTGGTCATAGGCAGTGGTGCAGCGGGCTTGACTCTCGCCCTTCACCTGGCTGAAAAAACCAAAGTCATTTTACTCTCCAAAGGTCCTCTCAACGAAGGCTCAACCTATTATGCCCAAGGGGGCATAGCCTCGGTTTTCGACGAGGAGGATACCATAGAATCCCACGTGGCCGACACCTTGGTCGCCGGCGCCGGACTCTGTGATGAAGCAGTGGTAACCTACACGGCCGAAAATGCCCGAGCCGCCATGCAATGGCTGATTGAATGCGGTGTTGCCTTCGATAAGGAAGAAAATCCCGATGGCAGCATCAATGACAGCGCCTACCATCTAACCCGCGAAGGCGGCCACAGCCACAGGCGTATTCTGCACGCCGCTGATGCCACCGGCAAAGAGGTACAGACCACACTGCAGGAGATGGCCCAGGCCCACCCCAATATTCTGGTGCTTGAGCGTTATAACGCCATAGATTTGATCACCACCCGTAAACTGGGCCGTCCGGGCAACCGGGTATTGGGTGCCTATGTCTGGAACCGTAACCTTGAGCAGGTTGAAACCATCAAGGCCAAGTTTGTCGCCCTGGCGACCGGCGGCAGTTCCAAGGTTTACCAGTACACCTCAAACCCGGATATCGCCAGTGGCGATGGTATTGCCATGGCCTGGCGTGCCGGTTGCCGGGTGGCCAACATGGAATTCAATCAGTTCCACCCGACCTGTCTATATCATTCAGATGCCCGCAATTTCCTGCTGACCGAAGCTTTGCGCGGTGAAGGCGCCTATCTGCGCCGTCCCGATGGCAGTCGCTTTATGCCTGACTTTGATGAACGCGCCGAACTGGCGCCCAGGGACATAGTGGCCAGGGCCATAGACTATGAAATGAAGCGCCTCGGTGCCGATTGCGTCTATCTGGATATCAGCCACAAGGACCCGGAATTTGTCATCAAGCATTTCCCTACCATTTACCAGCGCTGCCTGGACTTAGGGATAGATATCACCAAGGAACCTATCCCTGTGGTGCCTGCCGCTCACTATACCTGCGGCGGGGTAATGACAGATTTTCACGGTCAGACAGATCTCAATGGCCTCTATGCCATAGGTGAAGTGGCTTATACCGGACTGCATGGTGCCAACCGCCTGGCGAGTAACTCCTTGCTGGAGTGCCTGGTATTCGCCCGCGCCGCTTCGACCGATATTCAAAGCCAACTGGGTAAAATTGCCATGCCCGGCAATATCCCGGCCTGGGATGAAAGCCAAGTATGTAACTCGGATGAAGAAGTGGTTATTGCCCACAACTGGCATGAGCTGAGACTCTTTATGTGGGATTATGTCGGCATTGTGCGCTCAGACAAGCGTTTGGAGCGTGCCCTGCGCCGCTGCGCCATGCTGCAACAGGAGATCCAGGAGTATTACAGCAACTTCCACGTCAGCAACAACCTGCTGGAATTGCGGAACCTGGTGCAAGTGGCCGAGTTGATCATCCGCTGCGCTATGGCCCGCAAGGAAAGCCGCGGCCTGCACTGTAATATCGATCATCCGCAGAAACTGGAGAATCCGCAGCCGACCATTCTGCAACCTGAATAACTTGGGCAGGAATGAGTTCAGTTAGCGGACTTTGAGCGCTGCAACAATAGACGACACAGGTGACGATAGTCTGTGTCGTCAAACATATCGGCAAACAGCCAGCAACGCCCGTAGTTATCCTCCCCCTGATAGGTAAAAGTCACCACAAAGGGGCTGACCCAAGGTCTGCCACTAAGTTCGAAACTCGAACCGGGTTCGAACTGTCCTTCACCCAATTCATTAAGCCAGAAACAGAGTTGCCAGCAGCGCAAACGCCACAGCGCAAGGCCAAAGCCTGCCAGCATTAGCAGTAAACATAGGTATTTGAACAATAAATAGAAAGGATAATCCAGCGCCGGCCAGGCAAGAAAGCTGCTCAGGCAAATAGCAGCCAGCACCGTCAGACTCAGATACTGGCTGAAGGAAGAACTGAGTTGAAACCTATGGCGCTGCCCGGCCACGAACGCGCACTACCATCTGTGCCAGTTGCGGATCCGAACATTGCTCATGCCCCATAAACCAGGCAAAGAGCTCAGGATCTTCACACTCAAGCAGACGAACAAACAAGGCCTTATCCTCAGGGCTCAGAGTCTCGTAATGCTGTTCCACAAAGGGTTGAAACAGTACATCAAGCTCCAGCATACCACGGCGACATGCCCACTTAACCCTGGGGGTACTCATCAAGTCAGACACCTATCATGCTCCAATCAAGAATTTTGTCGCAAGTTTACATTCTGGCGTCTGCGCTGTCGAATATCCGCCTTAATCATCCACCCGTATCAGAACTGCTGCACCTGAAGGTCACGACCGGCAAACAAGTCACCAAAATCGGTTTCCAGCAAGCGCTGCACCGCCGGATGCTGGATCATCCGTTCGGCGAACATCACATGATATTCCTCTTTGATCTCCATGGTTTCACCGAGCAGACGTATGTTGTGCTCGAGAATATCTTGCTGATAGATGGAGGGGGCGACAAATATCCCCTTACGGAAATAGCCAAAGGCCTTCATCATAGCCGCATCGTCGAACTCACCGAGAATCTTGACATTAAGGCGTTTCTCATCAAACCAGCGATAGAGTTGCTGGCCCAGAGAAGTACGCCGACTGGGGATCAGCAAGGGCCCCTCTTCCAGACACTCGGGAAAGCCACTTTTAAACTCCTGCGCCGAGAAAAAGGCAATACCGCACTCCCCCAACTTCTTGGAGAGAATTTCCGGATACTTGAGAGACTCACCGGCGCAGTCCGACAGTATCATATCCAGTTTATGCTCCCTGAGCCTGGCCATCAGGCTTTCGTGGGTTGCCTCATAACAGGCCAGGTGCATGGAACTGTTGGCCGGGATCACCGACATCAGCACCCGACTGGCCAACGCCTTGGAGAGAGCATCGGCAATACCCACCTCAAACAGGATGGATTCATCCTTGCGATAGTTGAGCACATCGAGCATCTCATAAGAGAGGCTGAACATTTTGTCGGCGTAACGAAACACCAGCTCGCCCAATTCAGTAGGGGCCAGGTTGCGCCCCACCCGCTTGAACAGACTCCCCTTGAGCCTTTCTTCCAGCGTCCTTATCTGGCCGGTAATGGTCTGGGGAGTTAAACAGAGTGTCTCGGCAGCCTTGGTCACTGAGCCTTGCTTATGCACCATCCAAAAGTAATACAGGTGGTTGTAGTTCAAATGAGACATAGGCTGCCCCGATTCCTTACTTCAAACGCTGACAGTCCAGCAAATTATTTACGGCAAGTTGTAGCGTCTCTATATCCTTGACCTCGCCGCTTTCAAAGGCTTCGCTGATACCCTGTACCAGTTGATCCCGATCCGGGATCCTGTCCAGGCAATACTTGCGATTGGCTTCCTGAAAGCGCTTTCCTCCCCGATACTTAAGGGCGCGGGCTTCATAGCCGTTGCTGTCCAGGCGAGCGCCTACCGCTTGTGGCTTATACATGAGGGCACCATCAACAACGCCTTCGAGGTAACTCTGACACAGGGCTGCTTCCTTGTCTGCAATACAGGCTTCTATCTGTGACGCCTGAGCCAAAGGGGCTAAGCCCGCCAGAATGAGTCCGGCCATTATGCTTGTTTTCATTCCTTTTCTCCTTTTTCAGGTAACACTTTTGACAGCCAGAAATAGCCCACGACTGCCGCCAACATAGATCCGATCAGGATCCCCAACCTGGCCAAATCGCTATAGACAACGCCACCATGCTCAAATGCCAGAGAGGCAATAAACATCGACATGGTAAATCCTATACCGCACATCACAGCCACAGGCATGATATGGCGCCAGGCAATGCCCTCAGGCAACTCAGCCAGACGCAACTTAACCGCAATAAAACTGAACAACACCACACCAATCGGCTTACCGAGCAACAGACCCAATGCAATACCCAGAGGTACAGGCGATACCAGGCTTTCCAGCGACATGCCCCCCAAGGCTACCCCGGCGTTGGCAAAAGCGAATACCGGCAGGATCAGGAAGGTGCTCCAGGGGTGCAGTGCATGCTCCAGGTGCTCGGACGGTGAACCACCTTGCTTGTCGCGCAGCGGAATACAGAAGGCGATGATCACCCCGGCCAAAGTGGCATGTACCCCGGACTTGAGTACGGCGACCCAGAGAATGGCCCCCAGTACGCCATAGGCTCCAAGCGCAGTCACACCACGGCGGTTCAAGGTAACCAAACCTATGACGGCAGCGGCGGCAATCAAGAGGCTGATCATGGATAGATCACTGCTATAGAACAGCGCAATAATAACGATTACACCCAGGTCATCTATGATTGCCAGCGCCAGCAAAAACACCTTGAGCGCCACGGGAACCCGGTTGCCCAAAAGTGCCATGATCCCCAGCGCAAAGGCGATATCAGTCGCGGCCGGAATCGCCCAGCCCCCCTGAGTCACAGGATCATTGGCATTGAACAGCAGATAGATAGCGGCCGGAACAACCATGCCACCTATAGCGGCAAAGGTTGGCAGAGATGCCTTGGAAACACTGGACAGCGCCCCCTCCAGCAGCTCACGTTTGACTTCCAGACCAATCAACAGAAAGAACAGCGCCATCAGACCATCGTTGATCCACAGCAGCAAGGGCTTGTTGATATCCAGGGCCCCGAGACGCAACTGCATCGGGGTATCCAGAAAACCTTGATAGAGGCCGGAAAGCGGTGAATTAGCCAGGACCATAGCCAAAGCTACAGCAATCAATAACAAAATACCGCCGGCAGATTCCTGGCTCAGGAAATTCCGAAGTGCCTTTTCCATACTAAACTCCCAAAAACATAATTGATTTGAGTGTAGTAGATGGATTTAAGTAAGTATAATCGAAAGTTTCTGAGGAATACCTCGAGATATACGAAGTATTCCACGAAAAACCCGGTTTAGATAGCGACAGGCGCCTTAATATGAGGATGAGGTTCGTAACCGGACAACTCGAAATCTTCGAATCGGTAGTCAAAAATTGATTCAGGTTTACGGGTTATTTTCATTTGCGGCAAAGGCTTGGGCTCACGGCTGAGTTGCAGCGCCGTTTGCTCCATATGATTGGAGTAAAGGTGGGTATCACCGCCGGTCCAAACAAAATCGCCCAATTCAAGATCACACTGCTGCGCTACCATCATGGTCAACAAGGCGTAGCTGGCGATATTGAACGGCAGTCCCAGGAACACATCACAGCTGCGCTGATACAGCTGACAGGACAACTTGCCATCGGCTACATAAAACTGGAAGAAGGCATGACAAGGTGCCAGCGCCATCTTGTCGAGCTCGGAGACATTCCAGGCCGAGACAATCAAACGTCTGGAGTCAGGTTGCGCCTTGATCTGCTCTATCACCTGAGTGATCTGATCGATATGACCACCATCGGGCGTTGGCCAACTGCGCCACTGAGCGCCGTAAACCGGCCCCAGATTACCGGACTCATCGGCCCACTCATCCCAAATCGTCACTTTGTTTTCATGCAGATAGGCAACATTGGTGTCCCCTTTCAGGAACCAGAGCAGCTCATGGATGATGGAGCGCAGATGGCACTTTTTGGTGGTCACCAAGGGGAACCCCTTACTGAGGTCAAAACGCATCTGGTAGCCAAACACAGAGCGGGTTCCCGTGCCGGTACGGTCACTCTTGTCGGTACCGGAATCTAAAATATGTTGCATTAAATCAAGATATTGCTGCATTACTGCTTGTCCTTCACCACGCCGGTCTGCGGCGCATTACGCATTAACAGATAGAGTCCAAAGAGGATCATGGGCACTGACAGTATCTGTCCCATGGTTAAAAAGCCCAAATAAAGCCCGAGTTGGGCATCCGGCTGTCTGACCGTTTCCACTATGCAGCGGAAGATACCATAGCCAAGCAAAAACATCCCGGACACGGCTCCTGTCTTGGGACTGCGTCTGCTGAACCATTGCAGCAAAATAAACAGCGCTACCCCTTCGAGGGCAAATTGATACAGCTGCGAAGGGTGACGAGGCTCGGGGCCACCTGAAGGAAACACCATGGCCCAAGGTACATCTGTGACTCGGCCCCAAAGCTCGCCATTGATAAAGTTACCCAGGCGCCCGGCGCCCAGGCCAATGGGCACCACGGGGGCCACCATATCCGCCACCGCGAAGAAGCTGCGCTTCTGTTTCCAGGCGATGTAGAGCATGGCCAGAATAACCCCCATCAAGCCGCCGTGGAAAGACATGCCGCCTTCGCTGATCTTGAATAGGTACAAGGGGTCGGCAATAAAGTAATCCAGATGGTAGAAGAGCACATAACCTATGCGTCCTCCCAGGATCACCCCGAGAAAAGCGTAAAACAGCAGATCCGATACCTGTTCGCGGCTCCATAACCCCTTGGATCTGTCAGCCATACGGTTGAGCAGTATCATAGCGGCCAAAAAGCCCAGCAGGTACATGAAACCATACCAACGCAAAGCCGGTTCAAAAGTCTGGCCGAACAGCTCAAAGGGGCCAAAAGATACGATCACAGGATCAATATTGGGAAATTCTAAAGCCATAACAGAAAGACGATTCCTAAATTAACTACGGCGCAGATCAGGCCAGAATAAGTTTAAGACCCACAACAACCAATAAAAGTGCAAATATTTTCTTCAGTACCGGCGTCGGCAAAGTGCTGGCCGCTTTTACACCCACAGGCGCCACCAACATTGAGGAGGCAATAATGCCCACCAAAGCCGGCAGGTAAATGTATCCCAGAGTGCCGCTCGGCATATCCGGGGCGTTCCAGCCTGCGATAACATACCCTAAACTCCCCCAAAGGGCGATGATAAGGCCGGTAGCCGATGAAAAACCCACCGCCTGACGCATCTGCAGCCCACACCAGGTGAGGAAAGGCACCAAAAGCACCCCACCACCAATGCCCATCAAGGCGGCAATAATGGCAATAATCGCCGAGACTATGAGTAAAACGGGAAATGGCGGCAAGCCCTCTTTCGCCGATGGACGAAAAGGAAATGCCATCTGGACGGCCATTAATATTACAAACACGGCAAAGGCGCGGCGCAGATCATCGGCCGGGATCAATTCGGCGATAAACCCCGAACACAAGGCCCCCAGCGCCAGACCAGGCAACATGGATTTAAACAGTGGCCAAGGAATATTGCCGTGGCTGTGATGGGCGCGGGCCGATGAAAAAGAGGTCAAAATGATGGCCGCCAACGAAGTGGCAATGGCAACATGGGGCAACTGCGCGGCGGGAACTCCCACCTTGGGTAAAATATACAACAGCGCCGGCACCACAATAAGACCACCTCCTATCCCCAACAAGCCGGCCATAAAGCCGACAAAAGCCCCCAACGCCAGACAAACACCGAATACCCAGAGAAATGTGTCCACAGAGGTTCCTTAATTCTTGTTGTTATTCCATACACCCGCCACGGCAGGTTCAATTGAGAATGGCCGCCAGCTCTCTTTGCCCCAAATAATCGTGCACCAGTTGCCGCACTTCACTGCCGCTCCTGAGTGTCAGCGCCTCGGCCAACAACTGCTCGAGTTCACTGCTGCGCACTCGCCGCAGCAGATAATTTATTCTGGCCAAACTCCCCTGGTTCATACTCAGGCGGTTATAGCCCATGGCGACAAGCAGCAAAGCGCCGCCGGGTTCACCGGCCAATTCGCCACAGACACTGGCACCTAGGCCATATTGACGGCAGGTCTCCCGCGCCTGTTTCAGTGAACGCAATATTCCAGGATGATAGCTGTCAAACAGGGCGCTGACCCTGGGGTTGTTGCGATCTACCGCCAACAGATATTGGGTCAGGTCGTTGCTGCCGACGGAAACAAAATCAACACGCTTGGCGACTTCATCCAGTTGAAACAGCAGCGCCGGCACCTCCAGCATAATGCCGATCTTGGGTCTTTTCAGCTCAGGGTTCACATCCGACTTAAGCTCGGAATAAGCCTGTTCGATATATTCCAGCGATTGATCTATCTCATCGAGATTACTGACCATGGGCAGCAAAATATGCAGCTGCTCGCCGCTGCCGCTGGCCTGGAGCATGGCGCGAATTTGCACCAGAAACAGCTCGGGATGGTCCAGCGACAAGCGAATGCCACGCCAGCCCAAAAATGGGTTTTCCTCCTTGATGGGGAAATAAGGCAAGGGTTTGTCTCCGCCCACATCCAGGGTGCGCATCACCACGGGCCGACCGGACGCCGCCTCCAGCACCTGGCGATACACCTTTACCTGCTCAGACTCGCTGGGAAAGCGCTGCTGTAACATGAAGGGGATTTCGGTGCGATACAACCCAATACCATCGGCGCCTTCGGCAATTTCAGAGGCCAAACCGCTGAGTAACCCTGCGTTCATATACAGATGAATACGTTTGCCGTCGACCGTCTCGGCCGGCAGGTTCAGCTCTCTGGCGTATTGCCGCTGCAACGCTCTCTCGGCAGACAATAAACTGCGGTACTCACCGACCACGGCCGGAGACGGCGACACCATCAGCTGACCGCGGGTGGCATTGAGCACCAAAAGCTTCTTGTCGATGTCGGCAGCCAAGACCTGGTCGACCCCTGTGATGGCCGGTACACCCAGCGCCCGGGCCAGAATAGCGGCATGGGAGTTGACCCCGCCAAGCTCTGTCACTATCCCGGCCAACTTTTGCCGCGGAAACTCGGCCAGCAAGGTGGTATCCGCCTCACGGGTCACCAGAATAACCGGCTTATCGGCATTGAGCTCCAACCGTTCCGGCTCAATCAACTGGCGCAGCACCTTCTGCCCCAAGTCACGGATATCGCTGGCCCGCTCCTTGAGATAGGGGTCTTCCATCGCCATAAACTGGGTGATGTAACGCAAAGACACGCGACTGACCGCCGACTCGGCGCACCAACCCGCAAGCACCTCATCGCGATATTCGCCCCCAAGGCTGGCCTCTTCCAGCAAGAGTTGCAGCGCCGAGAAGATAGACACCACCTCTTCATCCTGCTCACGGTCAAAACGCTGTGCCAGGGTGCTCAGGGTGTTACGGCAACGCTCGATTGCTGTCTTGAGGCGCTCAAGCTCATTGGGGATATCTGCTGCGGTTTGATCCGGCTGCTCCAGTGATATCTGCCCGCCCAGCACCAAAGCATGGGCAATGGCGATACCATTGGAGGCCGGCGTGCCCTGAAACAGGATTTGCAGCTGATCTTCCTTGACACTGGCTTTTTGTTTGAGGCCGCGAATGGCCATGGCCAACTGCGCCGCCAGCGTCATTAGAAAGGCTTCTTCCCCTTCACTGAACTGACGGGCACTGGGCTGCTGCACCACTATGACACCAAGCAACTGTTTCTGATAGATAATGGGCGCGGCGAGAAAGGCGCGATATTCCTCTTCGGCCACTTCGGGAAACAGTTTGAATCTGGGATGGGCTCTGGCATCGGCAAGGTTGATGGCTTCTTCACGCTCGGCAACCAGGCCTACCAGACCTTCGGTCAACGGCATGCGAACCCGGCCGACGGCACTGGGTTCCAAGCCATCTGTGGCGGAGAGGACCAACTCATTTTTATCCAGAATATAGATAGAACAACACTGAGTGCTCATGGCGGCCTTTATTTGACCGACCAATAGCTCAAGGGCAGCCTCAAGATCCCTTGCGGCTGCAACTGCCTGAGTAATATCCCTGAGCGTGTTTAACACCTGTTCCCCCTTTCGATATCAAACCTCAGCCTGCTGCTCTTTGTCGTCCCCGTCGGCGAGAAGGCTCCCGTGTCTGCAATGCCAGAGCCGTGGTGGCGAACTCTTTCATAACCTTACGGTAGACGTCACGTTTAAAAGATACGACCTGACGCACAGGGTACCAATAACTTACCCAGCGCCAGTCATCGAACTCAGGATGGCCGGACGAATTCAAGTTGACGGCACTGTCCTGACTCTTGAGCTGGAGCAAAAACCATTTCTGCTTTTGGCCGATACAGACAGGCTTGCTGTCCTGGCGCACCAAACGCTTTGGCAATCTGTATCGCAACCAGGAGCGGGTGGATGTCAGTATCTGCACATGTTCCGGCCTGAGCCCTACTTCTTCATACAGCTCTCGATACATGGCATCTTCAGCGGATTCACCGTCATCCAATCCCCCTTGGGGAAACTGCCAGGAGTGCTGACCGAAACGCCTGGCCCACATTACTTGGCCAAATCTGTTACAGATAATGATGCCCACATTTGCGCGAAAACCGTCGCTGTCAATCACATGGACTCCGAAAAAGCGATAAATTTCAATGATTCGATTGTTTCACAATCCCACGTCGGCAGCAATTCTCTATTTACGGCTTTTTCTCTGGATAAGCAAATGGAGTTTTCCACTTTATCAACAACTGCTCTGCCATGTTTGAGTGGATATCCACAAAAACTGTGGATATCTCTGTTCGAAACTCGACTGAACTTCTGGAAACGCTGTTTTTTGCAACCCTTACAGTCTAAGCCCAAAAGTAAGAATCAAAACAAAATCATTTTAAATACAAAAAGATAGACATATAAAAAAGAAAGCGATCGACAGCAATCATATCAACAGATCACTTTTTAACCAACGAGTAATCAGAACCGACTTGCGGGCAATATCACAAAACTTTATTCACACCCCATGGACAAAAACTCGGCTTAAAGGTCCAAAATGGTGCCAAAACCCGGTTGACACTCACCATTATTTGCTTTATTGAAGCCAAAAATACTCAGTTATCCCAAAATGCTGTGGATAAGTTTGTTGGCAACACAGGGGAAATCGGCGAGTAACTCAGGAAAACCATTACTCGGCGGTCAACCAAAAACACTTTAGCCAATAAAAACATTAAGATACAAACTTGCACACAGGGGATTGGCTTGGTTTGCACAGTGGCGGTCGGTTTTTGTACAACCTTGTTATCCAGTGCCGCTCAGGTAAAATCAGCGCCATGAAAACCAATATCATGCCGCCAAGCTCATTGGCACAACTACTGCAGCGCGCTGACGATATCGCCGGGCTGACGCTGGGACAGCTCGCAAAATCCTTAGGGGTAGCCGTGCCCAGAGACTTTCGCCGCGACAAAGGTTGGACCGGACAACTGCTGGAACTGGCATTGGGGGCGACAGCGGGCTCCAAACCTGAGCAAGACTTCCTGCATCTTGGGGTAGAGCTTAAGAGTATCCCGATAGATGAGCGCGGCATGCCGCTGGAAACCACCTATGTTTGTGTCGCGCCGCTGACCAATATCTCAGGGCTGCGCTGGGAACAGAGTCTGGTGTATCACAAGTTGCAGCGGGTACTGTGGATCCCGGTTCAGGGAGACAGAGAACTTTCTCCGGGTGTTCGACGTATCGGCTCACCGCTGCTGTGGGAACCCAGCACTGAGGAAGACAGGCTATTGCGCCAGGACTGGGAAGAGATCATGGAGCTTATCAGCATGGGCAAAGTCAGCAAGATCACCGCCAGGCACGGTGAGGTATTGCAGCTCAGACCCAAGGCGGCCAACAGCAAAGTGTTGACCGAAAGTATTGCCGAAGACGGCAGTATTCAGATGACAAACCCAAGAGGCTTTTATCTCAAGACTCAGTTCACCAAAGGACTACTTGAGCGCTTTTTTGGTTGATATCGACTCTAATCCGCACTTGCCTTGATTAAGATCACAATTACCACTGGAAATCAGAGGGGTATATTCTATAAACTAGCGCATCCTGAGAAGGCCCCTTAAGTTTAGGATAGATTTCACCTCGTGAGAGCGCGTCGCCAGGCCAAAAAGCTTCTGTTTGCCATTATGGCATGGACGGGAGCCATGGCAGCTTTTGTATTTTTTCGCTATGCCCAAACCACTGAGCTGCCTCAGTGGGCTGTCGGCTCGGCGGATCTCGCGACCCTGGCCGCTTACATGGGAGTAATTTTCGGCAGTCTGCATTGGATGTCGAACCTGATAGCCGATTTCAGTGCCATCAATCGCCTGCCCTACGTCTTCTCCGTCATCTTCAAAGGGCTGTTTCTACTCTTGGGCGCCACCACTTTGGCTTATATGACCCAGTACCTCAATATGTGGGCCATAGAGAACCATATGGCGACCTTGAGGCAGATGCTGACTGTGCATATCCTCTATAGCCCCTCATTCCAGGCGCTAATCATCTATCTGGTGGTCGTACGGGTCGGGCTCGCCTTTATCGAACAGATGGCCCTGCTGGTGGGGCCCAGGATCCTGTTGAATATAGGTCTGGGTAAGTATCATAAGCCCAGATACGAGCAGCGACTGTTCCTCTATCTCGATATGGTGGCTTCCACCACCCATGCCGAATCTCTGGGGGATTACCGCTTCAGTCGACTGATCCAGGACAGCTTCAGCTTACTTTCCGACACAGTCACCAACAATGATGCCGAGATCTATCGTTACATGGGTGATGCCGTGCTCATTCACTGGCCATTGGAAGACGGCATCATCAACGACAGATGCATGAACATCTACTTTGAATTCAGCCAGCAGCTCAATTGGCAGCGACGCTATTTTGAAGAGCATTACGGCTTTGTCCCCAAATTCAAGGCGGCGGCCCACTGCGGCCAAGTGGTTGCAGCCGTGGTCGGGGTGCAAAAGCAGGAGATCAGTTTCTTCAGCGACGTGCTCAATACCCTGGCGAGACTGCAGGATCAGTGTAATCCCTTAGGACAAAGGATGCTGCTCTCCGGCGCGCTGGTAGCGAGGCTGGAAAACGACGACAGTGAGTATCAGCTCACCAATCTGGGACCGGTCAAGCTCAAGGGAAAACAACACTCCATTGAAGTTTTCGGGGTTAAGCCCAAACAAGGTAATCAGTCATAAAAAACGGCCCATCAAAGGGCCGTTTTTTATTGTTCTGGATTGAATCCAAGCCTAAACCTGCTGCTGCAGCAGCTGCTGGATCTCCAACCCCAAAGTTCTGAAGGTCAGGATCCGGCTGGTTGTCTGACGCCACACCAAGCCTATCTCACGAAATGGTGCCTCCCCTGGAGGGCTCATCACCGCAAGATCCGTGTCTTTCAATATCCCTGCATCTATCGCCATCTGTGGCAGGAAAGTCGTGCCCAGTTTACTGTTCACCATCTGTACCAAGGTATGCAAACTGGTGGCGGCAAAAGGATTGACCTTGGCGCTGTCACCCAACTGGCAGGCACTGATGGCATGACCGGTAATGCAGTGCTCACTCTGCAACAGAAAAATACTCTCATCCGGTAGCGCCTGATAGTCCACCGGTTCATGAATGTCGGCAGACAAGTCCTTGTGCACCACCATCTTGAAAGGGTCTATACCCACCTTCATGCTGTGATAGCCGGAAGTATCGGCCGGCAGAGCCAACAACAACAGATCCAGCTCGCCCTTACCCAAGGCAGTCAACAAACGCTCTGTGGTGTCCTCTTTCAGCAGCAGACTCAGATCCGGATAGGACTTCTGGCACTGCTTAACTACACGGCTCAGCAGGAACGGAGCAATGGTGGGAATACAGCCAAGCCGAATCTCCCCTGTCATGGGTGCGCCCTGGTTCTTCACCAGCTCCACCAAATCGTCGACATCGGTCAGAATCTTCAGCGAACGCTGCACCACTTCTTCACCAATAGCAGTAAACATAAAGGACTTGTGGTCCCGCTCGATCAGCTGATAGCCCAACTGCTCTTCCAGATTCTGGATCCCGCTGGAGAGTGTCGATTGGCTCACATGGCACACCTTGGCCGCCCGGTTGAAGTTCTGCTCCTGATGCAGATTCACCAGATAATAGAGGTTTTTCAAACTGGGTAAGTGTTTCATTTTGTCGATTACCAATTAAGTAATGCATTAGAAAGTTCTATCTAATCTAACACAAAAAGTCTGCCGAGCAGCAGTATCAGATCAGGAGTGTGACCGAGGCGATAAATCATCCAGGTAAGAAATCCATTGCTGAAGCGGAAATAGCAGAAAACCATGCCTTGACGGCTAAGGTTCAGGTATTAGAAAAGGGGTAGTGGCGGGAGTTTCTGAGTACCTTGGCAGCGCCGGAGTTTCTCTCCGGCACCCAAGGCCGGAATTTATGCTTTGGCTTCGAGGAAAGACTTAAGTTGCTGCAGATCTTCACCGGCATGTTCAACAATGATTGTCAGCCACTCTTTGTGCCCGGCTTCCCATTCTGCTTCTTCACCGTGTTGCAGTTGCTGTGCTGTCTGTTGGATCCGTTTCAATCCTACAGAGCCGGCAGCACCTTTGAACTTGTGAGCCTCGGCACACAGGGTATCCTTGTCTCCGGCCGCCTCGGCCTTTTGCAGGTTCGCGACATACTCTGGCAGCAACTGTTCAAATAACACCACACTCTTGAGTAAGGTGCCGGCACCTATAGCACTACAGTACTGCTCCAGGGTATTGAGATCTAAGATAGTATCCAGTTCAGTTGTGGCCATGAAGGCGCTCCTCGAATGTGTCAGATTTACCACATCATACCCGCTAAAATTGCAGGTGCAACTTATAGGCGTCAAACGGGTCAAAACTTTCTTGCATTTAACATTAGTGATACAAAAAGCGAGAACAACTCATACAAAAGTTTATAGGCTATTGATTTAAATTGATTAACCCAGAGCCCTGCCCGCCCTTGGCCGCCAACTCATCCACCAGTGCTACCAAACCTATCCAGCGCTGAGCGCACCAATCCGGCGCCAGCAACACGGGACGACTGGCATAGGCGGTCACCCGATGAAACACTATCTCTTTTGGCGTATGACGGATCAACTGCGCCGCACTGATAACATACTCCTCCAGTGTCGGCGGCTGCAACCTGCCCGCTTCCCAGGCCTTGGCCATGGTACTGCCGGCCACTATATGCAGGGGGTGCAGTTTAAGACCATCCACTCCAGAGTCCAAAACCGCATCCAGAGTTTGTAGATGCTCCGTCATACCTTCTCCCGGGAGTCCGAGGATCAGATGAGTACACACCTTGAGTCCGCGACTACGGGCTCGTAAGACGGCGTCCTGATAGACGGCAAAGTCATGGCCACGGTTAATCCGCTTGAGCGTGGCATCGTGAGCACTCTGTAAACCCAGCTCCAACCAGACTTCACTGCCGTTTTGTTGATATTGCGCCAGCAGATCAAGCACTCTATCCGGTACGCAATCCGGGCGGGTACCGACACACAAACCCACCACCTGCTCGCTCTGCAGCGCCTCATCGTATTTACGCTTGAGCTCTGCATACTCTTCATAGGTACTGGTATAAGCCTGGAAGTAAGCCAAAAACCGCGAAGCCTTTGCCTGCATCTTCTGTTTGCCGGCCTCGAGCTGAGCCGCAATCGACAAGTCGGTTCCATGTTCATGACTGAAGGATGCGACATTACAGAAAGTGCAACCACCGCGTCCCAGAGTTCCGTCGCGATTAGGACAGGTAAAACGCGCATCCAGAGTCAGCTTTTGTAACCGTTGACCAAATTGTTGCCGGCAGTATTGACCAAAGGTAGTGACAAAGTCGTCCAGTCCCATTTGCTTCTCTCAAAAAAGTCGCCAGTCTAACGACTCCTGTTCAGGGCCGCTCTGCTCCAGGTCAATTTATGTCACAAATGACTGCTGCTTTTGCTGGTGATCGAAGACCAATTCGATTGGATGCAACCCGATCCAGCTCACACTTTTATGAATATTTAGTCACTCCAGGCAATTTTTTAACGCAAGAGACAATCAGGCTGGAAATCAGTTTTTCTTCTGCAAGGATAATTCGAGGCTATTTGTTAAAATTAAGTGAACATCAAATCACCCCAAAGTAGATTTTCTTTTCATTCATAGTGTTATACAGCTCAATTTTCAGTTTACGTTAACGTAATGCAATTAAAGATTCTGTATGAAACACCCCAAATATCATCAAATATATGCAATATTTAGGTTTGACCTTTAGCAAGTCTCAGGATAATTTGGATGGTTCGGGTGCATATCTATAGAGTTTGGTACTCTCTCCCGAGTAGTAATAGTGATGTTAAGGGAGGTTTTGTATGAGCTTGTATCATCCCAGTTTCGAGCGGGATAACTGTGGTTTTGGATTGATAGCCCAGATGGATGGCGAAGCCAGCCATCGCATTGTTCGCACGGCAATCCATGGCCTCGACCGCATGAAACATCGTGGTGGTATTGCAGCTGACGGACGCACTGGCGACGGTTGCGGTTTGCTGATGCAAATGCCCACAGGATTCTTTGAGGCCATTGCGGCCGAGCAGGGCTGGCATCTCAGCCGTAAGTTCGCCGTTGGCATGCTGTTTTTAAACCAGGACGAAACCCTGGCAGCCGAAGCCAGAATATTGCTTGAGCGGGAACTGGAGAAAGAGACCCTGAGTATTGCCGGCTGGCGTCCGGTTCCGGTTAACCCGGAAGTGCTCGGCGAGATAGGCAAGTCCAGTTTGCCGCAAATTTGGCAAGTGCTCATCAATGCTCCCATTGGCTGGCGTGAAAAAGATCTGGAGCGGCGCCTCTATATGGCTCGCCGCCGCCTCGAGCAGCAATTGACCCAGGATAAAGACTTCTATGTAGCCAGCCTTTCCGGCCAGGTCATTGTCTACAAAGGCTTGATGATGCCGGCCGATCTGCCGGCCTTTTATCCGGATCTGGCCGATATTAGGCTGCAAAGCTCTATCTGCCTGTTCCACCAGCGCTTCTCGACCAACACCTCACCCAAGTGGCCACTGGCACAGCCGTTCCGTTTTCTGGCCCACAATGGCGAGATCAATACCATCACGGGTAACCGCCAATGGGCTCGGGCGCGGGCTTACAAGTTCAACTCACCGCTGCTGCCTGACTTGCAGCAGGCCGCCCCGTTTGTCAATGAAACCGGCTCAGATTCATCGTCACTGGACAATATGCTGGAGATGCTGCTGGCCGGCGGCATGGACCTTTACCGCGCCATGCGTTTGCTTATCCCGCCTGCATGGCAGAGTAACCCCGAGATGGATGAAGAGCTCAAGGCCTTCTATGACTTTAACTCCATGCACATGGAGCCTTGGGATGGCCCGGCAGGGATAGTCATGACCAACGGTCGCCACGCCGCCTGTGCGGTTGATCGCAACGGGCTGCGGCCATCACGCTATGTGATCACCAAAGACAGAATTCTCACTCTGGCCTCGGAAGTGGGTATCTGGGACTATGGCCCGGATGAAGTGATTGAAAAAGGCCGGGTCGGCCCGGGTGAACTTTTGGTGCTCGACACCCTCAGCGGCCGTCTTTATCAGTCATTCGAAATCGATAACGACCTCAAACGTCGTCACCCCTATAAGGAGTGGATGGCAAAGAATAGTCAGACTCTGGTGCCGGCTGAGCAACTGTCGCCGCAGGATCAGGGCGTCAGTGAATTCAACCAGGGCACTTTGCTGCAGTACCAGAAGCTGTTCGGCTACAGCCGTGAAGAGCTTGAGCAAGTGATCTGGGTACTGGCCAGCAAAGGCGAAGAAGCCACCGGCTCCATGGGCGATGACACTCCGATGGCAGTGCTGTCGAAGAAACAGCGCTCGCTGTATGACTATTTCCGGCAAAAGTTTGCCCAGGTCACCAACCCGCCAATCGACCCGCTGCGGGAGAAACATGTGATGTCGCTGGCCACCTGTATCGGCCGCGAGCAGAACCTGTTTAACGAAACCACAGGACACGCCTATCGGGTGATGTTCAATTCGCCTATCTTGCTGTTCAGTGACTTCAACCAACTGCTGAGTCTGGACAGCACCTATTACCGTGCCAACAAGGTTGACCTTAACTACCCGGCCTCCGAAGGCCTGAGTCAGGCAATCAAACGGATCACAGATGAAGCCGAACGCCTGGCACGCACCGGCACCACCCTGATCGTGCTCTCGGATCGCGCCGTCAGCAAAGATACCCTGGTCATTCCGGCCGCCATGGCGGTAGGTTCAGTACAACAGATGCTGGTGAACAAGAGCCTGCGCTGTGACACCAACATCATAGTGGAGACGGCCTCGGCCCGGGATCCGCACCATTTCGCGGTACTGCTGGGCTTTGGCGCTACGGCCATTTACCCCTACCTGGTGTACGAGTCCATTGCCGAACTCGCCAAGCGCCATCAGGCCGAGGATATCGTCAATCTGATGCTCAACTTCCGCTACGGCATTGAGAAGGGGCTGCGCAAGATCATGTCCAAGATGGGGATCAGCACAGTCGCCTCCTATCGCTGCAGCCAGCAGTTTGAGGCCATAGGCCTGGCCGACGAGGTAATTAAACAATGCTTCAACGGCGTGGTCAGCCGTATTCAGGGTGTGGGTTTCGATGGTATAGAAGCCGATCAGCAACTGCTGAGTCAGGCGGCCTTCCGCCCCCATGTACCGCTGCCGCAGGGCGGTTTGCTCAAGTACGTTGAGGGCGGCGAATACCACTGCTTTAACCCGGATGTGGTCAACACCCTGCAACAAGCTCTGAAAGAGGTGGATTACCCGCTCTATAAACGGTTTGCCGAGTTGGTAGACCAAAGACCTGTCGCCACCTTGAGGGATCTGCTGAGCATCAAACAGCAGCGCGAGAGCATAGCGCTCAAGGATGTGGAAGGGGCCAAGACACTCTTCCCCAGATTCGACAGCGCCGCCATGAGTATCGGCGCCCTGAGCCCGGAAGCCCACGAAGCGCTGGCCATCGCCATGAACCGTCTCGGCGGTCGCTCAAACTCGGGCGAAGGCGGCGAAGATGCCCGCCGATTCAACAGCGAACGCAATTCGGCCATCAAGCAGATAGCCTCTGGCCGCTTTGGGGTAACCGCCCATTATCTGATTAACGCCGAAGTGTTGCAGATCAAGGTCGCCCAGGGTGCCAAGCCCGGTGAAGGCGGTCAGCTGCCCGGTCATAAGGTCAGTGTTGAAATCGCCGGCCTCAGGCACGCCCGCCCGGGCGTGACGCTGATATCACCGCCGCCGCACCACGATATTTACTCCATCGAGGATTTGGCGCAGCTGATATTCGACCTCAAGCAGATAAACCCCAAGGCGCTTATCTCGGTCAAGCTGGTCTCTGAGCCGGGCGTTGGCACCATAGCCACAGGGGTTGCCAAGGCCTATGCCGATATGATTACTGTTTCCGGCTACGATGGCGGCACAGGCGCCAGCCCGCTGACATCGGTCAAGTATGCCGGTAGTCCTTGGGAGCTGGGCCTTGCCGAAGTTCACCAGTCTCTGGTGGCCAATGGTCTGCGACACAAAATACGCCTGCAGGTGGATGGTGGTCTCAAGACTGGCACAGATGTTATCAAGGCGGCCTTACTGGGTGCCGAGAGCTTCGGCTTTGGCACTGTGCCCATGATAGCGCTCGGCTGCAAATACCTGCGTATCTGCCACCTCAACAACTGTGCCACCGGGGTCGCCACTCAGGACAAGACCTTGAGAGACAAGCACTATCATGGCTTGCCCGAGCGAGTGATGACTTACTTTGAGTTTGTCGCCGAAGAGGTGCGTGAATGGATGGCCAAGCTGGGGGTCAGTGAGTTTGAACAATTGGTAGGACGCAGCGATTGGCTGCAGGCCATCGAAGGCCAGACCGCCAAGCAGCAGGGACTGGATCTGACCCCTATCCTGTTCAAACCCGAAGTATTGCCAAGCACCAGTCTGACCTGGAAAGAGACCAATACGCCGGCAGATCCCGGCAGCCTGAACCAGGAACTGCTGGCCAAGTGCGCCGAGCGCGCCACCAAGGGCGAAGGTTTCGATGTCTGCTTCCCCATCAATAATACCGACCGCTCGGTAGGCGCCGCGCTTTCGGGCCATATTGCGGCAACCTGGGGCGTAAAAGGCTGTCCCAAGCCAATAAGGCTCAGCTTCAACGGCAGCGCCGGTCAGAGTTTCGGGGTCTGGAACAGCCCTGGACTCGAGCTGTCACTGTGCGGCGACGCCAACGACTATGTGGGTAAAGGTATGTCCGGCGGCAAAATCGCCATCTATCCGCCGCTCGGCAGCGCCTTCCAATCCGAGCGCAGCGCCATTGTCGGTAATACCTGTCTCTATGGCGCCACCGGCGGCAAGCTGTTTGCGGCGGGACGAGCCGGTGAGCGTTTCGCGGTCAGAAATTCAGGGGCGCTGGCGGTAGTTGAAGGGGTCGGTGACAACGGCTGTGAATATATGACAGGCGGCATAGTGGTGGTGCTGGGTACCACGGGCGTCAACTTTGGCGCCGGTATGACCGGCGGTTTCGCCTATGTGTTCGACCAATTCGGCCGCTTCAACCGTAGGGTCAATACCGAACTGGTCGACACCCTCAAGCTGGAGTCGCCGATTCATCAGCAACACCTCAAAGGGCTGATAGAGCAGCATGTGGCCGAGACCGGCAGTGAACACGCCAGTGCCATTCTCAGTGAGTTTGAAAACTGGCTCGATTGTTTTGTCCTGGTCAAGCCCAAGAATATTCAGGTTTCGGATCTGCTCAAACTGGAACAACCGAGCCCGGAACTGGCCGTAAAAGCGGGGTAAGCGAGCATGAGTAACGATTTTCAGTTTATCGAAGTGGGTCGTATCGACCCGAGCAAGCAGGCTATCTCACGCCGCAAGACAGAGTTTATTGAGATTTACCAACCCTTTGCCCAGGCGCAGGTCGACCAGCAGGCCGACCGCTGCCTGGACTGTGGTAACCCTTACTGCGAGTGGAAGTGCCCACTGCACAACTATATTCCCAACTGGCTCAAGCTGGCCAAACAGGGACGTATCCTGGAAGCGGCAGACCTGGTGCATGAAACCAATACCCTGCCGGAGGTCTGCGGCCGAGTCTGCCCGCAGGACAGGCTCTGTGAAGGCGCCTGTACCCTGAATGATGATTTCGGCGCCGTCACCATAGGCAATGTGGAAAAATACATCACGGATACCGCCATCGCCCAAGGCTGGCGCCCGGACATGAGCCAGGTGACGCCCAGAAGCGAGCGGGTCGCCATCATAGGCGCGGGGCCGGCCGGTCTTGGCTGCGCCGATATCCTGGCCCGCAACGGAGTCAAGGCGGTGGTCTTTGACAAGTACCCTCAGATAGGCGGCCTGCTGACCTATGGTATTCCCGCCTTTAAGCTCGACAAGTCAGTGATGGCTACCCGCCGCAGCGTGATGGAAGACATGGGGATAGAGTTCCGCCTCGGCGTCACAGTCGGCCAGGATATTCCCTTTGCCGAGTTGCTGGCCAACTTCGATGCCGTGTTCCTCGGCATGGGTACCTATAACGCCATGCAGGCGGGCCTGCCCGGTGAAGAGGCCGAAGGGGTTATTCAGGCCCTGCCCTACCTGATTGCCAACACCCGAGAGTTAATGGGGCAAGCCGATCCGGCGCAGCCCTATATCGACCTCAAGGGCAAGAAGGTAGTAGTACTCGGCGGCGGTGATACCGCCATGGACTGTGTGCGCACGGCGGTGCGCCAAGGCGCCGAGTCGGTTATCTGTGCCTATCGCCGCGACGAGGAGAATATGCCGGGTTCGCGCCGTGAGGTGCAAAATGCCCGCGAAGAAGGGGTCGAGTTCCTGTTCAACCGCCAGCCGGTGGCGATTGCCACAGACGATGGCAAGGTCAAGGGAGTCGAATTTGTTGAAACCGCGCTAGGCAACGCCGATGCCAGTGGTCGTCGGCGTCCTGAGCCCATCCCGGGCAGCGACCAGCTGCTGGACGCCGACGCCGTGATTGTAGCCTTCGGTTTCCAACCCAGCCCGGCGCCCTGGTTTGCCGAGTTTGATATCGCCCTGGATCAATGGGGCCGGGTAAAAGCCGAGAAAGAAGCGGCCAATCCGTTCCAAACCAGCAATCCTAAAGTGTTTGCCGGTGGTGACATGGTCAGGGGTTCAGATCTGGTGGTCACCGCCATCGCCGAAGGACGTGATGCGGCGCTTGGGATACTCAACTTCCTCAGCTGACAACTCAACACTTTGAGCGCATCCGGGAACCCACCTCCCGGGTGCGCTTTTTTTCATCTGTTCTACACTCCGGGAATAGCGCAGCCAAAGCCGTTTATTACATGCGGCCTGACTTCAGCGACCAGGCTGTCACCGGCTGACTTATTCGCACCATCCTTGGCTTGTGCTATATTAAGCCGCCCTCAGGCTCACTCAAGACATTTAAAGAAGGTTAAGCCATGAAAATCGGTATTATCGGCGCCATGGAGCCGGAAGTTGCTCACCTGATTGCCTCTTTGGAAAACCCACAGCACAGCAAGGTTGCCGGCATTGAATTTGTCAGCGGCACTCTGGTTGGCAAAGAAGTCATAGTTACCCGCTCCGGCATAGGCAAGGTTGCCGCCAGCATAGCGACCAGTCTGTTGATTGAAAAGTTCGCCCCGGATGCGGTCATCAATACCGGCTCAGCCGGTGGATTTGTCGATGCGCTGCAGATAGGTGACATAGTGATTTCCGATGAAGTCCGCTACCACGATGTCGATGTCACCGCCTTTGGCTATGAGATGGGCCAGATGGCGCAGCAACCCGTAGCCTTTATCCCTGATCACAAGCTGATGCTCGCGGCCAAACAGGCTATCGCAGGTTTAGGAGAGGTCAAAGCCATTGAAGGCCTTATCTGCACAGGTGACAGCTTTATTTGCGATCCCGAGCGCACCGCCGTCATGCTGAAGCATTTCCCCACCATGGCCGCCTGTGAAATGGAAGGCGCGGCCATTGCTCAGGTGTGTCATCAGTTCGGCGTTCCCTTTGTGGTGATCCGCTCTCTGTCCGATAATGCCAACAACGACTCTCCGGTCGACTTTGATGCCTATCTGGTCAAGGCGGGGCACCACTCGGCCCTGATGGTCATAGGCATGCTGCATCACCTTTAATTAAGGAGCACCGGAGCCCATGAGCCTGCCCTTCTACGAGCAGTTGCTGGCCTTAGACGGGCCCCTTATTCAGGGGTTTCTGGTGCTGTTTTTTGCCTTGTTGCTGGCGCGATTGGCGCCGCTGCCCCAGGCTTTTCAACCTCTGGCCTGGTTGAGCCATCTGGCCAAGTCACTGGCCGCCAAGGTCAAACGGGGCGACAGAGACGAAAGGCAGCAGCTGATTGCCGGCTCTCTGGCCATTTTGCTGCTGGTGCTGCCATTTTGGTTAATCATCACCTTCCTGCTGGAACTGGCGGCATTCCCCTGGTTCTTTGAGTTTTTGATCCTCTATCTGTGTCTCAACGATGCCTGTTTCATTCAGGAAGCCGAAGAGATATACCAGGCCCTCAGGCGGGGAGACAAACCGGCCGCCAGAGAGTTGCTCTCCCCCTGGGTCGCCCGCGACACTGCCGAACTATCCGAGACTGGCATCGCCAAGGCTACCATAGAAAAGCTGGTGACCACTCCCATTCATGGCACTGTTACTGTGGTGTTTTTCTTCTGCCTCGCCGGCGCGCCCATGGTGCTGCTGGTGAGAATGTTAAAACAGCTGGAGCAAAGCTGGTGGTGTCTGGATCCACAATACCGTTTCTTCGGTCGGCCCGTGTTTCTGGTCAATCAGGTGCTGCTGTATATCCCGGCGCAGCTGTGGCGTTTTACCCTGGCGATTCAGGGCGGCCCCCAGGCACTGAAACTGATTTGGCAAACACCTCATAGCCGCTTTCCCATCGGCTTTAACTTCCAGGTGGCAACCATGGCGGCGTATGTATTGATGACAGAGCTTGGCGGACCACAAAAGTATTCCGGCATCAAGGTTCAGGTGGAGAAAGTGGGCCCGGGCCCAGTGCCGGATCACAAGACCATTCCCAAGGCGATTTCACTGACATTTCGCACCTTCGCCATCTGGTTTGCTTTCGTCGTATTGTTACCTCTGATTTGGGTTTTGTTACGTTATTCACAAACGCTTTAAATTATTCATTTTCTCCTTATAATGCCTTCATTCCCCGCTTACCACTGAGAAAACCGCCGTGCTGGACAATATGCATATCTCTTTGACGACCCCGGCACTGCTGTTTCCGGCTATTTCCCTGCTACTGCTGGCCTATACCAACAGATTTTTCTCGCTGGCCGCCTTGATCCGCACCCTGAGTGGCGGTGATAAACCCGTTGCTGCCGAACAGCTGAAAAACTTGCGCCGCCGCATCGTTATCATCCGTCGCATGCAGGAGGCCGGCGTCACCAGCTTCGCCCTGTGCGTGCTGTGTATGATTTTTATCTATCTTGGCTTCAATACCACAGGCTCGGTGATTTTCGGCGCCAGTTTGCTGTTGCTGCTGTATTCCTTGATCCTGTCGGTGATTGAAATCCGTATCTCGGTTGATGCCCTCAACATCCATCTCAAAGAGATGAGCTAATGACGCTGTGGGTCTATAGCCTGGATCTGTTTGGTACCGCCGTATTCGCCCTTTCCGGCGCTTTGGCTGCCGGCCGACACAGGATGGATCCATTCGGCGTTTTGGTGCTGGCAGCGGTCACCGCCATCGGCGGCGGCACCCTCAGAGACACAATTCTGGGCGCTCCGGTATTCTGGCTTCATGACCACAACTATCTCTACGTGATACTGCTGACCGTGGTGTTGACCTTGATTCTGGTACGCCGGCCCTGGCGTTTGCCCCCATCTAGCCTGGCCATAGCCGATGCCGTCGGCCTGGCACTCTTTACCGTTATCGGCGCCCAGAAGGCTCTGACAATGGAATACGGCGGCATGATAGCCGTAGTCATGGGCTTGATCACCGGAGTGGGAGGAGGCATTATTCGGGATCTGCTTTGCCGCCGGATCCCCATGGTGCTGCGTACCGAAATCTACGCCACGGCATCTATTCTGGGCGGTCTGGTGTACACCTGCAGCCTACAGCTGAAACTCGACGCCGAGGCGGCGCTGATGCTGGCTTTTATCACAGCCTTGATAATTCGTCTGGCCGCCATACGTTGGCACCTGTCGTTACCTGCGTTTGACTTGAAGACCAAGAGAGAATGATTGTGCGTTATTTGGGGTTGATCCTGGCATTGTTAAGCTCACCATTGCTGGCCAACAGCGGCGATATGCCGCCGGAGCAGCAGATGGCCGTGCGCTATATCCATGCCCTGACCACCCACGACTATGATGAGCTGGCGACCTTTTACAATCGCGACAGTGTCTTCAACGACAAAACCGCAGATCGCAAATACACGGGCGGCAGGCACATCATAGAGTTTCTGGAGCGGGCCCACCGCGGCGTGCTCGAGTATCAATTCAACATAGAGCACATGTTCAACTCTGGCTCTCTGGTGGTGATGATAGGCAACTATCACTACAAGGGTCCAGGAGAGCAATTCGGCAAACCGGGCAAAATCATAGACATCGCCATTCCCGGAGTGACCACGCTAAAGCTGGATACCCTTAATCACAGGGTTAAAGAGCATATGGATCTGATGGACTATCAAACCATGGCGGACCAACTCTCGGCTCAATAATCCTTACCGGGAACCCGGCCTGTTTTTTACTGTCCAACCCTCTGAGTGCCAACAGCGAGATCAGGGTTCACTCTGATCCGAGAGGTAAAGATGAGTCGCTTATCCGTACTGGCTGCCCTGCCCCTGTGTTTCCCTTTGATGACTCAGGCCCAGGCAGCATTCAATGCCGAAGAAAAGTTTGAACCACCTCTGGTGGTTTCCTACGCTGCACAACCTGTAAATCGTTTCAATCAAAAGCTGTTGCAGGCGCAACATCAACAGGCTCCCTGGAGCCAAGATCCTGAAGGGATCAGCCGCCAATACTCAGGCTCGGCCTTTAAGTTCGTTCGCATCAGTCACTCTCACGGCAAGACCCTGACCTACAATGTCAGCACCCAGGAAGGGCATCCTCAGATGCTGCTTATTCTGGCGCTCGATAACAATGCCGGCGACTGGTCAGTGGAAAAAGCCGTGCTCAGTTGGCGCTGCCAGAACAAGGTCTACTTTGGTACCGACAACTGCAGCCCGCCTCACAAACACTGAGCCTGATACAGGCAAGAAAAAACCCGGCAGTGCCGGGTTTGATATTTTAAGGGCTAAAACAAGCGCTTAGATTGAAGTACTAAATTGAAGTACTTTGGGCTCAGGCCAGTGTTACCTTGGCAAACTTACGCTTGCCGACCTGGAATACCGCGCATGTGCCGGCGTTCAGTACCAGCTTGCTGTCTTCAAGCTTGTCACCATCCATCTTCACCGCACCTTGTTTGATCATTCGCATGGCATCGGAGGTTGAACCAACCAGACCCGCCTCTTTCAACAGATTGGCAATCGCCAGTCCTTCACCGGCTTCCAGAGTCAGCTCGGGAATATCGTCCGGCATGGCGCCCTTTTGGAAACGATTGATAAAGGCTTGATGGGCAGCCTCGGCAGCTTCTTCACTGTGGAAGCGACCGATAATCTCTTTCGCCAGGGCTATCTTGATATCCCTTGGGTTGGCACCGGCTTCGACATCGGCCTTGAACTGCTCGATTTCAGTCAGTGGACGGAAAGACAGCAGCTCCAGGTAACGCCACATCAACTCATCTGAGATAGACATTATCTTACCGAACATCTCATCCGGAGCTTCGCTGACACCTATATAGTTGCCGGCAGACTTGGACATCTTCTTCACGCCATCCAGCCCTTCCAGCAGTGGCATCATGATCACCGCCTGTGGCTTCATGCCCTCGGCTTTCTGCAACTCACGGCCCATCAGCAGGTTGAACTTCTGATCTGTACCGCCCAGTTCGACATCGGCATTCAGCGCCACTGAGTCATACCCCTGCAGCAATGGGTACATAAATTCGTGGATCGCTATTGATTGACCCGAGGCATAACGCTTCTTGAAGTCGTCGCGCTCCATCATGCGGGCCACTGTCTGACGGGAGGCCAGACGGATCATGCCGGCAGCGCCGAGATCTTCCAACCAACTGGAGTTGAACTCAATCCGGGTCTTGGCAGGATCCAGAATCTTGAACACTTGTTCCTTATAGGTCTCGGCGTTGGCCAGCACCTGCTCACGGGTCAGTGGCGGGCGAGTGCTGTTCTTGCCACTCGGGTCACCGACCATACCGGTAAAGTCACCGATGAGGAAGATAACCTCGTGTCCCAGGTCCTGGAACAGTCTGAGTTTGTTGAGAATAACGGTATGGCCAAGGTGAATGTCCGGCGCAGTCGGGTCAGCACCCAACTTGATTTTCAGTGGTCGACCTTCTTTCAGCTTTTCCAGCAGATCCGCTTCGAGCAAAATCTCGTCGGTACCACGTTTAATTTCCGCCATTATTTGTGCTAAATCAGCCATCTCGCCAACAACTCCCAAGGCTCTTCAAATTCAAAGAGACTTATGTTACTTGTTAGCCAGCCTAAATGAAAGTGTGTACACTAAGGCAATATGCCCAAGAATTAAGAAATTGGTATCGGGGTCGATGGCAAAGCTTATTACTCTCTTCAGACTGCTGCCCAGAAAGCATCAAATCCTGCTCAGTATTTTAACCACCATTACCTTGATAACCCTGTTGCTTCCTTCTGACGAAGCCGAGGCATCGAAAAACAGCGCCGGCCCGCAAACCCAGGTACGTTACCAAGTGCCACTGGCCTTTCGTACCCCCACCTCACCTACAGCCCAGCAAGTGGTTGAAAGCGGGCAACATCCGGATTCAGAAGCCGCCGCCGAGGCGCTGACAGAGAAACTCAATCAACAGGCAGAAGCCGCGCTTGAGGTTCCCGAACAAACCAGTCCGGCCATTGCCGAGCTGGAACACTTCGAGATTAAAAGCGGCGACACCCTGGCGGCACTCTTCAGCCGCGCCTCACTTACCGCCAGAGAAGTTCACGACATTACCCAACTGCCGCTGGCAAAGAAAAACCTGCTGAAGATAATGCCAGGTGACGAAGTCGCCATAGGCAAAAACGCCGATGGCGAGCTGCAGGAGCTAAGATACCGCCTCGATGCCGTATCCACCCTGATAGTCCGCAAACAGGGCAAGAGTTATGAAGAAGAACTGGCGGTAAAAACCGTTGAGACCCGGGATAAATTCGCCCGCGCCAATATCAAGAGCAACTTCTGGAATGCCGGTGTCGAAGCCGGACTGACACCGGCGCAGATTATGCAACTGGCCACCATATTCGGCTGGGATGTCGACTTTGCCCTGGATATCCGCGAAGGTGACAGCTTTGCCCTCATGTATGAAGAGGAATATGCCGACGGCGAGTTTCTGCGTAACGGCAATATATTGGCCGCCGAATTTATCAACCAGGGCGAGCGGTACACTGCGGTAAGATACAAAGACGGTAACTACTACTCAGAGGAAGGCCGTAGCATGCGCAAGGCGTTCCTGCGCTCGCCGGTTGACTTCAAGTATGTGAGTTCCAACTTCAACCCCCGCCGTCTGCATCCTGTTACCGGTCAGGTGAAGGCCCATCGCGGAGTGGATTATGTTGCCGCCATAGGCACTCCCATCAAAGCCGCCGGCAGCGGCCGGGTGGTCAAGGCCGGCTACAATCAATACAACGGTAACTATGTGTTTATCAAACACAACGAAACCTATACCACCAAATACCTGCACCTCAACAAGCGTAAGGTTAACCAGGGTGAAAGCGTCAAACAGGGACAGATCATAGGTACCCTAGGCCGTACAGGTCGGGTAACAGGCGCACATCTGCACTATGAGTTTATCGTCAACGGTGTACACAGAAATCCACGCACTGTGGATCTCCCCAAGGCTGAAGCTATTGCCAAGAGCGAACGTGTCGCCTTCCAACAACTCAGTAGCCAATTGATGGCCACTCTGCTGCGCAACAAACAAGTTCAGGTTGCGATGCAATAACAGGGACAGCATAGATGAATTCTGGATACTTTATTGGGCTGATGTCCGGCACCAGCATGGACGGCGTTGACGCCGTGTTGGTGGACTTCAGCAGTGGCCAACCCAAACTGCTTGGCCAACATACAGAGCCGTTACCCACCCATTTGTTCAAGGGCTTGCAACGTCTCTGCCAACCGGATACTGATGAAATCAATCGTTTGGGACGGCTGGATCGCACAGTAGGTAAGGTGTTTGCCAGCGCGGTCAAGCAACTGCTCGCCAACACAGGGGTGAGTAAGGAACAGGTCTGTGCCATCGGCAGTCATGGTCAGACAGTGCGGCATATGCCTAATCTGGAAGTGGGTTTTACCTTGCAGATTGGCGATCCCAACACTATCGCCGCCGAAACCGGCATAGATGTTATCGCCGACTTTCGCCGCAAGGATATCGCCCTCGGCGGCCAAGGCGCGCCGCTGGTACCGGCATTCCACCAGCAGATATTTTCAAGCCCTGGCACCAACCGCATCATCCTCAATATTGGCGGCATAGCCAACATCACTTTCCTGCCCGCCGATAACCGGGAGATCCTTGGCTTTGATACCGGCCCGGGAAACACCCTGATAGACGCCTGGAGCCAGCAGATAAGACAACTGCCGTTCGATGAAGACGGTCAGTGGGCCGAAAGCGGCAACAGCTCGGCGGAATTTCTGGCACAGCTGTTATCACACCCCTATTTCTCGCTGGATTACCCCAAGAGCACGGGCAGAGAGCTGTTCAACAACGCCTGGTTGGATCAACAACTGGCGCTGTTCAGCCATCTGCCGGAAGAGGATATTCAATCGACACTATTGGACCTCACCTGCCACAGCATTGCCAGGGACATAGCCAAGTTGAGCCCGGATGGCGAAATCTACGTCTGTGGCGGCGGTGCACTCAATGGCGCGTTGATGAAACGCCTCGGTGCCCAGTTGCCCAACCACAGCATAGCCACCACCTCTGTGCTGGGTATCGATCCCAAATGGGTGGAAGGCATAGCGTTTGCCTGGTTGGCGCTGCGCCACCATCAAGGGTTGCCGGCCAATCTGCCGGCGGTAACAGGTGCCAGCCGCGAAGCCGTACTCGGTGCCCGCTTCCCCGCAGCCTGACTCCTTTCGATACAAGGTGCTGTAACAACAGCACCTTGACGTTAAACATCAGCCTTGTTTACCCCAAACCAACCTGGGCAACAGCGAATTTTTCAGCCTGTTAACCTTAACCTTCGCGTCCTCCAAGCAGCTGATTTTTCTGACACAAATTGGCGCTTCAGCTCACATTGAACTAGTGTTCATCTGGCTATACTGCGCCGGTAATATTCGGGAGCTATCCTGAATACCCGCGAATTTGTGGGAAACACATCACTGCACAGGATGCAACAATGAAGATGACACAAAAAATGCTCGCCGAATTTCTCGGCACCCTCTGGTTGGTTCTTGGCGGTTGCGGCAGCGCCGTATTGGCAGCCGCCTTTCCTGAGCTGGGGATCGGCTTTGTCGGGGTTGCCCTCGCCTTTGGTTTAACCGTGCTGACCATGGCATTTGCCATTGGCCACATTTCAGGTTGCCACCTCAACCCGGCAGTCTCTTTCGGACTCTGGGCCGGCGGCCGCTTTCCTGCTGCCGAGCTACTGCCTTATATCGTCTCCCAGGTGGCAGGGGCCATTGTCGGCGCCGCCATTCTCTATGTGATAGCCTCGGGTCAGGACGGATTCTCTCTGAGCGCCGGCTTTGCCTCCAACGGCTTTGGCGAGCACTCTCCCGGGGATTACAGCCTGACGGCCGTGCTGGTTTGTGAACTGGTCATGACACTGTTCTTTCTGCTGATCATTCTCGGTGCCACCGACAAGCGAGCTCCAGCTGGTTTTGCTCCCATCGCCATAGGCCTTGGGCTGACACTTATCCACCTTATCAGTATCCCTGTGTCCAACACCTCGGTGAATCCGGCCCGCAGCACAGGACCGGCACTGTTTGTCGGTGATTGGGCCCTGAGTCAGCTATGGCTGTTTTGGGTTGCGCCTATTGCCGGTGCAATCATTGCGGGACTCATCTACCGCGCCTTTGAGAATCCATCCGAGTAAATAGTCTGGATAGTCAAAAAATCGATTGCGCCCTGCGGGGCGCTTTTTCTTGCCCGCAAGCGGTGTTAACATGCCGTCAATTTTTGGCCGGGCGCAGTGCCGCGGCCACCGAGATGAGATGTCACCATGAGCAAGAAACAAACCCAGGCCCAGTTCGCCGGTATGACTCCGGAAGGCCGCTACGACTTTCTGGTAGAGCAGGTCAAAGAGCATAAAGAGCTATGGGTACTACAGGACAATGACGGCTGCGTGATGCTGACCACGGATGATGAAGACTGTATTCCGGTATGGCCCAGTGAAGAAACGGCGTCCCTGTGGGCCGTGGATGATTGGCAGGATTGTCGGCCGCTGTCCATAGGCCTGGCCGAGTGGCTGGAGCGTTGGGTGCCAGGTATGGAAGATGACGAACTCTATGTTGCCGTATTCCCTATGCTGGAAGATCTCGGCGTGGTTATTCCACCACATGAGCTGGAGCAGCGACTGGCGCCCAAGACGCGTCACTGAGTCAATAGCGCCATGTTTCAATAGAACATGAGTTAATAGAGCACAAGGAGCGCCGTAAGATGAGCCAAGCCGCCACTGAAAGCTACGCCATTCCCAAACGCCTGCTACTGCTGATGCTGCTTTATATTGCCGCCTCGGTCAGTGGCCTGATTGCCGGTCAGGGTGTCGTCTTTTGTCTGCTGACGCTGATCATGGTGTTGGCGGTATTAGCGCGCCATCAGGCAGGCTTATGGGCACTGCGCTTCTATACCTTGGCGCAGCTCACGCTGGTGAGTTTCCTGCCCTATATTCTGGATCAGGGCGACAGTGTGGCCACAGGGCCCAATACCCTCAATATCGCCGGAATGGAACTCAAGGCTCCGGACTGGGCCATTTTCGGCTTTCTGATAGGCTTTTGCATGCTGCAGGTATGGATAGCCTTTACTCCTAAGGTCAAAGCCTTCTTCAAGCGTAAGATGAACTTCAACCTGATGCAGTAACCGGCCTTGCGCCCACAAAAAAAGCCGTCCAATAGGACGGCTTTTTGCTGCTTTCGCTCTCGGTTATACCGAGAAGCTGGCGCCACAACCACAGGTCGTGGTGGCGTTGGGGTTTTTGACGAAGAAACGCGAGCCTTCAAGCCCTGAGGTGTAATCTACTTCACCGCCGACAAGATATTGCAGGCTCATGGGATCAACGACCAGCTGTACCCCTTGTTTTTCCACGGTGAAATCGCCTTCATTCACTTTTTCATCAAAGGTGAAGCCATACTGAAAACCTGAGCAGCCGCCGCCCGTGACATAGACCCGCAGCTTCAGCGCACTGTTCTGTTCTTCTTCCAGCAAGGCCTTGACCTTGGTTGCCGCCGCATCGGTAAACTGGATGGGCATAGCTGATTCAGCTTGTTCAGTCATTACTACCTCTTACATCTGTTTGCTGTGGCAGATTATCTGTTACCTGACTGTTTTGTTCAAGTATTATGCCGGGATCTTTTTCGCCCTCCAGCAACTCCGGCAGGCTGAAACTTTGTTCGGTTTCGGCGCCTTTGCTCCAGCGGCTGGCAGGCACGACGACCTTGGCCTTCATCTGCTGTAACTCGAACCCTTCAGGCAGGGTAAATTCCGCTTCCAGTACCTGAAAGTACTTGAAGTTAAATGCCAACTTGGTGTCCACCAGTTTAGCTAAATTCAGTTCGACTTGCTTGCCCTCTTGCATGCCAATGAGAAGTATCTCACTTCTTCCCTTGAGCGCCTGTTTGCGCTTTTGCAACTGGGTCAGTATCAGCTTGAGGCGGTATTGCCCTGGGCCCGCCAACGGCATCAGTTCCAAACCATGGATAGCCACGCCTTCGGCGTTATGCTCCGGCGCCATGATGCTGCGGTAGAAGGCCAGCTCACGTTCCAGCTCCTTCTGTTTCTTATGCTGCTTGTTGAACAGCTGCTGCATCTCCTCATTGGCCTCCTTGGCCAGGCTCAGCTCCAGATTACGGCTCGCCAGCAGCTGTGCTTGTTCCTGCAGTTGTCCCTGCAAGCGTTTCTTTTTACCGTCATTTTGTTGCAGCTGGACTTCACCTGGCGGGATAAAAAAGTGATAGCTGAGCAGTCCGGTCAGAAAGGCCACCATGACCAAGAGCAACAAATACAGACTGGATGGACGAATATTTCGCTCCATCACTTGCAGGCGATCGAGCCAGCGATGATAATTTGCCATTAACTAACAGCCCCTTATATAAAAATTTCCATCTTAGGTACTAAGATTTCACATCAGGCTTCGGAAAGCAGCAGTGCAGGCAAGATTCAGAAAGTTCAAACTTGAGGCGCGAAAGTATCTGCGCCACCAGATGAGAGACAAGCTGTCCCAAACGAGGATCAGTATTCAACTGTGTCTGCTGGCCCTGTTGTTTGCGCTGATGGCCTCGGCTGTCATCATACTGTTTCGCCTGCTGCTGCAATGGGCCAATCATTTTACCCAAACACAGGAATGGGATTTTACGGGCTCAATCGGTGACTGGCGAGTCCTGTTACCACTTTTTGGGGCTTTTTTGATCTGGCTGGTGGCCAGGTTTGGCTCCAAACGCTACAAGCGGATGGGTATAGCCTATGTGCTGCACAGGGTGAAACTGCATTATGGCAAGATCCCGCTGCAGTCGGCACCGGGGCAGTTTTTTCAGGCGCTGTTTGCGCTGGCGAGTAACTTCTCGGTTGGTCGTGAAGGCCCGGCCATTCATTTGGGGGCGGTCACCGCCTCGGTATTGGCGGAAAAATTCAAGCTGCCGGACAACAGTGTGCGCATCATGTGTGCCAGTGGCATAGCCGCCGGGATAGCCGCCACCTTCAACGCGCCCCTGGCCGCCGTGGTGTTTGTCCTCGAAGTGGTGCTCAGGGAATACAAGGTACAGTACTTCTTCCCCATCATGCTGTCGGCCATCTGCGGCGCCGTATCCAGCCAGGTGGTGTTCGGTAATATCCACGAGTTTGATGCCATCAAAGTCAGCCATATTCCACTGGATCAATACCCGCTGCTGGCACTCGGCGGTATAGTGCTGGGGGTCGCCGCGGCCCTATTCAATCACAGCCTTATTCAGGTGACCGAGCGCGGCCAACACTGGCCCTTGATTGTCCGCCTGTTGCTGGCAGGTGTTATCACCACTCTGATAGGACTGGTACTGCCTCAGGCTCTGGGCAGCGGTGAAATGGCCATAGGACTGGCGGTCAGCGACAACCCGGCCATCTGGTTTTTGCTGGCGGTTTTGCTGGCCAAGATTATTGCTACCATTGCTGCCATCGGCCTTGGGATCCCTGGTGGGATCATAGGTCCACTCTACGGCATAGGCGCCTTGGGCGGCGCCATTCTAGCTCAGGCGACCGCACTGCTGTTTCCCTCGGTGGCCCCCTATGCAGGGCTCTATACTGTTATCGGCATGACCGCCATGATGGGGGTTTGTCTCAGCGCACCACTCGCCGCCCTGGTGGCGCTACTGGAGATGACCAACGATGCCTCCATCATACTGCCCGGAATGATAGTGGCCGTGCCCGCCTACCTCATCGCCTATCAGGGGCTGAATGCCAAATCCATATTCTTTCGTCAGTTGGACATCATGGGCCTGGGTTACAAGGTGGCCCCGGTTAACCTGGGATTGCAGAAACTCGGGGTACGCGCTCTGATGGACAGGCGCATAGTGATAGTCAACAACAATGACGAGCTGTTGCTGGAGGTGATGAAACGCGCCCAGGGCAGGCCCGTGCTTGTCAGAGATGCCGAAGGGCAGATTGCCATGCTGGATCTGCAGATGCCTTCGTTTGACACTGACACCAGCCTGACCCAGCACAGGATCCAGGGGCTACCCGACTCGGCCACCCTCAACGAGGTGTACGAAATTCTGGCGCCGAAACGTGCCGGTGAAGTCTATATCTATCAGGATACACCGGAGAATATCGTCGGGGTGATCAGTTGGTCTAACCTGCAGCAGGAAATCCGTGCCGGAGAAGTGTAATTTCAATCATGGGTCATTTTCATAGCCGTCACCTTCTGTTATAGTTGCGCCTCAGCCAAACCCTACATAACCCATGGGTCCAGACCTCAGTGTCAGTACCCAATTGCATTGGAAACCAAGGCTGATGAACCAGTTCCAGGGATCACATATCCTCTCCGTAAACCAGTTAGATCTGGACGCCATTCAAACCATTTTCACCGTAGCCCAAAAGATGACCCCATACGCACTGCGCGAAAAGCGTACCAAGGTGCTGGATGGTGCTATTCTCGGCAATCTGTTTTTTGAACCCAGTACCCGCACCCGGGTCAGCTTCGGCTGCGCCTTCAACCTGCTTGGCGGCCGGGTCGCTGAAACGGTCGGCATGGCTTCCTCGTCGCTGTCCAAGGGGGAGTCCCTCTACGATACTGCCAGGGTGTTGTCCAGCTACTCGGACGTGATTGCCATGCGCCACCCCGAGTCCTACTCGGTACGCGAATTTGCCGAAGGCAGCCGGGTGCCTGTGATTAACGGCGGCGACGGTGCCAACGAACATCCAACCCAGGCGCTGCTGGATCTGTTCACCATACAGAAAGAACTGCACAGCAAAGGCTTAGGCATAGACGGCATGCATATCGCCATGGTGGGCGATCTCAAATACGGCCGCACGGTGCACTCGCTGTCGCGTCTTCTGTGCATGTACAAGAACATCAGCTTCACCCTGATCTCCCCTGCCGAGCTGGCAATGCCTGACTATGTGATCGCCGACATTGAAAATGCCGGGCATAAGATCACAATAACAGACCAACTGGAAGGCAATTTAGATCAGGCTGATATACTCTATCTGACGCGCATTCAGGAAGAGCGCTTCCCCTCGCAGGAGGAAGCCGATAAGTATCGTGGCAAGTTCCGTTTGAACAGCGCCATATACACCAAAAATTGTAAGTCCAATACAGTGATCATGCATCCATTGCCTCGGGACTCCAGGCTGCAGGCCAATGAGCTGGACAATGATCTTAACAACCATCCCAACCTGGCTATCTTCCGTCAGGCCGACAATGGCTTGTTGATCCGCATGGCACTGTTTGCCCTGACACTCGGGGTGGACAATCAGTTGGAAAAATACGAGTGTCCGGTTAACTGGTATTCACGCAAGGCCGATCGCTAAAGAGCGGCCACTGACTTTAAGGATTAAACATGACCCGTTCTGAAGACCTGTTTGAACAGGCCAAGAAAACCATCCCCGGCGGTGTGAACTCGCCAGTACGTGCCTTCAATGGTGTAGGCGGCTCTCCCCGCTTCATCGAAAAGGCCGACGGTGCCTATATCTATGATGCCGACGGCAAAGCCTATATCGACTATGTCGGTTCCTGGGGGCCTATGATCCTGGGTCACAACCATCCCAAGATCCGCGAAGCTGTACTCAAGGCGGTGGAGAACGGTCTGTCTTTCGGTGCACCTACCGAGCTGGAAGTGCAGATGGCAGAAAAAGTCATTGAGATGGTGCCTTCCATAGAACAGGTACGCATGGTGAGCTCTGGTACAGAAGCCACCATGAGCGCCATACGCCTGGCTCGGGGTTACACCAACAGAGACAAGATCCTCAAGTTCGAAGGCTGCTACCACGGCCATGCCGACTGTCTGCTGGTTAAGGCCGGTTCCGGCGCCCTGACTCTGGGTCAGCCCAGCTCCCCAGGGATCCCTGCTGACTTCGCCAAGCACACCCTGACCGCTGTCTATAACGATCTGGACTCAGTCAAAGAGCTGTTCAGCCAGCATCCGCAGGATATCGCCTGTATCATACTCGAGCCGGTTGCCGGCAACATGAACTGTATCCCGCCGGTTGCAGGTTTCCTTGAAGGACTGCGTGAACTTTGCGATCAGTTCGGCGCCCTGCTGATCATCGACGAAGTGATGACAGGCTTCCGCGTCTCCAAGAGCGGTGCCCAAGGCCACTATGGGGTGACACCGGATCTGACCACTCTGGGTAAGGTGATCGGCGGCGGTATGCCGGTTGGTGCCTTCGGTGGCAAGAAAGAAGTCATGCAGTATATTGCCCCGACTGGCCCTGTGTACCAGGCCGGCACACTTTCGGGTAACCCTATCGCCATGACTGCAGGTCTGGCTCAACTGGAAGCCCTGTCCGAACCTGGCCTCTATGAAGAGCTGGCTGCCAAGACCAAGCGTATTGCCGAAGGCTTCAAGGCCGCGGCCGACAAGCATGGTATCCCCATGGCCATCAACTATGTTGGCGGCATGTTTGGTTTCTTCTTTACCGATGAAGAGAAGATCACCGGCTTTGAGCAGGTTACCAAGTGCAACATGGAGCAGTTCCGCGCCTTCTATCACGGCATGCTGGACGAAGGTATCTACCTGGCACCGAGCGCCTTTGAAGCAGGCTTCCTGTCCATGGCTCACGGCGAGCAAGAGCTGCAGGCGACTCTGGATGCAGCCGATCGTGTTCTGGCACGCATGAAGTAATCCGCAGATGGATTGAAAACGGGGCCTATACGGCCCCGTTTTTTATGCCCACTCCCGCCGGGTAGATTTCTCTGGCGTCCAGCTCGAATTCTGGTTGCTCAATTCCCCTTCCACAAATTTTCCATCCAGCGCCATACTCACAAGCCAATTCAGGCTGCACCATGGCTGTCACGCCAACTTGCCACCGGCTCGCTAGTCGACTGTCGCCTTTCGCTGCCAAACAGGCCCAATCAGTACAAAACACCAAGATACAAAAACAAACAGACCAAATCACTGGCTTAGCCCGAAAGTCTACGGACGCTTATCACAAAGTCTAAGAAAATGTGTTCCAGTTAACAGTTGCGTTATCCATGTCAGTGTGGTCTGATCCGCACGCGCTATCACAGCTCGATTAATTGAACCTTGATGGCCGACACAAAAACTGCCCACTTCCCCCAGGGCAGACGAACATAAAATCAGCAGTTGGAATTGCATTTATGCTCTATACCTTTCTTATCATACTGGCGGTGTTGGCACTGCTGAGTATCATTTTTGAAGAGGTGACTCACCTCAACAAAGCCAAAACGACTCTGTTTTTCGGTTGTATCTCCTGGATAGCTCTGTTCATGTCTGCCGGCGACCCCGGCCATGAAAAGCTGGTAGAGCATCAACTCAATGAAAACCTGCTGGAAATCGCGACGCTCTGGCTGTTTTTGATGTCGACCATGACCTTTGTGGCCTATCTCAACGCCAAGGGCATGATCCAGATAATAGTGCAGAAGCTGTTTCCGCAGCGGGTGAGCACCCGGATGCTGATGCTGCAGGTTGCGCTGTTTTCTCTGGTATTGTCGGCCATCTGTGACAACGTCACCGCCACCTTGGTCTCTCTTGGGCTGCTGACCACCTTCAAGCTCGACAAACAGATGCGTCGCCGGATGGCGGTATTGATTATCTTTGCCGTCAACTCAGGGGGAGTTTCTCTGATAACGGGTGACGTAACTACCCTGATGATCTTCCTCGGCGGCCATGTGCATATGTCAGAGCTGCTGATGTTGGTGCTGCCGGCGGCATTCAGCGTGATGTTGCTGGCAATACTCTTCTCCCTCAATGCCAAGGGCGAGGTGTCCACCACACCTATTCGTCAAAGTTACGAGACAGTGGATGTACTGATCGCCATCATCTTCTTCACCACCATATTGATGACCATGGCACTGAACATTCTGTTTGCCATTCCCCCCGTGCTAACCTTCCTCACCGGGTTATCAATCATGTTCCTGGTGGGCCACACCGCCCGCAACGACAAAGAAGAACTGCAAATCCTCGAGTATATCCGCCAAGTGGAATACGACACCCTGCTGTTCTTCCTCGGGATCCTCTTGTTGGTGGGTATGCTCAAAGAGATAGGCACGCTGGATCTTCTGGCCCAGGTCTACGCCCGTCACGACCCCAACATTTCCAACTTTGTCACAGGTATGGGATCGGCCATATTGGATAACGTGCCACTGACCGCGGCGCTTTTGAAAGCCGCACCTGAACTGACCACGCCTGAGTGGCTGGGCCTGACCTATGCAGTAGGTGTTGGTGGCTCTCTGCTGGTGATAGGTTCGGCGGCCGGGATCATCGCCATGAGCAAGGTCAAAGAGCTGACCTTTGTCTCTTACCTCAAGTATGTTCCGGCGCTGTTGCTGTCCTACTCTGTAGGCTACGCCCTGACACTGCTGCTGGGGAACTACTTCTACGGAGCTTGAGCTCTAAGGAAGGTGCGAACAGGTCCCATGCGTACTCTGCGTCGGCTTACAGGCCTGTATGCAAGGCGTGGTTCGCAGCAAATGGCCTTAGTCCTTTGTAAGAAGCACAACACAGCAGGCAGGACTGTAAGCCACGCCCTTCGGGGCTTGCACAGCAACCGGCTCTCTGCGTTATCCGACTTTGACAGGCCCCGGCATGCCTTCAGTCAGATGCCTTGAACGCCAATTGCTGTGTAAGCCACTCTCTACAAAAAAAGAACGCCGCGAGGACTTATTCGCACCTTCCCTAAGATAAAAAAGCGCCTTAATGGCGCTTTTTTATGCTTGGTTCCAGCCGTTTTGGGTCGACTTAGATGGCCGGCACCCGGAACTTCTGCCCTTGAATTTCCAGCACCACATCCCTTGGACGTATCTCAACGATCTTCAGTTGACCCTTGATGCTGTCACCCTCCTGCAGTTCGGCACCCTCCACATTCAGCCAACGCTTGGAAGGCTCTGAGGCGTATACGTGAGCACTGATCTCAAACTCAGGAACCTGCAATTGCAGCCCGGCCGGCAGCCCGCCGTAAGGAGGCACCTCTTCCTCAGCCTTGGGAATGGGATCCAATTCGGGAGGCGATACGGGTTTTTCCGCCGAGTGCCGGTGCTCCACATCGGCAAGCGCCGCCTGAAACTGAGCCACCAACTCATCCTGGCGGCGACTCTCGGCACTGGATAGCCCCACATCCTCAGCCGCTTCATTAACCTGGCGCTTGAGAGACTCTAGCACCTCAAGCCCACGGCGATTGGGGTTGGCTCCCAGGATAATCGGCTCATCGTCAGCCGCCGGCATCTCCTGCGGCTGATTTACAGTTGCTGAGCCATCAGCCTGGAGTTGCGCAAACTGCAGCTCTTTAGCCGCTTCGGCCACACTGGCGGCCAATAAATCACTGCCAGTCGACTGTGCATTAACCGAAGCCGGACTCTGGCGGGCTGCAATTTCAGCTTCGCCGCTTTGGTTTATTGAGCTCTGGCTTATTGAGCCCTGGTTTACTGAACTTTGGTTTATGGTCGCCCTATTCTCAGCCTGAGCATTTTGAGGCAGCGTATTTTGCGACTGGATTGTCCGAGATTGAACAGCCTGAGTCTGAGGTATCGGCTGGGCCATAGGCAAGGCAACCTTACCGGCCAAACGTACTTCCGTTGCACCTTGTTCAGCCACCTCAGCGGCTTGAGTCGGTTGCTTATATCCTTGAGACTCATCTTGTTGCCTGGCTTGCTGCTGCGAGGCTTTCGCCCCAACTGAAGATGTCTCGGGAGCCAGCGGCTTTTTATTGGTATCAAGCGAGTGCCAGCCCCAAGCCAAGGCGCCACCTGCCAGCACGGCCGCCACCAATACCGCCAGCGGCTTGAGATAGCGACTTGCCGAAGATTGTCGGCGATATTGCGCCCTGGGAGTCAACACAGGATCCAGTTGTTCACCCATTTCCTGTTGCTTGGCCCGGGTCACGGCATCGAGAAGGATAGACATCAGCTCGCTCCTCCTGCGTGCAATCTGGGGCCTTGATGACTCAAGTACAGATTGAGCTGAACCAGAGTTTGGCTGCCGGCAATGCCGTCCGGTTTCAAGCCGTGGCGCCGCTGAAACTGTTGCAGTGACTGCTCCAGCTCGCTGTCGAAATAACTCATCAGCCTGGCCGGGCGTTCATCCACCTGCGCCAGGGTATTTTCCAGCCACTGCACCTGGGCCAAACCGGCACTTGGGCCTATCGCCTTGAGCGGATCCTTGGGGGCATCCCAGATGATTTCAAAAGTACCGCTGAAATGACGGTTGAACCAATCGACGCTGACCCAGAGTTGTTGTTCATTGAGTTGCAGCAACAACTGCTCACCATCTTTGGTCACCAGAGTGCCATAGAAAGGCTGCTGTTGTTCATCCTCCAGATAGACCACAGCCGGATAGTTGAGCCGCAGTAAGGAGTTGAGATTGCCCTGCTGCTGATAGCAGGCAAGCCCCTGCTGTTCGGCGGCCTGACAGGCACTGATGCCTGAATATGGCACCTTGTCCCAAAGGGCAAACAGGGCCGCAAAGGCGGTATCTATATTGCGGCTCTGATCTATGGCCTGCGTCAAGATCCGCTGCGCCCGATTGACTGCGGGCTTGTCCGCAGCAGCTTGATTGACAGAAAGATGGTTAACAGCAGCTTGATTGCCTGCAACCCGAGTCTGCTTGGCATCTGTCACTGAATGAAGTTGATGTTCGGACTGATCTTGGGCCACAGCCTGTTCCGGCTGTGCTAGGAAATAGTAACCACCGGCAAATGCCAAAAGCAGCATGGCGGCGGCAGAAGCCGGTAACAAATAATTACGCTGTTTGATTTTCTCTCCCAGCACCTCTTCGGCGGCAGTGGCCACCATTTTGGCATCGATAGGGGTTCGAGACTGACCATAACCCGCCATCAAGGCCCGCTCACACAAGAGGTTGATAAGCCTTGGAATACCACCACTGAATTTATGCAGCGCCCGAATCGCGCCGCGGTTGAACAAGGGCTCGCTGCGCCCGGCCACCTGCAACCTGTGCTGCACATAGAAGCCCACCTCCTCTTCGGTGAGCGGCAACAGATGGTAACGGGCAGTGATTCGCTGCGCCAACTGCCGCAGTTCCTGGCGCTTGAGCAGTTGCTGCAGCTCGGGCTGACCTATGAGGATCACCTGCAGCAATTTACGGGTATCTGTCTCCAGGTTGGTAAGCAGGCGCAGTTGCTCAAGCACTTCGGCCCGCAGATGCTGGGCCTCATCGATGATCAGCACAGTGTTGCGCCCGGCCTGGTGGTTAGCCAACAGAAAACCACTGATATGATCGGTCAGCTGTTTGAGGGTGGGCGCCTCGCCATAGGGAATTTTCAACTCATCACAGAGGGTAGCCAGCAGTTCAAGCTCGGTCAGAGATGGATTGAGGATAAAGGCAGTATCGGTATTTTCCGGCAGTTGCCGCAGCAGGCAGCGGGAAACCGTGGTTTTCCCGGTACCGACTTCACCTGTCAGCAGCACAAAGCCCCCCGTCTCCCCAAGGCCATAGGTCAAATGCGCCAACGCCTCCCTGTGCCTGTCACTGAGAAACAGATAACTGGGATTGGGCGCGATAGAAAACGGGTTATCGTTCAGTCCATAAAAGGCCTTGTACATAGGCACTGCCATCCTTCTTTGCTAGAGACAGCCCAGTTTAAGGCAAGGCCATAAATTGTAAAACCCCGGCCGCCATTTATGTGATGCACGGGAAAGTCCCCCACGGCCGGGTCTCATGTTATCCTGAGGCCATTACCAAAGCAGTCGATTATAAGGAATCCACAAGCGTGCAGATTTATCTGGTTGGTGGCGCAGTGCGTGACAAACTATTGGGCTTACCCGTCAAGGACAGGGATCATCTGGTGGTAGGCGCGACTCCGGAGCAGATGGCCTCACTGGGATACCGGCAGGTGGGCAAGGATTTTCCCGTGTTTCTGCACCCCAAAACCCAGGAGGAGTACGCCCTGGCCAGAACCGAGCGCAAGACAGGCCTGGGTTACGGCGGTTTCTCCTGCTATGCAGCGCCCGATGTCACCCTGGAAGAGGATCTGCTGCGGCGGGACTTGACCATTAACGCCATAGCCCAAGGTGAGGATGGCGAACTGCACGACCCCTACAACGGCCAAAAGGATATCGAGGCCCGGGTGCTGAGGCATGTCTCCCCCGCTTTCGTTGAAGACCCGCTGCGGGTACTCAGGGTGGCCCGTTTTGCCGCCCGCTTTGCCCCTCAGGGCTTCAGTATAGCGCCGGAAACCCTGGCTCTGATGCAGGAAATTGCCGCCGGCCCCGAGCTTGGCGCACTGACGCCTGAGCGGGTATGGCAGGAGCTGGATAAGGTGCTCGGCTGCGAGCAGCCCCAGGTGTTTTTTGAAGTACTGCGCCAGGTTAACGCCTTACAAGCACTGATGCCGGAAATCGATGCCCTGTTTGGTGTGCCGCAACCAGCCAAGTGGCATCCGGAAATTGATACCGGCCTTCACACCTTGATGGTACTGGAGCAAGCCGCACGATTGACCCGCGACAAAGCCGTGCGCTTTGCCGCGCTGGTGCACGATCTCGGTAAGGCACTGACCCCGGCCGACATGCTGCCCAAGCACCATGGCCACGGCCAGAAGGGACTTGAACCTATTCGAAACCTGTGCGAGCGGCTGCGAGTGCCTTCCGAGTATCGGGATCTGGCGTTGCTGGTCAGCGATCAGCATCAAAATATTCATAATCTGGCGGAGCTCAAGCCGGAAACCATAGTGAAAATCTTCGACAAAGCCGATTTCTGGCGCAAGCCAGAGCGCCTGGAGCAACTGGCGCTGGCCTGCGAGGCCGATGCCAGAGGCCGCAGCGGGCTTGAACAAGCCCGCTACCCGCAGGCGCAAGCATTGAGGCAGTTATTTGCTGTCGCCTCAGCCATAGATGTCAAACCCATAGTGGCAGCGGGACACAAGGGGCCAGCCATCAGAGACGAGCTCGCTCGGCAGCGGATTGCCGCCGTACGTCAAGAAAAGCAACTGTTACTGAATTCCGCCGTTTCCTGATAGAAAGGCAAGATATTGACGGCAATATTTTCAGTTATGTTAAGAAAATGGCGAAAGAAACTGGCTATCTTCCCAAAGACTTGGCAATTCAATGAGTATTCGATAAGGTAAAGCGGCCTGTACGTGAATATTCGTAGCAAAATAAATTGACTATGACATAATTAGGCGGTGTCGGCTGTTTTACAGTCGAGCCATTAAAAATCCAACCTATCTAAAGGGATTTCTTCATGAACAAAAAAGTACTGATGATTGCTGGCGTAGCAATGACTGCTCTGCTGGGTGGCTGTGCCAACACCACTGCTCTGGAAGAAAGCGTTGCTAACCTGGGCAACAAAGTTGATCAATTATCAGCCGAAGTTAGCTCTCTGAAAGCAGAGCAAGGCAAACTGTCTGCTGACGTTAAAGATGCCAAAGCTGCTGCTATGGACGCTCAGTCTGAAGCTAAGCGTGCTAACGACCGCTTGGACAACGTTGCTTCTCGTTACAAGAAGTAATTCAGTCCCGGATCGGCAACACCAAGGTGTTGCCGATTTGCTTTTCGCTAAAACCTATAGTGACTTCCAGTCAGTCCTGACCAAGATTCCAGCCAAAACCTTCACTTTTCAGCCTAAACCCGAGGCTCAAACTCAGTTCCGTTTAATCACCAACACACGGTAATCCAGCTCCAGCCCCTTAACTGCTCGAGTAGCAAGCGCACGCTTCTGTTTTTCGCTGGCGCGCCAGGCATAAGGAGTGGTTTCCAAAAGCGTCAACGCCTGCTCACCGCTCACATCCAGAGAAAAACTCAAGCTCTCGGTTTCCAGCACAGTCAACTCGGCCGGCAGGCTGATACTGAACTCCCGCTGCTTGAGATCCGCGTTTAATTGCTCACGCAACTGCCATAAGTGTCTGGGCCCGGGTGCCAACATCACAAGATGTGCCCCAGGCTTCATCACCCTAGGGATCTCCTTGCCCTTGAGCTGACCATCGAGCAGAGTCACCAGTGAAAACTGCGCATCTTCAAAGGGCAAGCGTTTGGCAACACTGAGAAATACCTGCGCCGTCGGCAAGGCTTTGGCAGCGGCGAAGGCGGCATTTTGCGCATCACAGATAAGCAGACGTTGCAGCTGATCCGGCAGTTGCAGCATCTGCTGCAAGGCGCCGTCTCCGGCGTTGGGATCAAGTACAGCGTCACAGTTTTCGGCGAGCCTGGCCAGCTTAAGATTAAGCGCCTGATGCAAAGGCGCCATCAATTCAGACTGCAGCAGAAAACGCCTGGCCCGCAACGCCTGGCGCGACAAGGCATGTACCGCCGCGCTCTTGGGCTTGGCCAGCAGCCAATAGCCGTCTTCCTGGCGATCGAAGTGATGTTTGTTGGCGCAGTAAAAACCTCTGGATGCCTGATGCTGCTTGAGTTCACTCTGGCAAACCGGGCACTGAAATTGCACTGAATTCATCTTAGCTCCACAGAAAGATAAAGCCGCACAGAAGCGCGCCGAGCGCCAGACGGTAGAGCACGAAAGGCAGCATGCCCATCTTGCTGATAATCTTCAAAAACAGGTGGATACAGGTATAAGCCGCCACAAAAGAGAGCACTACGCCCAGTATCAAGGCCTGCCAGTCAATCACATGCCCGCCGTCGAGCAGATCTTTGCCCATCAGCAGCGCCGCCCCCAGGATCACAGGAATCGACATCAAAAAAGAGAAACGCGCCGCCGCTTCGCGATTCAGCCCCAACATCAGGGCCGCCGTCATGGTGATCCCCGAGCGACTGGTGCCGGGAATAAGTGCCAAAGCTTGGGCGAAACCTATCATCAATGCCTTGCGCCAGCCGGTTTGATACTCAGTGAGCTCAAGCCGTGCCATCTTATCCGACCACCAGAGCAGCAAACCGAATACCACAGTAGTGATGGCAATAACACCGGGCCCCCGCAGATAGGTTTCAACCAGATCTTTGGCCATAAAACCAAAAACGACTGCGGGTATGGTGGCCAGAATAATCCACCAGGCCAGTTTGCTCTCGGCACTGTGGTTACCCTTGAATATGCTGCCAAACCAGGCGTTCAGCATAGCGATGATTTCAGTACGGAAGTAGAGCACCACTGCCAGTAATGAGCCTATGTGCACCGCCACATCGAAGGCCAGTCCCTGATCTTCCCAGCCCAGTAATTGGGAAGGCAAAATAAGGTGCGCCGAGCTGGAGATAGGTAAAAATTCAGTCAGGCCCTGGATCAGGGCAAGGATGATGACCTGTATTGTGTCCATAATTATCCTTTAAAAATCAGGCCGACAGGCCCCAATCGAAAGCGATAGGCCAGAGCTTCTGGCTGGCCTTGTCATATTCCTGCCACAACGCTTGGTAGCTGAGTTGTGCCAGAGGATGCTTGGTTTGCGGTGCCAGTTCAGCCAGCGGCCAAAGCACAAAGGCATTGGTCAGGATCTCGGCTCGGGGCAAAACTACCGGCTGCTGGCAGACCTTGTCATCATAGAGCAGCAGATCCAAGTCCAGGGTGCGCGGAGCAAACTTTTTCGCCCCGGGAATACGCCCATGACGCAGCTCTATATCCTTGAAGCAGGCCACCACTTCGGCAATGTCGAGCGAGGTGTGAGCGCCCACCACCATGTTGAGAAAGTTGCTGCCCTTGAATCCCACAGATTCACTCTCGTAAACCGATGACAGTTGCAGCTCGCCAAACGCAGCGTGCAGCTCTTTGATAGCTGCACGCAGATAATGTTCCGGGTCGATATTACTGCCCAGACTGATGTAGATATGTGCCATATTGCCGTTAGATACCACGCTCGATTTCAACACCGACCGCTTTGGCCGAAGGAACGGCACCGGGCTTCATCACCCGCACCTTGACCCAGGGCACTGAAAATTCACTCATCAGGCAATGGGCTATCATCTCGGCCACGGTTTCAATCAACTCAATGGGCTTTTCGGTGATCAGGGCAGTGAGGCGCTTGCTGACGGTTTCATAACAGAGCGCCTGGCTGTAATCATCACTGTCGGCGGCGGCTCTGTTATCCCAGGCCATATCCAGATCGATAAGCAGTGTCTGGTGTACCTGTTTCTCCCACTCATAGATCCCGATAACTGTTTCTATCTGTAATTCCCGTATCAGCACTCTGTCCATAAAATCCCCCTTAGCAGCTGCCGGGCCTGAGGTCAGATAAGCTATCGGCAATAAAACCGCTATAATCCGCCCCGTTCCGGAGATATTCACTGTAGCCCCTTTCTACCTGGCCCGATCTTAAGTAGGATAAGGCATTGAAGGACAAGATGAACCCGAGATTTTTAACCGCCAGCTGACGGTAAAGATTTTCACCTTGGGTTATCCGGGCAAGGGCTGCATATTTCAGTGTGCGCGATAATACCTTAAGACGAGTAAGGAAACCAATTTGAGTACCATGGTACTGACCCCAATTATGATTGTGGCCGCTTACCTGCTCGGCTCTATCTCCAGTGCCGTGCTGGTGTGCCGCCTCAAGGGCCTGCCGGATCCCAGAGGCAAGGGTTCGGGCAACCCGGGCGCCACCAACGTGCTGCGCATCGGCGGCACTTGGGCCGCAGCCATGGTGTTTTTCTTCGATATGCTCAAGGGTGCCCTGCCCACTTATACCGCTTATCTGATGGGAATAGATGCCATCTGGCTCGGGGTGATAGCCATTGCCGCCTGCCTGGGGCACATATACCCGATTTTCTTCGGCTTCAAGGGTGGCAAAGGCGTTGCCACAGCACTCGGTGCCATGGCGCCCATAGGTGAAGGCTTGGCGCTGTGTTTGATGGGCACCTGGTTATTGGTGGTATTACTGACCCGCTATTCATCACTGGCAGCTTTGGTTACGGCGCTATTGGCGCCTGTATATACCTGGTGGCTGGATGACAGATTTACCCTGCCGGTGGCCATGCTATCGACGCTGATCATTATCCGCCACAAGGATAATATTCGCCGCCTGCTCAAGGGCGAAGAGTCCAAGATGTCGCGCTCAAAGCGCACTAAATAGGGCCAAAGGCTGCCAGCTTTTAAAGCAGCTATCAAAAACCAAAAGGCGCCAGTGGCGCCTTTTACTTTTCAGGTATCACAGATGGTGGGTTAGCCGGGCTTCAGGAAATCGCTTCCAGGGTATCCAGCGGCCAACGTGGCTGCCCTTTCACTGCCAGCGTCTCACGCTCGCCGGCCTTGAGGCGCTGCAAGCCAGCGTAGGCTATCATGGCACCGTTATCCGTGCAGAACTCGCCTCTTGGGTAGAAAACCTTGCCACCACGACTTTGCATCAACTCGGCCAGTGAGCTTCTCAAACGGGTGTTGGCGCTGACGCCACCGGCAATGACCAAGCGCTTAAAGCCGGTTTGCTCCAGTGCTCGGCGGCACTTGATGACCATGGTATCGACCACGGCTTCTTCAAAAGCCCGGGCGATATTGGCGCGGGTCTGCTCATCATCCGGTTCGGCGGCTATGGTATTGGCGGCGTAGGTTTTCAGCCCTGAGAAACTAAAATCCAATCCCGGTCTGTCGGTCATCGGCCGGGGAAACTTATAGCCGGCCATTTCCCCTTTGGCGGCGAGCTTGGCCAATCTTGGGCCACCTGGATAATCCAGCCCCATCAGTTTGGCTGTCTTGTCGAAGGCTTCACCGGCCGCATCGTCTATGGATTCACCCAAGACTTCATAGCGGCCTATGCCTTCCACCTTCACCAGCATGGAGTGACCACCTGAAACCAAAAGTGCCACAAAGGGAAATTCAGGCGCATCCTCTTCCAGCATGGGCGCCAACAGATGCCCTTCCATATGATGAACACCTACTGCGGGCTTATTCCAGGCAAATGCCAGAGAACGGCCGACGCAGGCGCCCACCAAAAGCGCACCAATCAGGCCAGGGCCCTTGGTGTAGGCGATGCCGTCGAGATCTTCGATACGGGTATCGGCCTTGGCCAGCGCCTCACGGATCAGCGGCACTATTTTGCGCACATGATCCCTTGATGCCAGCTCAGGCACCACGCCACCATAGTCGGCATGTAACTTAACCTGACTGTAGAGAGCATGGGACAACAACCCCTGCTCTTCGTCGTAAACCGCTATTCCTGTCTCATCACAGGATGTTTCAATACCTAAAACCCGCATCTATGAAATCTTTCCGCCTGAAAAGGGGCGCCAATTCTACCCCTAACCAAGAGATTTCTCCAGTTGTAGGCTAAAGTGAATTTACTTTAGGGACTTTACATCCAGTGCCAGTCGGTTTAAAATTCCGCACCATTTTAAATACACTTGGGTCAAGTGATTGACTCAATACAAACTTACACCTAAGGGGTGATGGCGTATGCCAATTATTAAAGTACGTGAAAACGAACCATTCGACGTAGCTCTGCGTCGTTTCAAGCGCTCTTGTGAAAAAGCCGGTATCCTGGCCGACGTGCGTGCTCGTGAGTTCTACGAGAAGCCAACTACTGCTCGTAAGCGTGCAAAAGCTGCTGCAGTTAAGCGTCTGGCCAAGAAGCTTTCTCGCGAAAACGCACGTCGCGTACGTTTATACTAATTCCTTATGAGCCTGATAGATAAGCTAAAAGACCAAATGAAACAAGCCTTGGTGGCCAAAGAGAAGGTCCGCCTTGGTACGATTCGTATGGCATTAGCTGCCATCAAACAGATTGAAGTGGACACCCGCGAAACTCTGAATGATGAGCAGATAATAGCTGTCTTGACCAAAATGGTGAAACAACGCCGTGATGCCATTGCCCAATATGAGGCAGCGGGTCGTCCGGAGTTGGCAGAAGCGGAAGCAGCAGAGATTCAAGTTATTGAAACTTTCCTGCCCCAGCCTCTGAGCGAAAGCGAAATCGCTGCGCTGATTGATGCCGCTATCCAAGATAGCGGTGCCAGCACCATGGCGGATATGGGCAAAGTAATGGGAGCGTTGAAATCCAAAGTTCAGGGTCGTGCAGACATGGGTGCCATCAGTGCCCAGATCCGTGCCAAACTGCAATAAGCGGGTTTCCACGTATGAACAAGCCGTGCTTCTGCGCGGCTTGTTTGTTTACATCGGTCAAGGGTGCATGACTCAGTCTGATGGCTATACCTCGTGATTTTATCAATGAGCTGATTGCTCGCACAGACATAGTTGATCTTATCGATCACAAGGTACCCCTTAAAAAAGCGGGTAAGAATTATTCTGCCTGTTGCCCTTTCCACAGTGAAAAATCACCCTCTTTCACCGTCAGCAGAGACAAACAGTTTTACCACTGCTTCGGCTGTGGTGCCCATGGCAATGCCATTGACTTCATCATGGAGTATGACCGTCTCGAGTTCCTCGATGCCATTGAGGAGCTGGCAAGCCAACTGGGGCTGGAAGTGCCGCGGGAGAACAATCCCAACCGTCGTCGCGACGAAGGGCTCAGCCGCGATCTCTACCAGTTGATGGAAGAGGCCAACAGGTTTTATCAAAGCCAGCTCAGGCAACACCAGGACAAACAGAAGGTGTTGGACTATCTGGCCTTTCGTGGGTTATCGGACCAGGTTGTCGAGCGCTTCGGCATAGGGTTCGCCCCCGACGGCTGGGACGGTTTACTGAGCCGTTACCGCTCGCAGCAAGAGTCGCAGGACAAGCTGCTGACTGCGGGGATGATCATCAGCAACGACAACGGCAAGCGTTATGACCGCTTCCGTGACAGATTGATGTTCCCGATCCGCGATAGGCGCGGCCGGGTGATTGCCTTTGGTGGCAGGGTGTTGGGAGATGGTACCCCCAAATACTTGAATTCTCCGGAAACGCCCATATTTCATAAGGGTAATGAGCTTTACGGTCTGTATGAGCTGAAGCAGGCCCACAGAGAACCCCGGCAAGTGCTGATTGTCGAAGGTTATATGGACGTAGTGGCGCTGGCTCAATTTGGGGTCGATTATGCGGTAGCCTCTCTGGGCACCTCGACCACAGCCGAGCAGTTTCAGCTGTTGCTGCGCAGCGCCAAAGAGGTGGTTTGCTGCTACGACGGCGATAACGCCGGTAAAGAAGCCGCCTGGCGCGCACTGGAAACCGCCCTGCCACTGCTGAAGCCCGGCGATACAGTGCGCTTTATGTTTTTGCCCCAGGGGGAAGATCCCGACTCTATGGTGCGCAAGACAGGCAAAGAAGCCTTCGAAGCTTTGATAGATGAAGCGCAAACACTGACAGGGTTTCTGTTCGATACCCTGACCACTAAATACGGGACAGACAAGGGCAACCTGGCGAAACAGGCCATAGCCCTAATTGAAAAGATTCAAGACACTGTGCTGCAAAATCTGTTGCTCGAAGACCTGTCACACAGGCTCGGCATGAACAGCGCAGATGATCTGAAGAAAAAGCTGGGATTCAAGGGCCCCCAAGGGGTTGCCCCCGCCCGGCATAAAGCGCTTAAGGGCCGGGGTACACCGCTGCGACTCGCCGTCGCCTTGCTGGTACAACACCCACAGTTGGGGCTGAATTTGATCCCCCAACCGGCTCTCAAGCATTTACAGATGGCTGGCATAGACTTGCTGGTCGAATTACTGGATTTGACTCGCGCCCAGAAGATGAACAGCGCACAACTACTTGAGCAATTCAGGGATACGGACGAATTTTCCGCCCTGAGAAAACTGGCCCAATGGGAGCATCAAGTGGCGGATGAAAACCTGGAGCAAGAGTTCAAAAAATCCCTGGTATGGCTGAATAATCAATACATTGAGCAGCGCTATCAGGAATTAAGTCTGAAACAGACCCATACTAAAGAAGAGAAAATACAGCTTAAGAAGCTAATCGCGGCCATGAAAAGCCGCCAATGAGCTCTCTCAATTTATGGGTCCGGTCGCCGGACTAGCACAGGGATGCGCACATGGCTATAATTGACGATTTGTGCGGCAAGAGCCCAAGGCCGCTGCCCATCGTTGTAACAGTTACCCAACTTGGATGATATCTATGGATCAAACTCCGCAGTCGCAACTTAAACTGTTGCTCGCCAAAGGCAAAGAGCAAGGTTACCTAACCTATGCAGAAGTGAATGACCACTTGCCTGCAGATATGGTCGATTCCGACCAGATCGAAGATATTATCCAGATGATAAATGACATGGGTATCCGAGTGTTTGAAGAAGCACCGGATGTCGATGACATTATGATGTCGGAAGACAGCACGGATGAAGATGCCGCCGAGGAAGCCGCCGCCGCCCTGGCCTCAGTCGAGAGCGAGCTGGGCCGCACCACAGACCCAGTGCGTATGTATATGCGCGAAATGGGCACAGTGGAACTGCTGACCCGCGAAGGCGAAATTCAGATCGCCAAGCGTATCGAAGAAGGCATCAACACGGTACAGAGCTCAGTCGCCGAGTACCCACAGGCGATCGCCATGATCCTCGAACAGTTTGATCAGTTCGAGGCCGAAGAGATCCGCCTGTCCGACATTATCTCTGGATTTGTCAATCCCGACGAAGACGATGTAGGCCCAAGCGCCACCCATATTGGTTCTGAACTGTCCGATGATGATCTGGATGATGAAGATGATATGGACGACGATGACGAAGATGACGACAGCGATTCCGAAGATGAAGGCTCCAAAGGCCCGGATCCGGAAGAAGCCCGTGAGCGTTTCGGCCAACTGCGTGCCGTCTATGAAAACTCACTGAAGCTCATCGAACTCAAGGGGCGCGATCACCCCGAGTCAGTCGCGGCTCTGTTCCACATCGGCGAAATTTTCAAAGAGTTCCGCCTGGTGCCCAAGCAGTTTGACCGTCTGGTCAAGAGCATGCGCAGCATGATGGACAAAGTGCGGGTTCAGGAACGCCTGATCCTCAAGCTTTGTGTTGAACAGGCCAAAATGCCGAAGAAGAACTTTGTTAAGCTCTTCACCGGCAACGAAACAGATATCAGCTGGTTCAACGCCGAGATGAACTCCGGCAAGCCATACGCCGAAGGCCTGAAAATGGTCGAGGAAGACGTGCTGCGTTGCCGCGCCAAACTGGAAGCCATCGAAGCCGAAACCGGCCTGTCTATCGCCTCAATCAAAGACATCAACCGCCGCATGAGTATAGGTGAAGCCAAGGCTCGCCGTGCCAAGAAGGAAATGGTTGAAGCCAACTTACGTCTGGTTATTTCTATCGCCAAGAAATATACCAACCGTGGCCTGCAATTCCTGGATCTTATCCAGGAAGGCAACATAGGTCTGATGAAGGCTGTAGATAAGTTTGAATACCGTCGTGGCTATAAGTTCTCTACCTATGCTACCTGGTGGATCCGTCAGGCCATTACCCGCTCCATCGCGGACCAGGCCCGTACCATACGTATCCCGGTACACATGATAGAAACCATCAACAAGCTCAACCGTATCTCGCGGCAGATGCTGCAGGAAATGGGACGCGAGCCTTCTCCGGAAGAGCTGGCCGAGCGGATGATGATGCCGGAAGACAAGATCCGCAAAGTGCTGAAAATCGCCAAAGAGCCTATCTCCATGGAGACCCCTATCGGGGACGACGAAGATTCGCATCTGGGGGATTTCATCGAGGATACTACCCTCGAGTTGCCACTGGACAGCGCCACCAGCGAAAGCCTCAAGAGTGCCACTCATGAAGTGCTGGCAGGCCTGACAGCCCGCGAAGCCAAGGTCCTCAGAATGCGTTTTGGTATCGACATGAACACTGACCACACCCTGGAAGAAGTGGGCAAGCAGTTCGACGTTACCCGTGAACGTATTCGTCAGATTGAGGCCAAGGCACTGCGTAAGCTGCGTCACCCGAGCCGCTCGGAAATCCTCAAGTCCTTCCTGGACGAGTAAGCAAGCTTTTGTACAAAAACCCCGCTACGCGGGGTTTTTTATTGCCGTTATGCCTCGAGTCTGATTAACAGATAACCACTTGAAAGCAATGACATCAATAATGCGCAAAACACGGGTGACAAGCACGATTAAACTTCGTATACTCTGTCCCGCTTCTGGTGATGACGATTGCCTTAAGCTGGCCCCTTAGCTCAGTTGGTTAGAGCACACGACTCATAATCGTTAGGTCCCCAGTTCGAGTCTGGGAGGGGCCACCATTTTTCGAAGGCTTAGCTAACTCAATTTAGCTAAGCCTTTGTTGTTTCTGGGATATAGCCTTTATCACTATCCTTTCCTCTCTCTTCCCATCGATAAATGCCTTATAGTTGACTACTCGTCACCAACTGTAAAACCGAATATGGATATTCTCGATAAGTACGAACTAAAAGAGTGGTGGAACACAGCACTAACGCCTGCTCAACGTGACCAAATCTCACGCGACTATCAGCCAATGGGTTACCCGTCTGGCGCACGTTATCTCTATGCAAAGCTGGTTGGCAAATCGTATTGTGAAACAGATAAGTGCTGTTTTCTGGATGTGTTGGCATGTGTAGCTAAAGATGATGCTAAAGACATCATTAGGGACAAAACCGAGCAAGCAGTTAAAGAGGCTCTTAGCCAGCCAAGGAAAAATTACAAAGACATTCATTTAGCACTAACTGGCTTAATTAAACATCACTACCGCCTTCGACAGAATCCAGCGCACTACAACAAAGCAAAAGAGCTTTGTTTGCTACAAATATCCATTTCACGCCAAGCTGCGAGTGCTTTCAAAAAGCCGCCTAAACCACATGGCATGAACATGAAGAAATTTGAGGAACTGTTAGGCCATACACCTGTTGGCTATGACACTCCGCAAATGATGCCTTCTCATCTTGGCTATAAACAACTGGCGATAATTCTTGAAAAGGAAGGGGAGCTTGAAAGTGCTCTTGAACTTACAGAGAAGGCTTTAAAACAAGGCTGGACGAATGATTCGGACAAATGCATCACCAAACTAACGGTAAAGCTAGACAAACGAAAATAATCCTTTTTATAGAGTATGATAACCCGCGTTAAAGGTGCCAAAAAACGCCGCTAGTGATGTCCAAAACTCAAGATTATCACCATAAAATACCAGGAACCTCTAAAATACCCCTTAATCATCATTGGATTACTGTTTAGTTGTGGTGAGCTAACGCCACATAATCCAGACGAAATTGGTGTCTACATTAAGTGTAAAGACGCTGTATCAATAGTCGGAGGCTAACTAACGCGATATTAAAGTTAGGCATCCTCATTTTTATTCCTTTCCATTTTATTCGCCATTAAGGTTAAGTATCTTCATTTTTCAATGGCAGTCAAAAACTTTCTCACCTTGGTAGAATACTTTTCCAGACTCAAAAAAATACATGCGCTCCTTAGCGACTCCACAAGTGTCAACATTGATGACACCATTACCTACACCCGGTGTATCAATAAAATATTCCGACATATGAGGATTGCGAAGCCGATAAATATTGAACCCATCATCTAAAACACCGCTACAAGACAAAATACCTTTATAATCATCTTTTCTATCTTCAAATGAACCTGTATCTCCATGCGAGAAAAATACATCTACAAATTCATCACTATCAACATAAACTACATATACACGATCAACTTCTTCTATATCCTTCCCATCACCACTTGCTGCATATGCATTTAAGCAAGAAAAAATCAATGGCGTAAAAAAATCTGAAGTTGACTTGCTTTCAATTGCCACACAAGCAAATTGATTCAAAAGAACAACAATTAGTAACAAGAAGCGCATGACTATAACACCTTATTGGGTAGTGTATCCAACAGTATTCGCTCACCTTCTGAGAGACTATCGCCCTTGAGGAACTTTGCCGCCACAGGATTGCCACTAAAGAGCCCTGTCCAACGCTCAATGACTTCAAATGGCGACAACGATTGTTGCGTAGCAAGGTCGATTTTGAGCACCAAATGGTAGTGATTACTCATGACCGCATAAGCGCAAACGTCGATGCAGAATATTGACGACAACTGCCTGATTTTATCCACTATCCAGCCACGCCTATGTTCGTAACTGCGCCCCGACAGTGCATCTTCACCACACAAAAACGCCCTTCGGACGCAACGGTTAATCACGTGGTAAAAGGGCGTACTTTCAGCATCTATCAACTGGCGACGGGCTGTGGTCATAACCAACCTTGACTGAGCTTTGATGGGTATTTCAAAGCCTAGTCAAGGCTGTGCGAAACATCAAAAAGATCTGGCTGTCCTGTTTTCACTTATTAAAATGCACAAAAATGTTCCCAGCACTCTGCCATTAGAATAAGCATATCAAATTCAGCTAAAATAAGCCTCCTGCCCTAACTAACATACATGCTATTCAGCGATCATTTACTACATCGACCTTTCTTTGCCATGTCAAGCTTAGTTACAACTTCCTTCCCTTTTTTATCTTCAACATGCTCTAGACCAGCACCACCAACAAAAACCCCGAGTTTTATATACTGTTTTATGAAATAGTTTCTGCCAGTCTCTGTCTCTAGTACTAAGTCGTTAGGAGAAAATTCAGACTCCGTAGATATTGTGTGCTTCTGCCCTCCCTTAACTTCATGATAGAAGAAAATGTTAGGGGCTGTTTCGCCAATACAGTCACCGTCAACAAAAACATCTTTCTTCAGCGCTCCACCTAGATTGCCATGCCGATATATATACAGACCGGCATGCCCATCAGAAGGAGTAGTAAACTGTTTAGCTTTATTTGTAACTTCAGTACTTTCAGTAGGTACAGAAGCACATCCAGCAAACAGCATAGACACACAAAAAATCAATAACAGCTTAAATTTCATTCTACACCTCAAAAGACAACTAATTACCTAAAACTAAATCATAATGGTTTACTTCATAGTGTATCGTATTCCCACCGGATAAAAATACACCGTATACTCCTTTCTCCCTGAATCATCTATAAATGGCAGATTAATAGTGAAGTATCCATCATCTCCGACAAAATTGATATTCATAGCAACTAATTCACCACAGAGTATATCAGGGTCTACTATTAGCACTCCGACTTTGACCAGACTTAAGCCAGTCTCTCGATAGGGCAACTCGATACGCTCCCCTTGATAAAAATCAGAGAAAGCCTCTTCGGAATCAGAATATCTACAAACCAATACCCCTTCCTTCCCTTTCTCCAAACTTGGGTAACGTTTCTTCTCTAGGAATCGAAGGGGAGTCTTTCTGCCGGTTCGATACTGGTCCAACACCATATTTTGTACATCCAGAGAAATCCCTGCTTTTCGTGATGTTATAAAAATCTCTATGTTAATATCATCCAGATAGTCAATACCCGTTTTCTTTCGTGGATGATTATATATACCAGGGATCATGAACTTAACTTGCACACCATTATCAAAACTAAGTACCGGGCTGGTGATCGGAGAGTCGTAGCCGGTATCTATTGGCCCTAAGTACTCCTCCGTATCAACCCTGTTCAGGCCATAAGCGGTATGAGTATCATAGACATAATAGGCACATCCTTGTAACCAATAGCCCATAAGAAAACACATAGTCAGAAATATATTTCGCATTACGGCCCTCATTCCTGATTAGTCAAATAATAACGGTGATTCTCTAGCCCCAAAGCATAATACTGAGCGGCTATAGCGGGAGGAATTGTTGTCGCCAAGATAAGATTATTTTGTATATTCCATTTAGCCATCCATTTATCGTGGAATACGGAAAAGGCTCTAAAACCACCGACGTTTTCTGAAGACCATTGTAGTACAGGTGAATATTCCGACATCCAGTAATTCACATTAGAAGTGTCAAATATCACCCTGTTTTCCGCTGGTGACCAGTCAAAAAAGTCCATTCGAGGTTTAGCCAGTGAGCTTTTCAATACCTCAAGGTCTTTTGCATTGAGTGTTGACACATCCCGTCCCACAAGCCCACGCCTCACAGCATCAGATCCTACCTTGACTTCTACCGACGTTCCAGTGTTGCTAACATTGGCATTTTCAACACCTGTACCCTCGAGCTTAATAACAGCGTTCTCCTTTGAGGTATTCCATGATGATTCATATCCTGAGTACTTATCCATAGCAATTTTCAAGCCTTGAGCTATAACCGCCAATTTAGCACCTTGACTACAATTCCCACCTGATGCGGCTCCTGCAGCACATCCTCCCAAAGCAACAACACCGATACGGTTGAATGCATCGCCAAAGCCACCAACACTCCCAAAGTTGGCGTATCCTCCTGCTGCTCCGGCTATCGCTCCGGAAAAAGCCCCCTTTAGTGCCCCTCTCAAACTACCGGTTGCAAGCGCTCCTCCAGCAAACCCTCCGGCTGCTCCCGCTATCGCACCGGTTGCGACGGCTCCGGCTGTTGTCAAAGATGCGGCACTGGTTGTAGTTGCTGCTGTCCCCCAAGTAGCCCCCCAACCAGCAACCCAACCCGATGCTGCGCCATATGTAACAACAGTCACAATAACGGCAACAATCGGTTTCCAGAATTTTTTGAAGAATTCTCCTATCTTCTTAAAGAAGAACCCACTCGGATCGGAATAACTCATCGGGTTATTCAAAACATAACTATAACGGTTATAGCTTTGTGTATTGGTTGGCGCTTGGATATGCGGATCGGCCTGCAAGAAACGTCCTATGGTGGGGTCATAGATACGCCCATTCATATGGATAAGATTCAGGTTATCTATACCTTCATGCCCGGTATAACCTTTGGATGCAGCTGGCGCGATATAATCATTCAACAGTGAATGGCTATAGGCGGCGGTTTGTTTACCCCAAGGGTCATAGGTAAACTGCTGCACCACATTACCGGACTTATTGGTAATCGTCGTGGTTGAGCCTTGATGATCTTTGTGCAGGTAAAACTCGTCAACAGTGTTATTACTACGCTTGGTTATCACCAAATTGCCGACATACAATTTTTGCTCGGTGAGTGCCGGTTTGTTGCCGCCGCTACGGGTGACTTTCTCATACCCCCCGACATATAAGGTGGTGAGATAGCTTGTCACTCCCGCTTCAACTTTAACGTCGTAACGCTCGAAGCGTTGCCGGTTGGCATCATACTTAAAGCGGGTTGATTCCCCACCTTGAGTAATGTTGGTGACCAAATCGTAAGAACTGTAAGTGAAACGGCGACTGCCATCCTGGGTGATATTGCCATTATTGTCATAGGTCATGGTATGTGATGGCCCATCGGATATCAGGCAACTTGAACCATTGAGCACACCATTGGCCGGACAGGAATAGATCACTGCGGCACTGAGCTGACGGCGACAACTGCTACCGGAAACCGACCAACCACTTGGGCAACTCCAACTACTGGGGCTGGCTGTCTGGGTACCTGTGCAGTTGGTTCCTGACAGCGCAGTTCCAGCAGGACAGGACCAGCTAGGCGCTGCAGTATAATTCTTGTTACAGACACTACCCGATAAGGTACTGCCGGCCGGGCATGACCAAGTGTTGTTTTGGGTCACTACTTTGTTGCAGCTACTGCCGGACAGGGTACTGCCTGCGGGACATGACCAGCCATTACTCTGGGTTTGCAATTTGGTGCAGCTGGAGCCTGAAAGCGTACTTCCTGTTGGACAGGTATAGGTATAATTCGCCAGCTCTGTTTTCTTACACTGCTCTCCACCAGGCCACACATTGTTATAACCCGAAGGGCATTTCCAATCACAGACTTGGGCACGGGTACTGAACTCAGGGATAGTACTCTTGGGGTCTCTACCTCCTCCACCACTTCCCGTACATACCCATTTAGCCCAGGTAGTACTGGTTTGAGTACACTTATCTTGTGCACTGGAATAGCTATAACCAGCCGGACAAGTCTTGGCAGCACTGGAAACCACCTTCTTCTCACAGCGTTTAGCACTGCTGTTGTAGGTGTATCCGGCTGAGCAGGTTGCGGTTGCCTGTGATGTCACAGTCTTCTGGCAGGTACTGCCATTCCAGTTGTAACCCGCAGCACAAACGGCGGTTGCCGGACTGGATACTGTTTTAAGGCATTGACTACCACTCCAGGAATAACCTGCCTGACAAACAGGAGTCGCAGGCGATGAGATGGCTTTCTGGCAGTTGCTGCCATTCCAGCTATAGCCGACAGGGCATACCGCAGTGGCCGCTCTTGTCTCCGTTTTGAGGCAACTGGTTTTGCTGCTGTTGAAAGCATAACCTGCCGGGCAGGATTTGCTGGCCGCAATTGTACTTGTGTTGGCAATGGAGGCCAGACGATAGGGGTTGGCGCTATCGTAGCGGTAATCACCAACACCGGTTTTAAAGGTGATATTGCCCAAATCGTCATATTGCATCTCATGGGTGGCTTTAAAGTCTGATGGCAGACTCGTACCACCGGAGTGGATGCTGACGGTACGTTCATACAAGCGATACAAATCATCATAGTGATAGTTTTCGCTGAATGTGGCCGGAGCCGAAGACAGGCTGTGCTGCCGGTACTCCAGGTTACCCACGGTATCAAAACGATAGTCAAGCTGATGGGCTGTTACTCCAGCAGTGGTCAAATTGATACCGCTAACCCAGCCAGTGGTTGCATCAAAAACGGTTGATTCCTGGGCACCATTACCATAACGCACCTGCTCCACCTGACCTCGGGCATTCATTTCGGTGATAGTTTGATATGCCTTACCTGTTTGTTGGTCGGTACGCTTGAAAAGGTATCCCTGAGCGTTGTAGTGGTTGACAACCGTCAGCAAGTTATTGGGGTATGTCTGAGTCGCCGCTCTGCCATGGCTGTCATAGCTAAAGCGATGCTCATAGCTACTACCTGCTATGCTTGTCTTGCTGCTGGCCAACCGGCCGGCACTGTCATACCCGCTCTGCTTGCTGTGTACCCAGCCGGTTTGAGAGCAATTGGACACAACGGTGTCGAAACGGGTTTCCGTAATAAGTAAACCGGCAGTTTTGCTGCCTTTGTTACCATAGGTCCAGCAAGAGGTGCCATCTGGCTCAGTTTGCCTGACTTTACGCCCTAGAATGTCATAGTAGATAAAGCTGGATTGGGATTTACCATTGGTCTGTGACAGCATTTCGCCAAAGGCGTTATAAGTGTAGCGCCACTGTCCCTTATCAATGTCCTTGGTGCTGATTTTGCGGCCGTAGGCATCATAGCTTGCCTCGGTGCGCAGCAGCTCTTGTCCCGAGGCTGAGGTGATAAAACTTTTCACCAGCTTGCCACTGGCATCATAGACAAACTCCAGTTCGTTGCCGATATCATCAACAACTTTAAATTGCTCACCCATGGCATTGGAGATAGCACGCTTTTGCTTGCCATTGGGGTCTATCGTCAGCGTCTCAAATCCCAGATATTGAATACTGGAAACGCCGCCGTTGGGATTGGTTTGGTTGATGACCCGACCAAAGTGGTCGTACTCTATTTCGGTGTAATAGGCACTGATACCGGCAAAAGCGGGTTCATATTGTCTGACAGGCCTTCCCTGCGCATCGTAGCTAGTTGCAGTAACAATCCATTGCCCATCAAAACCCTGCTTCTGCTTACCGACTTCACGGCCATATTTATCTGTGATGACTTTGGATTGAGGCGCACCGGCCTTGGTCTTGGTGGTAACCAAATGGCCATGACTGAGAGGTGAACACCCGGCATCACAGGTGGCATACTGATAGCTTGTTGGAACACCATCCGGAGTGACTTCCCGCACCAGCCTTCCCCACTTGTCATGGTCTTTGGTCAGTTTGCGACCATTGGCATCAGTCACGGTAATTTGAGTGATTTTACCCGTTACCTGGTCTGCCGACTGACCATTGTAGGTATAGGTGCTGCTGTCGCCTGCCGCGTTGGTCACTGTCTTGAGCAGACGCCCTCTGGCATCGAATAAATAGCTCATCTGTCTCGACTGCTGGGTGTTGCCGGCGGCATCTACGCCTCCGGTGACCCGCTCGGTCAGGGTGTTGCCGTAAATGTCATAGGTTTTGCCGGTAGTCAATTTGTAGCGATTGTCATTTGGCGATACCGTTGAGTTCATCAGCAAACCGTTATCGTAATAGCTGAATGCGCTCTCGGTCACTATCGCCTGAACCTGCTCTCGCTGATTAAAGCGTGATTTAGTCACCCTGGTATGACTCAGCCGCCCCTTGGCTTCGCCGCCACCTTGACCGTCATACTGGTTAACCGTCTCGACCCTTGAAACCAATTGATTGGCCTCAAGGTCAGTTACATCCGCTTTAATGGCAATAGCATTTCCCCAGTCGTCGAACTGAGTCTGGGTGTTTGTCTGCGTTAACTCCCTTACCACCCCATCGCTGCCATATTGCGAGGTGCGCTCCACTACGTTTTCTTCAACCCGGCGATAAATGCCGTCATTGCCTCGCTGAAAGCTGTATTCATTGATTGCCGAGTACAATGTTTTTCCCTGATAGGTTTGTTTGGTTGCCAGGGGCAAACCTATTTGCGGGAACAACTGATGATAGATAGTCTCGGTCACCACCTGAGTCTGATTGTCTATGGTGCGTAATAACTCAAACCCGGCCGGGCCACGCCCCAAACGGTTTATCAGCAAGCCGCCATACTCATAGTTAACGGAAACCTGGCTGCCATCCCCGGTTTCGGTGGCAACTTGCTTGACGACTTTTTGCGGCGGAATAAGGGAGAAGTTACGACTGTTGTCCAGATAACTGGATACCTGAGTCTTATAGACACTGTATTCGCCAGCAGACTTTTCCGTCAGCGGCGCGTAAGTCACCCTGGTCTTGACTCCAAATCCGTCGGTAATCCCCTTGATGGTATTGTGATATGCATGGCTCTTATGGGTTAACCTTTGCCATTGACCGTCTCGAAAATAGACAATATCCAGCTTTCCACGACCATCAATATCCGCGAAATTCAATGGTTGATCGGACAGGTCATTGATTGCGCCATAAGTGGTCCATGAAGTTAACTCGGGGTTGGAGTGATACACCAACGCCTGAGACGAGGTATGCTGAACCACTATTTCGGCTCTACCATCACCCACGATATCGATAAAATAGGTTTTGTACTTCTGAGCATCGGAAGTGGTAATGCCCGTATCGATTCGAGGCAAGAAACCATTGCCATCTGACAGTTGAATAAACCATTTATTATTATGGACATAGGCAATATCCGACAAGCCATCACCATTGAAATCGGCACTGCGTAAGGTATTGGCGATATTGAGGTAATTGTGCTGCCCACGATAGATTTTTTGATGCCGGCGATAACTGGAGCCAGTAGAGACATAAAGGTTCCAATACTCGTAATCACTGACAGACCAAGTACCTCTGATGTCCATCCGGCATTCGTTTTCGGTCACACCAGAAATCACTTTGCCGCTACCGGAGATACACACAGCTTCCCGCTCTCTAACCTCCAACATAAAGTCGGTGAGTCCATCACCGTTGATATCCATAAAGGAGCTGCCAAAACCTCGACTGGAATGCCACTGGTGAACGCTGGTGTTGTGCCCAACTTCAGTACTGGGGAAGCTATAAAGACTTTGCGCCGCAGCAAAACTTCCATTTCCCAAGTTGCGATACCACTTGATGGCGCCACCATCAATGAAGATGATGTCCTCCAATGCATCACCATTGACATCGGCAACCAGCGCCTTACCTTCAAGCCCGATAGCCTTAAGCCCCAAATCCTTGAGCGTGTAATTCACCACACGCTCAATATCCTCACATAGTTGAGTACCGCCGCCATTAGGCTCACACACTGTGTGCTGATAGCTGGAGGGTTTAAAGGACAGAATTTGCCAATTGGCGGTTTCACTGTTGGCCACCAGCAAGTCTCGCTGGCCATCACCATCATAGTCTATAGTTTGGGCATAAGCCGCCTTACCGGCACCGGTCGAGGCCATCGCCTGTTCAATACCCGACTGAATACCACGCTTGTACCAACGCCCGTCCCGTACATAAACGATATCTGATAAACCGTCACCGTCCATATCAAAAAACTTGGCGGTGTCGTTGTTACCGGACGGAATACTCAACGCCCGTCTGCCGGAAAAGGGCTGATAAGCAGGGCCAGCAGACGCACTCGCCTGTCTGTCCCACTCAAAGGTTATCGGTGTACTGCAGTCGGTTTGGGTTTGACCAATACAGGCTTTAACCTGCTCAAGGTAATCATGCTTATCACTGGAAGTCGCCTTGTGATACGTCAGGTAATAGGTTTTGTCGACTTCGTCATCCAGCCTCACCTCAATCTTTTGCAGTTGCTGCTTTATCGCAACAGAGGTGCCATAGGAATAACCATACTTAGGGTAACTGAGGGGGGTATAGATAAATCTGACCTGATTATAGGGAGCCTCACCATTGCTGTGCCCGGCATAATCGATGCTTTTCAGGTATTGCTCACCAGCGGTGTTTTCATAGTGATAACTAATGTAGTTACCTACGGAGTCCTCAATGGCCTTCAGACTCCAATGATAAATCACATCACTGTTGTTTTGAGATACGGACCGATAACCATCTCCGGATGATGAGGTGCCATTCACATCCAGAAACTGCTTCCCGGAAACCTCATCCACATCGCCATAGAAATAGGTGTCTCCCGATTTGGTTTCAACCTTGAAGGCCGCTGGACCGCCGCCAGGCGCCTGGCCAATCACAGTCACCACAGAGGCATCATCCAGCTCCTTACGGTACTCGGCGCCATTTAGACTATGGGTTCCGGCGGTTAAAACCAGACGAGCACCGTCAAGGCAGTAACTGTCCTTGTTGGTAAGCTCTACACCTTGTAAATAGCCATCCTGTTCAATGGTTTTTGGGCAGCGGCTGATGGCGGAAAGCCCTTGAAGCCCCCACCCCAATCCCATAATGGTTTCTCCGCCACCTGATGAATAACTCAGCTCTACGGCGGGCTTTAACTTGCCTCTGGCTGCGGGTGTATCTATGGGGATGGTATATGTTGCCGCACCTTGCTCACTAACCCGAAAAGAGCCACTTAAAGGGACGCTGGATGAAGCAAATACATTGTTTTGGGTAGCAATAGAGAGCAAAAAAAGGGAAATGGGGAGCCCGTACTTCATATAAAACACTCCATGTTTTAATTATTATCAATAGTCCCAAAAAAAACGGGTTAAGCCAACTTAAAGCAAACTTTTTGTTATCCAAACAACCTACCACAAAAAACTAAACATTAAAATAATTAACTTTTACATTACCAATCTTCAGGTGTTACTCAGAAAGCTCAAAGAGTTAAGAAGGATACAAACAGAAACACTCACCAAGAAAAAGCGAAAATTCAAAGAATATTTCCCATCAAGCAAGTTAAATGCTTCTTATAAAACCATCACCACATCAAATCGATTTAAAACTTATTACAAAGATCTCAAAACGTAACTAAGTAGAGCCCATTCACTCTAATATAGAAATCTATTAAAAATAGATTTTGGTTTTTTTAGAATTTGAAATTCGCAGAAATTCAACAGAAAGCTTGTATCGAGCTTATAATTACGTATATACAGTAAGACTTACACTGCGACAGTGGCAAGGTATCGCCAGCTATGCTTGTGAGTCGGAATACGCTGAAAACCTACTATAAAGAGCCCATATGGAACAGAAATGGAGCTTGTTTATCCCCTCGCTGAGTGCAAACCATCAATTGGGGATTAGAAAGCCAGATCCAACTGCAGCAGAGCTTCCTCTGCCGGTGAGTGGCTGTCATCCTGGCTGACCAGCCCGGCAGCCACCCCCAGCAGACGGATGCCTCGGCCGTTGGCTCTTTGCAATGCCTGGGTCAGCAAGTCATCCAGCAGGCGCACAGATAACTCACTCGAGCGGGTTTCTATAGTGGTCTGTTTAAAGTCACTGAACTTGAGTTTGACCACCAGCTTATGAATTTGCCTGTCTTTGGCTCCGCGCTCCAGGCGGCGGGCCAACTCCTGCACCAACTGTGGCATGACCTGGCGACACTGGGCCAGGGTATGAATATCCTCTGCCAGCGTGGTTTCTACCCCAACAGACTTGCGCTCTCGGTTGATGGTCAGTTCACGCTCGTCTATCCCCTGAGCCCTTTCATAAAGTAAGGTTCCGAACTTCCCAAACCGCTGTTGCAACATGGCCAGCGGCACCTTTTGCACATCCGCGCAGGTATGCAGCCCCATATCGGCCAGCTTCTGGGCGGTGACCTTACCGACGCCGGGGATCTTGATAAGCGGCAGGTTTTTTACAAACTCAGGCAGTGCCTGTGGCGTGACCACATACTGGCCGTTGGGCTTGTTGAGATCCGATGCCACCTTGGCGAGAAACTTGACCGGGGCGATACCTGCCGAAGCCGTCAGGCCGGTTTCCGCCAGGATATCGGCGCGAATAGCTTCGGCAATTAGGGTGGCCGAGCCTTGGTATAACGAGCTATCGGATACATCCAGGTAGGCTTCATCCAGCGACAGAGGTTCAATCAGTGAGGTATAGCGGGCGAAGATGGCCCGGATCTCTGCCGAGACTTCCTTATAGACAGACATGCGCCCGGGGATCAGCAGCAGATCCGGGCAAAGCTTTAACGCATAGGCCGAGGCCATGGCAGAGCGAACGCCGAATTTACGCGCCTCATAATTGCAGGTGCTTATCACCCCGCGTCTGTCACTGCTGCCGCCGACGGCCAGAGGTCGGCCACGATATTCTGGAAAATCACGCATCTCCACTGCGGCAAAATAGCAGTCCATGTCGATATGTATGATCTTTCTCAAGCTTGCTTTCCGGATCTCAAAGGGCTCGGTCGAGCCGGACACAAACAGAGTACTGTATAAAAACACAGTTAACAAGCCAAGATAACGAAAAAGTAGATCAATCGAGAGCAAAAAAGGAGAGCCAAGGCTCTCCTTAATAGATTTAAAGCTCGTCTTAATCGATGCGGAACTGACCTATGTTGCGCCCCAGAGCCGTGGCCAACTGTTGGAATGCCTGCATCTGATGTGACAGCTCTTCGCTGGCGCTCAGGGATTCATCGGAGCGGCCACGAACATTTTCAATGTTGCAGGCCACTTCTTCGGCCACCACAGCCTGCTGGCCTATCGCCGCAGTGATCTCCATGGTTTGCAGCTGGATGGCATCCACTGCCGCGGTTATTTCTGTCAGTGCCCGCTCCACTTCCAGAGTCAGGCTTTGGCCCTGGTTGGCCTCCCTGACTCCGGCTTCCATCACCTGTTCGGCTTGTTGTGCCTGTTGCTGCAGAGTCTGGATAATGCCCTGAATATTGGTCGTGGAGTCCTGAGTGCGGGATGCCAGGGTGCGCACCTCATCGGCCACAACCGCAAAGCCCCTTCCCTGCTCGCCGGCGCGGGCCGCTTCAATGGCGGCGTTGAGTGCCAGCAGATTGGTTTGCTCGGCAATGGCGCGGATCACACTGAGCACCTCGCCTATCTCCTCTGAGCTGCTTCTGAGCGCCCGAATAACCCCCGCAGCCTGGTTGACCTGAGTAGAAAGTGAGTGCATTCCCTGACTGGCCTGCTGCACCACATCTGCGCCGTTTCTTGACTGCAACAGCGCCGTCTCGGCAAACTCGGCGGCTCGTTGGGCGCTGGTCGCCATCTCCTGGCTTGTGTGGGCCATTTCGGTAGCGGCTGTGGCCACTGAGGCAATTTCCTGTTTCTGGGCGCTGACAGAGGCCAGTGCGTTGTCACACACCTCAGCCGCGGCGGCAACCCCATTATCCACCCGACCACTGAGCTCACGGGTTTCCAGCAACAGACTCTGCACCTTGGCGGCGAAACGGTTGAATGCGGCGCCGAGACGCCCAAGTTCATCGGCGCGGTTGATTTCAATCCGGCGTGACAAGTCGCCCTCACCCTCGGCGATATCTTCCATGGTGTGCAGCAGGCTATTGAGATTACGCCGAAACGGCAACATCATCAGGAAAACGGTTAACGCCACCAGTAAAATAATCCCCACTGAGACCAGGCTGGTTTGCCAAAGGCTTTGCTTCACCGGTGCCTGAAACACTTCATTGGGCAACATGAACCCCAAATACCAGCGCACTTTGGGATAGTCACCGCGAATGGCAATGTAGCTCACCCGCTGCAACTCTCCCTGATAAGTGACTTCGGCAATACCGGCATCCCGGGTTTGCATTTCACGTTTCAGTTCACTAAAACCCTGATTGTCGCCGCTGAGATTGTCAATAACGGCCGCATCAGAGCCGGCGGGAAACCCCTGGTTAAAACCCGGGAAGTAAACCAGCTTTCCCTGCTCCGTCATCAAAAACGCCTGGCCTTCGCCCCGGTATTTGATTGGCGCCAGCAGGTTTTTACCTATGGTATCGATGAGAATATCCATACCGCCTATGCCTATCAGGCGACCATTGGCATCCTTGACTACAGTCTTGACCGTGGCCGAGATTGAGCCGTCGTTGGCATCCACTGCCGGGTCGCCGACAAACAAACCATTTTTGTCTATCGCTTCCTGCCACCAGGGACGTTTGTTGGTGTAGTAGTCGGGATCGCCATCGTAACGGCCATTGAGATCAAAGTACTCGAAGGTATTGGCCGAGCCGAAGAACACCGACTTGATCTCCTTGTCCTGCTCGGAGAAAAAGTGGAAGTAATCCACCAGCTGTTGATAGCCGGGATCGAGACTGAGATCTGAGCCACGGCTATGGTATTTGGCAAACCAGTTATTGATGGCAGGGTTAGCAAAGACAGAGTGAATAATCTGCCCCTTGGCGTAGAAGTAATTGCCTATTTCATTGGCCTTGAGGGTGATCAGCGCCGATATGTCCTGATCTATGCGGGCACGGGTATCGTCGCTGCTACTCTTTACCATCACGGCGGCCACTATAGACAACAACAACGCCAGGGCACCGACGATAGCCAATACAAGTTGCAAACTGAGAGAACGTCTTATCTGCTCCATTGCGAGTCCTATTTGTTATATTTTTATTTAAGGAAACCAGCAATGTATCAGAATCTGTTAACAATTTTGAATACTAAATGACAAGAAACAATATAATTTTCTATGTAAACAATCCCCTGCACCAAACCGAAGCAATTCAGTGCCTTATTGCCCAATTTAAGTACATTCAAATTTAATTCAGGCTCAATGCAGCACCAGATAGCAAAAGAGCCGCAATAGCGGCTCCTGTCGGGACAGCTTTGATACCGTTACATCTTGGACTGGATGTAATTCTGTAGCCCAACCTTGTCGATAAGGCCCAGCTGTTTCTCCAGCCAATACATGTGGTCGTCTTCGGTTTCTTCCAGCAATAGCTCCAACAACTCCCGGCTCTGATAGTCCTTGAGTTGCTCACACAAGGTGATGGCTTCTCTCAAGTTAGCGGCAACCTTATATTCATATTGCAAGTCGTTGTGCAGCATCTCCTGCACATTCTTGCCTATGGTGAGGGCGTCGCGACTGGCAACATCCGGAGTGCCTTCCAGAAACAGTATCCGTGCAATCAACTTGGCGGCATGCTCTCTTTCATCGTCCGACTCATGCTTGATCCGCTCATAGAGCTCATTCAGCCCCCAGTCTTCATACATATGGGCATGCACGAAGTACTGATCCATTGCCGACAGTTCCCCGGTCAGCAGCTTGTTGAGCACATCTATGACTTGCTGATGGCCTTTCATACCTGTCTCCTTATTCTTTCTCAATCTGTGACTGCAGATAGTTAGCCAGTCCGGTCAGGCTTATCAGCTCAAACTGAGCTTCCAGCCAATCCAGGTGTTCCTCTTCATCTTCCAGCAGATCCTCGAGGATATCGCGACTGACATAATCACGCTCAGTCTCACACAGGGCAATGGCATCTCGCAGCACTGTCAGTTGCTCTTCCAGCATCTGTTTGTCACAGGCCAGCATCTCTTCGCTGTGTTCACCTATGCGTAACTTGTCCAACTGTTGCAAGTTGGGCAGGCCTTCGAGAAACAACACCCGCTCGATAAGCTTGTCGGCGTGCTTCATATCCTGAATCGATTTCTTGTAGGCTTTGTGGTTGAGTCCTTCCAGGCCCCAGTTCTTGAACATGCGGGCATGAAGGAAGTACTGATTGATGGCTGTCAGCTCACAGGTCAACACCTTGTTGAGCTGGGACACCACTTTGGGATGACCTTTCATTATCTCGTCCTTTAGCTTTGATTAAACTTGATCCAAGTCAATGTTTCCAGCCTAGCCCAAAGCGGGACGCATTACAAATTAACCTTTAATTTCACAAGCTTACAAAAGATAACCATTATCATTTTAACTAAGGTTAGCAAGCTGCTTTTAAGCACAAGTGATTAAAAAAGCTCGATATCATCTTCTATCTGTGGCCCCTGAAGCTTGCCTTCTTCCAACAGTTGCCCATAAAACGCCACTTGGTTGCGACCATTGCCTTTGACAAAATACAGTGCGTTGTCGGCCTGATTGAGCAAGGTTCCGGGCTCAACCCGGGGATCTATCCCCACAATGCCCATAGAGATGCGGATCCCGCCCAACCGCTCCTGCTGCAATTTGGCCAACCTGTGGGTAAACTCCTGACACAACTTAAGCAAGGCACTGCGGGTACGCGGCGCCGGCAGGATAACAAACTCATCACCGCCAAAACGGAACATGAGATCCTGAGGGTTAAACACCTGCTTCATCAGCGCCGAAACCTGCAACAGGACTTCATCGCCATAGAGGTGGCCGAAGGTATCGTTGATTTTCTTGAAGTAGTCTATATCGAAGATGCAAATCCACAGCTTGAGCTCCTCTTCGGCGTCCATACTCGCCTGTTCCTGCTTGAGTTCACAGGCAATTTCCACCGAACTGTATAACTGTGGCAAAAAGGCTTTGCGGTTCAATAGATTGGTAAGGCTGTCGGTTTCACTCTCTACCACAATATGGAAATAGTTCTCATAGACTTTGGCAAAACCTCTGAGCAAAACCATATCTTGCTCAGTCAATAAAGGCGCGCTGACCAAGAGCACCTTGGTGAGTTTATCGTTGATGATGATGGGAACGGCCAACTCTTGGTGCAGACCGTTAGAGAAACAGATCTCCCTTTGCTGTTCGATACAGAGTTTGACCGATACAGCCAAGATGGCGCCGTTGACATTGCGCTGGCCATCCAGGCCCCCTTTACGCTTGGTGAGCTTATCCACATCCAGAATACACACCTCATCTATGCTGAGCATTTGCGATACTGTGGACACCAGGCTCTCGGCAAGAGAATCCAACTGCCGCTGCTCGGTCAACTGTACCACTGAATCGAGAATAGCTTCCGGCTCTCTGCTCATCGGCATATCTCCTCTACAGAGCGCTTGTCCATGCCACAGAGTGTAGTACAGCAGGAATTAACGGGCGGAGCGGGCGAAAAAAAGGCCTCCGAAGAGGCCCTTTTTCAAATAATTCTATCTTTGGTTAAACGCTCGCGCCGGGCTTCTTCAGCCGCTTCACGGGCCTTGCGTTTATCGCACGGCTCATCACAGTCGCAGGCCTTTTCTATACCCAAGACCCCGAGGCCACCACAGCTACCCTGTACCGCCTTGCGCTTGATTAAATAACCCACAGACATCAGCAGGAAAAACGCCAGCAGAATCACAAAGGCCGCAATAAAAGTACTCATAAAGGCTCCAATTACTCTAGTGGACGAAGGCTTTAAACGCAGAGCTATAGTATACCTTAAACCCTTCATCCTGTTTTTCAATCAGCATGATGGCCAGCTTTTCCTTTTCGGCCAGGGCCAACGAGGCTTCTGTGCCCATCACCATCATGGCAGTGGCGAAACCATCGGCCGTCATACACTCAGGGTGCAACACAGTGACAGAGGCCAGTCTGTGCTCTACCGGAAAGCCACTGCGAGGGTCGATAATATGAGTGAAACGCTGTCCGTCCTCCTCATAGTAGTTACGATAGTCGCCCGAGGTAGCCATGGCCATGGTGCCCGGCTCTATCACCTGTTGCACCGCCCGGCCATTATCCGCCGGCTGCTCTATCGCCACCCGCCAGGGTTTGCCATCGCCTTTGCTTCCCTTGACGCTGATCTCACCGCCAATCTCCACCAGATAACCTTTGGGCTGATACTTATCCAGCAAACGAGCCACTTTATCGACCCCGAATCCTTTGGCTATGGATGACAAGTCCACATAGACGCTGGACTGACTCTTGCTGAGCAGGTCCCCTTCTATCTGAATGGCATCTATCCCCATCCGCGCCTTGGCCTCGGCTATCTGCTCGGCAGAAGGCACTTCCAGAGGCCGTTTGTCCGGGCCAAAGCCCCACAGGTTGACCAAGGGCCCCAGGGTGATATCGAGCGCGCCGTCAGTGAGCTGATATAACCTGATTCCTTCATGGATATTGGTAATGGTATCGGCTGAAACTGTCAGGCTCTGGCCTTGCTTGAGCTGATTGAAACGCGAAAGCTCGGAGTCGGGTCTGTAGGTCGACATCTGGTCGTTCACCTGCTCCAGTGCCATATCGATTTCAGCCTGCAACAACTGGGCATCCGGCAAACCTTTGCTGTTAACCACCTTAATATGATAAGTGGTGCCCATGGTGCTGCCGGAGAGCACAATCACTTCATCCTGACTGCTGCAACCAGAAACAAAAAAGGCCAATCCCATAAGGACCAGCCAATTTGCCAGCGTTGTAAACTTAGCGGTCTTGAACTGCATACTATGAATTTCCCTTACAAACTGGCACTGCCAAAAGGCAGTGCCAGGGAATGAACTAATGCTTAGCCACCGAAGTCATCCAGGAGGATGTTTTCATCTTCAACGCCAAGATCTTTCAGCATAGCAATTACCGCTGCGTTCATCATTGGAGGTCCACACATGTAGAACTCACAATCTTCAGGGGCGTCGTGCGACTTGAGGTAGTTCTCATAAAGCACGTTGTGAATGAAGCCTGTGTAGCCATCCCAGTTATCCTCAGGCTGAGGATCGGACAGGGCCACATGCCAGACAAAGTTATCATTCTCAGCCGCCAGGCCATCGAAATCTTCAACATAGAACATTTCGCGCTTGGAACGGGCACCGTACCAGAAGCTCATCTTACGCTTGGACTTAAGACGCTTGAGCTGGTCGAAGATATGAGAACGCATAGGCGCCATACCTGCACCACCACCGATAAAGACCATTTCAGCATCGGTATCTTTGGCAAAGAACTCACCGAATGGACCGGAGATAGTGACTTTATCACCTGGCTTGAGACTCCAGATGTAAGACGACATCTTACCACAAGGCAGACTCAGATTCCGTGGTGGAGGTGTGGCAATCCGCACGTTCAGCATGATAATGCCAAACTCTTCCGGATAGTTGGCCATAGAGTATGCACGAATGGTTTCTTCATCGACCTTGGATTCCAGGTTGAAGAAGCCAAAGTGTTCCCAGTCACCACGATACTCTGCTGGAATATCGAAGTCTTTGTACTTCACATGGTGAGCAGGGGCTTCAATCTGAATATAACCACCGGCACGGAAAGGTACAGACTCGCCATCAGGGATCTGCAGCTTAAGCTCTTTAATGAAGGTCGCCTTGTTATCGTTGGAGATAACAGTACATTCCCACTTCTTGATGCCGAAGATCTCTTCGTCCAGCTCAATTTCCATATCTGACTTGACGTTAACCTGACAAGACAGACGGCAACCCTTACGGGCATCACCCTTGCTGATGTGATCCAGTTCGGTTGGCAGAATATCACCGCCACCGGACTTAACGTTGACACGACACTGACCACAAGAGCCACCGCCACCACAGGCAGATGACACGAAAATACCGTTGTTGGCCAAAACGCCCAGCAACTTGCCACCGGCAGCAGTGGTAATCGCCTTCTCTGGGTCACCGTTGATGCCAATAGTAATATCACCGCTGGAGACCAATTTGGATTTGGCGAACAGGATCACCAATACCAGGATCAGAACTATCGCGGTAAACATACTCACACCGAGGTAAACCTCGAGTGGAGTAGACTTAAAAATACCAAGAATATCCATTAACTTATCCTTAGAGGTTCAATTTCGGAAGCCGCTTGGTGTCCCTTAAAGGGACACACCAGAGAACGACATGAAACCTAAGGCCATCAGACCCGCAGTGATAAAGGTAATACCCAGACCACGCAGACCATTAGGCACATCAGCATACTTCAGCTTCTCACGGATACCGGCCAACAGGACGATAGCTAATGCCCAGCCCAAACCGGAACCGAAACCGAACACCAGGCTCTCACCCAGGTTGTAGTCACGTTCAACCATGAAGGATACCGCACCGAAAATCGCACAGTTTACTGTGATCAGCGGCAGGAAGATCCCCAGGGCGTTGTACAGTGGCGGGAAGTACTTATCCAGAGCCATTTCCAGGATCTGAACCAAGGCTGCGATAACACCGATAAAGGTAATGAACTTAAGGAAGCTCAGATCGGCATCCGGTACACCGGCCCAAGCCAATGCACCAGGAGCCAGGATACCCTGATAGATCATCTGGTTAACTGGTACTGAAATAGTCAGTACCACAATAACCGCAACCCCGAGACCCATGGCCGTCTTCACTTTCTTGGAAACGGCCAGGAAGGTACACATCCCCAGGAAGAAGGCCAGTGCCATGTTTTCGATGAAAACAGAGCGAATTAACAAACTGATATAATGTTCCATCGCGCTTACCCTTTTGCTTCTACTTGCTCTGGCTTATAAGTGCGGATTATCCAAATCAGAATACCGATCAGGAAGAAGGCACTTGGCGGCAGCAGTAACAGGCCGTTGGGCTGATACCAGCCACCGTCTGAGATTTTGGAGAGTATCTCAACACCAAACAGCGAACCGTTACCAAAGAGTTCACGGACGAAACCTACGCTCATCAGCACCAGACCATAACCCAGGCCGTTACCTATACCATCCATAAAGCTCATCAGTGGTGGCGTCTTCATCGCATAGGCCTCGGCACGGCCCATCACGATACAGTTGGTAATAATCAAACCAACGAATACCGACAGCTGTTTGGAGATGTCGTAGGCGTATGCCTGCAGCACCTGATCCACCACGATTACCAGCGAGGCAATAATGGTCATCTGCACAATAATCCGCACGCTGGCAGGAATATGGTTACGTATGATGGAGATAAACAGGTTGGAAAACGCTGTTACCGCCGTCAGTGCTATGGTCATCACCAATGCGGTTTCCAGCTTACTGGTTACCGCCAGGGCACTACATACCCCGAGGATCTGCAGCGCAATAGGGTTATTGCTGACTATAGGTCCGGTGAGAACCTGTTTGAGTTCTTTACTGTCGGCCATTAGCTCAATCCTCCATTGCGTGCTTTTTCAATAAAGCGAGCAAAACCTTCATCGCCCAGCCAGAATGTCAGCGAGTGCTGAACACCATTACTGGTCAGGGTCGCGCCGGACAAGGCATCAACACCATGGTCTGTCTCGGCTACGGCTGGGTTTTTAGTCACTGTGATAGCTATGTTGCCCTGCTCGTCAAACAGCTTCTTGCCCTGCCATTTGGCTTTCCAGCTTGGGTTTTCAACTTCGCCGCCCAGTCCAGGGGTTTCACCTTGGTTGTAATAAACCAGGTTCTGGATGGTGTTCATGTCCGGTTCCAGCGCCAGGAAGGCGTACATGGTAGACCACAGGCCATAGCCATGAACCGGCAGGATCACGCTGGTCACTTTACCGGCATCATCACGCACCAGATAAACCACGGCATTTTTGGCAATCCGCTTAACCGAAGCAATGTCATGCTCAGGCACCACAGAGGTGGCTGGATCACGAGAGGCTTTCTGTTGATCATAGGTATCGCCGTTGATATCGGTCACTTCGTCACCGGTTTTCAGCTCGATAACCTTGGCTTCAACATACTTTTTGTAAGTTTCCAGAACCACATCTTTGCTGACCTTGCCGGATTTGGTGTCGATCAGGTTGGCGGCTTCCAGAATAAACTTCTGCTTATCCAGCAGTTTGTTTTCCTGCTGGGTTGGCTTGAGCAGTACTGCTGCGGTCGATACGAAAATCGAGCAGATAAGACACAGGCCAACGACGACAAATAGCGTTCTTCCGAACGAATCCTTATTACTAGCCACGAGCAATCCTCCGCTTGATGTTTGCCTGGACTACAAAATGGTCAAACAGTGGCGCAAACAGGTTGGCAAACAGAATCGCCAGCATCATGCCCTCTGGGAATGCAGGGTTGATGACACGGATAAACACTGCCATGGCACCTATCAGGATACCGTAAGCCCATTTGGCCTGGTTGGTGAAGGAAGCCGACACAGGGTCAGTGGCCATAAACATCATACCGAAGGCAAATCCACCCAGAACCAGGTGCCAGTACCAAGGCATAGCGAACATGGGGTTGGTTTCAGAACCGACCTGGTTCAGCAGCAGTGACACGGCAATCATACCAACCATCACGCCGCCGACGATGCGCCAGGAAGCGATACGGGTATAGATGATAACCAGACCACCGAGCAGGATAGCCAGGGTAGAAACTTCACCGACAGAACCAGGAATAAAGCCGAAGAAGGCATCCCACCAGTTCTGGTTGAAGGCGTAGTCCAGAGTACCTGAAGCCGCTTGGCTCAGCGCAGTGGCGCCGGAGAAACCGTCGGCAACCACCCAGGAGTTGTCACCGGACATGTTCAACGGATAGGCAAAGAACAGGAAGGCACGACCGGCCAGTGCTGGGTTGAGGAAGTTACGTCCGGTACCACCGAACACCTCCTTGGCGACAACCACACCGAAGCTGATACCCAGTGCCACCATCCACAATGGGATAGTTGCAGGCAGCGTCAGGGCAAACAGCACTGAGGTCACGAAGAAACCTTCGTTGACTTCATGGCCACGAACCGAGGCGAACAGCACTTCCCAGATACCACCGACCGCGAAGGTCACGGCATATATAGGCAGGAAGAAACAGGCGCCATACCACATCAAGGTGGCCCAGCCGGAATCGGCTGTCAGCTGAGTACCGAAGAGTTCAAACAGACCCACTTGCCAAACATCGGGAGTACCGAAGCCGGCGGCCAGGGCGATTTGCGCCTGCAGACCCACGTTGTACATCCCGACAAACATGGCGGGGAAAGTACAGGCCCAGACGGTAATCATCATACGTTTCAGATCCAGGTTATCGCGCACATGGGTCTTGCCCTTGTTCACTTTACCCGGGGTGTAAAAAATGGTCGCTGCGGCTTCATAGAGCGCATACCACTTCTCGTATTTACCGCCCTTTTCAAATTGCGGTTCAATACGCTCAAGAAAATCTTTCAAGCTCATAAGCCTTCCCTCTCGACGGTCTCCAAGCAGTCACGCAGGTATGAACCATAGTCATACTTACCGGGACATACGAAAGTACACAGTGCCAGGTCTTCTTCATCCAGCTCCAACGCACCCAATGCCACGGCGCCATCGGTATCACCGGAGATCAGATCACGCAGCAACATAGTGGGCAGAATATCCAGAGGCATCACCCGCTCATAGTTGCCGATAGGCACCATGGCCCGCTCGGAACCACCGGTACTGCTGGTCATATTGAACAGACGGGAAGGACTCAAGTGACCCAGGAAAGCACGGGTAATGGAGAACTTATCGGCTCCAGGCATTACCCAACCGAAGAATTCTTTCTCTGTACCTTCTTCAATCAGGGTCAACTGCTGGAAGTAGCGTCCCATATAAGCATGGGGACCTATTGCAGTACGGCCGTTGAGCACAGAACCTGAGATAACCCGAACTTGGCCATCGGCTTCGTCTTGGGTCAGGGCCTGAGTGCTGGCACCCAACAGAGTGCGCACCAAGCGAGGGCTCTTGGCTTTAGGGCCAGTGATGGCCACAACGCGCTGGTTGTTCAGTTCACCTGTGGTAAACAGCTGACCTATCGCGATGACGTCCTGGTAACCCAGGTACCATACGCTGCGACGGGCAGAGGCAGGCATCAAGAAGTGGATATGAGTTCCAGGCAGACCCGCTGGATGGGGACCGGCAAACTCTTCCACTTGGGCATTGCCCGCTGGAATGTCTGCTCCTGGTGCTTTACAGACGAAGACTTTGTCTGTCAGTCGGGCCAGTACTTTCAGGCCGTTGACGAAATCGTCTTTATGCTCAGCGATAACAACTTGAGGGTCACCAGCCAGTGGCTGGGTGTCCATGGCTGTCACGAAGATAGCCGCTGCTGTCGCATCCACTGCCGGCACCTTACTGAAAGGACGGGTGCGCAATGCGGTCCACATACCTGATTCAATCAGATTGTCGCGAACCTGCTGCGGTTCCAGAGTATCCAGAGCCTGGGCATCATACTTGGCAAAAGAGACGGCTTCGTCCCCTTCGATCTCTATGACGACTGACTGCAGAACACGTTTGGCGCCGCGGTTGATTTCTAATATTGTGCCACTGGCCAAAGCCGTATATTTGACGCCAGGATTCTTTTTATCTTCAAAAATCACCTGACCTTTTTGCACTTTATCGCCCACTTTGATCTTCATCGTTGGACGTAAGCCAATATACTCTTCACCCAAAGTAGCTACGTGTTTAATGGCTGGGCCATCATGGATAACTTGCTTTGGTCCGCCTGCTAGAGGCAAATCCAATCCTTTCTTAATTGTAATCATATCCACATGCACTACGTTTTGAAGGAAAGACAATGCGCCGCGTTCCTGCTAACCCCCGACTCTCACACAAAAAATCGAGCGTTGAGCTAGCGCAGATTTATCACAGAAATGCGATCGCAATCACGCTGGTCGCGCGCATTTTACCCCAATTGCAACGCTATCGCCACGAAAATTGTAGTGTTTTAACCTGCTTTCAAAGCGACCAAGAGAGAATCGAGCGGAGTTGAACAAGCGGAGATAGCGGCAAGCGGGCGAAAGGCAGGATTTTGTCCTGACTCATAAAGTTATACTTTTCATTTTTAAAGAATTAATCAACCAAATAGTCGAAAATACTTATTTCACCTCCCCGGCCTTACCGGGGAGGCTCTGCTTCAAAATTTCATCCGGTAGCCCAGCTGTAAACGTCTGCCAACACTTGCCAACAAGCCGGTGTCATCTTCGCGTAACGGGCCCGCATCATCGAGCAGATCTTCGGCGCGAAAATAGAGCTGATGTTTTGAGTTGAAGTCATAACTCAGCAGTAGATCCAGTTGCATGCTGTCCTTTGCCGTCACCTGAGGGATAAGGCTTGCCACTTCTGAACGATATATGCCCAGAGCCCTGGCCTTAAAGCCGTCCCACTCCAACCCAACATGAAGACTCAAGGCATGCTCGGGCAACCAGGGCAACTGTTTATCGGCCATCAGGCAAGGTCCGCTCAGCATAAGGCAACCCGAGTGCTGCGCCTTGGCTTGGGTGTAATGGTACTTAAGTCCCATGGGCCAATTGACACTACCTGAGTCCAGGCTGTAGTCGAGCGCCAGTTCGGCACCTTTGACATCCACTTCCCCAAGATTGTATTGATTGAGGCGCAGCGCTGGGTCGCAGAAGCTATTTGCCGTGCAATCAAAATGCAGATTATCGAAGTCTCGCTGGTACAGGCTCAGTGCAATTTTCAGCCTACCTGACTCAAAGCGGCCACCGAGTTCATATTGCCAGGCTTGTTGGGAGCGTTGCCCCCGGTTGCCGGGGCTCGCCGCCGCCCAGGCCCTGCCGGCACTGATGAACAGGCTCAGTGCCTCCCCGTGCCAACTGAGCTTAGCCGTGGGTAACCATTCACTTTCGGAGAAATCCGCGGCTGAAAGCGGCACTGTTTCGCTACTGCGCTCCAAGCTAACATCTTCATAGCCGACGCCGAGCTCCAGAGTCACGGCCGACCAGTTGAGCTCAGCCGTCACCGCCGAGCTCCAGACACTGGCCTTGTCATCAATCCTGACACTCAGACTCTGCGCGGTATCACTCAGTCGTCCATCCAGCCACAGCCAACTCCCCAGGCCGGGTGTCAGCTCAGCTTTGTCTCTGTGCCAGCGGGCACTGTAACTCACCTTGTGGCGACCATAGTGAGTAATGGCCTGACTCTGGATCCCCATAGCCTCGAAGTCATCATCACGGCGAAAGTCGACCAATGAAACCGCGCCGATAGCAGCGGCATCCAAGGCCGCCAATTGCTCAAGCACGTCACCTTGAATAAAGGCGCCATCGGCAAAACTCATCTGCAACTGCGAGCTGTGATGGCTATGGTAGTAAAGCTCGGTAAACACCCGGGAGCCGACAGTAGGCTCAACGCGGTGTGACAACTGATATCTGTGACTGCGGCTCTTGAGTCTATCCTGCGTGGCAGCGCCATACACCAACTCAGGGTTCAGTTGCCAATCGGCAACCGTCAGCCCCATTCCCGGCAAAAACTGCCGCTGCTGTGAATACTGATACTTGAATTCAGTATGTTGCCGACTGCGGGCACCCGGCAAGCTGTTGGCCGCTATCTTGAAAAGGACCTTGGTCTGGCTGTCGTCTTGCCCCTGCTCGGCGCTTCTCGGCTCCTGCCAGGGGTGCTGGCGCCTGTGGCTCGCCTGCAGCAACACCTTATAGTCATCGGCATCAATCAAACCGCGGCCATCTGCGCCCCAACCTTTATCTTCATTGCCCTGAAGCCGCACACTCTTGCCCGGAGTATCATGCAGCGCCAAGCTTTGCGTTTCCAAAACACCAAAACTGCCGCTACCACCATAGAGCAAGCTACCGGCGGCATTGGCCGAACTGGCAACCAGGGTATCGGGATCCGGCAGTTGCCACAGATAAGGCGCAGAATAAGGTGCCGGCGCCAGATTGACCCTGTCTTCGATAATTGCCATTCCGGAATGGCCGCTGCCACCGGCGCCGCGGATACTGAAACTGCCAGGCAGGGTTGGGATAAGCTCGCCACCGGCGGTCAATTGCCGCTCGGCCGAGTCATAGTACATGGCATTGATTGCTGCGGGCTCAAAAGCCGGATGGTCAGCAGCCAAAGGCTCAGAAGCATGCGCCCACGGCCCGGCCAAACTCCAGCTCACCAAACCGGCCACTGCACTCACCTTAAGCAAGCCTCGCCTCTGACTCATATCCCAATCCCCTATCAGCAGTTACCGCATATTTGATGTTATATTTTTGTAAACTAACTGATTTGCGGACAAAAAAAAAGCGACTTGAGTAAATATCAAGCCGCTTGATTGAGCGAGGTAAGCCGGGTGGGATTAGAGCTGCTTCAGCAGTTCCTCACTCAACTTGAGATCGTCGTTGCGGTTAACGCTGACACCGGCGGCAATAATATTGCGGGCAATATCCTGCGCCTGCTCCAGAGAATGCATCTGATAGGTACCGCACTGGTATTCGTTCAGCTCAGGAATAGCCTTTTGATCTTGTACCTTGAGCACATCTTCCATGGCTGCCAACCAGGCATCGGCAACCCGGCCTTCTGCCGGTGTCCCGATAAGGCTCATATAAAAGCCGGTGCGGCAACCCATGGGTGAAATATCTATGATCTCCACTCCGTCACCATTGAGGTGATCGCGCATAAAGCCGGCAAACAGGTGTTCCAGAGTATGAATGCCACGCTCGCTGAGAATATCCTTGTTGGGCGCGCAAAAACGCAGGTCAAATACCGTAATGGTATCGCCCTTTGGTGTGCTCATGGTCTTGGCCACCCGCACTGCCGGTGCCTCCATCTTGGTATGGTCCACGGTAAAGCTGTCTAACAATGGCATGGGTATTCTCCCTTGGATGGCAAGCTGGCTTGCACTGTTAAATGGTTTCGCGTCTCAAAGCGCTATTATTACAGCGCCAAAACACAAATGCAGCCCCTGGAGGCGGTTTATCAAGCCAGGACTTTTAACCACGGCACTTGGGCGACTCAGGCACGGCGCTTTGAGCATCCCATTCGGCCTGAGTATAAGTATGCATGGACAGAGCGTGCACGCCATTGGCCAGTTCTTCCGCCAATGCCTGGTTCACTTCTCTATGGCGAGCCAGCAGACGCTTGCCATTAAAGGCTTCACTGACAATGATCACCTTGAAGTGCGTCTCTGAATTAGGCGGCACATGGTGATTGTGGCTCTCGTTGATGACTTCTATATGACTCGGCGTCAGGGCAAGGCGCAACTTCTGCTCTATGGTCTGGGCAACGGACATGGTAAAACCTGATATAAGCTGTTGGGATTGGCGGCAGGTTACTGCGTCGGCGAACAAAGATCAATCCGACAATTTTCAACCACCAGGAGGATGAAAACCCGGTTTGAGCCGCCGATAGGTGAGATTGAGCCTGGGCTCTGTGAGTTTCAGCCTTCTTGGCAAAGCATGTTGCCACTCCTGCTGCATCGGCCAGCGCATCAACAAGAGATCGCCCGAGTTAAGCCTGAGCCGCAGCTTTTCGCCGCTTTGCTTGTGTCTCAAATCAAAATCGCGCCCGGCGCCCAGACTGATTGAAGCGATATCGGCCCCCTCTGCCAGCTCAGGTTCATCGTCGCTGTGCCAGCCCATGGCGTCGCGGCCATCGGCATAACGGTTTACCAGCACGCCGTTGCTGCCAAGCTGCCAGTCCCGATCCAGCTTTTGCCTTAGCCGTAACAGATATTTGGGCCAGGGAAGCGCCCTGACCAATAACCCTGAGTAGCGATAATCACAGCCGTGATCGCCAAACCACACCTGAGTACGGGGAATGGCGTGACGCTTCCCGAATATCTCAAGCTCGGGGCGAGTCAGAGGATAATGCTCCGCCTCGCGCCAAATGGCCTCCTGCTGTGCTGGATTGAGATAACCGCGCAACAGCAACATAGGCGGTTGCTCAAACCGCTGCACGCCTGTTGCCGACTCAGCAGATGACCCAGGCTCAAGCGCAAACAGCGACTGCTGTATCTCTTTTGAACTCATATTTGAACTCATCTTTGAACTTCATGGCATTGTTTCTCTGTGGCTTATTGCCCGGCTTAAGCCTTCTTTATTACATAATGACCAAGGCAGATTTTCGCAAATATCGCCTTGAGCGCCAGTATTTGCGATAATCCGCGCAAATTCGTCCTTTAAGCCCAGTTATATGACCAGCCTGTTCTCAGCCGCTGATATTCAGCTTACTCTGCACCGCTATCCCGAAGAGCAGGAATCCAACCTCCAGGCCTGGGATGCCGCCGATGAACACCTGCTCAAACAGCTCGCCGAGGAAGAGGTGCCTCAATCTGTGCTTATTATCAACGACAGCTTTGGTGCCCTGCTGTGCGCCATTCGCCGACGTTATCCCGATGCAAAGGTTCACTGGAGCTCGGATGCCCGCACTTCCCACCTTGGTGCTCGACAAAATCTTGAGAAAAACCATCTCAGCGATGCCGACATTCACTGGCTAAACAGTCGGGAAATGCCTGCTTGTGTACCCGATACCATATTGCTGAAGCTGCCCAAGAACCTCAACTTTTTTGCCTGGCAGCTGACCCTGCTGGCCAATATGCTTCCCGCCGGTACCCGGGTATTGATTGGCGCCAAGGCCAAATCCATCAATCAAGCCTTGTTGGCCCTGATTGGCAAACATCTGGGCCAGGCCAGCGCCAGTCTGGCATGGAAAAAGACCCGGGTGATTACCGCCTTCGCCGATGGCCAGACACGCGAATTGCCGGCCCCCAGCGAGTGGCCCCTTGGCGAGTTCGGCCTCAATATCTGTAATCTCAGCAATGTATTTGCCGCCGGCAAACTGGATATCGGCGCCCGTTTGATGTTGGCCAACCTCCCCGAAGGTGAGTTTAGCTCTGTGGTGGACCTGGGCTGCGGCAATGGCATTTTGGGGCTGGCGGCGGCCAAGCGTTATCCCGAGGCGAGCATTCACTTTGTTGATGACTCAGAGATGGCCGTGGAAAGTGCCCGGCTCAACTGGCAGGGCAATGGCTTTGAAGCCGAACGCGGCCACTTCTATTGGGACGACTGTCTGAGTCATTTGAGCGCCGGGGTCGCACCGGATCTGGTGCTCTGTAACCCGCCATTTCATCAGGGAGAGGCCATCACAGATCATATTGCCTGGCAGATGTTCCTCGATGCCAGACGGCGTCTGGTGAACGGCGGCATACTGCATGTGGTCGGCAACCGTCACCTAGGCTACCACATCAAGCTAAAGCGCCTGTTCGGCAACTGCAAGACCATGGCCTCCAATGGTAAGTTTGTGATCCTGCAAGCCTCCAAATAAAAGGCCAACAAGCGTAAACCTTGTTGACCCATTCCGGCCCCCATTGGGAACCCGGAAAGAAACAGGCCGGAGAGACCCCGGCCTGTGTAGTTAAATTTCGTGATTTCAGGCGGCAACTTGGCCGCGTCTGTAACGCAAGCCGCCAAGCAGTACCAGACTCGCGAGCGCCAGCACTGACAGGCTGCCGCCGGCATCGACTATCACGGTCGCGCCATCATCTCTGTCCCATTCACGACTCTCCAGCGGCAAGGCATAGAGGCTATTGCTTTCATAAGAACTTATGGTCGCCACTATGTCACTGTAACCGGGTTCATAGAGGTCGATCAGCACATCATAGTGATCGCTGGGGTAGCCGCTCTCTAACGTGGTGAGCACTTCAAAGTCATCCTGGGTACTGTCTCCCTGAATGTAGAACACCTCAGTGCTGTAGTAATGCTCCCAGTCACCGCCGTTGCGGCTTAGATAAAGCTCGGCATAAACGGGCACAGACTCGGCCGGATCATTGCCGTAAACATCGGCATCAAAGCGCACCGCAAAGCTGCGATAAAAGCCATCAGAGTCATAATCGTCATAAAGGTAGCAGGCCGCCTCATAAAAGCTGAACTCATGGTAATAGCTGTGGGCCGCCATGGAAACCATCCGCTGCGGCGCGGCTTGGCTCTCGGGCAGTTTCTGTTTCTTGGCAATCATCTGCTCGCGGGTCATGCGCTCACCGGAAACTTGAGCTTCGGCAGATTGCCACTCCTGCTGCAGTTGCTTGAGCAACTGCCTGTGTTGTGCCGCCCTTAGCTCGGCGCCTGAGCTATCCTGTTCATCGCTTGGTTGCTGCGCTTTTTGGCCGATGGAGACTTGTCCACCGACAGGCTCCTTGGCATAGGCTACAGGCGCACCCCAAAACAGGGCCAAAAACAGCGACAGGCTAAATACAGTGTAAGATAATAATTTCATAGTACTTCTCCACAGGGCGCATCTCGCGCTTATCCGGGTTTAGGGAAGGTGCGAACAAGTCCCATGTGTGCTCTGCGTCGGCTTACAGGCCTGGATGCAAGGCGTGGTTCGCAGCAAATGGCCCTAGTCCTTTGCAAGAAGCACAACATAGCAGGCAGGTCTGTAAGCCACGCCCTTCGGGGCTTTCACAGCAACCGGCTCTCTGCGTTATCCGACTTCGACAGGCCCCGGCATGCCTTCAGTCAGATGCCTTGAACGCCAATTGCTGTGCAAGCCAGAGTGCCCACGAGGACTTATTCGCACCTTCCTTAGCATTATTAAAAGTCAGCCTGGGTGAACATGAGATGAACGTTTTCTGTCAGCCGATGTTCATCTTGGAAGGAGTACAACTGACCGGGCCTGAGCGAAAACCAGGGGGAAGGACAGATAGAGAGTGAAGACCCGGCTGGCTATTTCATCCACCGCGGGGATCTTTTACACTGGGCCAAGCGTTTCCAAAAGGGCAAAACCATGAAAAGGGGCAGTAAAATCAAGCATCAAGCTTATCACTCAAGCGGAATTATCGCGGCAAGCATGCTATTGCTGTCGCTGGCTTTCGCTCAGCCCCTGCATGCCGGCCCCTTTGCCAAGCCGGAACGAACGACTCAGGGCCAGGAGGCCAAGCTGAAAGTCCGCAGCGGCGATGAAGCCGCCAGACTGGTGAAGCAGGCTTATGGCGGTAAAGTACTCAGGGTGCAGTCTGTGAAGGTCAACGGCAACCCGGGTTATCGGGTCAAACTGCTGCAGGACAGTGGCCGAATTGTCTATGTCTCTGTGGATGCCCGCAGCGGCCGACTGCAGGCAAACTGACAGGAAATAGCTTATGCGACTGTTATTGGTAGAAGATGATGCCGCCTTACAAGCCAACTTAAAACAACATCTGCAAGAGGCAGGTTTCAATCTGGATACGGCGTCAGACGGCGAAGAAGGTCTGTTTCTGGCGGCGGAATATCCCTATGATGCCGCCATTATCGATATCGGCCTGCCCAAACTCAGCGGCATAGCACTGATTGAACAGATGCGAGCCAAGGGACTGGATTACCCTGTGCTGATCCTCACCGCCAGAGATGGCTGGCAGGACAAGGTGGAAGGCTTGGATGCCGGCGCTGATGACTACCTCACCAAACCCTTTCACCCCATGGAACTCACCGCCAGGATCAAGGCTTTAATCCGCCGCAGCGCCGGTAAGGCCAGCCCCTTGCTGCAAAGTGGCCCTGTCACCCTGAATACCAGCAGCGGTGAAGTACGACTCGGCAAACACAGCGTCAGCCTCAGCGCCTCCGAATACAAATTGCTCGAGTATCTGATGCTGCATCAGGGAGAAGTCACTTCCAAGAGTCTGCTTATCGAGCATATCTATGATCAGGACTTTGATCTGGACTCCAATGTGATTGAGGTATTTATTCGCCGTTTGCGCAAGAAGCTGGATCCCGAGGGCACGCTTGGGCTTATTGAAACCCTGCGTGGTCAGGGTTATCGCCTCAATGCGCTTCCTGTTAGAGATAACCCCTGATGAAGCCCTTGCCAGCAAGGCTTTTGCCCGGTTCACTCAAGGGCCGGCTGGTGATCAGCGCCCTGCTGTTGAATCTGGTACTCTTGCCGCTTATCGGCGTGACCCTGAGCGATGCCTTTCGTGCCCAATTGACCCACGCAGTAAAAGATGAACTCAGCGCCGCCCTTTATGGAGTATTGGCATTGGCAGAAGTGGAACAGGGCGAACTGGTTCTGCCGGATCAATTACAAGACAAACAGTTCAACATAGATCAATCCGGGCTCTACGCCCTGGTCAGCAGCCAAGGCAAACTGGTATGGCATTCGCCTTCCTTTATCGGTATGCCGCCTCCTGGCAAGCTTCCAAGCCCACCACTCGGAGAAGGCCGCTTTGGCGAAATGCTTCTCCTGGGCAAGCCTCACTTCAGTTACAGCTTCAGCGCCAGCTTTGCCTCGGCCTCGGATAATGGCCGGGATATTCCCTTTACCGTACACATCATCAAAGATCATACCGGCTTTGAGCAAACCCAAGGCGCCTTCAGTCGCCAGCTCTGGCAATACCTGGGACTATTGATGCTGTTCCTGTTACTGGTACAAGGTGGCTGGCTCTGGTGGACACTCAAACCACTGGCGCGCTTTCGCGCCGAGCTCGAAGCGGTAGAACAAGGCAAACGGCAACATCTCGGCAGCGACTATCCCAAGGAGCTGCAACAGGTTGCTACCCAGCTCAATGCCCTGATAAGCAACGAACAGCGCCAACGCCAACGTTATCGCAACGCCTTGTCGGATCTGGCCCATAGTCTGAAAACACCGCTGGCGGTACTGCAGAGCCTTAAGTCTTTGCCGAGCGATGCCCAAGAGCCCATCAGCCAAATCAACGCCAGCATAGGCCACCAGCTTAAACGGGCCCAAAGTGCCGGCAGCGGCGCTTGGCACCAAGGGGTGAACAGCAGAACCGTGGCCGACAAACTGCTGCGAACCCTTGGCAAAATTTATGCAGACAAGGCGCTGGAGTTTGAGGCTGAGCTGGCAAAAAATGCCCTGTTTTACGGCGATGAAGCCGACCTGGCCGAACTCCTCGGCAATCTATTGGATAACGCCTGCAAGGCAGCAAACAGCAAGGTTGCCCTCAAAACCTGGGTTAGCGAAAAAGGCCTGAACATCTGCATCGAAGACGATGGCCCGGGCATTACAGAGCAGCAGAAAACCCAGCTGTTCGAGCGCGGTGTCAGAGCCGATAACTACCAACAAGGCCATGGTATAGGACTGGCGATAGTCAAAGATCTGCTGCAGAGCTACCAAGGCCAGTGGCAAATAGATCAATCTCCCCTGGGCGGCGCCCGCTTCACTCTGTTTTTACCCAGAAGTTGAGATTGGGAATAGTACATTCATTCCCCATCCTTACCGATTTCCAACAAGGCTAATCTTACAAAATGGCATCAATGCCACCCTTGATACTGCCAATAAGTACTGACCAAGTTTCCGGCAATGGATGTTTCTGCCTGCCGCAGACTTATGCACAGGCGATCCTGTGACATGGCGAGAATTGCATAGCAACATGCTTTCGAGTGCGAGCCTGGGACGGGGAGCTGGCCGTTGTGCATGAATGCATTTGCTCCACGACTTTATGCCGCTGGCACAGCGGCTAGCATTGCTTCAAGCCAAAACTCACCAATGAACTTGATCCTAGCGGCTAGCTAAGTTGTGGCCAATCACCTGCGGTGCGCCTTTCGCACAGGCGATCCTGTGACACGCTGCGAGTACGTCCCTGTAAGCTCTGCCTCGCCATCCCTGGCTCGGAAGGTCACAGTTCCGCCTGTGCCTGAAAAATAGGTGTATGTCTGCAGATCTCTCAAATATTTCAAGCTATTTAGGACTAACAGAGTTGCACCAATTCCCCCCCGGTGTCGCCGAAAGCCGTTGGCACAAATAACATTGCAGAGAGACGCCCCCTCAGGAAATAATCGCTTCCCAAAGTAGCGTTGATATCCTGTATGCGAGAGTTGTTGGTTACGTTCAATACCATGATGAAAAATCGAACCCGATGGGCGAAAGCTATCACAATTAGCGAAATACTTATTGACGGAATGCCACAGTCACTTGTTATGTTTCAATACCTCGTTCCTTAAGCATATTTTTAAAAACTATTTGAGCCCATTTAATTACTATTTCAGAATTCCCAAGTTCATCCTTATCCAGGTAAGAGATGAGGACAGGATATCCTCCGCTGGGACAATACTTTGAATGTTCGAATCCATCCCATTCCAAACCCAACCCACGAACAGGTATGCTGGGGTCTCCGTTAACCCAGTAACTTACTTTTTCAAAATATCCCGCGGATATAAGAGATTCACCAATGTTTATGGCTTGTTCTACGGATTGAAAACAAACAGGTTGATAGATAGTTTTATTCGTCGAAGAGCAACCTGGTAACAGGAGGCTTAAAAAAGGTTCATCGCGGATCTCCGGGGAACGCCTGTCTGACTTTCAGAAAGAAGTATTCGGTATCCCGGTAGCCATAGCCCATTCGCTTCAGCAGTTTGATTTTGTTGTTCATCCCCTCTAGTCGGCAGGTGTGCAACGGATGAACCGCTGAAGCAACTATGCCATGAAGATAGTTTTTAAGACGCTGGCCAAATTGGAGTAGTGGCCTGATACCGCTCTCTCTGACTTGTTGCCACCAGAGGTTCCATTGAGCCGTGGCTTCGGCTTCATCTGTGCAGTACCACATCTCCTTGAGTTGCTCCCTGAGCAGGTAAACCGTCATTAAGCTTTTGTTCGACTCCAACAGCTCGTTGAGATACCCCGCCTGTTTGTCTGTCAAATTATCTCTGTTTTTGAGTAAGACCCAGCGCTCCCGTTTTACCCGTTTGCGGGCCGGTTTGTCATGCTTGAGTTGATTAGCCTGGTCAACCCTGACTCGGTCGATGACTTCACGGCCATACTTGGCAACAACATGAAACAAGTCGTAGACCACTTTGGCTTGGGGACAGTGCTTCTGTACCTCCAGGTCAAAGGCAGTATTCATATCCATAGCAACGGCTTCAATCTGTTGGCAGTACTGCCCCAACTTAACGAAAAACGGCCGGATAGCTTCTCTACTGCGGCCTTCACCTATCCAAAGGACTTGATGAGTATCCGCATCGGCCACCACGGTGGCGTAACGATGGCCTTTGAACAGGGCAAACTCGTCCATGACCAGGCGTTTGACACGACTCCAATCAGGCTCTGTGACCTCCCTTGCCAGCCGACGTTTGTCGATAGTCTTGATGGTATGCCAGTGCAGGCCAAGGAGTTGCGAGATATGTTTAATCGGCAAGAGCTTGAGTAGCGCCTCGACATGCTCAATGAGCAGTGTGGTCTGGCGAGCATAGGGCTTTAACCAGCTGATATGCTCCCGAACGATACCGCAATCAGGGCAAAGAATACGGCGGACGGGTAGCCGTAACTGAACCTGAAACGCCAGTATAGTTCGTTCCGATACGCTGCGAAGTGAAGCGTCGTGAACAGCCTTAGCCGGTTTGCCGCAAGCACAGTGGCCGTTATCAATCGGCTTTAGGTGGATGATGAGGGTTTGTTGATTTTGCTCGGTATGGACGGCTTCAAAGCCTTCCCAGAGCGCAATGGGAAAGGTAATATTCGACATTGAGAACGGTTGGGGTTGGTCATTGTTTTTGTTTGGCGACTAAACAATAACTCTCCAACCGTTTTCATTTCCAGTCCACGCTAATCTGCGATGAACCTTAAAAAAGCGACATGCCAAATTCTCATAATATCTTCCTTGAAAAATAACGCTCCGCCAATTAGTTTATCGAATTCAGCAGCTTGTTATCTTTCTTTACTATTACTTGTAAACTTAAGTTTTTATTCATATCTATTCAATATAAACCCATCTTTTTCATAAGTGTCAACTTTACGTAGACCAGATTTAAGTAAAACATTACCTGACGCAGGATGCTCAACTAAGACCTCACCAATTACTTTAGTAAGCCCAAGCGTATTTTTTGCATACTCTAAAGTGGCTTTTACAGCTTCTGTGGCTAATCCATTCCCCCAGTATTCAGGTAGCATCCGATAGCCTATGTCTGGACAGTTCAAATCGGGTTCGTACTTAACTCCGCAGAACCCTATGACTTTATCATCTTCTTTATGAATCAATGCATACCGAGAGTAACCATACTTCTTATATTCTGCTTGCCAGCAATTAACAATTAAATTCTCTGCATCTTTTTTGGTATTAACGGTACCCACATCACCCGTATAACGCATAACATCTGGATTAGTGGAAAATTCAAAGACAGCATCTACATCATCTAAGCAAAACTCTCTCATTAAGAGACGAGGTGTTTCTATTAAAATATCCATATTCGTTCTTTAATCTATAATCTATTTTGTAATTTTCAGGAAAAATCAAGCCACCCACTGTAAAACAATAACTTAATCTTCTTTCGGTCTGCGTTCAAGCACCGGTAGGGGATTTGAGCACTACAAAGCACTTCTCTGTCTGTCCATCGGTTTGCTGTCTCTATATCAATATGCAACACCAGATGCAGATGATTACTCATGATGGAGAATGCGGCCACATCAATGGTAAAAACGGCTTTTAATTCAAACAATAACGATTCCACCCAACCACGGCGGTGGTCATAATTGTTGCCCGAGTAGGCATCATCACCACATAGAAAGGCACGTCTCACCACGCGGCTGCAACAGTGGTAGTAAGGCGTATCTTCAAGGCTAATTTGAGTTCGGCGAGGGCGCGGCATAATAACCTCCTTGTTAAATGCTTAAACAAAGCATAGTCGGAGGCTAACTTCCGCGCCATTAATGCTGGGTGTCCATTTTTTACCATGTGCCAAATTCTCATAATATCTTCCTTGAAAAATAACGCCGCGCTCTGGGGAAAATCGAAGCGTAGCGTAGGTTTTTCCCCAGTAGCGCTTTGTTATAAGATATTTAATTATCCTTTCGGATTTGTATAGCTTCTTCAATCCAACCTTCTATATTTTCTTCTATATAGCTATAGACACCTTTGCTTGTGGTTCTAGGTGGATCATACGCCTTGGCAATAGAAGATAACCGCTTTTGGGTTGGCCCATGAGTGACGTAATATAAAGGGTTTGCCCCCTTTGAAGATTGATTCCCATCTTTGTCTTTCAAGTTATGAATATAAATGACTAGTACACCTTTCCCATCATCCCACGACTTCACTATTTCATGATTTATCCACTTTCGATTTGCTGTCTTTGAACCTGCCAGTATGATGGTGCAGGTCCTTCCTTTCATTTGGTCTGCAATCCATTCTTTTATTTTTTTGTCACCGCCTTTTGTGACAGTTTCCCAGTCATTGTCAGTTGCTGCTTTGTTTCCTTCAATAGCCCCTATATTTCTGACGGTTGAAACTCGCCAGTTATCGGGCTCGTAGTGAAAGCTGTAGAAGCATTTCCTCGCCATGGTCTGATACCTCCTCGGTATTGGTTGTATTATTACAGCTATTATTTACCATTTACTTCATCTAAAATATTCACCACAGTTTCTATCAACTCTTCTGTGGTAGTTGATTTTTCACCAAGCTTTGCGAAAAGATCTTTTAATTTATGAGAGACACTCGAATCACCTTGGATATCCGAAATTATTTCGTTCCAAAGCTCCTCTGCCATATAACCGGTAGCCCCCACCGGAACCAAAAAAAGCCCCTTGTTTTTAGCTATTCTGTATTCTTCAAGCATCCCATTTGAAAGAATAATATTATTCTCAGAAAGCTTATTTCCGAACAGGAACAGCGCAACTCCTGCTCGATCAATCATATCTTCACGATACCTAGTCCAGAGAGTTGATAAAGGAATGGTACCTTCGGTTGACTGAGGAAATGGTCGCAATATAAGTGAGTCATCAATCTTAGCTTTAGGCTTGCTATAAGTCTCCTCTAGAGCTCCTGAAATTACTGAGCTTCCAATTCCAAGGCCAAAGCCTGAAACAATACGTGCTCCCTTAGACACGAGTGCTCTGCTAAGTTTGTAAACAAAGCCTAATGCCTCTCTCTCGTCCAACGGGTCGTACTCGTGAGCCGCGCCAGAAATAAATATTGTATTGGACTTATAGTTTACCTCTAATTGCGACAGTAACTCCGTGATTTCTTCGAAATCATCAACAAGTATTGTTTTAATATTGAATCGCGATAGATCTTTTACAAAAAAACCTTGCTTTTTTTCTCTATACTCAAACTCTGAAGCATCTTCGTTTTCGTCCTTTTTTACACGCCTTATAAAGCAGTAATGTCTCCTCTGGCTTCCTTCATAAGCCACGCGAACTCGACTTAATATGTAATCTAGATTAGGGTCTGTGAAACTAAATCCAATAAATACAAATGTTTTTGAAATCAAGTCGCCTTTTAAATTTGCTATATATTGATCCATTTTTACATGATATTTTTCATAATCATCCTTAGTTAAAACAGCATCATTAGGATGTTCTACATCTCCATGCATTTTATATAAAACTGCATCACGCCTTGGCTTTGTTGTGGACAAGTGCTCTTTTGTGTATTTAACGTCGGCAATTTTTCCGCACTTATCGAGTGCCGATTCAATTATTTTATCGTAGTTGGTTGTCCAGTAGGTTCGGATTGGCAAACGGCATAAGATGCGGTGATTCTCTGTTTCCAATGCATCCCGAGAAAATTCCTCTATAAGGCGCTGATTAAGCTGACTACGATTGTTTGCATTGTCGTTGCAGTGGAATTGGGCGAGCGCAACTAAGTCAGTTTCACGATCGACATCTAATCCAAGCTCTTCAGCGATTGGCCGAAGAAGCTCTGACCAATTAACAAATCCCGCACCAGCAGACATGCCTGCACCAGCAAATATAGCGACATTTTCTTCAATAAGCTCTTTCCCTATATCTCGGAGAAATGCCTTCTTTAAAAGCCTCATAGTATCCCTCTAGTTATAGCGCGTTGGGCAAATGGCTTATAACGCACAGCGCACAGGCGAGCGGAACGTAGTGTAGCGAGTCCAGCCCGCGTAGTTTGCGGGCGATTGTGCCGCTGCTTGTTATGTGCGATATGAGATAAGTTCCCGTTTTAATGCCTCATCTTCAATGTAAGCAAGTCGTCTAACAAATGCACCAAAAATCAAATATTCATGACCTTCTACTTTAGATTTAATTTCTTTCCCATCAAATCTGATACATTTGAAAACTAAATCACTATACGCACTACCAGATACCATAAATAGCTTCCCTATTTCAGGAATCTTATTAATAGTATGTGTACTTAGTGAAACCCGACCTTTAACTATTTCAGTAAATGTTTGATTATTTATCTGAGGATCAGGCTCTCCTGGATTACCAAAAGATAAAAGTAATATTTTTTTAGCGCTCATTAAACTTCCTTATAGCTGGTAAAGCTGACACATAACAGCTGTATAGTACGTATGCGCGTTTTAGTCCTCGGAGGAGTGTAAACGCGCAGGCGCGGTTTCCAAACCTATTATCTACCAGCTGTATTTTTTAACTTTATGAATTTAATGTTATTTTCTAAAATGTTACAGAAATAACGCGCAAACTTAGCTGCAAATTTCCGGCATTTTTCCTAAAACGTCAATAATACTGTATAGAAAATCAGTTCTTAGGCACTTACCATAAGCGCTTCAAGCCCTGCAAATAAGGGCCTTAAAACCAAGGGCCCTACAACCCAGGCCCAACTAAAAACGTCGAGTAAAGCCATGGCTACCGCCCAGGTGCAAACTCTGTTCGTCCCAGCATTCCGTTGAAAACGGAAAAGTGTTGCTGCTTTCGACCTTAAGCTTAAGGAAGCGCTAAAAATAAGCATTTGAATCGGTTATACAATAGCCAGCATTGAATGTGAAAACAATTAGCCAAAGGTCAAGTTTTGACAAAGGCAACAAAACCCTGATTTTGATTGTTTTCGCAACAGAATTGACTGGGTTTGAAACCCAAAGCGACACGACTTTAAGCCGCTGGCACAGCGGCTATCATAGCTTCCAGCTAAAAGTTCCTAAGTTAGTACTGGCCGCGCTTCCGGCCACGGTGTAGCCAATCACCTGCGGTGCACTTTTCGCACAGGCGATCCTGTGACTCGCTGCGAGTACGTCCCTGTAAGCTCTGCCTCGCCATCCCTGGCTCGGAAGGTCACAGTTCCTCCTGTGCCTGGAAAATGGGCGTATCTCTGTAGTTATATATGTAATTTCAAGCAACGTTATCTTTGCAGAATTGCACCAATTCCTCCTTCGGAGCCGCCGCTGGCGTTGTTGTAAATTGGCGTAGCCGAGACAGGGATGTCGAGGCTCGAAGGTCGAGCAGGGATGCGAGTCCTGAGTGTAGCCAATTTGCTTCATAAGACAGCGGGGATTTCGGCTACGTCGGGGTGTCCTTGGGGATGCAAGGGGCTTTGGACAAGCAAAGCCCCTTGCCCGGTGTGGTGTGGAACACCACGACTTTAGGCCGCTGGCACAGCGGCTATCATGGCTTTGAACCAAATATCACTAATAAACCTGGTTTTAGCTGCCAGCTAAGTTGCAGCCCATCACCTGCGGTGGGCTCTTGCACAGGCGATCCTGTGACACGGAGTGAATACGCCCATGTAGCCTCGACGAAAACGTCCTTGTTTTCGACGGTCACAGTTCCGCCTGAGCCTGTCATTTCAAAAGACTCAGTTCCACTACCCACTTCCCCCAGGCAGCAGCTTGGAGATCATTTAGCCATCCAAAAGCCTTCAGCTTATGTTCATCAAAGGCCACTTATTCTGAAGCCACTGATGGGGAATTGCATCGCAAGGCCTCAGTTAGCTCACTTGCCAGGCTGGTAACCATACCGGCCTAAAGGAGGCAACCATGAACAAGCTGAAAATCTGGCTGCAGCACAGTGTGCTTATTCTGTGTCTGTTTGGCCTGCCAACTACGGCGCTGCAGGCCGCCGAATCCGGCAGTGATATCCGGGAACCCGAGCTGATGCAGCTGCTCTCCCCTATCGCTCTCTATCCGGACACCTTGTTGACCCATATGCTGATCGCCTCAACCTATCCACTGGAACTGGTGCAGGCCCAGCGCTGGCGCAAACAGCGCAGCCATTGGAGCAATGAACGCCTGATGGCCGAAGCCGAGAACCAGGATTGGGATCCCAGTGTGATGGCGCTTATCGCCTTTCCGGAAGTGTTGAACAAGATGAGCACAGATCTGGACTGGACCGCCCGTTTGGGCGAAGCCTTTATCGCCGATGAAGGTCGGGTGATGGATGGGATTCAAACCCTGAGGCAAGCCGCTTGGGATGCCGATTCATTAAATGATCTGGGTAACCTCAACGCCAGACGCGACAAGCGTCAGATAGTGATAGCACCGACCCGCACCGAGGTGATCTATGTCCCTTACTACGACAGTCGCCGTGTCTATGGTCACTGGCACTGGAGCAGCTATCCGCCTATCTATTGGGACCCTTTCCCCGGATATGTACGCTACCACTCCAGTCCGTTTTACTGGCGCAGTGCCGGGGTCAGCATTTCATTTAACTTCTTCTTCAGCGCCTTTCATTGGCATGACAGAGTGATCTGGGTCGATTATCGCCACAAACACTATAATCACTACCGGCCAAGACTGGCCTATAGCCAGGGAGCCCAGCGCTGGAGCCATAACCCGCACCACAGACGTGGCGCCCATTATCGTCACCCTGGGCTGCAACAACGCTACAACAAGGCGGTATACAACAAGCCGCACAAGCGTTATGAATCCCAGGCTCGCAGCTTCAACCACAGCCAGAGGCTGCATCAGGACAGAAACAAGCAACAAAAGCAGTTGCAGCATGAGCTAAAGCAGCGCAGGGAACACAATAGCCGCGAATGGCGCGCCGCTGACAAGAGGGAAAAGATGCATAAGGGCGAGCCACAAAAAGTTCGCCAGCTGTCACAGCAGCCGTCATATAGGAGTGCCAATAGCAGTGCCAACGCCGCCGACAAAACGATGCGGGTTAAACATCAAGCCAGAGACAGACAGTTGCAACAGGCCTCAAACCGGCACACTAACACTACTTATAGACAAGCTGAAAAGAGCCGGCAACACTCTGATAAACAACAGCAGCCACAGAGACGCTATCAGCCTCAGAGTCAATCGAAGGTGCAGCATCAGCAGCGAGCTCAGCCACAGCGCCATCAGGCGGAGCGACGCCAGCCCAACCGTGCTCAGGAGCACAGACAACGTGCAATGCATCAACAAAGAGAGCGTTGAACAAAGAGAGTGTTGAAAAAGCTGAGTTGAAAATGCCGGGTTAAAGTAGCACTTGCCCTAAAGTGAAAACGAATGAAAAAGACAGGTCCAGCACTGGCCTGTCTTTTTTTGGGTGTAGTTGTATGACTCAGATAAAGCCGCTCAGACGGCTCTGTCGTCGTACAAGTCGATTTGAGTCAGCGCTGCCACTTCTTCGATATAGGCACGCACTCTGGCCGGGAATACCAGCCCCTTGACCATGGTCAGGTTTCTCAGGCCGGGGAACAGGTTGATATCATCAATACTCAACTTATTACCCCGCTCCGACGGCAATTGCAGCCAGTCGAGACGTGGCCAACACTTAGCCAGGCCCTCAAGATAATCGGCCGTTTGCGCAAGCGCTTTTTCGAAAGACATCTCTATCATGGCGCTCTTGTTTTGGGTAAACCAGGCAATCGCCTCTTGGCTGCCAAATTCAGGCAGACCGAGCAACACACTGCGGGGATAGAGCAAGCGACTGCTGAAATAACCGGATGCCTCCTGCCATTGGCTGACAGCATCGGCCTGGCTGGCAACGGCAATGACTGGCTTACCATCCAGATTATCCAGATAGCTGACGATATCCAGGCTCTCGGCCATGAAGCTGCCATCGGCTTTTTGTAAAATGGGCACCATATTGGCGCCGACCATGGCTATTCTGGACTCCACATCATGGTTTTGCAGATAGACCCGCTCCACCGGCAACGCCTTAAGCCCCACCAGCATCATAGCCTTGACGCAATAGGGACAATGGTCAAACACAAAAAGCTTCATCAGTACTCCTTAGCTTCCTTGGAACTGTCAGGGCCATCAGCATATCCTCCGAGGCCGGAGCTGGGCAACTCCTGACTGGCCGGCGGTGCAAACAGCAAACGCCAACGCTGCCTGAAACTAAGTCCGGGGCGGCTCACTTCCGCCAACATATGGCGCCATTCGGCAAAAGTGACAGTCACAGGATTAAAGCTGTTGACCGGCTTGGTAATACCATAGCGCACGGTTTCCCGCTCCGGCTCAAAGCTGCCGAATAATCTATCCCAAATGATCAACACCCCGGCGTAGTTCTTATCTATGTACTGAGGATTGCGGCCATGGTGCACCCTGTGGTGGGACGGCGTGTTGAATATCCACTCCAAGGGCCCAAGACGTTTGATGGCCTGGGTATGGACAAAAAAATTGCAGGCCCAGATTAAGCAGCACCACAAATACCACCCAGTTGGGGTCGAAACCTATGATCACCAAGGGCAGCCAAAACAGCCACATGCCCGCCAATGGGTACATCAAGCTCTGACGAAAGGCGGTGGAAAAATTCATGTTTTCCGAGCTGTGGTGCACTACATGGGCGGCCCACATCCAACGGCATCTGTGGCTGGCCCGGTGGAACCAGTAATAGCAAAAGTCCTGCCCCAGCATCAGCAGCACAAAGGTCCAGCCATTCATCTCAATGTCGAACAAACGCCAGCCGAATAACCACAAATACAGTTTGGCCAGCAGTAACCCCGTGAGAATATCGGCGCCCTGGTGCATGCCTGCCAGCACAAAGTTACAGAAAACCTCCGCCGGTCGATAGCGGGCATTCTCAGGCAAACGTCTGAGGCGGTCACCGAAAAACCACTCCAATGCCATACAGATGAAGAACAGCGGCGCCAATACCAGCAGCAGCCATTCAGGATGTGAAATAAGTAAATTGAAATCCATTTTTATTCCTTTTATTCCAGCTCACCACTTGGCAAAGTGATCTTCTGTCAGGCCGCTCTGTTGCACCAGCTCATGGCGCTTGCCCAGGGAGTCTTTGACCCAACCGGAAAACAGCCCGGTATACTGGCGAAAATTGCTTTTAAGCAGCCCCAGGTTGAGCCTTTCGCTGCGGCACCCCAAGGGCGAAAATGCCAACTCCAGCTCGCCGCGCTCAGACCAAACTCGCCATTGGCCGCCGGATGCTGCCATGCGGTCAAACTCAAAATGCACCGGCGACAGCAAATGCCTGGCACCATCAACCCAAAGCACGTTTTCACAAGAGCCGGTCTCGTTGACTCCGGCCGCCAGGTTTAGCCCCAACCCCTTGCCATCAATATCGGCATTGATAGAGGCCCAGCGCCAACTGGTTTCCCGGCGCATAAAGCCTGCGGAAAAGTCATAACCGGCTCTGGCCTGCAGCAGCGGCTGGGGTTCATGATTGAAGGACAACTGGCCGGAAACCTTGAGGGCATTGTGTTTCTGGGTATAGGTCCAACCGCTGTAACCGGTTGGACTGCAAAGCGCCATCGGCAAGCTGAGCGGTTCGGGAACCAAGGTCAGTTCCCCCTCAAGTGGCATTCCCTGTAGTTTAAGATCCAGACTCAGTTGCCATTGTCCCTGCTCACGCCGAAAGTGAATGCCGCCCATACGGCTCTCCCCCTGCCATGGCGAACGGCTCAGGTTAAAACCAGCGGGTGGCCGCAGCAGATTCTGCTGATACATGCGACGACTCTGCACATCAAACAGATAACAGAAACCACTACCAAGATAGGCGATATCCGCCAGGGCAACGCCCAGCATCCATCTGGGGCTGTTAAGGCCAATAAACTCAAACTGCTTATAACTGCAACGCTGTTTCAGGCGTGAAACCCTGCGGTCCATCTCATTGAACAGCTGAAAGTCTGCCAATCCCAGGCTTTTCGGCGGCCCGTCGAAATGACCAAACAGAGGCCGGCCGTGAACATCTATCAAAGAGTCAGGTGCCGCCTGGGTTGCAACCCCGGATTGAGTCGTCGGCAAAGGCCCGGATTTCAATTCCAACATATTCCCAACAGGTGTTTTTAGAGCAATAACTTGACTCTACCCTGTCGCCGTCGGAGATTGAAGCCTTGAATGTTACAAAAATGAAAAAACCCCGCTATACGGGGCTTTATCCGGTTTACTGTGTCATTCAGAAACGGTAACTGAGGCCGACGAATACCCCTTGATAGTCGAAGTTATCCGTCTTCAGATACACGTATTCTGTATTGATACCCAGATTGTTGCGGAAACGATATTCCCAACCGGCTGCCGCATGCAGGCCATTTTCAGTGTCATTGAAGCCGGCGCCGTCTTTGGTATATTGATATTCGAGTTTAACCCTGGCAGCACCCAGCTTGGCATAGAAGCTGTTGCGCTCGGTAAAGCCCCAGCGGCCATAAAGGGATACTCTCGCCGCCTCGAAGCTATCCATCTGCAACTCGGTAATGCCGGAGGTAAAGGCATGGACTATACCGGCGTCGGACCAAAGGTAACCCGCTTCAACACCCCAGTTTGGCGTGAAATGATAGCGATAATAAAGCTCTGTGCCCCAGCTGTCTGAGCTGTCGTTGTCTTCGGTGTTACCGGCATCGGGATTGAAGCGGCTGATGTCATCATCATTCTGCACTCCAAGGCCTATACTGCCCCCGATAACATGTTTGCCTTCTGCGGCGCTGGCGGCCGGTGCCATCAAGGCCAGCATCACCAGTGCAGCTGCCAATATAACGTACTTCATACGATTCCCCCATGATTTATAAGTGTTTTACGCGCGGATATTGCGCTTCGCTATCTGAACCCTGACTGAACCAAAGTCGGTTATCTGCCATTGCCAGATGCTGGAAGCCAAACTCAAATCTGGTTATCCTGATGCCACCTTTTTTACAGCTTCGGATTTTTATGAAACGGCTTGCTACCTTGATGCTGGGGTCGGCGCTGCTCTTTGGCTGCGCCAGTCATACCCCCAACTTTATTGCCCTGAGCCCTGAACTGCCTGCGGTCACGCCACAGACTTCGCTGGAGCCGGCTCTGGCGCTGCAAACCCTGGATACCCGCACCGCCAACTTTATTGTGCGATTCAATGAAGATGGCAAAGCCGCACGTCTGGTCAGCCCGGCCGAGCCACCCAGGGCTCAACTGGATCAACTGTTCCGCCAAGGTTTTGCCAAGGCCGGATATCGAATCGATCCCGCCAGTGGGAAAGAGGTACAGTTGCAGCTGATTGAATTGCTCACAGATGTTGATGAATCCAGCTTCGGCTTTGAAGCCAAAACCAATGTCAGCATCAATCTGCTGGCGAAAAACAGCAGCCATACCCTGACCAAGCGTTATAAGGCCAAGGGGCTGCTCAAGGGGCCTTTCGGTGCCGACTTCGCCTCACTGGAACTGGACATGAACAAGCTGATCACCCAGTTGAGCGGCGAAATACTCAACGACCCCGAGCTGCACAGCTTTTTGCAGCAGTAATTTATTGGACCGGTCGGTGACTCACAAGCCGGCCCGTCTGCAACACCACGATAAGGAATCAGGTCATGAGCCGATGGATACTCGCAGCCGTATTGATGCTGACCAGTCAGCTGGCGCTGGCGTTGGATATACAAAAAGACAATCTCTACCCCCAAGTGGAATTTGATACCAGCATGGGCAAAATCGTGGTCGAGCTGGATCGCACCCGGGCGCCCATCACTGTGGACAACTTTCTCACCTATGTGGTGCGCGGCGACTACAACAACA